>CAVQAA010000015.1:0-270026 GCA_963710335.1 uncultured Spirochaetota bacterium
CTTGTTAAGCGGCTCGTGAGTTTGTCAGGACTCAGTTCACCTTCTTGGTGCTCTTTCTGATGTCTGAAATACTTCCGGACAGTACGCCTTTGCAATTGCCTCAACCATAAGCTGGTCAGCCTTTCAGTCGATCGGGGGCCCAGCAGAACCTCCGCGGTGGTGAATGCGGTTGGCTCGATATCGACAAGAAGATGCGGCGCATCTAGCCTGATCTTCTTCCTCATGTCACCCATGAGCTTGTCGTATCCGGTTGGCGTCAAGAGTCCGCCCCAAATTTATAGTCAATGGCAAATATCTTAAAGCGATACTCTTGCTCAGAATTTCCAATCATCTAGTTTGTACCTGCCGATTTCGAACGTGTCAAACGACTTGGCGTGACCGTGATTCGTTGCACTAGATGATGGTCAATGTCTTCTGAACTTCTTCGGTATGTCACCTCATCTGGACCGCATTAGCATTGTGGTCTCCTGTTCCTCGAAATAGCTCTTGTTAATGGATCTAATATTGATTCCGAACCGATGCTGTTGAACTGCGCCAAACATGTCCGGTGAAAAACCGATTGTACTCCCGCCAAATCGTGCGTATACATCGACCACATGGGCAGCGAATCGTCCTCTCTTGCAGTGAAACAGGAAACATAGACGATCTTTTGTGAGTCAACGAAGTCAGTTGAGAAGCCGTCTAAGAGGGTCGTTGATTAGATCGAGCCTGTTGAACTTCATCTGCCGATGCTTGAGGATTAAGCATAAAGTACTGATCGAGGTGTAGTGATATAGACGCACTCGACAATCTCCTGCATGCGCTTGCGACTGCCACTTTGCGGCTGGGCAGTTGGTCGATTGACCATAGAGCCGCTTAACATAGAGTTCACTTGCCGCCCCGACGGAAACAACACATTCAGGGCACGGTAGACCTATGCGAAAGTTCCGAACAGCCATTTGGCGGTCAAGTGCAACGACTTGTTATGATGACCTCCGGTGATGCGGGGTCGATTCCTACCGTGGGCCTTCGCCGTACGAGAACTCGCTTCAGCTCATCTACAACGAACGGTTGTAGTAACACTATCGATTCCCACTGTCAGATACCACAAAGGCGTATACTCTTGCAGTCACAGGTGTCTCTCCAGAGCCCGGCTTGGGCTTTCCTTCCACATGCCCCGCCATCATGCGGTTGGCCGCTTTCCGTTTCGGATATCTTTTATTCGCCCTCTCCCGGCAATTCCGCTCCTCCCCAAAGATCTCTCCAAAGCGGGCGCGGGTTTCACCTATCTGCAGCCAAAGCAGTTTGCTTCGAAGGCCTCTCTGGGAGACTCTTTGAATGTGATCACCGACAACGCTTGAACACTGAAGTCGATCCGAGTGTGCAACAAAGTGGGCATCTTAAAGAAACCCTAGAAACCTAGGGCAGACTCAGCCCCGCGCCCTCTTGATTTCGGTGAGCCATCTTCCCCCAAGGATTCATTGAAGACGGCGGTTCTTCTCAAGAATCTCAATTAGGGCATCATAACATAGAGTTCAGTTGCCGCCCCGAATCACCAACGCGAAGCCCCCACTGGAGTCGGCCTTTCATCGAAACAAAGACGCACCCAGGCGGACAACTGCAACGATTTGTTATGACGCACCTCTATGATGGTGGGGCGGTCCCCGCATGGCAGCCATAACCGCTGCAAGCTGAGTTTCATTGTTCCCAACAGCGTAGCTGTTGCAATCAGTTTGGCAGCGACACTCCTCTTTCAATGGTACAGAAGTTCCCATTCGATTGTACTTCTTTAAGCCCTTGGCCCTTGCCCGTACACAAGCCCCGCCATCATGCGGTCAGCCGACACTACTTTCGGGAATCTCTTATTTGCCATCTCCCTGATATTGCTCACCTCCCAGGGATTGCTCCAATCAGGGCGCGGGTGTTCACGATTGAAGAGCTTTAACTGTTCACACCGACTGCAGCACTGGGAGGTCTTTGGATGAAAGACCGTAAGTACTCTGGAGCCTTGCAGCTGATCAGTTGCGAATCAACCTGTTGTGTCACGGAACACCCTAGGAACCCATGCATACCCGAGCCCGCGCCCTATAGATTTCAGGAAGCCAATACTCTCTTCCTCGATTTCATTGGGGACATTTGTTTTTGAATGCACTTATCTATTTGCGCAAGGGCGATGTGGAGGAAAATCAGAAGTTTTCATCTGGCTGAAACATGTGCAAGCGGCGTTTCATCATTGGTGAAGAGATAAGTAAGCCGTTTTCACAGAATTCAATCAGTCACGTATTTCTGTGCGTTATGACAATCATATTAGCGAGTTTTGGCGGATAACGCGGAGCGGAATGGTGTTAGGAGGTGGCGTCGGCATCAGCTGCCGCATTCAAGCAGCATATCACTTCGTCCCGTCTTATTAGGCAGCGTGTACGTAATCGGAGAGGGGGCCATGTTATGCGGTCATTCAGGGAGTTTCTCATCGAAAACAATCGAATCGACGAACGCCTACTCCAACCGTATCAACTCTGGATAAGGAAGTACTGCAACTATTCTGAGAGAGAGGAAATCAGCGACCAGTCAATGGGTCGTTTCCTTCATTGGCTCGGCGGCAAATACTCAAAACAGCAGGTAATGCAAGCCCTGAGGGCGCTCCAGTTGTACTCCTACTATCGAACACGCTATGCCGCAAAGGTTGGCCGCAATGGTGGCAACGCCGATAGTGGTAGTCGCTCCACGCAAGAAGCGGACGTCGGTACCCAGCCCTCGAAGGATGCATCTGCGACTATCGCCGCAAGACCAACGGGGTTCGCGTCCGGTGCAGAGCGCGGCACGCGTTCGGTTGCTCAAGCCCCAAAGATGATTCAGCTTCCTTCTCCGTCGCTTTTCGTGAGCTGGAAGGTGTTGGAAGAGGAGCTCGTGCGGCTCATGCGGCTCAAACACCTTTCGCTACGGACGGAGAAGACATATCTGGCCTAGTTTGCCCAGTTCAAGACGTTCACGAGAGAGAAGCCGCGTCGGGAGCTTTCGGAGCAGGATCTGAAGGGCTTTCTCTCCTTTCTTGCGGTGGAAAAGAAGGTAGCGGCGGCAACGCAAAGACTGGCGTTCAATGCAATCCTTTTTCTCTATCGAAACGTCCTTGGGGTTGATATCAACGGCTTGTCCACAGTTGTGCCTTCCCGGGTTCCGAAGAAACTCCCTGTCGTGCTCAGCAAGCAGGAAATCCAGAGGGCATTTTCCCACCTACGAGCGCCGTACCTCCTCATGGCGCAACTCATCTACGGTGGCGGCCTGAGGCTGGAGGAGTGTCTCACCTTAAGGGTGAAGGATATCGACTTCGAAAGGAATTGCTTGGCGATACGGGCAGGGAAGGGAAGCAAAGATCGCGAAACGGTCCTGCCGGAGAAAGTCATCAATAAAATCCATCACCACTTGATGAAAGTCCATAAGCTCTTCGATCAGGACAGGAAGCGGGAAATCGAGGTGACGACACCCGGCGCGCTGGGCAGAAAATACACGGGCGTGGGACGGGAGTGGGGTTGGTACTGGGTGTTCCCCTCGGAAAGCCTTGCGGTGGACCGACTCTCCGGCGCTGTCAGGCGCCACCACATTTACCCAACCACACTCCAGAAGTCTTTCCGGGACGCGGTGCGTGCTGCGGGAATCGTCAAGCATGCCAGCATTCACACACTCCGGCACAGCTTCGCGACCCACTTGATCGAGAGCGGATACGATATCCGCACGATCCAGGAGCTTCTCGGCCACACCGATGTGTCGACAACGATGATCTACACCCACGTGGCAACAAAGAACAAGCTCGGCGTGACCAGCCCCATTGACGCGCTGTAGCAGGTCGCTCCGCGGCATGCGAGGAGGCGGCATGCAGGGGGACGCAAGCGGGAAGGCAGGATGTGCGGCAGATGCAATCGGGGGAGGGGGAAAACCAGGGCGACGGGTCACGCTGCCCGGCAATCCGCTCGTGAGCGTGCCTGCCCTTCAGACGCTCACAGCCCGAAAAAACGGGAGAGCATCAGAACTGAGGCATGATGAATCGGTGAGCGCCGCCGAAACATGCTGCCCACCGGGCAGCGGGGTAAACATCATTTTAACACGATGACCGACCCCTCGTAAACAACGACGAACGAATGTGTCGAGGGGGATAGACAATCGCCGCAATTTCCCTAGTGACCGCGAGAACTTGTGATGAGAAGTTGTTCGATGTCGCTTGACACTTCCTCGTGAAAATGGTTCTACATCACTCAATCACGCCATCGGTACCCAAACTACCCCTGAAGAACGAGCATCGTTGATGCCCGGGTGCCGTAGACGGTGTGTGCAGTTGATACGGTTCGGAGGTTTTCAAAGATGCGTTATCTTAAGATGCTCATCCCGGTGGTCCTCGTTGCCGCGCTTGGCGCGTGCGCGAAACCGCCTCAGGCAGACATTGACGCGGCAAAGGCCGCCGTGGCGACCGCCGCGCAGAACGCGGACGTCGTCGCATATGCTGCTGATACTCTGAAGACGGCCCAGGACAAGCTCACGCAGATGCAGACGGAGTTGGATGCGAAGCACTACGACAAGGTGAAGAACCTGGCTATCGAGGCAAAAGCGGCCGCGGAGACCGCGGCCAACGACGCAGCCAAAGGCAAGGAGAAGGCCCAGAGCGACGCAACCGTGTTGATCGATTCCCTGAAGAAGGCGCTGCCGGATGCCGAGCAGAAGCTGGCGGCCGCGAAGAAGATCCGCAAGCTGAAGCTGAACTTCGGGACCTTCGCCAAGCAGCTCCAGGACGCGAAGGCCGCTCTGGCTGGCGCGCAGAAAGACCTGGATGCCGGCAACTTCGCCACTGCCCTGCAGACGGCTACCGCGATCCAGTCCCAGCTCACCGACGGTGAGAAGATGATTGCCGACGCAGAGACCGCGCTGAAAAAGTAGAGACGGGGCGATTGATTAAGTGGCTGTCCGAAAGGGCAGCCCTTTTCATTTTCGGGGAAGCGACGCCGGAGAAGCAGCGTCAGGGGCGTCAGAAAACGGCGATAGAAGCAGCGTCAGCCGGGGAAGAAAGCGCCCAGGAGGTCCTTGCCCCGTCTGCCCAGGACGAAAGCGCAGCCGAGTCCCAGGACCTCGAGCGCGAATACCGCGGCCCGCACCCACGTCGCGGATACGTCGAAAGCGAAGGCGAAGACTGCCGCGACCACGGCGAACGCGAAGAAGAACAAGCCCAGCACCTTCTTCGTTCGAAGGACGGGCGTGCTGGTCTTTCGAAATCTCAGTTTTCCGTCATACAGGCCGGAGAGGTAGGAAGCGATCACGGCCAGGGGGAGGACGCCGACGAACACGCGCATCACGTCAGTGGCTGACTGAAAAAGAACGCCCGGGAACAGCAGAACGAGCAGCGCAACCACGGTGGCGCACGTTGCAAACGATATGGAGAAGTGGTCAATAATGGGGTGCATGTCGAGCCCGAGAAGAAAGCGCCGACGCGCCGACATCGGATCCTTCCACGGCTCCATCATCTTGCGAGGCACGCCGCACGCAGGGCAAACATCGCCAACACGGTCTGACTCGACAATGTAGCCGCACGATTTGCATCTCAAGAGCTCCGCCATGATATGTCCCCCCAGGCTTCTGCAATAGTACCTGGGGGGAAGTACGGGCGCAAGATGCCGCGGGAGCGTCAGCCCCCTTGCTTCTTCGTTGCCTCCTCGGCAAGGCCGGCAAGCGGCTTCAGCATGGTCATGAACTCCATGGGGAAGATGAACTTGGTTGCGGCCCCCGTTCCCATTTGCTTCAGCGTGTCGAAATACTGGAGCATCATGGTCTTGGAGTCCACCGTCTTTGCCGTTCCGAAAATCTTTTCCAGCGCCAGGGCAAAGCCCTCTGCGCGCAGGATGGCAGCCTGTCTGTCTCCTTCGGCCTTGAGGATCGCGGACTGCTTCTCTCCCTCGGCCACCAGGATGGCTGACTGGCGCTTTCCCTCGCTCTCGATGATCATCGCCCGCTTGTTGCGCTCCGCGGACATCTGGCGGTTCATGGCGTCCTGGATGTCCTTTGGCGGCACGATCTCGCGAATTTCAACGGTGGTGACCTTCACGCCCCAGCGCTCCGTCACCTCGTCCAGCTTGGTGCGGAGGACCCGGTTGATCTCTTCGCGCTTGGAGAGCACGTCATCCAGCGGAATATCACCGATGACCGCGCGCAGCGTCGTTGTGGCAATTCCCTGGCTTGCCCCGGCGAAGTTTGCAACCTGGATCACCGACAAGCTGGGATCCATGACCCGCCAGTAGATGAGGAAGTCGATGTCAATAGGCGCGTTGTCCTTCGTGATGCAGGTCTGGCTGGGGATCTCCAGGTACAGCTCGCGCAGGTCGGTCCACACGGGTTTGTCCACGATGGGGATCAGGAAGACAAGACCGGGTCCGCGCGCCCCAACGCTGCGGCCCAGCCGGAACACCACCAGTCGCTGGTACTCCCGCACCACCTTGATCGAGGCGGAGAGGATGATGATCACCAGGATGATGATGACCGCTGCGACAAAATAACTCATGAAGCTCCTCCTTGGCCGGGCGGACTTCGGCGCACGAGAAGACGCAGGCCCTCGCGACCGACCACCTCGACGTTTTCACCAATGTGGATGGGACCTTCGACAGAACGGGCGCTCCACTCCTCACCCATGCTGTGCACCTGCCCGTCGGGGGCCATCTCCGTCATGGCGACGCCCCGCGCGCCGGCAAGCGACTCGGTGCCGAAGCTCGGCCTCCTCCTCTGCGCAAGGAGGCCCTTGGATACGATGAAAATGAAAAACGCGGCGACCAGGCTCGTCATCACGCCAATCAGCACGGGGTCCACGCGCACAGCCGGCGCGGCCGGCAGCCGGGGCATTCGCCACGGCGGAAAAAGCAGGAAGGAGCCCAGGACAAATGAGGCAATGCCTCCCGCTGTCAGCACTCCGTGGGTGGGCAGCTTGATGTCCAGGATGAAAAGAACAATGGCAAGGACGATGAAGAGGACGCCGCCCATGTTCGTCGGGAGGCTTCCAAAGGAAATGAAAGAAAGAAGGAGCGCGATCCCGCCGGCAATTCCGGGAGCCACAAGACCGGGATGCGACAGCTCGAAGATGATGCCGAACATCCCGATGATGAGCAGGATGTAGGCGATGTCGGGATTTACCAGAAAGCCGAGAAACCTGTCGATGAAGCTCATGGCAAAGGGCCGTTCGACGGTGCCGGCGGTGTGAAGCACCGAGGTCCCGTGAGGCATCTCCACGGTCCGGCCGTCCGCCTGCCTCAGGAGGTCATCGATGTCCGCGGCGGTAAAGTCGACGATTCCGCGCGCCACCGCCTCCGAGTCTGTCAGGGAAACGCTTTTCCGCACGGCCTGCTCCGCCCATGCAACGTTGCGATGGCGAAGCTGCGCCAGGGACTTCAGCTTTGCAATTGTATCATTGAGGACTTTTTCTCCCATTGTGCCCTGGATGTCGCCCCCTCCCGAGGTGACAGGGTGAGCGGCCCCGATGTGGGTGCCCGGTGCCATGGCCGTGATCTGAGCGGCCATGGCGATAAACACCCCTGCGGAAGCCGCGCGGGCGCCCTGCGGCCAGACGTACACCGCAACGGGCACGGGGGACGCCAGCATCTTGGCCACGATCTGGTCCATGGAAACGGAAAGGCCGCCCGGGGTGTCCATCTGGATCACGGCAAGAGCCGCACCGTCACGCGCCGCCTGGTCGAGGCCTCGCTGGACGTAACGCGCGCTGATTGGGTCGATTGGTCCGTCCAGGGTAAGCACTGTCACGGTACGGCCCTCGGAAAAGCAGGCCAGAGCACTGAAAAGGAGGAAAATGAGCGTAAAGGAACGGCAATTTTTCACATGATTTCCAGACAGCCGGAAGATTGTACTCCGAAAGGTATAATGCCGCCAGTGTAGCGAAATGGGTCGAAACCGCGTATACTATAAAGTGACCGGAAAGTAACAGCCAACGTCCGGTAGGGGAGGGGACTCGCACTGGAAAAGGGGAGTGCGTCCTCATGGGCTTTAGAATTGTCGTTCTGTCTTTCCTCATCATTTTTTTCGGTGCCGTTTTCGTGCCCGCCGCGCAGCACCGAACTCCCGTTGTGCTGATTCTCCTGCGTTCATCCACGGGCACCGAAACCCGGTCCTTTCGCGTATTGATCGTAGACGCAATTACGGTCGAAATGGCGTCCCGGGACATCGACGCAGTGTCCACCAACGACGGTTTCACGGAAGACTCCCAGGTACTTTCCATTGCGGAGGGACGCAAGGCCGATTTCGCTGTTTCGGGCGCATACACGCTGGCCGGCGGCAGCGTTGAGCTTCATCTCAGGTGGTTCGACCTGCGGCAGAAGAAAGCTTTCCCCGACGCCTCCCTGTCAGCGCCTCTCGACCTGAAGTTCGATTCGGTCCTTGCAGGTTTCGTTGGGCAAATCCTTGACGATCACAAGCAGGAGCTCGTCAGCCTCCCCCCCTCCCCCCTCCACCGCCGCCCTCCCAGGAGCCAGCCGCGGCGCCCAAGCGTTCTCCTGCGTCCATGAGGCTGCTTGTCTCCGGCGGCTTCGCTCCATTTCTCCCAACAGGCGCCGCCAGCTACTACTTCGGACTTGGGTACCTCCCCTCCGTGCTCGTGAGCCTTCTGATTCCAACGCTCGTGGGTCCGGTCGGAATCGGCATCTACACCGGCGTGGACTTTTTCACGGCCGTCGGTCTTGTCGACACCTCCGACAATTATCTCATTCCCTTCGGCGTCGATTTCCGCTATGAGCTTGACGCCGGGCTGTTCCGGCCTTTTTTCCACCTTGTGGGAGGACCGGCGCTCCTCGTCATGGTCACCGGGTCACAGGGAACAATGAGCGGCTTTGTCCCGTTCCTGAAAAGCGGCATCGGCCTCGAGGTCAGAATCAATCCCTGGCTCGGTGTCAGCGCCCTGATCGACTATGACGTGTATTTCGAGACGCCCTACTTCCTCATGGGATTCTCTCCATCCCTGAACTTTGCGGTGCGCCCATGAGTCCAAGAAAACGAAGGTCGGTTCGACAGGCTTTGGCCCTCGCTGCGCTGGTGTCCGTTTCGATTGCCGGGGCCGGATGCCGAAACTCATTGTTCTATAACGCGCTGGGAAACAAGGTCAGCGTTCCAATGCTGACAATCTCTCCGACCTCAGTCACGGTGCCTGTGAACGGCACTATCGCCTTCACGGCTTCGGGTGGCGTCCCGCCCTATACATACTCCATGGTCTCCGGCTTCGGTTCCATCAACTCTTCCACGGGGACGTATCTCGCTTCCGCAACCCCCAGTCCCCCCGCCGAAACGGTCCAGGTGAAGGACAAGCAGGGGAGCATTAGTCAGGCAACTGTGACCGTGACCCAGCCCTCGGGCCCGGTTACCATCGTACCCCCCAGCGTGAGCCTGAACGCAGGCGGAACCATGACTTTCATCGCCACTGGTGGAACCGGACCCTATACGTTCTCCATTCAGACTGCAGGCTCCGCGCCCCCTATGCCCACCGTGAACTCCACCACCGGAGCTTATACGGCCGGCTCGTCCATTGGCAGTGACACCGTGAAAGTCAATGACTCCGTCTCCGGTACCTCCACGGCAACCGTGAATGTCACACTGGCGGTTACAGGGGTGGACTACAAGATCCCCAGCCAGACGCTGCCCTCGAGCGGAATCGGCGGGACCGCCCTGCCCGGAGGCTACAGCTTCGCCATCCAGAACGGTGGCACCGCCAACGGGAGCCAGACGATATCGTGGTGGGTTTTCCTGTCCCCCAACCCTGTCCCGGGAAGCGGCACGATCCTTCTCCAATCGGGCACGACAGCCGCGCTCGGGGCGGGCGCATCGACCTCGATACCGCTGGCGTGGACCTGGCCGTCGGTCCCCCCGGTGCTTCCCGGACCGACCCGCTACCTGTACATCATGATCTCCGCGGCGGATGACCTCACGACCGCGAACAACACCTACGCCGGTCCTGCTCTCACGGTGAGCCCGCCCAACATCGATTACACCGTGGCTTCCGTGTCCAGCACCGGCGGCACGCTGGGGGGCGGGGCCATCACGGGGAGCTTCACCCTGCAGAACAGCGGCACGGCAAACGGCAGCCAGGCGGTGAGCTGGACCGCGTATGTATCGACTGACTCCACCGCGACAATCGACGCGGGGGCGATTGTCGTTGACTCGGGCAGCACGGGGGCGCTTACCGCCGGAGGAACGCAGGGGGTGCCTTTCGCGGGCACATGGCCCGCCACGGCAGGGACGTACTACCTCAAGGTTCGCGTTGCTTCCGCTGACGAGGTCAATACGACGAACGACGTCCAGGTGAGCCCCGGTTACCTCACAACAAACGTCGACTACGCCGTCACCGCGGTGAACAACACGGGCGGCCTGATCGCGGGCGCGGCCCTGTCAGGCAATTTCACCGTGATAAACTCGGGGACCGCGAACGGGACCCAGACGGTTTCCTGGGAAGTGTACGCCTCGACAAGCTCCACCCTTGGCGCGGGGAGCATCCTGGTGGCCTCCGGCTCGACCGCACCCCTGAACGTCGGGCAATCATCGACACCCGTCTTTGCCGGAACCTGGCCTTCCACTGCCGGCACGTACTACCTCATTGCCAAGGTCGCGGCCTCTGACGAGCTGAACACGGCAAACAACGTGCTGGCCAGCAGCGCTTTGACGGTCAATCCGGCGAACGTGGACTACACGGTGACCTCGGTAGCGTACACCGGAGCAACTCCTCCCCCTCCGATTCCCCCCGCGGGCGCAATGACCGGCTCTCTGCAGTTCTCGAATATCGGGGCCAACAATGGCACGCAGTACGTCACGTGGCAGGTCTATGCCTCCAAGCTGAGCACCCTGGACGGAACGGCAGTGCTCGTTGCGTCCGGGTCCTCCCCCGCTCTTGCATCGGGCGCATCCTCGTCGGTCATCTCCTTCTCAGGCTCCTGGCCGCTCGTCTTTGGCAACTACTACCTGATAGCGAAGGTCACGGTGGCCGGGGACGTCGACACGAATCTCACGAACAACGTCCTCGCGACGACAACCACGACGCCCGTGGGGTTCTACGCGGCGATCGAGCCCAACGACGACTCTGTCAACCTCACGAATGCGACCAACCTGCCTCCTACCCTTCGGCCCGGGATGAGCATCTCCGTGACGGGGAGCCTGACCTCCATCGACACCTATGACGTCTATTCCGTCAACACCGGCACGGCGGCCTCCGTGACGTTCTCCATGAGCTGGAGTGCCTTCAGAAACGCGAACCTGTACGTCGATAGCGGCCCCGGACCCGTCACAATCGACAGCACGAGCGTCACGAATTTGAAATCGCTTTCCCTGTTCTGGACGGTCGACATTGCCAATACGACGCGATGGATAGCGCTGCAGCAGGGCGCCGGGTCAAACGTGGGAAGTTACACCCTCGTTATAACCGCGAACTGAACGAGGAAGTGACCCCACTCATTTCGGACAGTGTTACCACGGTGAAGGGCGCTAGGGAAAGATCTCGCGCAGGGCATCGAGGAACTTCTGGAAGGACGAACGCTGCCCGTCAGCGCTGTACTTCTGCAGCACCTTGGAAAGATCGATGCTGGTCGTCCCGCCCGCCAGGGAATCGATCACGGCCGCCGCATCCTTCATCGCCGCCGCCCTGCCTTCGGCCCGCCTGACTTCAGCGGTGAGATCGAGGAACCTGTCCAGCTTCGCGGCAAGTTCCGGATGCTTCGAACGGACCGGGTCCGAGAGCAGGATCTCGCGCACATCCACCTTTGTCTGCAGGAGTGAAATGAGCTCCTCCTGAGCGGCGGAAGCCGATGCGGAAGACTTGCCCGCAGAATCATTCAGGCTCGCAACAAGGGCCTGCAGTTTCGCACGCGCCGCTGCGCGTGCCTCTTCCTGCTTGAGCCCGGGGAGCTGGTTCGCGCGTGCGGTCGGCGCGGCCTCATCGGCAGACTTCCTGACAAGAGCATCCACGACCTGGTGAACGCCCGCCGTAGCTTTCTGCGCGTACGCGCTCTGGGGATAGGTCTGGATGAGGGATACGTACGCGGATAGGGCATCGGCGTCGGCTCCCGCGGCGGCAAGGGCGTCGGCCTTGGCCAGGGCAGCCTTGGCCTGCGCGTCCTGCCCGGCAACCATGCCCGCCATGCCCTGACGGAAACCAGCGTCGGCAATCCGGCCTTCAAGAGTTTCCACCCCCGGCCCGACATCCCTCAGCGCCTGAAGAGCGGCGCCATACCGCTCCAGCGATCCAGCCCAGTTGCCTTGAGCATAGAGCGCATTGCCTGCAGATATTGCCTCCGCCACCGCCCTGGCCATTGCAGGTGTTGCCGGCCCGGGCGAGTTGTCAGCTCTCGTAAGCCTCCTCAGTGAATCAATGAGGAACAGGTCAACGGTCCTTCGCTTCTGCACCGCGGGAAGAGCGGCAACGGCGGGCTGATCGAGGTACGAGCCAAGGGCATCCAGCCCCGCCTGCGCCTCATCCCAGCGACCGGCCTTCATGGCGGTCACAACTTTGGCATAGGATGCCGTGAGCTGGTCCAGGACCAGCTGCTCACCCTGAGTACGGGTTTCCATGGCCGCCAGCCGATCCTGCTCCTGCCGGGTGCTGGTGGATTGAGCCTGCAGGGTTTGGATCTCGGCGTTCTTCTGCGCAATTTGAGAATCCACCTGCCGCTGATAGTCGGAGAGCTGGCGCTCCGCCTCCGTTCGCCTCTGCTGCTCCGATGCCCTCAACTGCCGTTCGATGGCGACGTTGGAGTTGCCCTCGCTTTTCAGGCGTTCCTTCTCGGCGGCAAGCTCCGTCTGAAGGGAAGCCTCCAGCTCCTGCTGCTTGCGGCGAACCAGCGTCTCGGCGCCCGCTGCAAGCTGGTCGCGTTCCTTGAGAGCGGCCTGGAGGCTGGTCTGGACTTTTCGGACTGTTTGTTCTGATTCTGTCTTCAAAGCTCCCACCAGGGCGGCTTCTCCAACCAGGCCGGCACCTGTGCCTTCAGATCTCGATTGAGCCTTTCCACCCAGGATGGCGGGAATTATCAGCGCCGCCGAGCAGATAATAAGGACTGCGCCGGCGTTGACCAGAAGGGGCAGAAGGAGGTCATGACTACGTGAGGTGACCGGCACGGGTCCGGCCGCCGGCGGGACCCGTGCCTTCGCCACAATCCGGTCGATCTCCGCAACCAGCTCGCGGCGCTCGTCGGCAGGAATATCGGATTCCCCCGACGCACGTGCCGGCTTCGAGGCAATCCTCTGGACATGCAGCGCCCGGGTGAGCAGACCTCCCATGCTAGCCATTGTAAGCTATTCGGCGCATCCTCGCCACCCTTTTGTCAGCAGTTCTCAGTTTGGCATGTCCGAAACGAAGCCAGCGGAGAAGAATCTTAGGAAACGCGTCAGATGCGCTGGGCGGCAAGCGGGCGGCGCATATGAGAACGTCGGTAGATCTCTACCAAAGCAAGGGTTTCTCAAGCGAGGACGCTCAACCGACGCACTGCATCATACGCCAAGACTACGGCGGAAATGAGGACGAGGAGGGGCTGGCGGGATGGGGCCGTGGTGTCTATCCGTCCGGGTCAGTGAGCTTCAACCCTTCCAGCATAAACAGCATCAGTTGTTGCCAGCCCTCGAAGCACATGTACTGAGTGAGTACCCCCAGGTGCTGGAAGAAAGTGTCGCGACGAGGCAGGGTGTTGCGGATGAGGGCACAGCGGCGGTCGAGCAGTTCCAGCACCGTGTGAAATAGGAAGGCCAACAAGTTCAGCGACAAAAGGGTCTGAGCAAGGAATTGCTTGCCGTGGCCGAAGTTATGTTCGAAATGATAACCCTTGGTCTTGAGGGTGTTGATATCCTCGTTTTCGATCTTCCAACGCGTACGGGCCGCTTGCATCAGTTCTTCGGCGTTCTCCTCGCTCACCATGTGACTGCCAATGCACGCGGTGTGGAAGCTCTTCTTTCCATCCTCACCGCTGATGGTCAACTCAATCCAGTTGACGTTCAGGCTGTCATCAGAGTTTCGAAGCCGTACCCCGTTGGCCCACCGGTAGCGCCAGAGCTGGTGCTTGCGTCCCGTCCAGAGCTTGCGCTCCAGGAAGTGTACTTCACCGAGCTTCTCCAGGGAGGCGATCTCCTCATAGAGATACTTATGCAAATCCTCTTTGGCAGTGAATAGGTAACCCATCTCTGCGTCCAGGACCTTCTGGATCAGCGGTTGGGTGGCATACATTGCGTCGCCCAGCAAGGTGATATCCAGATCGCTGTACAGCGGAGCCACCTCCGCCAGCCACCGCAGCGCCGCCCGTTGCTCGCAATCCTGCTTGTCGGTACCATCCTGCGGACGGATGAACTCGGGTTGCAGCGGAATGACATAGGGCAGCTTGGGAGCCACCACTGCCGCCAGCACCACGCTGTGCGAGTATACCGTGTGCCCGTCCTTGTGACGCCCCACGCTGCACTGCTCACAGTGGATACTCTCGGAGCTGAAGTACCCCGTGCCGTCCAGGGCCACCAGGAGCGTGTTGCCCACCGAGCGGAACTTCTCCAGCTCTTTCTGCTGAATCAAATACTGGATGGTCTTTTGGAATACCGACCGCAGCAAATGAGGAGCCACTGCGTCCAAATGGGTGCGAATGTGATTGTCGCTGGGCAGCCGTTCTACGCCGAAAAGCGTCCGACCGTTATTACGTCCTTGGGCCTGCTCCATGAGGTGCTGATGGGATAGGAAGGACGGGCTCTGGCAGAAGAAAACCCCGAAGGCTCCTCGTGCAATATCTGCCATGGAGTAGCGCCGATTCTTACCCTGGCGCAAGTCGGGAAACGCCGCAATGGCAGTCCCGAGAAAGTCTAACAACTCTTGGTAGACCCCTTCACGCACCATCGTGTCTGGGAAAAGGGTAGTTCCAAGAGAGCAACGTGTCTAGTACTAGACGGACGTTACCGACTTTCTGCTGGTAGCCGACTCAAAGGGTCAAACTGAGAACTGCTGCCCTTTTGTCCCTTTTGTCCCTTTTGTTTGACGCCGCGGAGGGATTGGTTATAGAATACGCCGTGCGAATCAGGGCCAAGATCATCCTTGTGGTTTTGCCTCTCATCGTCACGCCTTTGTGCCTCATTGCCATAGCGTCCATCTTCACAGCACGCGCAGGAATGACCCGCGTGGAGACGGAGTCTCTGCGGTTCAAAGCCGAAGAGCTGGAGAAGTATGCGCAGAGCCAGTGGTCAATCCTGGAGCAGAACGGGCTTTCCACCCGGCCGCAATACCTTGACATGTCCCGCGCGGCAATAGCGTCCTTTGCGTCCAGCATGATTCGAGGCAGGGCCGAGCTTGTGTTTGCCGTGGACGGCACCGGCTCGCCGGGGTTCGCTACGGATGCCCTTACACCCGGTATCGAGGAAACCCGCTTCCTTGCGGGTCTTGCTTCGAGGAATGCACAGGGATGGCAAGAGGTCCGTTTTGGCGGAGTGGAAAGAGTGGGGTATGCCGTCTCATCGGCTCCCTATGGCTGGTACATGATGGTCACGGTAACCCGGGAATCCTTCAACGCCTCGGGTCGCCAGATCCTCCTTCAGAGCGTGGTCATCCTGGTCCTGTCAAGCCTCTTCTCCGTGGCCTTGCTCCTTCTGCTCTCGGGATACCTCACACGGCCGCTTGCCGCCGTCGTGGAAGCCATGCGTGGCATCATGGCCTCCAATGATCTCTCCCGCCGTGTGACGCTCCTGTCCTCCGACGAAACCGGTGAGCTGGGGCACACCTTCAACCTCATGACAGGAGAGCTGGAGTCCGCATACAACCAGATCAAGAGCTACGCGCTGGAGTCGGCAATTGCGAAAAAGAAGGAGCAGCGGATCAGGAATATCTTCCAGAAATACGTCCCGAAACATGTCATCGACGGGGTATTCAGCAACCCCGACAGCGCGCTGGTTGGGGAAAACAGGGAGCTTGCAGTCCTGTTCTCCGACGTCCGGGACTTCACGCGAATTTCCGAGCATATCCGGCCGGATGAGCTTGTCGCCACGCTGAACACCTACTTCGGCCTCATGGTAGACATCATCACGAGCCGCGACGGGGTGGTGGACAAGTACATCGGGGATGCCGTCATGGCGTTTTTCGGCGCCCCGGAGAAGCATCCCGACGACGCCCGACAGGCCGTCCTCTCCGCGTTCGACATGCTGGAGGCAATCCAGCAGTTCAACCAGGAGCAACGCAGCAAAGGCCGTCCCGCGTTCCTGACCGGAATCGGCATTGCGTATGGTGAAGTCACGGTGGGCAACATCGGCTCCGAGAAAAAGATGGACTACACGGTTGTGGGAGAAATGGTGAACCTGGCCTCCAGGCTGGAAGGCCTTTCCAAACAATACCACGAGCCGCTCATCTTCTCGGATGCCATTTACCATTCATTGGGGGAAGGATCTCCTGCCGCATGCTGGACCGGGTTGCCGTCAAGGGAACCACCAAGGGAGTGGATATCTATACGGCGCGCCGGCAGCTCAGCCGACAGGAAGAAACGGCATGGAGGATCCACGCGGCCGGCATCGAGCTGTACTACAAGAGGCAATTCCAGAAAGCGGCGGAGGCTTTCTCCGAAGTGAGAACAATCCTGATCGGCGACGAAACTGCCGGCACCTTCCTTGATCGATGTAGACTTCTTATCGCCCACCCTCCGGACCCGGATTGGACCGGGGTGCGGGTCATCTCAGAGAAGTAAAGATCGTTCAGTCCCCAAAAAACCTCTCCGATACTGAGTAGAGAGGCAAGAGCATGTACGAGGAGTGCAGTATGCGCGAGAAAACACCTCAGTCGATGCTGAGATGGATCAGCAGGGAATACGAGATGTCTCAAGCGGACCTCGCGCGGATGTTCCAGAGAAACCAGCGTACCATCCATCACTGGCTGAAAGAAGGCCGCATCTCCGTGAAGAACGGAAGCAGGATCCGCACGAGCTTCTACTTCCTGAACGGCGAGCGTGATCCATATGACGGCGAGCGCTCTCCCATCGACATGATCTAAAACTTCACAAGCGGCCGCAGCACGGAGGTCATCCATGGAACATAGGTGATGACCAGCACGGCGGCAAGAAGCACTAAAAGGAACGGAAGCACGTCGCGATACAGGGTGGCAAGGGGCCGCTCGAACCTGTACGAGGACAGGAAGAGATTGAGCCCGACCGGCGGCATCAGATAACCCAGCTCCATGTTCGCCAGGAAGATGATCCCCAGGTGCAGGGGATTCACCCCGTAGGCCACGCCGAGAGGCACGATGAGCGGCGCCACGATGGTGATGGAGGAATAGATCTCCAGGAAGGACCCCACCACCAGCAGCACGAGGTTCACCAGGAGAAGGAAGACGACGCGGGAGCCAATGGTGGCGTGCATCCAGTGGACCATCCGCGTGGGAAGCTGCGCATCCACCAGGTAGTAGGAAAGCCCGTTCGCGTTCCAGAGGATCACCAGCACCCCGCCCATGATGATCACGCTCTTAAGAAAAACCGAGGGAACATCGCGCAGCTTGATGTCCCGATGAATAATCACCTCCACCACGAACGCGTACAGCACGGAAAACGCGGCGGTCTCCACCAGCGTCATGATCCCGCGAAGGAAAAGAAACAGGATCAGAAGCGGCAGGAGGATCTCGAAGATTGAGTCTCGAAAGGCCGGCAGGGCCACTTTGAGGTGAAACGGCGTTCGGGGAGCCTTGTGCCGCGTGGACTCGATGACCCCCATGATCGCCAGGGTCAGGACCATGAACAAGCCGGGGAGGATCCCCCCCGCATACAGCTCCTTGATGTTCACCTGGGCAATGACGCCGTAGAGGATCACCGGAAGGCTGGGCGGGAACAGAAGCCCGACGCTGCCGGATGCAGTCAACAAACCGGTTGAAAACCGGGTACGATAGCCGTCCTGCGTAAGGATGTACAAGAGCAGGCCGCCGGCCGCAAGAATGGTCACGCCGGAGGCTCCCGTAAAAGTGGTCAAAAACGCGCAGATCAGGACGCTCATGATGGTTGCTCCGCCCGGGAGCCAGCCCAGGACGGAGCGGAAGAGCCGAACCAGCCTCTCCCCTGCCTTGCTTTCCGAGATGATGAACCCGGCAAGGGTGAACAACGGGATTGCCGGGATCAGCGGCCCGGAAAGCATCACGTACCCTTCGTTGGGAACCGCCTCTAGCGCCCCGGCGGAGTGGAAAAAAAAGAGAACTGCAAGTCCGCCAAGAAGAAGGAAGATGGGGCT
Source organism: uncultured Spirochaetota bacterium (assembly GCA_963710335.1). Classification (GTDB taxonomy): domain Bacteria; phylum Spirochaetota; class Spirochaetia; order SZUA-6; family Fen-1364; genus Fen-1364. The sequence goes on from CAVQAA010000015.1 coordinate 18,202, forward strand.
GCCCATCACGGTGGATGCCACCAGCACCACCAGCAACGGCAGGAACAGGGAGCCCAGGATTGGCGTAACCGCCGTCTGCGCGGCCGCGGAGACCTGGCCAATGGCTCCGAGAGAGGAAAGAAGACTGGAGAGGGGTGCAAGCCCGAACGCCAGGCCCGGCAGGATCCCCGCCGCCGCAATCCATCGCAGCGCGGGACGTTCGGCGGAGCGACGGACCGTGCGAGCCATCATGATCAGGAAACCCGCCGGCATGATGAGCGCAAGGATCCACGAAGGAATGGCACCAACCTTGGCCGTCGGATCAAAACCCAGGAGTGAGAAAGAAAGGCTGGAAAGCGCAAGGACCGTGAGGAAAAGAACGTCAACGAACGATGTGCAGATCCTGACCCAGGTTTTTGCCCGGTCTCCCAGCGCATCGAATCCGAAGCTCAAGGCGAGATGGCGGCTCTCCCGGGAGGTGATTGCCCCTCCGGTGAATGCGATCCACAGGACGAGATGACTGATGTACTCGGCGGAGCCCCTGATGCCCGGGACGGAAAACAGCCGGGTCAAAACGGGCAGCAGGGACAGGATGGACATGAGCCCGATGAGGACGACCGAGAGAAGGTCCTCCGCCCGGGCAAGAACGGTGCCTCCCGCGCCTCCGCGCGGGAGCTGGCTAAGGCCGGGGGTGGGTGGCGAGGTACTCATTCAGGTACTTCGTGGCCATATCGAAGCTCTCCTTGTCGTACGTCGACCCGACGAGCCCCGAAAATGTCTTGTTCAGCACATCCGCCCACTCCGCTTCCGCCTGCGGCGTGACTTTGTTGATCGTCAGCCCGTACTTCTTCATGATCTCGATGGCCTGGTCATCCGCCTTCGCCAGGTCGGGAGCAAGGGTGTCCGTGACCCTCTGGGCCGCCTCCATCAGCTTCGGTTGCAGATCCGCGGGCACTTGGGCCCATGTCCTTTCGTTGATCACGGTGGCGCCCCACAAGGGTCCCAGCCTGATGGTGGTCATGTTGTTGACGACGCCGAACCACTGGTTCGAGGCAGCCAAGAGCGGACTTGTGACCAGTGAGTCGATCATTCCCCCCTGCAAAGAGGTCATCAGGTCGGTGACCGCAAGAGATACCGTCTGAAAGCCTGCCCGCTGGTAGGCCTGGATCTCATCCGGATCCCCGGACCAGACCCAGAGCTTCTGGCTCTTGAGATCCTGCGGGTGAACGACCGGCTTGCGGGAAAAAAGATAGACCCATCCGCCCGGCGACCACATCACGGCCTGGAACCCCCGCTTGGAAAGCTCCTGCTCGAAGAATGGCTTCATGTGGTCCAGCACGTAGGAAAGCTCGCCGTCGTTCCTGACCAGAAGGGGGTAGCTGAGCGTCTTGAACCCCTTGAAGAGGCCTTGCAGGCCGCTCACCGTGATCCCGGCGGCGTTCAGGGTGCCGATGCGCATCTTGCGAATCATGTCGGGCTCATCCCCCGCGATGCCCCCGGCATAAATCCTAAGCGTCACCGTCCCGCCGGAGAGCTTGTCCCATTCCGCGGCAATCCGGCGGAGTGCGACTTCCCACGGGGACCCGATGGGCGCAAGCGTCCCCAGCTTGATGGTGAGCGCTGAGGCTGAGACGGAGCTGGCCGCAAGAAGAAGAATAGCAATCCACGCGCGAGGCGCTTTCATTGATTGTCCTGCCCTTCCAGGAAAAATCTGTCCGCATGATCGAGCATCCAGCGTGCCTTCTGCTGGTTGATGACGTTGGTAAGCTTGTCCGAGGGCACCGCGCTCACATCCACGGCCAGGGCCTTGCCCAGAAGGTCGTGAAACTCAGTCTCGTTCTGCGTCTTGACGCTGAGAGAGGAGGCCAGCGCGACATACGGTCCCGCCGCAAGCCCGCGCGACAGCTGGACCGCGCGCGCAAACTCGGCCCTGGCCTTTTCCTCGCTTCCCCCGAGGTCAACCGGCGCTGAAGCATAGTACGAAATAAGGATTTCGTGCACTGCCCCTTTGCCGTAGGAGTCGTTCCACGCCTCCACCTGCTGCAGGAGGGCCGTGGCCCGGGGGAGAGTGACGATAAGGGAGAAGTTGAAAGGATCCGCGCTGAAGGCTCCAAGCCAGGAGGCGCCGGCCCAGTAAAGGTAGTCAATGTCTTCAGGCCGCGCCAGCTTCATGGCAGCGACCGGCCCCTTTGTCTCCAGAGCGGCGCGAAATCCCTGTCGCCTGATCTCAAGGCCCCGCAGGGCGTAGTCCCGGGCGCGAAGGAAAAGGTTCCTGGCACGGGCGTGCATGGCAAGCGCTTCGTCGACCTGGTCGATGGGAAGCTCGTCCGCCGGAATCTGTACGAACGCGAACGCGTACCCGGCGAACGCCCGTGCGGTGGCCAATGCAAGCTCCGCGTTTTGCGGGTCCGCCTCCAGGAGGGCCTCGTAGGTTTTCAAGGCAAACGGAAGGGCGTCACGGACCAGCTCGGTATCATCATCAGTGGTGAAAACGTTGCTCTCACCGCCTCCGGCAAGCACGCTGGCAACGGCCCGTACGGCAAGTCGGTTGATGGAGCAGGACGCAAGGAAGATGAAAAGCAGAGGGAGGGTGAAGAGGAGAAAGGATGAAGCGACTTTTTCCCTGTGCATGGCTATAATATACGGAATGGGCTCACCGAGCGCAATCGGCACGCGCGTGCTTCGCTACTCCTGCCTCCTCATCGACCATGATGACACGGCGGTGGACAGCATGTCTGTCGTGCATTATCCCGCCCACCTGGAGGCGCTGGCCACGCTGCGGCCCGGCCGGGCCGCCCCGTCAAAAGAACAGTTCCTCCTGCACAATTTCCACGGCATCATGGAGTACCTGGTCGGTGATCTGGCGTTGACCACGCAGGAGCTTGCGGAAGAGTTCAGGATCTGGCGTCGATGGACCACCAGCCGCATCCCGCCTTTTTTCCCCGGCTTCCTGGAGGTGCTGGAAGATTACCGGGCCCGGGGCGGGAAGGTCGTCGTGATCTCCCATTCCGAAAAAGACGTCATCGAAAACCATTACCGGGCTGCCAGAAACCCGCCCTTCCTTCCCGACCTTGTGTTCGGGTGGGAGCACGATGAGAAGCGGCGAAAGCCCAGCCCCTGGCCCGTCCAGGAGGCATTGCGAAAGCTAGGCCTCGAGCCCGGGCAAGCGCTGATCCTTGACGATCTGAAGCCCGGGATCCTCATGTCCCGCGCAACGGGAGTGCCGGCCGCGGCGGCGGGCTGGAGCCACCAGGTGCCGGAGATCGAAAGCTACATGAAGACCCATGCCGTTGCGTACTTCTCCCGGGTGGATGACCTTCGTGCTTTTTTGTTGACCTCCCCATGACCCCCCCGGCTTGAGGGGCACCCCTTTTGAGACTATACTCATACCTTACGCCCCCATGAAACGCGATAGCTTGAAGCTGTTCCGCACCATCGAAACCCTCTATTCTATCCGTGACCTGGATTCCCTTCTGGAAAGGGTTCTCACGGAGGCGCGGCAGTTCGTCGGCGCGGACGCGGGCACCATCTACCTTGCCGCTCGAGGCTACCTGTACTTCAGCTTCGTGCAGAACGACACGCTTTTCCGTGGGGAAACCAAGGACAAGTACATCCCCAGTGGCGCCGCTCTCAGCATCGACAAGAGCTCCCTTGCCGGGTACGTGGCAAAGACAGGGGAAACCATCCTCATCGATGACGTCTACCATATTCAGAGCACCGTTTCCTATACCTTCAACCCGGCCTTCGATCAAAAGACCAGCTACCATACTCGGTCCATCCTCTGCGTGCCGCTGAAGACGCGGGACAACGAGATTGTCGGGGTCCTGCAGCTCATCAACTCCAAGAATGAGAAGGGAGAGGTGGTTGCCTTTTCCGTCCAGGACGAGCTTTTCATTTCGCAGTTTGCCCTGAATGCCGCGGACGCCATTGAGAAGGCCCGGCTGTCGCGGGAGATGGTCCTGCGCATGGTGGATCTGGCCGAGCTGAGGGACCCTTTCGAGACAAGCCGGCACGCCAAGCGCGTGGGCGCGTACGCCGTGGAGCTGTACGAGCAGTGGGCCCAGCGTCGGGGGATATCGCAAAGGGAGATCCGCAAGGTGCGCGAGGTACTACGCACGGCGGCCATCCTGCACGACGTGGGAAAGATCGCGGTGAGCGACATGATCCTCAAAAAGCCGGGCGGCCTCACCTATGACGAGACCCTGGAAATGCGCATGCATACCATCCGCGGCGCGCGCCTTTTCACCCGCACCACATCCTTCTGGGACTACATGTCCGCCGAGGTAGCGCTCAACCATCACGAGAACTGGGATGGCACCGGGTATCCCGGCCACATCGACAATATCAACGCCCCCAAAATCTACATGGGCACGGGCAAGCGGGGCACGGAGATCCCCCTCTCCGCCCGCGTGGTCACCATCGCGGACGTGTATGACGCCCTGGTCTCGCAGCGCGCGTACAAGAAGGGATGGCGGCAGGAGCACGCGCTTCGCTTCATGCGCTACCAGGCCGGCAAGAAGTTCGATCCCGAGCTGGTGAGCATCTTCCTGAAGATGGACGAGCTGCTGGTGGCCATCGCCAAGAAGTACGAGTACTAGGCCGGCTTCGCCCGGGGCATTGTCCGCTCTTCCCGGTGTTCCAATGGGATGCGGAGGTGAAAATCATGTACTGCGTGAATTGCGGGAAAGAGCTTTCCAACCAGGCCGTGTACTGCCCCAACTGCGGCCACCCTGTGCGCTCTCCTGGCCTTGCCCCCGGGTTTCGAAGCGACAAGACGGTGAGCCCGAAAAGCAGGCTTGCCACTCTCCTGTTCTGCCTTTTCCTGGGCTGGCTGGGGGTCCATCGCTTCTACGTGGGGAAGGTGGGAACGGGCGTGCTCATGCTGATCACGGCCGGGGGCTTCGGGATCTGGGTGGTCATCGATTTCATCACGATCGTGGTGGGCGGGTTCACCGACATCGACGGCAAATACGTGCTGGACTGGCAGGTCTAGCGTGCTACTCCACGCGGAAGGGCCCGGGGGGACATTGACTGAGGCTTGACCGCTCCTCTACATTCTCTGCCATGATCCGCCTGGCAATCATTGGAACCGGGGGCATGGCAGCCTCACACGCCCGCAGCTTCTCCACAATGCGGGGAGTATCGCTTGCCGCCTGCTGCGACATAGACGAGGAGAGGGCGCGCAAGTTCGCCCGGGCGTGGATGATCCCGCGCTGGTACACCGACTACAATCAGCTCCTTCAGACAGAAGGCCTGGACGGCGTGTCCAACGTCACGCCGGACCCCATGCATGCCCCCATTTCGCTGGCGGCAATTGCTCACGGTGTGCCCGTTCTGTGCGAAAAGCCCCTGGCCACCTCCCTGGCGGACGCGCGCAAGATGCGTGACGCAGCGGCCCGGAGAAAGACGGTGGCCATGGTCAATTTCACCTACCGAAACTCTTCCGGCGCGCAGGCTGCGGCGCAGCTCATCAAGGCCGGGGGCATTGGCAGGGTCATGCACGTGGAGGCAAGCTACCTGCAGAGCTGGCTTGTTCAGGATACATGGGGGGACTGGCGCACCACGCCGGCGTTCACCTGGAGGTTGTCCACCCGGCACGGCAGCGCGGGCACTCTGGGTGACGTAGGCTGCCACATCTACGACCTGGTGGGGCTTCTCTGCGGAGACATCAGACAGCTCTCCTGCCTCCTGCGGACATTTGAAAAAGGCGCCGCGGGAAACCGGGTAGGGCCGTATGTGCTGGATGCAAATGACAGCTTCGTCTCAACCATCGAGCTTGCTGCCGGGGGAATCGGCACCGTGCACGCCACGCGCTGGGCAACGGGGCATCTGAACAGCGTCCGCGCCCGCGTGTATGGAGACGAGGGGGCCGTAGAGGTGGACCTGGACCGTGACCCTTCCAGCTACCGGTTGGTGAAGGGAAAGAAAGCCGCGCGCGCGGCCCGGTGGCGCGTTGTCCCGTGCAAGCCCACGCCCACGCAGTACGAAAGGTTCATCACAAGCATTCGCACGGGGGAAAACGATGTCTCGGATTTTGTCAACGGCGCAAAGGTGCAGGCATACCTGGATGCAAGCACGGTGTCCGCAGAGCGCGGGCAACCCGTAAAAGTCAAGCTCTGAGATCGTCCAGAGCAATCTTTCCGCGCACCATGACCAGCCGGACCCTGAAGGCGTCGTCGAACAGGACGATGTCGGCGTCCTTGCCCGGCTCTAGGCTTCCTTTGCGCGCGTGCGCACCCATGACGCGCGCAGGGGTGAGTGTCATCATCCGTACAGCCTGCGCCAGGGACACGCCTTTCACGCCAGCCATGGTCCGTATCAACCGGTCCGCAGTTGCTACGCTGCCTGCAAAGAAGGACCTGTCGGGGAGCCAGGCCACGCCGTCCTCAACGATCACCCGCCTCCCGCCGGCAAGGCTGCCCAGGATGCTCTCCGTCACGTCCAGGCCGGCTGCTCGCATGGAGTCCGTGACAAGGCAGACCCGGTCCGGTCCTTTCACTTTCACGACAAGCTCCAGCAAGCTCGGCGGCAAGTGCATTCCGTCCGCAATGACCTCCACGGCAAGCTGGTCGAGGATGAGCGCGCTCTCCGCTACTCCCGGGTACATGATGGCGTTCCTTCGAACCAGGCGGGACATTCCGTTGAACAGGTGCGTCACGAGCGTAAAGCCATTGCCGCATGCTTCCACCACCTGTTCATAAACCGCATCCGAATGCCCGATGGACGCGACAATGCCCCGCCTTGCAAGCTCCCTGCCCATGGGAAGAGCACCCGGCAGCTCGGGTGCAACGGTCCACCTCACGATCCCGGGGGACGCATCGAGGATCCGCAGGTATTCCCCCGGGTCCGGATACCTGAGGAACCGGGGATCCTGGGCGCCCTTCTGCGCCGGGGAGAAATACGGGCCTTCCACGTGGACCCCGAGGATCTCCGGCAGATCGTACCCCCGGTTTTCCCTGTCGCGCACTGCGGCAATGAGGGCGAGCGTCGAAAGCAGCTCTGAAGCGGTGCTGGTGAGAGTTGTGGGGACAATTGTCGTCGTGCCGTGGCGCAGGTGCATCCTGCAGGCGACAAGCACCGCTTCCTCCGTGCCATCCATGAAATCCGCTCCGCCCGCCCCATGCGTGTGGATATCGACAAAGCCCGGTGAGAGGTACAACCCGCGCGCGTCGATCAGCTGTGCGTCTGAAGGAGCCGGGCCCAAAGCCGCGGGCAAGTCGCCCGGGTCTTCTTGAACCTGCCGGATGCGGCCTGCCTCCACACGGAGTGAGCCGGAAACAATGCGATCAGGAAGAACAAGCCGGGCGTTTGTAAAAATGGTCCCACGTGTCGTGTCCAATGGAGCGATCATTCTTGACAACTCAAGTAATCCATGTTTTGATGAATTTCCCCAATCTCTCACATAATAAGTAGGGCTCTGCCAGGATACAACATGTGGCGAAATTACATTCAAGGTGGCAGAAATGGTGCTGGAGCCGGCACTTCGCAATGACCTGGTAGAGCTCATCGCCGCGAACTTCAAGACCGACGAAGTCAACGAGCTCGGCGGACTCATCCTGGGAAGCTTCAACTCGAACGAGGCCTCGGGAACGAAGAACAACATTTCCTTATCATCCCGCAAGAGCGCGAAGCTCCTTGTTGACAAATGCGAAAACGGCGGCCAGCTTCCCGGCCTTCTCAAGCTGGTTGTCGAGGTCGATGACGGGATTGTGCACGGCAGATCGGTCCGCGTGAAGGGCCTGGAAAACTTCCTGGGCAAGCTGTTGCGGACGGGGATCCGTTACGATTTCAAGACCCGGCGGATCGTCAACTCCTGCAAGGACCCCGCGGAGCTTGCCGACTGGGGATGCCTCAAGGAAGGGCGTGAGTACGAGACGGCGGTCATCTCAATCGACATTGCCGATAATTCGAGCCTGGTTCGAAAGCACGGCCTCAAAAAGATGGAACGCCTGTACTTCAAGCTCTGGGGCTTCCTTCAGGAAAAGCTTGTTGTCACGGATGGCCGCATCTGGTCGTGGGCAGGGGACGGAGGCATTGTTGCCTTTGCGCTCAAGGAAGGAGCCCGCCGGGCCGTTCGGTTTGCAATCGAGGTGCAGACCGCCATTCCTGTCTTCAACCTCATCTCCGCGGACGGAGCATCAGACATATCGCTTCGCCTTGGAATCGACACAGGCAGGGTGAAGTTCAATCCGGAAACGGGCAAGATCGTTTCCGATGTCATCAACTATGCCGCCCACCTGGAAAAGAAGTGCGCGCACCCCGGATGCATCTCTATCTCCCGTACGGTCTACAGCAGCCTGCCCCGGCGGCTGGCAGGCCTGTTCCATTTCGGCGGCGTGTTCGAGGACCGGGACTTTTTCGCCACGCTGCGCAGGCTCGACGGCCTGCTCCTGGATGACGAAAGCGAGGAACGTTTTGCGTAAGCTTCTGACCGACCCCGGGGAAATCACCCGGATCCTTGGCCGCTCGACCGTGGTATTCCTTGCATTCCACGACAATCCAGCCCCCTACGTCGTGCCCATGTTCTTCGGGTTCGAGGAAGGCCGGTTGTATCTGCACAGCGCCCCGGCCGGGACAAAGATCGATCTGCTGCGGGCTGACCCCCGTGTCGGGTTCACGGCCGTTTGTGAAGTCAAGATTGTGGAAGGAAAGACCGCCTGCGATTTTACCGCCAGCGCAGAGAGCATAGCGGGAAGCGGCACGGCCAGAATCATCGAGAATGAAAAGGAAAGGCTGCACGGCATGGACCTCATCATGCGCCACTACGCGGCGCACAGTCCGGCGGAGGGCTTCAGCTACAGGTCCGGCTCCCTTTCACGGACCGCCGTGATGGCCATCGACATTCATGAAATGACCGGCAGGAGAATCGGGAGCCAGGCCAGCCCCTAGATCGCCCCCCAACCCGGATGCAGATCCGTGACGCCCTTGACTGCTTCCTCCATGCGGGAAAGCACGTCGGGAGTGAGCTTCGGAATCACCTCCAGGGCCTTCATATTCTCCTTCACCTGCTCGGGCCTGCTGGCGCCGGTGATGACGGAGCTCACATTCGGATTTCGGGCGCACCAGGCAAGGCAAAGTTGCGCCAGGCTTGTTCCCAGCTCCCTGGCAATCGGCTCAAGCTTCCTGACCGCCTCCAGCCTCTGCGGCGTCACCGTGGACTTGCGCAGCCCCTCGTAGCCGGGAAGCGCCATGCGCGAATCCTTGGGAATGCCGGCATTGTACTTGCCCGTCAGCACGCCTGAGGCAAGCGGGCTCCAGGTTGTGAGTCCCAGCCCGATGCCCGAATACAGGCGGGAGAAGTTCTGCTCTACCTTGTGCCGGACGAACAGGTTGTACTGGGGCTGCTCCATCTGCGGCCCATGCAGGTGGTGCTTCTCCGCAACCGCCCATGCCTCCCGTATTTCCTCGCCGCTCCACTCCGAGGTGCCCCAGTAAAGGGCCTTCCCGCTTTCCACCATCATGTGCATGGACCACACCGTCTCCTCGACCGGGGTTTCAGGATCCGCCCGATGGCAGTACACGAGGTCGATGTATTCCAGCCCGAAGCGCTTCAGCGCGCCGTCGATTCCTTCCCGAAGCTTCTTCCTGTTCAGGGTGTTCTTCTCATTCACGCCATCATGCAATCCCCAGAAGATCTTGGTGGATACGATGTAGCTGGCCCTCCGCCAACCCAGCTTTTTGAGGGCAGCGCCCATGATCTCCTCCGACTTGCCCGCTTCATAAACCTCCGCGTTGTCGAAGAAGTTCACCCCGGCGTCCCAGGCTATCTTCATGAGCGCTTCCGCCGCGCTCACATCGACCTGCTTCCCGTATGTGACCCATGACCCGAATGACAGCAGGCTCACCTTCAGACCCGCGCTTCCCAGGCGGCGATATTCCATGACACCTCCTCCGTGCAGACAGGAATGCTTTTCCGGATAAGATAACGATTTCTCGGGACCTTGGGGATGCCCGATCTCAGTTCATCGTGGACGGCACTGTCACAAGGGAATCGCCGCGGGAATAGTCGATGGTCCTGCCAACGCTTTCCGCAAGCCCCTCCATGCAGAAGCCGCAGGCGCCGGTGGGCTCGCTCACGCACCGCTTGCCCGGATAGATCTCGTACAGCTTCTTGTACTCAAGCGGGGTGAAGTTCGGCATCAGGACATTCGCGCCCGCCCGCAGGCCTTCCCGCCGGTAGTCACGATCCATGCTTCCCAGGGCCGTGGTGGCCGGCAGGTGGGTGTTCTTCGTGACGATCCGTGTCAGCGCAACCGTCTTCAAGCTCAGCTCGACTCCTCCGCGCGGCTGTCCTTTCAGACGAGTCTGCGGATGCGGAATGAAAGGCCCGATGCCAATCATGTCGAAACGGCTGTCCGCAAAGAAGAGTATGTCTCCCGCGATGTGCCGCAGGCTCTGCCCGGGAAGCCCCACCATGATCCCGCAGCCCACCTGGTAGCCCAGCACGGCAAGGTCAAAAATGCAGCGAAGCCTGGTTTCCAGTCTTCTTCCCGCATGGACTGACTCGTAGAGCTCCTTGTCTGACGATTCGATCTTCAGGAGATACCTGTCCGCGCCGGCCTTCCGCCACAGCTCGTAATCTTCCCGGGGCCGCTCTCCCACGGAGAGGGTGACTGCAACCGCGAAGCGCTTCTTTGCCTCCCGAACCACCTTGGCAAGCCACAAAGGATCCAGGCCATCGTCCTCCCCTGATTGAAGAACGACCGTACGAATGCCCTGAGAAGCGATCTTGCCGATGCACTCCAGAATCTCGGACGCGCTCATCCTGTATCGTGTGATCTGCGAATTGCCCGCGTGCAGGCCGCAGTAGAAGCAGGTGTTGCGGCAGAAGCTGGAAAACTCGACGATCCCTCGGAGCAGGATCCCGTCTCCCATGAACAGCCGCCGGCTGCGGTCCGCTGCGTCGAATATCTCCTGCATCTCCTCTTTGCCCTCCTGCTCCAGGAGGAACACGAGGTCCTCGATGCCGGGATCTGCTGACTCTGCCAATCGGAACAGTGTTTCCCTGACCTCTCGAACGCTCATTTCATCCCCATTGCAAGCGCGAGCCGCGTCGGGTCCTTCAGACCGTCTTTCTCACGGCGAAACGCGTCCAACGCGGCTGGGAAAGGAGAAAGGGTCCGCTCGATCACGCCCTGAAGGACTGAGATTGCCACGCCGTAGTTCGTGATGGCCACGCCGGCCTGCCTGGCTTTTTCAATTCGTGACAGCATTTCCCTGCGGGTGAGCATGCAGCCCCCGCAGTGGATGACCAGCCTGTACTGGGAAAGGTTCTCCGGATAGTCCCTGCCTGCGCAGGTGTCGATCTGCACGTCGGCCCCGATATACTGCCGAAGCCACCGGGGAATCTTCACCCGGCCAATGTCATCTTCGATGGCATGATGGCTGCACGCCTCCGAGATCAGGATTCGATCGTGGGGTCCGATGTCGGTAAGGACGGCCGCGCCCCTCGCCAGCTCCACCAGGTCCCCCTTGTACCGGGCAAAAAGTATGGAGAACGTGGTGCACGCGACATCCCGGGGAGTATCCCCCACCACCTTGAGCACTACCTGGGAATCGCACACGGCGATGTCAGGCGGCGTGCGCAGCTGCTGGAGAAAAGCCCCGTACTCCCTTTCTTTGACCAGGGCCACGGCCGCGTCGCAGTCAAGAATGTCCCGAATGGCCTGGACCTGGGGCAGGATGAGGCGGCCGCGCGGAGCCTGAAGGTCGATGGGCACCACAAGCACGGCAAGCGCCGCTCCTTTCCCTGAAGAAAGAAGGTCTCCGATGAGGGGCGGCGGGGCCAGAAACTCCTCAGGACAGGCATCCAGGAGATGTTTCTTGAGCCGGGCCATTGTCTGCTCCCTCCCTGCCGCCTGGATGCTGGAGCAGGAAACTATCCGAGTCGATTTTTCCCCCAGGGCCGCAAGGAACTCCGCGGAAGGGCTGCGTCTATCCGTCTTGTTGACCACAAGGATCACGGGCACTTTCCTCTGCGCAGCCTGGGAGAGGACCTCATCCTCGTATCGCGTCCATGTATCCGGTTCAAGAATGAGGGCAATCACATCGGCCCTGTCGAAGATTTTCATGGTCCGGGCAACGCGGAGCCCGCCAAGCTCCGAGCTGTCATCCATGCCGGCCGTGTCCAGAAAAACCACGGGGCCAATGGGCAGCAGCTCCATCGGTTTTTCCACGACGTCGGTCGTGGTTCCGGGCACTGATGAGACGATGGCCGTCTCCTGGCCGGTGACCATGTTGAGGAAGCTGGACTTGCCCACGTTGGTCCTGCCGAAAAGGGCAATATGCAGCCGAAGCGATTTTGGCGTCTGCGTCATCCCTGACCATCCTTGTATCCCAGGGCAACAAGATTCCGTGCGGCAAACACCCGATCAACCAGGTCCTCTCCAAGAGTCTGGCGGAGGAACTCCATGATGTTCTCCTGTCCCGAGCTCGCGAACTGGCGCACCAGCTCAGTAGCCCTGTCATAGCCGACATGCGGAAGAAGCGCCGTGACGATCATGGGGCTCCTTTCGAAGAACGCGCGGCTGCGCTTTTCATCGGCGTCGATACCCGGCACGTGAGCGGCAAGGTGCGTGTCCACATTCGTCAGCAGATCAAGGGATTCGTGCAGGGCAAAGCTCACCAGGGGCAGAAACTCGTTGATCTGGAGGCTCCCGCGGGAGCAGGCGTCGGCAATCAGCGCGTCGTTTGCCATGACTTTCATTCCCGCCTGGATCCCCGCCTCCAGCATCACGGGGTTCACTTTGCCGGGCATGATGGAAGACCCCGCCTGCAGGCCCGGCACCCGGATCTCCCCCAGGAGCGCCAGGACGCGCAGGTCATTGCAGATCTTCACAAGACTGGCCGCGTGGGCCTTGAGAATCCCGGAAACCTCGACAAATGAATCCGCGTTGGCGGTCTGGTCCAGGAGGTTCTCTCCCCGGGCAAGCCCGAGTCCGGTCACGTCGCGAAGGCGCTCGATGACCAGGAAGATGTAGCTGCGGGGAGCGCTGATGCCTGTTCCCACCGCGGTCCCGCCGATGTTGACCACGCGCATGCGCTCTTCGCACTTGAACGTCCGCCACCTGTCGCGGCTCACGGCCTCCGCGAATCCGGAGAACTCGGCGCCCAGCGTGATGGGGACCGCCTCCTGCAGCTCCGTCCTGCCAATGGTGACGATCCCCGCGAACTGCTTTTCCTTTTCCTGGAAAGCGCCTTGCAGGGCGGCAATGGCGGAGCTCAGCCGGCGCAGCCCCATGATGGCGCTCACCTTCAGGGCCGTGGGGTAGGTGTCGTTGGTGGACTGGTTGAGATTCACGTCCTCGATGGGATGAACGCGCGCATAGTCCCCCCGCAGCCGTCCCAGGATCTCGAGGGCCCTGTTTGCAATCACCTCGTTCACGTTCATGTTGGTGGAGGTGCCGGCTCCGCCTTGCAGGGCATCCACGGGGAACTGATCCGGCAACCGGCCCTCCGCAATCTCGTCACATGCCTGGATGATGGCTGCGCTTTTTTCGGGGGACAGCAGGTGGAGCTCCGCGTTGGCAAGGCAGCATGCCTTCTTCACCAGCGCATAGGCACGCAGCATGCCGGGATGGACGCGGTAGCCGGTGAAGGGGAAGTTCGCCCTGGCCCTCTCGGTGTGCGCTCCCCAGTAAGCCTGCGAGGGAACCTGGATGCTGCCCAGGAGGTCCTCTTCTGTTCGAAAGTCCATATGCCGCTTCCCCGCCTTCAGAAGCAGAGGTCCCGCTCACCGGCCTTGATGCGGCCGTGATAGTCGGTGAGCGTGCGCACGATTGTCGGGGTGAAATCCGCGGGCTCCCGGGCCCTGACCTCAGCCATCTCCTTCGCGATGATCGTTTCTCCGATTTGCCGGGTCTCGGGAGAGGCGAAATCCTCCAGCCACTCCTGGAAGGTGAGAACCGCGTTCAGCTTGCAGAAGCATCCCTCCCGGCCCGTGCGCAGCAGGTTCATGATGTTCTTGCCCGTCCTGCCGCAGCGGTAGCCGGCAGTGCAGAAGGAGGTGATGTATCCCATGGACGCAAGCTCGCGGATCACCTCATCCAGGGACCGCGTGTCGCCAAGGAGGAATTGCTGCTTTCTCTCCTGCTGGTCATCAGTCTCGTCGCTGTAGGCGCCAATGCCGATGCGGCTGGAAGCGTCGCGCTGCGTGCACATGGGGATCACCTCGCGCAGCAACTGGGGGCTTTCGCGGCAGGTGACGATGAGCCCCGCGTACGGGATGCTGAGGCGAAGCACTGCGATCAGCCTCTTGAAGTCGGTGTCCGTGACCTTATGCGTCAGCCAGCCGAAGCTCGTGTTCACCGCGGGCTCGATGCGCGGCACGGAGATAGTGTGGGGGCCGATCCCGAAACGACCTTCCAGGTCCCGCGCATGGAAAAGCATTCCCATGACCTCGAACTTCCAGTCGTACAGCCCGAACAGGGCGCCGATGGCAACGTCGTCGATGCCGGCCTCCATGGCCCGATGCAGCGCGTAGAGCCTCCAGCCGAAGTCTCCTTTCACCGTGCCCGCCGGATGCACGGCGGAATAAGTCTCATGGTGATAGGTCTCCTGAAAGACCTGGTATGTCCCGATTCCCGCCTCCTGGATCTTCGCCAGGTCGGCAATAGACATGGGGGCCGCATTGACGTTCACCCTGCGGATCTCTCCACGGCCTTTCCTGACCGGCACTTTCACCGCGTAGATGCGGCGGATGCTCTCCGCAATGTAGTCCGCGCTGGTGGAGGGATGCTCCCCGTAAACGGCCACGATGCGCTTGTGGCCCAGCTCCCCGGCAAGCACGCGGGCCTCACGCTCTATCTCCTCGAAGGAGAGCACCCGTCGCTGCACCGCGCCGTTGTCGGCCCGAAAGCCGCAGTAGACGCACCGGTTCACGCACCTGTTGGCGCAGTACAGAGGCGCGAATGTCACCACGCGATTGTCGTATACCGCATTCTTCACCCGCGCGGCGGCTTCGTAGATCTCTTCCCACAGGCCGGGGTCTGTCACGTTCAGGAGCGCGGCCGTTTCCTCGGGAAGAAGGGTCTCGATTGCAAGAGACTTCTCTATGATGCCCCTGACTGCGCCGGGACCGGGACTCCTCCCGCGAACCAGGAGGGTCTCGATCAGAGTGTCGTTGATGAAATCCCTGCCGTCGTGGAAATACCGGTCAATCTCGTCGCGCTTGATCACGCTGGCTTTCCAGCCCTGTTCCAGAGTCGTCATTCGCTGCATGGTGTTTTTCCTCAGACCCGGGCAAGAGTCGACTTGACCGTTACGTCACTGATCATTCCAAGCTTGCCGGTGAGGGCGCCGATCTGGTCTGTCGTAGCATCCACAATCAGCGTGATGATGTTGAGGTCACGCGCCGCGTAGGGCAGGCCCATTCTTCCCAGGATGATGTCGCCGAACTGAGTAAGCACCTGGTTCACCTCCGGGGCCCCCGTTGCCCTCTTTTTTACGATGACTGCCACCACTCCAACTGCCCTTTGTTCCATGACGTGTCTCCTTGCGGGTCAAAATACATGCTGAAAAGGGATAAGGGGCTGGTCGGAGCGGCGCAATTGGCGGATGGGGCTCGGCGGATGATGCAAGAGCAAAAAAAAGCCCATCCGCGGTCAGGACAGGCAGGCGCGCAATCAGCGACCCTTGGCTTCAGAGAAGCTCCTTACCGCAGGTATGAATCGAGAATATACTCACGATTAAAACCTGTCAAGCGCCTGCTCGGCGCGTTGTTTGACTCAATTTCCGGGCCGAACTATTATGGTAGCATGTTCGACGATACATTATTGAAAGACCTCATCGAGATGTATGGAAAAAGCCTCACGTTCACTGACATAGAGGCAGTGGGCGGGTACCTGCTCAAGGAGCGCGCGTACAGCATTCACGCGGTTGCAGGCCTCGACCCGAAAAAGACGGTGTCACCGTTGAGTGCGGCCAAGATCCTCGTGGAACAAGTCGAAAAGAAAAACAAGCTGAAAGATCTTTTTGCATTCACGTTCGAGCTGGACGGATCACCGCTCAACAGCCGCGTGGTCAAGCTCGATGGCCTGGAGAACCTTCTTTACCGTCTTTCCCGCACTGGCCAGTACTTCGATTTTGCCAAGCGCAAGTTCGTGGATGTGGACGACCACACGACGCTCCTCAACTGGGGGGCGCTCAAGGACGGCCGGGAATATCCCTTCGTCATTGCCTCAGTCGATATCTGCCAGAACAGCGAGCTGGTGAAGAAATACAGCACGAAGGTGATGGAGAAGATCTACTACCGGCTCTGGGCGTTCCTGAAAGCACGGCTGGACCACTGGGAAGGCCGGATCTGGAGCTGGGCCGGGGACGGGGGGATCCTGGCCTTCCGCGGCGAAGAAGGGATCGCCCAGTCAGTGAGCTGCTGCCTGGAGATCCTTGCCACCCTGCCGGTATTCAACATGCAGCCCGACAAGGCCATCAAGGACGAGATCTGCCTGCGGATCGGACTGGATTTCGGTCCAGTCAAGTTCTTCACAGACACGGGAAGAATCGTTTCCGATGTGATCAACTATGCCGCGCACCTGGAGAAAAAGGGGACCAAGCCGCGCGCCTTGAGCGTCTCGGACACGGTCCACAGCCGGCTGTCCCCGTCAATGAAGCAGGTCTTTCCCCATCAGATGGAGTTCGAAGGCCGTACTGCAATGTCCACCGCCTGACCTTTTCTCGGATGACGCCGGAGATGTCGCCGGTTCAGATGTTGTCGTCGATCCAGTCGAAAATGCGCTGGCTGGAGACCGCCAGCGCCCCCACCTGCACGTGCAGCGGCGCCGTTTCCTCGCGGGTGAACAGCAGATAGTCCTTGCGGCATTTCAGGGCGTCAAAGAGCTCCCTGGCCTGACCGAACTCTTCTTCCTCCCCGTCGATCACCAGCGTCCGGGCGGTGATCCGCTCCGCGTAGCCCTTGTTGGTGTATTGTTTCATGCCGGTCAGAAGCTCCGCGGGAGTCCGCGCGCCATGCTTCCACATGCTGTCCACGAGCCCCCATTTCAGCAGGGGGTTGGCCTGAGCAGCCTGCGCCATCAGCGCGTTGAATCCCTGGGGGTCCCTTTCGGGCATGGACGCAAGCGCAGGGTTTCCCTGGTCGATGAAATCCGTGTAGATGCGCGACCATTCGTAGACGCCGGGATTGCAGATGAGAAGCTTCAGGCGCTTCTCGAACGCGGCCGCCCTGGGCGCAAGGGCGCCGCCCATGCTCAGCCCCACAAGCGCAATCCGCCTGGAATCAACACCCGGAGTCTTGACCGCGAAATCCACTACCGGCGTTATCACCTTCTCCCAGTCGGGGCGGAAAGCAAGCCCCTGCAGCCGCAGGGTCTGTCCCATGCCCGGGCCGTCGAAAAGCAGCGCGTGGTACCCGCGGCGCATCGCTTCCTGGGCAAGGTAAAGACAATCCTCTGCCCAGCCGTCCCTGCCCTGGTGCACAATCACGACCGGCGCCTTCCTGCCGGCAAAAGGCGATCGGAAGAAATACCCGGGAAGAGTAGTCCCCTCATAGGGGATCTTCACCGGCTGGGCAGGAACGCGAAGAAGGCGGATGGCCCGAGTGAAGCTTGCAGCTTCCAGCGCGGCCATCTCCCTGACAGCAGGGTCCGACGGCGCGGGATAACGGTGCAGGGCAGCACGGTAGTAGGCGGCAGCCCTGAGCCAGGCCTGCCCCGCGCTGAACGGGTGCCCGGCCTGCTCGCTTTGCTGCGCCATGAGGCGCAGCCTCTCCGCTGTCTTCTGCCATTCCCCGGTCCAGCTGTACTGGTCATCCGCGCGGACCCTGCTGGCGGTGTCCAGGACTTCGCCGATATCGGTGGAGCCCTGCCATGCTTGCGCCAGGTAGAAAAGAAGGACCTGGTCCAGGATGTGGTCCGCCATGATGCTGGTCCGGTACCAGGGGTTTGCAAGCATCTGAGTCGATGGCGTCTCGGGGGCCGGCCCTGCCTGGGGCCAGAGCGGACTCACGGCAGCCAACGCGCAGAGGGCAACCAGGACTGTGATCGAATTTCGCTTCATGCCGAATGAGACGAAGGGCTCAGGAAAAACCCTTCAACGCGTGTTACCATGGTATTACCATAGGAAAACCATCACAGGTGCGCTATCTTGTAGTGGTCAGGAGGAAAAGATGAAAAAACTTCTCCTTATAGTTGCATTGGTTGCTCTCGTTGCTTCCGGCGCCTTTGCCCAGACGTACAGCTTCAGCCAGTTCCAGAGTGCTTTCCAGAGCTTTGCCAACGGCGCTGCCAGCGCGCTCCCCCTGGAGTCTTCCGTAGGGCTCAACTGGTCGGATGCGTATATCGGGCAATTCCCGCACTTCGGCATTGGAATCACGCTGGGGGCAGCCACGATCCCCTATTCGGCAATAGACAACGCGGTCACGACCTTCGGGGGATCGCTCCCCTCGAACCTGAGCTTCCTGAAAACGCTGGGAGTTCCCGTGCCCGCGTACACGATCGATGTGAGGATTGGAGGCTTCATCCTGCCCTTCGACATCGGCTTGAAGTTCGGCTACCTCCCGCCCAATGCGTTGTCCAACTTCAACGACCTTTCCATTGACTACCTGATCCTGGGAGGTGATGTGCGTTACATGCTGGTCAAGGACAAGGGACTCGCCCCAAGTATCTCTGTGGGAGTCGGATACAATTTCATGAAAGGGGATGTTTCGGTCCCCGGCGTCTTGAATGGACCGATCACAATCCAGAACGTCTCATTCGGCGGATCGAATCATAACATCGGGTTCACGAATCCCTCCCTCGATATGTTCTGGAACTCGAGCGTCTTCGATGCCAAGATTCAGGTCAGCAAGTCCCTCTTCATCATCACGCCCTATGTCGGCCTTGGGCTGTCATACGGCATATCGAACGCGGGCGGCGGCATGCAGTCCGCTATGACCGTTGACGGCAACCCCGTGACGCAGACGCAGATCGACCAGATCAACAGCGCGTTCGGGACGAACTTCACGTATCAGAACCCCGGGTTCGGCGTGAAGGCCGGCGCAAACGGGTTCGCCACACGCTTGTTCGGCGGATTTGCGTTCAACCTGCTCATCCTGAAAATCGGCCTCGGGGCCGAATATGAGCTCTTGAGCGGCTCCTTTGCCGGCATGATGAACGCCCGCATCCAGTTCTAGGTACACCTCCTCATTCCCCCCGGGACGCGTCCGGACGCGCCCCGGGGAAATCAATCCATAATCGCCTTGGCGGAGTCACCACCTACGTCACACTTCAACGGCTTAACTGCCCGCGGCAAATGCAATGCCGTTGTGGACGTTCTGGTGCGGCAGGAGCCCACCAAGGTTCCGCGTGACCCACAGAGCCGCCCGGAACCGATTGTCCACCCCGATCTTGCGAAAGATGTTGTACATGTGCGTCTTCACCGTGTGCGGGCTGATGCACAGCCGGTCCGCGATCTGGTCATTCGTGGCCCCCGTGCTCACCAGGGTGAGGATCTCTGTCTCCCGCATGGTGAGCCCGCCATGCTCCGCGGCCAGCTCCGCACGCCTGCTGGAGCCAGTGGCTGCGTCCACCAGCACTTCGCGCGGTATCCAGACTTCACCGTTCAGCAGGGTCGTGACGCCCTGCAACATCTCTTCCAGGCTGTCGGAGCGGAAGAACAGGCCAGCCACGCCGCTTCTGACCGCCTGGCAGGCCTCAGATTTCTGGGGATCCATGTTGAAGAGAGCGGCCACCATCCGCGGCTGACGGGAAACGCCCCGCTCCCGAAGGAGGTGAATCAAGGCCGCCCGGACCTGCTGATCCGAGTCATCCACCAGGACAAGCAGGCTGCGGCCGTCGGA
This sequence comes from uncultured Spirochaetota bacterium, assembly GCA_963710335.1. Classification (GTDB taxonomy): domain Bacteria; phylum Spirochaetota; class Spirochaetia; order SZUA-6; family Fen-1364; genus Fen-1364. The sequence goes on from CAVQAA010000015.1 coordinate 37,973, forward strand.
ACCGGGGCCATCCACCAGGTCCACCGTAAGCTCGTGGTGGGTCTGGCACTCCAGGTGAAGCTCCCCCTGCACTGCCATTGCCACGAGCTGGTTCAGCACGTTGTTGCACCCGATAACTCGAATCGTCCATGCCTGTTCCATTGCTTTCCTCCCGGGAGTATTCCTCTCTGACCCATTCCCGGTTACTAGGATAGCCGCAAATGCGTCACGAACCGCAGAACAAAGCATGGTGTGCTCAAGAACTTACCGGTAACAATTCGGGTAGAGCGGTGCCGGGCCCGCCGGTTGCCCCAGCCGGGGGCGCTGAGTATGATTAATCGCGCGAGTGAAACCCTTGGAGTATTACCATCCCGACGCCCCTTTCTAGGATTTATCTTTGAATGAGAGACCGGCAGGGTTCACGCCTTGCCGGTTTTTTTTCGCGTGCCCCGCTTTTCGCAAACGCGGCATTCATGCTTCACTGGTGCCGGTATCACGGTCATGTTTTCCAACCGCTTTTCCCAAAGCCCGACGACGAACCGGCTCACGCTTGCCCTTGACCGCAGGAGGGCCGCCGGCGCCCCGATTCTCGACCTCACGGAGTCGAACCCCACCCGCAGCGGCATCCGCTACGACGAGGCGGCCGTTTCCCGTGCTCTCAGCGGGCCCGGCATCATGAGCTACCGGCCGCACCCCCAGGGGCTCCGGGAAACGCGCGTTGCAATTGCGGATTACTACGGCGAGCGCGGGGCGAAAGTGGACCCGGACTTCCTGGTCCTGGCCTCCGGCACCAGTGAAGCGTACGGGTATCTCTTCAAGCTTCTTGCCGGACCCGGGGAGGAAATCCTTGTTCCCGTGCCGGGCTACCCCCTGCTGGAAGTCCTGACCTCACTGGATGCGGTGCGCCTTGTTCCCTACCGACACCTCTACGATGATCCAAGCGGGTGGAGGCTGGACATGGAGCGCCTGGGCAACTCCATCAGCGACCGCACGCGGGCAATCGTCGCGGTCAGCCCCAACAATCCCACGGGCGCCTTCCTGAAAAAAAGCGAGCTGGCGGGGATCACCGAGCTGTGCCGGAGGTTCGACTTGGCCCTCATCGTGGACGAGGTGTTCAGCGACTACGGCCGCGGGAGCGACGAAGACAGGGTACCCTGCGCTGCCGGAAACGATGGAGCGCTGACCTTTGTCCTCAACGGGTTCTCGAAGATCGTCTGCCTCCCTCAGCTCAAGCTGGGTTGGGTCCACATAAACGGGCCGCAAGATTTGCGGCGCAGGGCACGGGAGGGCCTGGAGTTCATCGCGGACGCCTACCTGTCCGTCTCCACCTCGGTCCAGCTCGGTGCATCGGCCATCCTCAGCCAGAGAAAGCCCATCCAGGCGCAGATCCACGCACGCCTGGAGGAGAACGGCCGTCTGCTGGAGAACGCGTTGCATGACGCAGCGTCCTGCAGGATCCTCAAGCGCGAAGGGGGATGGTACGCGATCATCCGGCTTCCCGACGACACCTCGGATGAGGAGGTCTGCCTCCACAGCATTCAGGACGACGGCGTCCTGGTGCACCCCGGCTATTTTTACGATTTCCCCGCCGGCAGCCACCTTGTGCTGAGCCTCCTCACCCCCGTTGATTCCTTTCGCGAAGGGGTTTCCCGGCTTGCTGCCCGGCTGCGGCTCCTGCCCCGATTGCAGGCCGGGGCGCAGGGCGGTATAGTAGGCGCATGATCCGACTCGTATTGTTGCGGCATGGTGAAAGCGTCTGGAACAAGGAAAACAGGTTTACCGGGTGGACCGACGTGGACCTCTCCGACAAGGGGAAAACAGAGGCAAAAAGCGCAGGACAGAGGTTAAAGGCCGAGGGGTACGTGTTCGACCTCGCATACACATCAGTCCTGAAGCGGGCAATCCGCACCCTTTGGATGGCCCTGGAGGAGATGGATCTCATGTGGATCCCCGTCCTCAACACCTGGCGTCTCAACGAGCGCCACTACGGCGCGCTGCAAGGTCTGAACAAGGCGGAGACAGCGGCGAAGTTCGGCGAGGAGCAGGTGCACGCGTGGCGCAGAAGCTACGACGTGCCGCCCCCGAAGCTGGAGAAAAGCGACCCGCGCCATCCCTCCAACGACCCACGCTATCGCGATCTGGCGGAGAAGGACCTGCCGCTCACCGAGTGCCTCAAGGACACCGTGGCGCGCGCGCTGCCGTACTGGCATGAGACAATTGCTCCAGCCTTGAAGAAGGGAAAGAAAGTCATCATAGCCGCGCACGGCAACAGCCTGCGCGCGCTTGTGAAGATGCTGGATTCCATCTCCGACAAGGACATCGCCGGGCTCGACATCCCCACGGGCATTCCCCTGATTTACGAGCTGGATGACAAGCTGTCACCGATAAAGCACTACTATCTGGCCGAACAGGCAGAGCTGGAAAAGGCAGTCGCGTCGGTGAAAAGCCAGGGCAAGGCGAAGTAGAGCCCCAGTCAACCTGGGCTTGACCGATCTGACATCTTTGGACATGATCCTCACGCTGTCCCCATCTGAGACAGCATGGGAAAAATCGAACAATGCAGATCGACGTCAAGGAAGCCGCGAGACTTCTCGGTGTATCTGAGAAAACTGTCTATCGCTGGGTAAAGCAGGGAGACCTGCCTGCCTACAGGGTGAACGACCTGTATCGCTTCAATCGGGCAGAGCTACTGGAATGGGCAACCGCCAAGAGGGTTGGGGTGTCTCCGGAGATCTTCAACGACGGAGGAGCGGAGGAAGAGCCCCTGCCCGGACTTGAAGAGGCCATCCGGGCGGGCGGGATACACTACCGGGTCGGCGGGGCCTCCAAAGCGGAAGTCCTGGCGGCCGTCGTAGAGTTGATGAGGCTGCCGGATGAGGTGGACCGGAAGTTCCTGCTTTCGGTGATCCTTGCGCGTGAATCCCTGGGGTCAACGGGGTTCGGCGGCGGTATCGCAATCCCCCATGTCCGTAACCCCATTGTCCTGCACATTCCCCGTCCCATGATCACCCTTTGCTTCCTGGAGACGCCGATCGAGTTTGGAGCAATCGACGGCCTGCCCGTACATACCCTGTTCACGATGGTCAGCCCCACCGTCCGCGCGCATCTGCACCTTCTCTCACGGCTCACGTACGGCCTTCGCATGGCCCAGTTCCGCGGACCGGTCGAGGGCCAGCACACGCGGGACGCGCTCCTTGCGGGCGCCCGGTCAGTGGACGTCGCGGCGGCGCCGCGGGCAGCGGTACCGGGAGGAGCCTGAGTTGATCCTGCTGTCCCTCCTTGCCCCGGCCCTGCTTGTGCTTGTCGGGCTCTGCGCGTTTCTCGCCGGCGCTCACCACCGTTTTTCCCACGCGCTGGGCGCATTTGGCGCGGCAGGTGCAAGCCTGCTTGGCCTGGGAGTCACCATAGCCGAGCTCCTGAATGCACAATGGGAGACGGTCTCTTTCCCCTGGAACACATCCATCGGCGCTTCCTTTTCAGTCGGGTTCGACCCCCTGAGCGGATTCTTCCTCCTGCCCATCTACGGCCTTTCCGCCGTTTGCGCTGTGTTCGGATTCGGCTACCTGGGCGGCCATGACCCGCACGCCTCCGAGCGTTCCTCCGGCGGCCGAAGCCGCGGCGCCTCATGGCTTTTCTTCTGCATCCTCGCTGCCAGCATGGCCCTGGTGGTGCTGTCGCGAAACGCGGTCCTTTTCCTGTTTGCCTGGGAGATCATGTCTCTCTCTTCGTGGCTCCTGGTGACTCATGAGCATGAGCGGGAGGAAGTGCGCCAGGCCGGGATCACCTACCTGGTAGCCACGCAGATCGGCACGGCATTCCTCATCGCGATGTTCATGATCCTCGGCGCAGCAGGGAACACGGGCGCGCCGGGCAGCCAGCCCGGCAGGTATGGACCAGGGAGCGGTGCTGGACTTCTCCCGGTTCGCGTCCGGATCAGGGTTGGCTGCCCTGCCTGCAGCCGGAGCAGTATTCATTCTCAGCCTGGTGGGTTTCGGCACCAAGGCTGGAATTGCCCCGCTTCACGTCTGGCTTCCCGAGGCGCATCCGGCGGCCCCGTCGCACGTCAGCGCCCTCATGAGCGGCGTCATGATCAAGACGGGAATCTACGGAATCCTCCGGGTGCTGACCTTTCTGGGCGCCCCCGAGGCCTGGTGGGGATGGACGCTCCTGGCAATCGGGGCGGTTTCAGGGATTGCGGGCGTGGTGTTCGCCCTGGCACAGCACGACATCAAGAGACTGCTGGCCTACCATAGCGTGGAGAACATCGGGATCATCTGCCTGGGCCTTGGCGTCGGGCTCCTCGGGATGAGCTACAACGCGCCGGTGGTGGCAGCCCTCGGATTTGCCGGAGGGCTCTTGCACGTGCTCAATCACGCAATCTTCAAGGGGCTGCTTTTCCTGGGGGCGGGCGCAGCGGCCCATGTCACAGGCACACGGGAAATGGACAGGCTGGGCGGCTTGCTTCGCCGAATGCCGATCATCGGCATCGGATTCCTCGTTGGCGCGGCCGCCATCAGTGGGCTCCCGCCCTTGAACGGCTTCGTCAGCGAGCTCCTCATTTTCCTGGGAGCATTTCACGGATTCTCGGGTGCAGGAGTCCCGCTTGCCGTTTCGGCTGCCGTGGCCATCGGCGCTCTTGCATTGATTGGCGGGCTTGCGGCGGCGTGCTTCACCAAGGCCTTCGGGATCTCCTTCCTCGGTGAGCCGCGAACGCCGGAAGCCGCGGCCGCCCAAGAGCCCGGATTTTCCCTCTTTGCCCCCGTGCTCTTCCTTGCAGCCGCGTGCGTGGCCGTGGGCCTGCTGGGACCGTACGCCGTTTCCCTCCTTGCTCCACTGGCGGCGCGAATGGCCGGCCTGGATCCGGCCACGGCCGCCGGTCTCCTCTGGCCTGCCCGGGCCGGGCTGCACGCCGTGGCGCTGTCCGCGCTCGCGGTTGCGGTTCTGACAGGGGCCCTGGTCCTGGTCCGAGCGCTGCTGCAGAAAGGCCGGTCCGTCACCCGGGCGGGGACATGGGATTGCGGGTATGTGAAGCCCGACGCCCGGATGCAGTACACTTCCTCGTCCTTTGCCCAGCCGCTGACGGGGATGTTCGCATGGCTCCTGCGAACGGCGCGGCGATGGCGCCCCATTCAGGAGCCGTTCCCTGCCCAGGCTAGCTTTGGCACGGAAACCCCGGACGTTTTTGAGCAGGGCCTCTTTCGCCCTGTCTTCCGAGGGGCCGGAGCCGCGCTTTCCCGGCTTGCATGGCTGCAGCACGGAAGGCTCCAGCTCTATGTGCTGTACCTTGCCGCCGCCCTCCTTGCGCTCCTTGTATGGAGGCTGAGCTAAAGGTCATGGATACAGCAGGCGCCTCATTCCTCCAGATGGCGTTGTCCCTCTTTCTTGCCCCCCTGATCCCCGGCGTTGCCAACCGTGTGAAGGCCATCATGGCGGGGCGGCGCGGCCAGCCGCTGCTCCAGGGGTATTACGACATCGCAAAGCTTCTTTCCAAGGGCTCTGTGTACAGCAGGACTACCAGCTGGATTTTCCGCGCGGGTCCTTCGTTGGGATGCGCGGCGGCCGCCGTGGCGCTTGCGATCCTCCCGTGGGGAGGCGGAAGCAACGTTCTCTCTTTCGAGGGGGATCTCATCCTGTTCGCCGGCCTTTTCGGGCTCATGCGGTTCATGACCATCCTGGCTGCCCTGGACACCGGCTCGGCGTTCGAGGGAATGGGGGCAAGCAGGGAGGCGTGGTTTTCCGCCCTTGCCGAGCCCGCGCTGCTCCTTGGGCTTGCCTCGCTGGCCGGCAAGGCCCAAAGCCTCTCCCTTGCCACCATCCTTGCCGGACCGGGAATCGGCGGAGGGCGCGGGGCCGCGGTAATCCTGGCCGCGGGAGCCGTTTTCATCGTCTTTCTGAGCGAGAACGCCCGGATCCCCGTTGACGATCCCGCAACGCACCTCGAGCTCACGATGATCCACGAGGTGATGGTCCTGGACCACAGCGGGATCGATCTTGCCTACATCCAGTACGGCTCGTCGCTGAAGCTGTGGGCGCTGGGCGGGCTGGTGGTCGGGATCGTGAGACCCAGGACGGGCCTGTGGCCGACGGACCTGGCCATCGGCCTGGTTGGCATGGTGTGCATCGGGATTGCCACCGGGCTGGTGGAGTCTTTCATTGCCCGGCTGCGCCTGGCCCGCGTGCCTCAGCTCCTGGTTGCCGCCGGCGCCATGTCCGCGCTGGCCCTGGCGCTTTCCCTGGTGAGGTGATGAGATGACGGTGTGGGTGGAAGGGTTCCTTGTCGTTCTGATTCTCACCAACCTCTGGCTCCTGGGCTCCAGCAGGCTTCTTTCCTGCATTGCGGCAGTGTCAGTGCAGGGCGTGCTCCTGGGCCTCCTGCCGCTTGTCATTCGAATCGACGCGCCCTTGTGGCGCCTGCTCCTGCAGGCGGGAGCAAGCCTTGGCCTCAAGGGAATCATCTTCCCCATCCTCCTGCTGCGCGCGGTCCGTTCGGTTGACGCCCGGCGCGAGGTCGAGCCCCTGGTGGGATACTCCGCTTCGCTTCTCATTGGCGTGGTCCTCCTGGTGGTCTCCTTGTACACGGGGCTTCGATTGCCAATCCCCGGCGGGTCCACCCCGGTCCTCCTGGTTCCCGCCGCGCTTTTCACGGCCCTCACCGGCCTGTTTGTGATCGTGGGGAGGCGGTCGGCCATCGTGCAGGCCCTCGCGTACCTGGCCATGGAGAACGGGATCGCGGCTTTCGGCATGGCGCTGGCGGAGCAGGAGCCGCTCCTTGTGGAGATGGGGACCCTTCTGGACGCCTTTGTGGCTGTGTTCGTCATGGGAATCACGATTTTTCACATCAACAGGGAGTTCGATCACATCGATTCCCAGAGACTCTCCAGTCTGAAGGACACCCCGCAATGATCCTCATCCTCGTGCTGTTGCCGGCGTGCGCGGCGGTTGTCGCATGGCTCATCCGGGTGAATTCCATCCGCCGCGTGCTCCTTGTCGCGGTGTCCGCGGTTCACGCCACGCTGGTGGCCTGGCTGTGGATCGACCCGGCAAGATTTCCGCCCGTGGGCGCGTGGCTCGCTGTGGACGCGCTTGGACAGGTCTTCCTGGGCATCACGAGCCTCCTTTTCCTTGCCGTGTCCCTGTCTGCCGTCAGTTTTCTCCAGAGGGAAAGCGGCACCACGAAAGCGGACCCCGAGGAAGGGTTCCTCTTCGACAACACGCCCGAGGCCCTGTTCACCGCGTGCCTCCTCGGGTTCCTGTCCACCATGACGCTGGTCACTACGAGCCAGCACTTCGGCCTGCTCTGGGTGGCAATCGAGGGAACCACCCTGGCAAGCGCACCGCTCATCCATTACCACCGGCACCACCGGTCCCTCGAAGCAACCTGGAAATACCTGCTGGTCTGCTCGGTGGGGATCGCCTTCGCGCTGCTGGGGACATACTTCCTGGCCGCGTCCGTTCCCGCGGGGGGCCTTGCCTCCATGACCTTGAAAGGCCTCGTGGAGAACGCGGCCAGCCTGGACACCCGATGGCTCAAGGCGGGCTTTCTTCTGCTCCTTGTGGGGTACGGGACCAAAATGGGGCTTGCTCCCATGCATACGTGGCTTCCTGATGCACACAGCGAGGCCCCATCCGTCGTCTCCGCGCTCCTCTCCGGGGCGCTCCTGAACTGCGCGTTCCTTGCCATTTTGAGGGTTCTTTCCGTCGTAGCCGCGGCGGGGCTGGGACACTTCGGCAGGGAGACCATCCTTGTTTTTGGACTCGTTTCAATGGGGGTTGCCGCGGGGCTCATCATCGGGCAACCCGACTACAAGCGCATGCTTGCATATTCTAGCGTCGAGCACATGGGGATCCTGGCCGTGGGGATCGGGCTCGGCGGCCTGGGAGACTGGGCCGCGCTTTTTCACGCGGTCAACCACTCCCTCATCAAGGCATCCCTGTTCCTCCTGGCGGGAAACATCCTGGCGGTTTACGGCTCGAAGAGGATCTCCGAAGTGCGCGGCGCCCTGCGGTCAATTCCCGTCACGGCGGCTCTCTGGGTTGCAGGCTTCTTCGCGATCATGGGAGCCCCTCCCTTTGGGGCCTTTGCAAGCGAACTTGCCATCCTTCGAGCCGCCGTTGAATCAGGATCATGGGCGATCGTCGTGATTTTCTCCTTGCTTCTTGCAGCCGTGTTCGCCGGCATGATCACCGTGCTTGTGCGAACGGCACAGGGCGCGCAGGCCACGCAACGCGTCCGGGAGCCGGCGCTCAGCCTGGTTGCCCCGCTCTCTCTGCTTGCGTTGTCCGCCTGCCTGGGCATATTCATTCCCGGCTTCCTGGATCGGGCAATCTGGCGTGCAGTCATGCTCCTGGGGGTCTAGAGTGCGTACCACCGCGCTTCTCCTTCATAACGGCTCCAGCATTCCTGTTTCCCGCGTTCCCCTGCTCCCCGTCGACGAGATGCGGCGGCAGGTGATTGCCGGCGTGAAGGAGGGCGCTGAGATCGCGGCGCTCTTTGTACGGCCGGCATTAGGCGCTTCACGGGTCGTGGGCGGGTTTCAGGTCATTGCGGTTCTTGTCGACCATTCCCAGGGCGCGCTTCGCGTCCTGTCCTCCCGGCTCACCGACTCCTGGCCTTCCATCACTCACGAATGCCCGTCAGCGCACCTGTTCGAGCGGGAAATTGCAGAGCAGTGGAACCTGGCGGTGCCCGGGCACCCATGGCTGAAACCTCTCAGGTTCTCACCTCCCATGCCGGGCGCGCTGGAACGACCGAAGGTTGTCGCGGACCCGGAGGCCCCGCAGGGACACCCTGAGTCCCCGCGGACCCCAGAATGCGGGGATTCCCCGTTCTTTCGCGTCGAAGGCGAGGAAGTCCACGAAGTTGCAGTGGGTCCGGTCCATGCGGGAGTGATCGAGCCGGGGCATTTTCGATTCCAGTGCCACGGGGAAATGGTCCTGCACCTGGAGATCTCCCTTGGCTATCAGCACCGGGGAGTCGAACGGGCTCTTATTGGCGGCCCGGACGTTCGGTCCATTCACTACGCGGAGACCCTGGCAGGGGATACGACAGTGGGCCACGCCACCGCTTACTGCGAGGCCATGGAGGCGCTGTGCGGCCATGAGGCCCCGCCGCGTGCCCAGGCCTTGCGCGCCATCGCGCTGGAGCTTGAACGTGTTGCCAACCACATCGGTGACCTGGGGGCGCTTGCCGGCGACGTCGGGTTCCTTCCCACCTCATCGTGGTGCGGCCGCATCCGCGGCGACGTCCTGAACCTGAGCGCGCTCCTGTGCGGAAGCAGATTCGGCAGGGGCCTGGTCAGGCCCGGCGGGGTGGCGTTCGACGTCGACGCCCGGACGGCGGAGCAGATGCGGGACCGCATCCGTGTTGCCGCTCGGGAAGCCGCGGGCGCATGCGAGCTCCTGTGGACAACCCCTTCCGTCCTTGCGCGTTTCGAGGGCACAGGAACGCTCAGCCATGAGGTGGCCAGAGAGATCGGCCTCACCGGGCCGGCGGCCCGGGCGTGCGGGGTGGACCGCGACACGCGCGGGGACTTGCCCACGGGCATCTGGCGTTTCTCACACGTTCCTGCCGCCACATGGCGGACCGGGGACGTTTTTGCCCGCGCATACGTGCGTTGGCTGGAAGTCCAGAGGTCGTTCGCTTTCATCGAGGACCAGCTGGACTCCCTGCCTTCAGGGGACATCCGGGTGTCACTCGGCCGGCCCGCCAGGTCTGCAATGGCGGTTGGCTTGATCGAGGGATGGCGGGGCGCCATCTGCCATGTGATCATGACCGATGGTGAGGGCAGGTTTGGCCGGTACAAGGTCGTCGACCCCTCCTTCCGGGACTGGTTCGGCCTTGCCCTGGCCATGCGCGGGCAGCCGATTTCGGACTTCCCGCTTTGCAACAAGAGCTTCAACCTTTCCTATTGCGGCCATGATTTATAGCCAGGCGCCCCAGTGAGGAACTGAAAGATGCTGAGGATCATCAGGGAGAGATTTCGTCAAGGATATAGAACGACCCGATTCCCCAAGGGAGAGCCACCGGTGCTGCCTGAGCGGTTTCGCGGCCTGCCCGTCCTTGATTCCTCGCGCTGCGTCGACGGGTGCGCAGAGTGCGTGGCCGCGTGTCCCACGGGGGCGCTCACGCATGTGCACGGCAAGGGCCTGCAGCTCGACCTGGGAAAGTGTCTCTTCTGCGGTGAATGCGCCGAGGCCTGCCGCCGCGGGGCCATCAAGTTCACGGGGGACTATCGCCTGGCAGCGCGCCGACGCCAGGACCTGGTATTGGGGGAGTCACAGGCGTTGAAGCTGGCCGAGGCCCTGGGCCGCGACTTGCGACGGGTCCTGGGAAGGTCGCTTCGTCTCAGGCAGGTGAGCGCGGGAGGGTGCAACGGCTGTGAGGCCGATGCCAACGTCCTGACGACGGTCGGATGGGACATCGGGAGGTTCGGGATCCAGTTCGTCGCTTCCCCGCGGCACGCGGACGGCCTTCTGGTCACCGGGCCGGTGACGAAGAACATGCGCCTTGCGCTGGAAAAGACGTGGGAAGCGGTGCCTGAGCCGAAGATCGTCATAGCGTCCGGGGCATGCGCAATCTCGGGAGGTCCGTACATCGGCTCACCGGAGGCATGCGACGGGGTGGCGGGCATCCTGCCCGTCGACCTGTTTGTGCCGGGGTGCCCCCCTCACCCGCTCACGCTTTTGGACGGGCTTCTCCGACTTCTAGGAAGAAGCCACTCCGCGAAAAGCTGAGGGGCAATTCCTGGCCGACGTGGTGTTGAATGAGCCATGACCACCACGATCTATTTCTACTCCGGAACCGGCAACTCCCTGGTGATTGCCCGGACCATCGCACAGGCCCTCGGTGACACTCAAATCCTCCCCATAGCGCGCTACCGAAAGGAAAAAGCGTTGCCGGGGACCGCTCGGGTGGGCATCATCTTCCCCATTCATGCCTGGGGGCCACCCCGAACCGTCGAAGAGTTCATCCCGAACCTCGATCTGAGCGGAGTGAGATACACCTTTGCCGTGGCCAGCTGCGGGGGGACGGCCGCGGGCACGCTCACGAAGCTGCGCCAGTCTCTCCGAAGGAGAGGCGGCGACCTGCACGCCGGCTTCATGGTCAGATCGAAGGGCTACATGGCTGGAGGCGACAGCAATCCGATGATCGAGATGGTCAGGCGATTGTCGGGAAGGCCTTTCCCCACCGCCGAAGAGCGGCTGCCTGAAATCATCCAAAGCGCGAAAGATGAAAAGCAGGTGAAGCCCGACCGCAATGCACTGCCCGGCGCCATTCTTGGCAACTTCTTCCATAAAATGGCCGGCAAGCAGTTTGCCGCACTGGATGCCGGCTACGAGGTGCGTGAACACCTGCGCAAGCTGCGGCAATTGCAGCCGCATCTGCCCGCGGGGAAACGTGACTCTCCAGGACGGAAAGCCAACATGGCATCATGATTGCGATTTCTGCGGCGCGTGCGCGACCTGGTGCGCTCAAAGCGCGATCGGGCTCAAAGGAGTGCCAACTTTCCCCCGCAAGCACAACATGCAGGTGAAGGCCGCGGACCTCATGTGGGCGTGAGCCTTGCCGCCCGCGACAAATGCGTATGTGTCGTCTCACGCGCCCCAGTCACGGTCAAGGTTGCGCTGGGCAGTGAACATCGCCATTCGGCGATCCGGGAGGGGTGAGGCAATGCGCGAAATTGACAGCGCGCCGGGGCAGACGTAGACTGTCCTTTCAGTGAAAAAAATTTGGGCCGCCTCTCTGCTCGCATGCCTCCTTTCCTCCTCTCTGCCCGCGCAGCAGATCAGGTTCCTTTACATGAAGCAATCGGGCTACGACCTGGGCGACATCGTGGAGCGCGCGGAATCCTTCCATCAGAAAACAGGCATCCAGGTGAGCCCTGTCTTCGTTGAGTACGAAGACCGCTACAACCTGATCCTCCAGTCGGCGGCCAGGGCCGTGCCCGACCTGGACCTGATCCTGGTGGACCTGATCTGGGTCGCCGACTTCGCGGAGAAAGGCATCATAGATCCTCTGCCGGCCGGCCTGGACAAGCAGGTAAAGGAAGGGGTGGTCCCGCAGATCTACTCCGCCTTCAACTGGCGTGATCGGCTGTGGGCCCTTCCGTTCCACATCGACTTCCAGATGCTCTATACGAACATGGACGACATGAGACGCATCGGGGAGCAGTCGCCGCCTCGAACGCTGGAAGAAATGGTGCGCATGGCGCGCAAGGCCAAGACCGCCGGCGTCGTGAAATACCCCCTGTTCGATTCGTGGCGGCAGCAGGAGGTCCTCACCTGCGAGTTCACGTGGCTCGTCGGGGCATTCGGAGGCTCTCTTGTGGATCACGACGGGAAGATCACGTGCGACAGCCCCGCTGCCCGGCGTGCCCTGGGTTTCATGGTGGGCCTCCTTGATGAGGGGCTGGTCAGCCCCTACTCCCTGGAGTCGGAAGAGAACTTCGTCTCCGAGGTCTTCCTGGCCGGAGACTGCATGTTCACCACCAATTGGGGTTTCCTGATACGCCTCCTCCTGAAGAACGACCAGCCGGGCGTGCGGGACTGGAAGGTGAGCCCTATCCCGGTATCGCAATCGGTTTCCCGGGACGGAAAGGCCACCTCCAGCATCTGCGGGTTCGAGGGGCTGACCGTGCTGAGCAGGTCCACCCACAAGGCGGCCGCGTGGAAGTTTGCCCGGTACCTTGCCTCCCCTGATTTCCAGTCCCGGCATCTCGAGTTCATGCCCGTCTGGAAGGAAGTCTGGGGCCGGGAAGAAGCTCAAAGAGAAGACCCCTTCCTTTCCATCAAACAGCGACAGATAGCCGGCCTTCAGTACAGGCCCGTGCATCCCCGCTATCGGCAGATCAGCGAGATCCTGCAGCATTGGATCTCGCAGGCCCTTCACCGGCAGGTGTCCGCGGGGGAGGCGCTGCGGGAAGCCCAGGCGCAGATCGACCAGGTGACGGGACCACGGCCGTGAAGCTGATTCAGCGCCTCCGTAACATGAAGCTCTCCGGGAAGATGATCCTTTTCTTTGCGGCCCTGGTGCTTTGCCAGTTCGGCGTCTCCCTTGCCGTCCTCACCACGATCATCTCCCGGACGAGCCTCGACTCGTTGAGATCTCGTATGACATTCACGCTGCAGGGCGTGGAAGGCTACCTGGAGGAGGCTTTCCGGGACCTGAAAGTCAAAGGAGAGCTGATTGCGGGGCAGAAAAAGACCATCGAATACACCGATTTCGGCCTGAGAACGCTCCTGGCAAGGGAGTTGGTGGTGTTTCGCGAATCCCTGGGGATCGATTCGATTTCCATTTTCACCGACCCCGGCTATCCTTTCGCCTCCACGGAGAAGTTCGCGGCCAGCGACCAGCTCTCCCGTGAGGAGCTGTCCCAATCCTTCAAGGGAGAGAGTCGGCTCTATGTCTCCCCGGGAGGCGCGAATACCCTGCTTTTTGTTCTCTCTCCGGTGCGCCGGTCGGATTCGATCATCGGCGTGCTGTCCCTGGGTTTGAGGGTTGATGCCGGCTTCGTCTCCCGAATCGAGAAAACAAGCGGGGCGGGCATTGTGTTCCAGTTCCAGGACGTCACGCTCCATGGGGATTCTCTCACGGACAAGCAGGTCCGGCGGGTCCTGGCGGCCTACGGGAAGAAAGCGGGAGACGAAGGCCGGGTCATGATGGCGGGGGGCGCCATCGTGGGGACCGTCGAGCTGGCAAGGCTCGGCCTCCCGGGCGGAAGGGTTTTCTGCCTCCTGGATACAAGCGAATCCGCGCGGCTCATCGGCCGCTACAACCTGATCTCCCTGGTCTCCACCATGCTCATCCTTTCCCTCGCGCTTGCCTCAGGGTTCGCATTTTTCCGTCGCACGTTCTCCCGCAGGTTTCAGCTCATTCTCCAGGGCATCACCAGGATCGCGGGCGGGGATTTCAATCCCCCGTTCCGGCTGGACTGGCGCGACGAGCTGGGCCAGCTTGCCGGAGCATTCGACGAGATGTGCCGCAGACTGCTGGTGCGGGAGACCGAGCTGTCCCAGCTGCGGGAGAAGCTGGCCCTGTCATCCAAGCTCGCCGCCCTCGGTGAGATGGCCGCCGGGGTGGCCCACCAGATCCGCAACCCTCTTGTCGTCATGAAGGTGTCCGCGGAGATGCTGCGGGACAACTACAGCGTGCAGGAAAATCAGGAAAGGTATCAGAAGCTCACAAGCCTTATGATCGACGAGGCGGACTCTCTCAACCTCGTCGTTTCCAACTTCCTCGATTTTGCCCGGCCGCGGAAGATCAGCAAGGCTCCCACCGCCATTGCAAGCGTGATTGATTTCTGTCTCGACAGCCTCCCCCTGGAGCGCTTCCAGGGCATCTCCGTGCGCCGGTCGGTGGCGGAAGACCTCCCCGAGTTCCCTCTTGACCGCAACCTCATTGGCCAGGCGCTGTCAAACCTGATCCTGAACGCGCTCCAGGCGTCGCGGCCCGGAGGGTCCGTGGAGGTGCGGGCGGGGATGGTGGACGGGAAACTGAGCATCGAGGTGCAGGACTGGGGGGAAGGGATGGACCAGGAAACGGTGCGCAGCAGCTTCAACCCGTTTTTCACGACGCGGGAATCGGGAATGGGTCTCGGGCTCTCGATCGTGCACCGAATCATCGAAAGCCATGGAGGCACGATCGATGTTCGCTCCGCGCCGGGCCAGGGGGCCTCGTTCCGCATTCTCCTCTGAGAGTCAGTGTGAGGGTCACGAAATGAAAAGAATCCTTGTGATCGACGATGAGCCGAACGTGCGCACGGTCCTGACAATGCTGCTGGAGGATGACGGGTATGAGGTCATCACGGCGGAGAATGGTGAAAAGGGCATGACGGCCATAGACGGAGCACCGGATCTCGACCTGGTCATCACTGACCTGAAGATGCCGGGCGCTGACGGGCTTGCCCTGCTGCGCCACCTGAAGCAGATCGGGCATGACATCCCCCTCGTGATGGTGACCGCGTACGGCTCCATCGAGAAAGCGGTGGAGGCCATGAAAAGCGGCGCGGCGGATTTCATCACCAAGCCGTTCAACAAGGACGTCATCCGCCACGTGGTTCACAAGCTGCTGAAGGCGGAGGACTTGAGGAAGGAGAACGACCTGCTTCGCCAGGCGTGTCCCGTGCCCGGAGTGATCGCGTACAGCCCCGGCATGATTGGAATTTCCCAGCTGGTAGAAAAGATAGCAGGCGCGCCCTCCGCGGTCCTCATCCTCGGGGAAAGCGGCGCAGGCAAGGAAGTGATTGCGCGGGCCATCCATGCCAACGACGCGGGAAGGAGGAAAAGCGAGTTCAGCGTGCCCTTTGTCAGCATCAGCTGTCCGGCCGTGCCCGACACCCTGATCGAGAGCGAGCTGTTCGGCTATAGGAAAGGGGCGTTCACGGGCGCATCGCAGAACTTTGCCGGCAAGATCAGCCAGGCGCGCGGCGGAGTGCTCTTCCTGGATGAAATAGCGGAGATTCCTCTCCCCACGCAGGCCAAGCTCCTGCGATTCATCGAGGAGAAGGCCTTCGAGCCGCTGGGCAGCACGGTGAAGATAAAAGTGGATGCAAGGATCATCTGCGCCACCAACAAGGACCTGGAGAGCCTGGTTCGCCAGGGGAAGTTCCGGGAAGACCTCTATTACCGGATCAACACCATAACCATCAGGGTCCCTCCTCTTCGGGAGCGCAGAGAGGACATCCTGCCCCTTGCGGAGCATTTTCTCAGCCACTACTCCCAGGCCATGGGCAAGCAGGTGCGGACGTTTACGGATGAAGCCAAGGGCGCGCTGTGCGGGTATTCCTGGCCGGGCAACGTGCGTGAGCTTCGCAACGTCATCGAGCGCGCCGTGGTGCTTGCCGGTACGGATCTGATCACCGCCGACAGCCTTCCCCGTCAGGTTGATGGTCCGACGGGCGGAGACAACAAACTTGAGCTGATGGAAAAAACAATGCTTTCCGAGGTGATGCGAAGGAACGCTGGAAATGTATCATCCGCCGCCCGGGAGCTGGGGGTTTCCCGCGACACGTTGCGTTACCGGATCAGGAAGTACCACATCGCGGTTGGGTGATGTGACCCATTGACTGGGGGATATGCCCCAGAAAGCCCCGGAAGCTCGCGCGGTTACTGGCCGGGAACATTGACGCTTCTTCTTCTGCAGCAACCATTTGCAGGCTCTCCAACCACAATTGCCGGCATGGCCTCATTCTTGCAGCGCTTGGCACAGAAGGAGTGGTGTCATGACAAGAAAGAGTCTCATTATCATGGTTGTGCTCCTGGCCGTGGCGGCCGCGGCTTTTGCCGCGCCCGTCACCATCAACGCCCTGTTCATGAAGCAGGCGGGGTACCAGGAAGAGGACATCATCGGAGGCACGCGGGACTTCCAAAGCGCGCACCCCGAAATCAACGTCAACCTCACGTTCGTGCCCTACGAGCAGCTGGAGGAGAAAATCATCACCTCGGCGCAGGCGGGCAGCTATGACGTGGTGTTGAGCGACGGCCCCTTCACGGCCAAGTTCGCGCAGGCGGGGATCGTCAAAGTGGTTCCGGCGCTTGCCGTCGCCGACCAGAAGGACATCTTCGAGGGCGCGCTGCTTTCCACTCTCTACAAGGGGAAGAGCTACGGCATGCCCTGGCTGAACGACTGCAAGTACCTGTTCTACAACAAGAAGATCCTGCAGGCAGCAGGCTTTGCCAATCCTCCGAAGACGTGGGAAGAGCTACTGGCGCAGGCAAAGGTCATCAAGGACAAGAAGCTTGTGAAGTTCCCCATGGCGTGGAGCTGGGCGCAGGCCGAATGCCTCACGTGCGACTACACGGTGCTTTCGGCGGCTTTTGGCGGGGCAATGTTCGACAAGGACGGCAACCCCACCATGACGGCCGCGGGGAACAAGAAGGCCCTGGACTTCATGGTTGCGTCGCTCAAGGACGGAATCACGAATCCGAACTCCCTTGAGTTCACCGAGAACGAGGTCGACGCCACCTTCATCAAGGGGGACGCCGCATTCGCGTTGAACTGGACCTACCAGTTCAACGAGGGACAGGACGCCTCCAAGTCCGCGGTCGTCGGGCAGGTAGGGATTGCCTTGATCCCCGGATCAGGGTCCGTTCGCAGCGCGACGGTGAACGGCGGGCAACCGCTGTCGATCTCAGCGGGAAGCAAGCGCTCCGCAGAGGCATGGCAGTACATCCTGTACATGTCGTCAAAGGATTTCCAGAAGAAGTTCCCGAAAAACGCCCTGCCCATCTGGAAGTCCCTCTACGATGACAAGGACATAATCGCCATCAGCCCCGAGGTCGTGAAGGTCGCCAAGGACCAGTACAACTACCTGGTGAACAGGCCGGTGGTCCCCTTTTACAGCGAGTTCTCAACCGAGCTCCAGGTAAGGCTCCAGGAAGCGCTGCAGGGAAAGAAGACGAGCGACCAGGCGCTCAAGGAAATCCAGGCAAAGGCCCTCGAGCTGGCTGCCAGGAAGTAAGCTGAAACAGATGACGGGAATACGGCGGCAGAGCCTTTCGGAGCAGAGCTTCGCGTTTCTCATCCTCCTCCCTGCCGCCGTTGTCATCTTTGGAGTCGTGCTCTTCCCCCTTGCAACGACGCTCATCTACAGCCTCCAGAACATGGAGCTCATCTCGGCGGAAAAAGGGAAGTTCCTCGGCCTTCTGAACTACCTCAGGGTGCTGGGCTCCTCGTGGTTCTGGCAGGCCCTGGGACGCACGCTGTATTTCACGGCAGTCTCTCTTTCCGTTGAGACTCTGCTGGGTCTGGCCATTGCGCTGCTCTTGAACACGCGGTTTTACGGGGCGGGGATTCTCCGCGTCCTGGTCATTGTTCCCTGGGCAACGCCGGGGATCGTCACGGCGAGCATCTGGAAATGGATCTACAATCCCGAGTACGGGGTGCTGAACGCGCTCCTGACGCAGCTTCACATCCTGGGCCAGTACCGCGCCTGGCTCAGCGATCCGTTTCTGGCAATGAACATGGTGATCCTGGCGGACGTGTGGAAGATGACGCCCTTTGCCGTGGTGTTTTTCCTGGCCGCCCTCCAGTTCATCGACGCGTCGCTTTACGAAGCCGCCAAGGTGGACGGGGCAGGCGTGTTCTCCCGTTTCTGGCACATAACGCTTCCGTACCTCCTGCCGACAATCGCCGTGGTCGCCGTGATGCGCACCATGGAGAAGTTCAAGGCCTTTGACGTGTTCTATGTCATGACCCGGGGAGGTCCGGCAAACGGCACCAAAGTCCTTGTCTACGAGGCGTACCTGAAGGCATTCGCCAACCTGCAGTACTCCATTTCCTCCACGGTATCGTATCTGATCGCGGTGCTTGTGCTGGTGTTCACGGTGGTCTACGTACGACTGATGAAGCGGGGGGAGGTGGGCGCGCAATGATCAGGAACCGTGCTTTCCCGGCAGTGCAGTACATTTGCGGCGTTCTGGTCCTTCTGTTCGTGCTAGGGCCCGTGGCCTGGATGATCATCACGGGCATTTCCATTCACCGCGACATCATTGCCGTTCCCTTGAGGATTATTCCGCGGCATGCCACCCTGCAGCGCTTTCTCGACGTGTTCACGAACCCCGACAACGAGATTGCGCACGCCTTCGAGATCGCCATGCGCAACAGCCTCATCGTCTCGGGATTCGTTACCGCAATTTCCCTTGCCATCGGGTCTCTCGCCTCCTATGCGTTCGCGCGCCTGCGCTTCGCCTTCAAGAACAAGATCATGTACCTGATCCTTTTCACCTACATGATCCCGTCCGTCGTGGTGGTGATGCCCCTGTACCTGCTTTTGAGCAAGCTCGGAATGCTCAATACCAGACCCACGCTTGTGCTCCTGTACCTCACCATGACGCTGCCTTTCGTGATCTGGGTCATGCAGGGCTATTTCGGGTCTCTTTCAAAGACGTACGAGGAGTCCGCCTCCATGGAAGGGTGCAGCCGGCTGCAGGTGCTGTGGCACATCTACTTCCCGCTGGCCCGGCCCGGGATCATCGCCACTGCAATCCTTTCCTTCCTGATTGCCTGGGACGAGTTCTTCTTTGCCCTTATCTTCACCTCGACCCTCGATGCCAAGACCATATCCGTGGCCATCGCGGAGTTCAGCGGCAAGCACTACGTCGACTACGAGATGATTGCCGCGGGCGGGGTGATCGCGGCTCTTCCTCCGGTGCTGATCGCCATCATCTTCCAGAAGTATATCGTGATGGGAATGACCGCAGGCGGGATCAAGGAGTAGGATCTAGAACCTGTATCCGAGGGTGAAGCCGGCAGAGAATCCGCTGTTCATCGTGGCAGAAGCGCCGCTGGAGTCGAGCAGGCCCCCATACAGGGCCATCCACCCGAAGGTGGGCTCCACGAAAATCCCCCGGTCCCCGAACACCAGCCGGTAGCCCACTTCCACATCGGGACCGAAAGAAACGACATTCAGAGTGGCCCCGCTTTGCTCCTGGGCCCATGCTACGGCGGCGCCGGCAGCCACGAACGGTCCCCAGTGCGCCTGCGCCTCGTTCACGAAGAGCGCCACGGGGTAGAACCGCATCATTGCGATCATGGTGAGCTGCAGAACGCTGACATCGGTGCCGGACGCCCAATAGACGGACGGCGAAAAAGTCAGGGACATCTGATGGGCCACGGGCAGGTCCAGGCACACGCTTCCCGCCACTGCGCCCATGAGGGCGCTTGACGCCGTTGTTCCGACGTCGAGGCCCAGCGCCACGGGCTCACGCGCTTCGACGGGTGCGGCAATTGTCCGCGCGGTGGAGACGAGAAACAGGGCCAGGGTCGCAGAAAGAATCGTTGCGCCGAGCTTCATCGATCTCCCCTAGGGGGTCACGGCCGCTTCGACGGCCTTGGCCATGGCGACACTGGAATACGTGGCCCCGCTCACCCCGTCCACCAGGAGGCTTTGACTCGAGATGATCCTTGCCTTGAATGCCACGAAGTTCGCGTCGGAATCCAGCGACGAGGGATCCTTGATGGTGATGGCGTCGTATGCGCCGCCTGCCACCTTGACCAGCACGTCGAAATGCCGATTCATTGCGTACTGCCCGGGAGGCATGGGAATGGTGTACTGGCCTTCATAGGTGTTATCAGGCAACGAGGCCAGGCTGACATCTTTAATTACGATATTTTTCAAGAAAGTGGACGGATCAATCGCGCTCAGGGCCGTGCAGCCGGCCAGCACAAGACAAAGAGCCGCCCATCCGAACGCAAAGACTCGCGTTCTCCTTTTGGGCCTCATGCGTACTCCCTTCGAGAGTTGTCGTTGAAGTGGCTGAGCGGGGGTGCAGGCCGCCTTCTCTTGGTGCGCATCATAGCATCGGGCCGTTGGGAGCGTCAAGGAAAAGGTCTGGACCGGTGCCGATTCTTCAATCATCTTTGTTCCACAAGGCGAATATCGTGACGCACGGAGGAGTTACGCTGGGAATCTGGAATGAGCTGCCAAGGGGGTTCTCTGTCCTGGCGCCGATGGAGGATGTCACCGACACCGTGTTTCGCCAGATCGTGCGGGAGGTGGGCCCGCCGGACCTGCTCATGACCGAGTTCACGAGCACCGACGGACTGTGCTCGGGCGGCCGGGCAAAGGTGGTGGGACGGCTCAGGTTCGTCCCTGAGGAGCGTCCTCTCATTGCGCAGATCTGGGGAACGAAACCGGAAAACTTTCGGCGCGTGGCCGGGGAAATCAGAGAGATGGGGTTCGACGGAGTGGACATCAACATGGGGTGTCCGGTGCGCAAGATCATCAAAGGGGGCGGTTGCGGCGCCTTGATCAACAACCCCATCCTGGCCGGGGAGCTGATTTCCGCGGCCCGGGAAGGCGCGGGGCCCCTCCCTGTCAGCATCAAGACGCGCATCGGGGTGACCAGGCCAAACGCCGAGGAATGGCTGGGCTTCCTCCTGGCCCAGGGCATTGCCGCGCTTACCGTCCACGGGAGGACTGTTTCCCAGCAGTCAGAGGGAGAGGCGGACTGGACGGCGGTGTCCCTTGCCGTGCAACTGCGGGACCAGGCAGGGGTCCCCACCCGCATCATCGGAAACGGTGACGTGCGCACGCCCGAGGTGTTCCACCAGAGGCTCGCTGAGACCGGCGCGGACGGGATCATGATCGGTAGAGGAGTTTTCGAGAACCTGTTCATTTTCCGGACCATTCGGGACGGAGTTGCCGCGGACATCGGTCCGGGCGGCTATTCACGCCTTTCCCCTCGGGAGAAGGTCCTCTTCTTCCGCCGGCACCTCGCCTTGCATCGCGAGACATGGGGGGAGAAAGGCAATTTCAACGTACTGAAGAAGTTCGCCAAGACGTACCTGCGAGCCTTCGGGGGAGCCCGGGATCTCATCGACTCGGTCATGCACACGCGCACGTATGCCGAGGCGCTGAGTGTCCTGGACTCATGGATTTCCGTACGGGACGCAGACTCTCTTCCCGAAGGCGCTCGGGAAGAGCAGGTCGTCACATAGGAGGGATTGCGATGCCGCTGGGAGAGACGCTCGTCAACAACGGAGTCATCACGAAGGAGCAGCTGGATGCCGCGCTGCAGGAGCAGAAAAAGCATCCGGAAGAAAAGATCGGCGAGATCCTGTTGAGGCTGGGATACCTGCCCATGGAGGAGCTGAAGGTCTACATAGAGAGCCGGTCAGGCGATGGCGCGTCTGCCCTCTAGAACAGGCCCTTCACCTTTCCCGTCTTCACGTCGACATCGATATTGCGAAAAGCAGGCTCAGACGCAGTCCCCGGCATGAGCTTGATGTCTCCTGCCACGGGGACCACGAACCCCGCTCCCCGATACAACAATATGTCCCTGATGGGAAGGGTCCACCCCCGCGGCCGTCCCTTGACGGACGGGTCATGGGAGAGGCTGAGGTGCGTCTTCACCATGCATGTTCCCAGCTTTGAAAGCTCGGCGTCTGCCTCGATTGCCTTCAGCTTTTCCTGCGCCTGGGGCGTATACGAAACGCCGTCCGCGCCGTAGACCTTCGTGGCGATGAGCCGGACCCGCTCCGACAGGGGCGTGGACAGCTCGTACAGGAACTTGAACCTGGGCGGGGTCCGGCAAACGTCCACGACGGCCTCCGCCAACTCCACCGCTCCCTCGCCGCCCTTTTCCCAGTGCCGCGAAACGGCCACCCGCGCCCCTGCTTTCTCCGCGGCTTTCCTGATCACGGCAATCTCATCCTCAGTGTCCGTGGAGAAGTGGTTGATGCAGACGACAGGCTCGATGCCGGACAGCTTGATTGTCTCCACGTGGGCAACCAGGTTCTCAAGGCCCTTCTCCACCAACGGCACGTTTTTCTCCGTATAAGCCCTGTCCAGCGTCTTTCCCGGAGCCACGCGGGGCCCGCCGCCGTGCATCTTGAGCGCCCGCACGGTGCAGACGAGCACGGAACAGTTCGGGGTAAGGCCGCTGAAACGGCATTTCAGGTTCCAGAACTTCTCGAACCCGATGTCCGCCGCGAACCCGCTCTCCGTAACGTGGTAATCCGCCAGCTTCAACCCAACACGGTCGGCAATGATCGAGGATTGGCCTATGGCGATGTTGGCAAACGGTCCTGCGTGGACAAGGACGGGTTGACCCTCGATGGTCTGCAGCAGGTTGGGATTGATTGCCTTGGCCATGAGCGCCGTCATTGCCCCGTCAACCTGCAGGTCGTGTGTCGTGACAGGCTTTCCCGACTTGCTGTAGGCCACCACGATCTTTCCCATGCGCTCGCGCAGGTCGGAAAGGGACGATGCAACGGCGAGGATGGCCATGATCTCCGAGGAGACGGTGATCTGGAACCCGCTTTTCATCATGAACCCGTCCATGTCCGAGCCCAGGCCGATGATGATCTCCCGCATGGCCTGCGCGCAGAAATCGATAGCCCATCCCTGCGCGATGTTGCGCGGATCGATGTCCAGGCGCTCGAGGCCGCGCTTTTTGAGGCCGGCGTCCCCGTAGTTGAACTCGTGCTGGAGGCGCGCCGTTAGGGCCACCATGGAGAGGTTGTGGGCATTCGTGATGGCGTCGATGTCCCCGGTCAGCCCCAGGGAGAAGTCCGTCAGGGGGATGCATTGGGCAAGCCCACCGCCCGCCGCGGAGCCCTTTATGTTGAACGTCGGACCGCCGGAGGGCTGGCGAATTGCGCCGATGACCGTCTTCCCGATCTTTCCAAGGCCCTCGACAAGCCCCATGGTGGTCGTGGACTTGCCCTCCCCGAGAGGCGTCGGGGTGATTGCGGTGACTTCGACATATTTGCCGTCAGGCCGGCCCGAAAGACGGCTGAGGATGCTCATGTAATCAAGCTTGGCGACGTAATGCCCGTACGGAAGAAGCTCCCTGTCCTCGAGCCCCAGCTCTTTTGCCAGCCGGGTCACCGGTTTCATGCCTGTTTCCGCCGCTTCTGCGATCTCCCAGTCCTTCATCGTCTTCGGGTCGAGCTTGCTCATCCGGTCGTAACCTCCCTTTGCGCTGTGGCCGGGCAAGTATGAATGCGCCGGCCGCGTCCGTCTTGTACACCACCGGCAGGCTTTTGTAAAATCATGCTACAGTACGGCAGACAGCCGGCTCAGCACAAGAAGCTCCTTCCCGTCCCGCAAACCGGACTTGAACAAGGAAGCTCAATCCCCGTATCCTTGCGTTCAACGGCATGAGCACGCAAGGCTTCTTCACCTTCCTGAACGATGTCTCGCGCCGCAATAATTCTCTCCTGTGCGTCGGGCTGGATCCTCCGCTTTCCATGGCCGCCTCGGACATTCCCGCCACGAATCGGAAAATCATCGATGCAGCTGCGGGCTTCGCCTGCGCCTGCAAGCCGAACGCCGGCTTCTACGAAGCGCGCGGCGCTGAAGGCTGGGAAATCCTCCACGCCACAATCAGATATGCTCGCGACAAGGGACTGCCGGTGATCCTGGACGCAAAGCGGGGAGACATCTCTTCCACCGCGGACGCTTACGCAAGGGCCTGCTTCGACCTCCTGGAAGCGGACGCTGTCACTGCAAGCCCGTTCCTGGGAAAAGACAGCGTGGAGAGCTTTTCCTGCCGGACGGACAAGGGAGTGTTTCTCCTCTGCCATACCTCGAATCCGGGCGCTCGGGACATCCAGGAGCTTTCCGTCGCGGGCGCCTCGCTGTACCAGCGAATTGCAGTCATGGCCGGCTCGTGGAACGTCAACGGCAACATCGGGCTTGTGGTCGGGGCAACCTACCCGCACCTGCTTGCGGGAGTTCGTGAGGCCGCTCCGGGGCTCTGGTTTCTCCTTCCCGGGGTCGGCGCGCAGGGAGGAGACCTGGAGGCAAGCCTTCGGGAAGGGCTGGATGCGGAGGGCAGCAAGGTGCTGGTGAACGTTTCCCGCGCACTCTGGAGCGCCGCGGACCCGGGGGCTGCCGCAAGGGACCTGCGTGACAGGATCAACTCATGCAGAAGCGCTGCAGCGCGCAAGGACCGTGCAGCGCCAGACGCGCCAGGCTTGATCGACCGAATTGCACTTGGCCTGCATGAGCTGGGCGCGGTCAAGCTGGGCAAGTTCACGCTGAAGTCGGGACAGGCTTCTCCGCTGTATATCGACTTGAGGCTGCTCGTCAGCGCCCCGCGGCTCATGGCCGAAGTGGCCATGGCAATGTCTGGAATGCTCGCAGGGCTGCGCTTCGACAGGATTGCCGCAATCCCCTACGGAGGCCTTCCCATCGGACAGGCGGTTTCCCTGGCAGCGGGCCAGCCGCTTGTCTATGTCAGAAGGGAAGTGAAGGACTACGGAACACGGAAGCCCATCGAAGGGACGTTCGCGGCCGGGGAGACGGTCGTGGTGCTGGATGACCTCATCACCACGGGCTCCAGCAAGCTGGAAGCCATCGAGCCGCTCGTGTCCGCCGGATTGAAAGTGACCGACGTCGTGGTGCTGGTGGACAGGGAACAGGGAGGAAAGAAGGAGCTTGCGGACAAGGGCTTGAAGCTTCATTCCGTCATGACCGTGAGCGACCTGCTGGACGCGCTTGCGCGCCATGGACGGATTTCTGATCAGGTGCGCTCTGATGTGCGCTCGGCTCTCGGAATCCGCTGACCTGAGCTGCCGGATTGCCGGCGTCCGTCTCCCGACGCCGCTTGTTCTTGCTTCGGGGATCTGGGGCACATCGCCCTCCCTTCTGGAGCGCGCAGCGCGCAGCGGGGCGGGCGCGGTGACGGCCAAGACATGCACTCCCCGCCCGCGGCGGGGCCACAGGAACCCCACTGCCATCGACTGGGGGCAGGGCCTCATCAATGCCATGGGGCTTCCCAACCCCGGTGTCGCGGAAGAGCTCCCGCTCCTGCGGGAGGCTTCCCGGCGCCTGCGGCCGCTGGGAGTCGCGCTCATTGCAAGCATTTCCGCCGACACCGCCGAGGATTTTGCAGACGCTGCCGCCATTCTGGCCCAGGCGGGTCCTGACATGATCGAGCTGAACGTGTCGTGCCCGAACCTCGGCGCAGAGCACGGAGAGATGTTCGCCGCTTCCCCCGCAGCGGTGGCTCAGGTGACAGCCAGCGTCAAGGCGGCCACGTCCCTGCCCTGCCTGGTGAAGCTCTCCCCGAATGTCCACGATATCGGTGAGATTGCGCGCGCGGCCGTCGATGCCGGGGCTGATGGCATCACCGCCATCAACACCATGCCCGGCGTGCTGATCGACGCAGAGTCGGGCGCGCCGGTCCTTGCCAATGGGACCGGAGGGATCTCGGGACCCGCCCTGAAGCCGATTGCCCTTCGTTGCGTGTACGAAATAGCCTCCGTGGTCAGCGTGCCCATCATCGGAACCGGTGGCGTTCTCACCGGTGTGGATGCGGTTGAGATGATGTCTGCCGGGGCAACCGGTGTGGGGATCGGGTCCGCGGTTTTCTACAGGGGAGAGGGCGCTTTCTCATTGATTCGCGACGAGCTTTCCGCATGGCTTTCGACACACGGGTACGTCAGCCCGGACCAGATACGCGGAAGAACCCACCATCGCCGGCAGAGCGCGGTTGTCACGGCGCTCCCTCCGGTTCCTGACTGGGACAGAGGCGATGGATAAGATGGGGAGCCTTCACCGGCCGCTTCACATACGCGAGAAGATCCCGGAAAATCAAAAAACTGTCTCCCTTGTCCTGGACGGGTCCATGGCGTGCGCGCCGGGGCAGTTTGCCATGCTTTGGCTGCCAGGAGTGGACGAGAAGCCCTTCAGCATTTCGGGCAATGATCCCCTGATGTTCACGGTCTCACGCGTGGGACCCTTCAGCGAAGCTCTCCACGCCCTGGCGCCCGGCGACCCGCTCTGGGTCCGCGGTCCTTTCGGCAAGGGGTTTTCCCTCACGCCGGGGTGCACGCTCCTTGTCGGCGGAGGATATGGAGCGGCCCCTCTTGCGTTCCTTGCAAGCGCCCTTCGTCGTGCGGACCCGCAAGCTCGCGTCGAAGCGGCTGTCGGCGCCAGAACCGCTGACGACCTCCTCTTTGTGCGGCGGTTTTCCGCGCTCGGCGTTGCGGTTCATGTCGCGACGCAGGACGGCTCCGAGGGGATTGCCGGCCTGGTGACCGACGTTGTCGGACCTTTGCTGGCGTCCGGCGGGTTCGCCCAGCTGCGCGCCTGCGGCCCCGAGGCAATGCTCGAAGCAATTGCCGCGGCCTGCCGGGATTCCGGGACCGCCGCGGAGCTGTCGTATGAGGCGTACATGCGCTGCGGGATCGGACTCTGCGGCGCCTGCGAGCACGAGGGAAGGCTTGTGTGCATGGATGGTCCGGTATTCACCACGGGGGAAGGACAGCATGTCGGCTCGGCCCTATTACGAGGCTGACGGCATCACCATCCTGAACGCGGACTGCCTTTCCACGAGGGCGGTGCAGCCGGAGAGCGTTGATCTCATTGTCACCTCTCCGCCCTACAACGTCGACATCGCCTACGGCTCCCACGACGACGGCCAGTCCTACGAGCGGTACCTGGAGTTCAGCCGCCGTTGGCTTTCCCGGTGCTACACGTGGCTGAAAAAGGACGGCAGGATGTGTCTCAACATCCCGCTGGACAAGAACAAGGACGGTCAGCAGAGCGTGGGCGCCGACCTCACCACCATCGCCAAGGAGACAGGGTTCCGCTATCACTCCACCATCGTGTGGAACGAGGGCAACATATCCCGGCGCACCGCATGGGGATCCTGGATGAGCGCTTCAGCCCCCTATGTGATCGCTCCCGTGGAGCTGATCGTCGTGCTCTACCGCGAGACCTGGAAACGCGCCTCCGGCAGCGGGGAATCCGATATCGGCCGCAAGGACTTCATGGACTGGACGAACGGGCTGTGGACGTTCAACGGCGAAAGCAAGAAGAGAACCGGTCATCCCGCCCCCTTCCCCGTGGAGCTTCCGCGCCGCTGCATTCTCCTGTTCAGCTTCACCGGTGACACGATCCTGGACCCCTTCATGGGGAGCGGCACGACCCTTGTGGCGGCCGCGGGTTGCGGACGGCGCGCGCTGGGAATCGAGATTGATGAAGGCTATTGCGAGCTGGCTCGCAAGCGGATCTCAAGCACGGCGCGCCCGGCCGGCGCTAAGGGAACCGCTGGCGCGGCTGGCGGCCGCGCTTGAAAAAAACGCCTGCTTCCGTCACCATCACAAGCAGTGAAGATCAGGATCATCATCACCGGCGGCACATTCGACAAAGCGTATGACGAGATCCGTGGGAGCCTCACGTTCCGCGACACCCATCTGCCGGAGATCCTGAAGTTCGTTCGTTGCACGGTTCCCATCGAGCTGGAGACCAATCAGCTCATCGACAGCCTGGACATGCAGACCGCCAACAGGCTGCAGATCCTGGAGTCGTGCCGCCGGGCCTCGGAGGAGCGCATCGTCATCACCCACGGGACCGACACGATGGCCGAAACGGCGGAAGTTCTTGGGAAAGCCGGGCTTGCCAAGACGATCGTCATGACAGGCGCCATGGTCCCGTACATTTTCAACAACTCCGACGCCGTGTTCAACCTCGGCTCGGCTCTGATAGCCGTTCAGCTTGTTCCTCAGGGGGTCTATGTTGCCATGAACGGCCGGCTCTTCACCTGGGACCGCGTGAAAAAGAACAGGGAGCTGGGCGTGTTCGAGGAAAAAACCATCTGAGCCCGCTCCGGCAAAAACTGAATTGATGGGGGAATCGGATGCTCGATCTTGGAACTAAGTACATGGGGCTTGCGCTCGCCAACCCGCTCATCGCGGGCAGCTCAGCCCTCACGGCAAGCGTCGACGGGGTGAAGAAGGCGGCGGCCGGCGGGGTCGGCGCCGTGGTGCTGAAATCGATCTTCGAAGAGGAGATTGCCGCCGAATACGAGGGGGTGCTCGCGGAGGCAAAGTCGAAGGGAATGAGCCTCGAGTCCTACGAATACTATGATTACGAGGTAAGGGGGGACCGCATCCAATCCTACGTTGGACTGGTCAGCGGGGCCAAGAAGGCTGTGCGCATCCCCGTGATTGCAAGCATCAACTGCACCTACTCCCACGAGTGGGTGACCTTCGCAAAAGAGCTGCAGACCGCGGGAGCCGACGCCCTGGAGCTCAACATGTTTTTCCTGCCGTCGGACCTGAAGCGCTCAAGCGAGGAACGGGAAAAAGACTACCTGTCCATCATCGAAAAGGTCCTGGCGCAGGTCAGCATCCCCGTTGCCCTGAAGATCAGCCCGTACTTTTCCACCCTGGCGCAGATGATCCAGAAGCTCTCCCGGACCGGCGTGGCGGGGCTGGTGCTTTTCAACAGGTTCTACTCCATCGACTTTGACATCGAAAAGATGACGGTGACCTCCACGGCGGCCCTGAGCGGCCCTGAGGAGATCAGCATGCCGCTGAGGTGGGTGGCACTCATGGCCCGACGCGTCCAGTGCGACCTTGCCGGCTCGACCGGCGTGCATGACGGGGCCGGCCTGATCAAGATGCTCCTGGCCGGCGCAAAGGCCGTCCAGGTGGTTTCGTCGCTGTCCAGAAACGGGGCCGGGCATGCGGCCGTGCTGCTTCGGGAGCTGTCAGACTGGATGGGGCGCCACGGCTACAAGGAAGTGTCGGATTTCCGCGGCAGGCTGAGCCAGGCTGAGAGTGAGGACCCCGCCGTGTACGAGCGGGTGCAATTCATGAAGCACTATGCCTAGCACGGCTAAGGCCGTGCGGGGGCCCAAGGCCGTGCGGAGGGCAGGAGGCGCCCCCTGAACCGGAGGACGGGATGACGGAGCTCTTGTGTCACGCCGACTCTTATTTGAAGGAGTTCGACGCGCGGGTCGTTGAAGTCAACGCTTCTGAACGGGCCGTCGCGCTGGACCGTACTGCTTTCTTTCCCGGCGGCGGAGGGCAGCCGAATGACCGCGGCTGGCTGAATGACGTTCCCGTGGCACGCACCGGCCGCCAGGGGAATGCCATATGGCATTGGCTGCAGGGAGAGCCCCCTGCATCGGGCAGCTCTGCGCACGGGAAGCTTGACTGGGAGCTGCGCTACAAGCTGATGCGGACCCATACGGCGTTCCACATCCTGTGCGGCGTTGTCTGGCGGGACTGGAAAGCACAGGTGACCGGCGGCAACATGGAGCCGTTGAAAGGGAGAATGGACTTCGAGTTCGAGACCCTCCAGCATGAGCTTGTGGCGGAGATCGAAAAACGCATCAACGCCGAGGTGCTGGCGGCGCGCGCAGTGTCCGTGCGGACACTGCCCCGGGAGGAAGCGTTCCAGATTCCGGACCTGATCCGGACCAAGATCAACCTCCTGCCGGAAGGCATCCGGGAGGTGCGCATCGTGGAGATCGAGGGCCTGGACCTCCAGGCTGACGGCGGCACGCATGTGGCCAACACTCGGGAGGTCGGAACCATCCGGGTGACCGGCTACGAGAGCAAGGGCCGGATCAACAAGCGCATCAAGCTGGAAATCCTGTAGCGTCGGCCCCCCATGAGCAGAAATCTTTCCGTGCGCAAGCTCAAGTTCATCGGCTGTGAGATCATCTACCGGGAGGCATGCTATCTTGCCGCCACATCGCCGCTGCAAGTCGATGTGGAGTTCCTCCGAAAGGGCCTTCATGACCTTTCGACACCGGACATGGTCTCGAAGATCCAGGGCGCAATCGATTCCGTGGATCCCTCGGCCGGCTACGAGGCCATCCTCCTGGGATACGCGCGATGCAACGACGGACTGGTGGGCATAGCCGCACGCGACATCCCCCTGATCGTCCCCCGTGCGCATGACTGCATCACGTTCTTCTTCGGCTCCGCGGCGGCGTACCGGCAGTACTTCGACGCTCATCCCGGCACGTACTATCTGACCACCGGATGGTCGGAGCGCAACCTCAGCTGGTCTGCGAAAGACCCGGCAGGCCTGAGTGATTATGGACGGCCGGCCTATGGCCAGCAGGGAGTCATGGGCAAGCTGGGACTGACGGAAACCTACGACGAGATGGTCCGCAAATACGGAAAGGAAAACGCGGATTTTCTCTCTGAGACCCTCGGGGACTGGATGAAGAACTACGACAAGTTCCTGTACCTGCGAATGGACGTCTGCAACGAGGAGCGGTTCATCGAGGCTGCGCGCAAGGATGCACTGGAGAGAGGCTGGCAGCTGGAGGTCCGCGCGGGGAGCATGTCCCTGTTGCAGCGGCTCTTCACGGGGCCCTGGGGTCCGGATTTCCTGGTTGTGCCTCCGGGGCATCGGATCGTGGCCCGAAACGATGAGCGCATCCTGGATTCAGAGCCGAATAAAGAGCCCCCTCAGAAAGAGTCGGACCCGGCCGCGCGCTAGGAAAGGGGAGCGCGGACGGGTCATGACTCAGCGAACTTCAATTGACGGTGAACGTTCCCGTCATATACGTATGGATCGAGCAATGGTATGAATACGTGCCGGCCACCGGAAACGCCATGCTGAACGTGGATCCCGGGGTCACGGTCGCGTTGAACAAGCCCATGGTATCAGAAGTCACGGTATGCGTGACGGGGTCGTTGTTGGTCCATGTCACAGTGACGTTGTTCGCAGCCGGGAAGGAGAAGGAGCCGGGTGAAAAGGAGTAGCCTGAAATGGAAACTCCCGCCGTGCTCCCGCCCGTCCAGCCCACGCCCTTCACTGTGCCGCCCTGGCTTCCGTACATCTGGCATCCGAACAGAATGCCGACGCCAAGGGCCAGGAGCGCGATTCTAAGAACCTTCATGAAAAGTCTCCCACCTTCCCCGTCTATGACTTCTGGTTCACGAAATCCTCGATCTTGTCGAGAAGCTCCCGCGCGTTCCTGCTTCCCGCTTTTTCGAGGATTATGTACTGCTTGACTGCCTTGGCGAGGTCGCCCTCCTGGAGATAGGCCTCACCGTAGTACTCGCGGGCTTCGGGGAAATTGGGCTTCAGCTTCAGCGCCTTCTCATAGTAGCTGAACGCCTCGTTCACGTTGCCGAGCTTCCGGGTGCAGAACCCCAGCATGTTATAGGCTTCAGCGTAATCGGGTTTCATGGAGAGCGCATTCTTGAAATCGGCGACGGCTTCCTGGTACTTGCCCGCGCTCGAGGCGGAATACCCGACGTTGTACCAATCAAGCGCGCTGCTGGGGGTGTTTGACTTGCTTGCCCCCATCCCCGCGCCTCCACCACCTCCGCCGCCACCTCCTGATCCAGACGCAAAAACCGTGCCTGCGGCCAGGAGCGAAACAAACAGGACAATCGTCCTTTTCATAATCACGAGCCTCCTCGGGCTGTGCCTTTGCCAGCCCGGTAAAAGATACGCTTTTCCGTGGGGGTTGGATTGGTCAGGCAGGGGATGTTGCCGTCAGATGCGGATCCAGCCGGGCAGCGGCCTGCTGGAACTCCAGAAAGAGCCGCCTTCTGACGACGGTGTCCGCCAGGCCGAAGCGAAGCCCGTTCAGGTTGAGCTCCCACAGCTCCACCATGCTCAGCCCGATCTCGTCGCGGGCCCGCTGCCATTCGCGCAGCAGGTCGGTGGAGAAAAACGGGGGGTCATCTGTGGAAAGGGTCACCGGCACGCCGGCGTCCAGCATGCGGCGAAGAGGATGCGCGGCAAGGGAAGGATAGACCTTGAGGCATTCGTTGCTCGTCAAGGCGACGTCACAGCAGATCCGTCTTTGGGCCAGGAGGACAAGAACGGCAGGGTCTTCCGCCGCCCTCACTCCGTGCTGCACGCGGCGCACTCCAAGATCCACCACGGCCTGGCGGACATGCTCCGCGCCGCCGGTCTCCCCGGCGTGCGCAACGGTTGAGTATCCGGCATTCCGCGCCCGTTCGAACCATGGGACAAAGTCACTGCGCGGCAGCCCGGCCTCGGGTCCGCCGAGCCCCAGAGCCACAATCAGGGGGTGCGCCTCCTGCTCCAGCAGCTCCAGGGTGTAGGGCGCGGACTGCCCGGCGGACTCTCCGGAAATGTCGGTGATCAGCCTCACGACAGGGCCTCCGGCGGACTCCGAAGCTGAAAACCGGCGGCTCACTATCTCCAGCGCCCGCCGCCCCCCGATTCCCAGTCTCTCATGGTTGTACGGCGTGAAATGCAGCTCCGCGTAACGGATGTTCTGCCGCGAGCATTCGGCAAGAAAGCCGTCCACCATCCTCTCGTAGTCCTCGCTTGTTCGAAGACAGGAACACATGAGCAGCCACAGCTCGATGAACGAATCGAAGTTCCTGAACCGGTACAGGCCCTGCAGCTCGGTGAAAGAGCCGACGGGAAGAGCCACGTGATTGGCTTTCGCCATGGCCCAGAGAGTAGCAGGGGAGATTGTTCCCTCCAGGTGGAGGTGGACCTCCGCCTTGGGAAGCCGGGTGATCAGGTCATCCATGCGGACGTACGACGCCTTTTTTCAGGATGATATTTGCGTACAGGGCCGTCTCCCCTGTTGCCAGCACGGCAAACGCCTCCCGGGTCCGCGCGTAAAATGCGAAACGCTCCACCATCTCGAACTCCTTGAAGCCTGCCTCATGGCGACGGACGATTGAGCGAAACTCCTCCCAGATGGTGGGCTTCGTCGGGTCCCCCGGCACGACGGACATCAACGCTGCCGGACGCTCCACGAAGGAGTCCAGGGGGAAGAGAGCCAGGATTGCGTCCAGGAGTTGCGGGACGCCGTGGCCGTCAGCCCTCACCAGCCTTCGGGCCATGCCCGCGGATGGGAAGTTGCCGTCAGCGATGACCAGCTCGTCCCCGTGGCCCATTTCAGCAATGATCTTCAACAACTCGGGAGAAAGCAGCGGAGAGATTCCCTTGAGCATTTCGACCCCCGTTCGAGGGACGGTAGCATCCGGACCTGCTGCTGTCAAGAAACGGGAGTTTCACTCGAATTGATTCCTCATCGAGGCAGTTGATATATTCCCTACACATGAGACAAATCCTTGCGGTGGCTTTCCATCTTTGCATTGCCGCGATTGTCGCGAGCCCTCTGATGGCGCAAGGCTCAGGTGCAGGTCCCGGCGCGCCGTGTTCCGATCCAATGGCCGTGCTGAAGGCTTTTTATGATTCCAACGACGCCCGGCACTTCGACGCGAGCGCGAAGTACCTGACCGATGATGTCACCTTCGCTACCTGGGCAACGGGAGTAAACGGTCACATCATGGTCCAGCGGCACCTGAAAGGGAAAGAAGCGCTGCGGAGGTTTCTGGCCCAAGGCCGCGGCCTTGCAAGCCGGCTGCCTGATTCGCCTCCCGACGGTCCGGTCTACAGCGTGACCCGCGTCAGCGTGTCGGGGCCGGACGTGAAGTTCATGCTCGAGCCGGACAGGATCCGGCCGAACGGAAGGCCGTACAACCCCTTCAGCATCGAGGCCATCCTCGACGGCTGCCGAATCAAGTCACTGACCGTCATCGAACAGGTCACCTGGCTCTGAAATCGCTTTTCTCCTGAGGAATCCCGCGGGGGCGGACAGCCTTGCAAGGCGCGAAGATGGGGCGCTACTATTGTGCTGCCGTGGGAATGGAAACCTTCTGGCTCAAAGACTCTCGCAAGCTCGTCGATGTGGCCGTGGGGCGCAAGCCTGCCGACATCGTCATCACCGACGGCAAATGGGTCTGCGTGCAATCCGGTGAGATCATCGAACACACCGACGTAGCGATCTCGGGACACCGCATCGCCTATGTGGGAGAAGACGCGCGCCACGCGATAGGACCTGACACGCAGGTCCTGGAAGCGGACGGACGGCACCTGGTGCCGGGGCTGCTGGACGGCCACATGCACGTGGAGTCCGGCATGCTCACGGTGACGGAGTTCGTCAGGGCGGTTATTCCCCACGGAACAACCGGGATGTTCGTTGATCCGCACGAGATCGCGAACGTTCTGGGGCTTCGCGGCGTGCGCCTGATGGTGGATGAGGCCGCGCAGCAACCCATTCACGTGTTCGTCCAGGTGCCCAGCTGCGTCCCCTCCGCGCCCGGCCTGGAAACGCCGGGGGCCGTCATCGGGCCGGCCGATGTGGAGGAGGCCCTCACCTGGCCGGGAATCATCGGCCTGGGGGAGATGATGAACTTTCCCGGCGTCTACAACGGCAACGACAAGGTCCACGCGGAAATGTCCGCCACCCGACAGGCGGAGAAGGTGATCGGTGGGCACTACCCGTCCCCGGACCTGGGCCTGCCGTTCCATGGCTACGTGGCGGGAGGACCGCAGGACGACCACGAGGGCACGCGCGCCGAAGATGCCGTTGCAAGGATTCGCCAGGGAATGCGCGTAATGCTGCGCTACGGATCCGCGTGGCACGATGTCTCCGCCCAGCTCCCCGCCGTGACCCGTGACGGGCTGGATCCCCGGCACTTCATCCTTTGCACGGATGATTCCCACTCGGAGACCCTGGTGAGCGAAGGCCACATGGACAGGGTGCTTCGCCATGCCATCAGCGAAGGGCTTGCTCCCCTGCGGGCCATCCAGATGGCCACGCTCAACACCGCGGAGCATTTCGGCCTCAGCAGGGACATTGGCCAGATTGCTCCGGGCCGCTATGCCGACGTGCTCCTGGTGAAGGACTTGAAGGACTTTCGGGCGCAGACGGTGATGGCCCGGGGGAGGTTGGCCGCGGAGGGCGGCCGGCTTCTTCTGGACATGCCGTCCACCACATACCCCGACTGGGCCATGCACACGGTGCACTTGTTGCGCAAGGTGGTTGCCTCCGATTTCAGACTTCCCGCCGGCCACCTGGGCCCGCGCGCAACCGCCCACGTGATCGGCGTGATCGAAAACCAGGCCCCGACCCGGCACCTGAAGCTCAGCGTCACGGTGGACGGTGGGGAGGTCAAGCCCGATCTCTCGCAGGACATCGCCAAGCTTGCGATCATTGACCGCCACCACGCCACCGGGAGGGTCAGCGTGGGCCTGGTGCACGGTTTCGGGTTCACCGCGCGCTGCGCGGTGGCAACGACTGTTGCCCACGACTGCCATCAGATCCTGGTGGCCGGGACGGATGAAGAACAGATGGCCCGTGCGGTCAACGAGCTTGCGTCAGGTGGCGGCGGCCAGGTGGTCGTAAAGGACGGGGCGGTGATTGGCCAGGTCATCCTGCCGATTGCGGGCCTGATGTCCAACAAGCCGGCGGCCGACGTTGCGAAAGCCGCTGCCTCGGTTCTGGCCGGGTTTCGCCAGTGCGGTTGCAGCCTGAACAACCCCAATATGCAGCTCAGCCTCCTGGGCCTCGTCGTGATTCCCGAGCTGCGGCTCTCCGACATGGGGCTCATCGACGTGAGCAACTTCAACATCATCCGCGTGCTGGAGACCTGAGCCGACCGGGCGCGCTTCAGGCGAGTTTTCACTCTTTCTCGAAAGGTGTTCCCATGGCGGACGGGGGAATGGCGTTCAGCGCGCGGAGGATCCTGGCAATGGCCCGTCTGGCCGACGCCGGCAGCCTGGCCAGGGTCCGCTCCACCCATTCGGCGTTTCCGATGTTGACAAGAAGAAGCGTGAGGATCATCAGGGGGAACGGCGCCACCTGCAGCACCTGGGACGGGACCCCGGGCAGTGCCGGCTGGAGCACGAGCCCCAGCCATTGCAGCAGGGAGAAGAGGTAAGCGCCGAAGGCAGCCCGGAACGGGTTCCAGCCGCCGAAGATCGTTATTGCCAGCACGATCCATCCGATGCCGTCCAGTCCCGAGATCGTCCCTTTCCAGCCCGCCTTCACGGACAGGGAGTAGATTGGCCCCGCAAGCCCCGCAATGGCGCCTCCGACTACCGTGTAGATGTAGCGCAGCCTGTTGACGTTCGCTCCGCGGACATAGGCGGCCACCGGCCGCTCCCCAATGCCACGAAGCATCAGGCCGGGACGGGTTCGGAAGATGAACAGCCACGCCAGCGCGATAAGGAGGAAGCTGAGGTACGTCATCACATCCTGGCGGAAAAGAAGGACCCCCAGGACGGGGATGTCTCGGAGGACCGGGATTGGCAGGATTGAAAGGCGCGGCCCCGTGGAGCCCATGATCGGGCTGCCAAGGAAATAGGAAAGGTCGCGACACAAAAGGGCAAGGACGAACCCGACGGCAACCTGGGACTGGCGCAGGGTGATGCTTGCAAAAGCCACGATCAGGGCAACCAGCCCGCCGATGGCCATGCCGCCAAGGAACCCGAGCACTACGCTCCCGGATGCAAGGGCGATGGCAAAGCCGCCCATCGCCGTCAGGAGGATTGTGCCGTTCATGGAGAGGTTGATGACGCCTGCGCGCTCGGAGACGGTCTCTCCAAGGACACCAAAAAGCACGGGAGCCGCTGCCGTCAGCACTCCTGCAAGGCCGACGAGGAGAAGGTCGAGGCTCATACCTGCTTGTCCCTTGCGAAAAGGCGCTGGCGAACCCCCTGGCCCAGGATGACCAGCAGGACAAGGGACCCCTGCAGCACTCCTGCAAGGGAGGAGTCCAGCTTCAGCATGATGGGGAGCTGGATGCTTCCCACATTGAGAGCGGCGAAGAAAAGGGCCACGGGCGCGGCAAGCGCGGCCTGGTAATTCACAAGCATGGCCACCATCAACCCCATGTACCCGTAGCCGCTGGATATCGAGGGGATCAGCCGGTTGTAGACGGAGGTCACCTGGATGGCCCCGGCAAGCCCGGCAAAAACGCCGCAAAGCGCGAACGCCACCATCATGTACTGCCAGGTGGGGACCCCCAGGAGATAGGCGGCGCTTGCATTCTTCCCCACCGCCTTCAGGCGGAGGCCGAAATATGTGCCCTTGACCAGGAAATACACGATGACGATGGCGGCGACGGCGATGATGACCGCGGACGGGCTGAGGCGCGATTGCTCGGTCAGGGTTGGCAGCCACAGCTCATGCGGGAAAGGCACGGTCCCCGACATGGACGCCACACCGGGCCGCTTCCAGGGGCCGAAGATCAGCCACAGGTTGAGCGCCGTTGCCACGAAGTTCAGGCCAAGGCCGCCGAAGATCTCGTTCACCCCGCCGAATGCCTTCAGCGCTCCTGCCAACATGGCCCACAGCGCCCCGCCTGCCATGCCTGCAAGGATGCTTGCTGTCACGATGATTGCCGGAGGCAGCCCACTGGACTGAAGGAGGCGCAGTGCCCAGGTGGTGAAGATGGCCCCCAGGATGATCTGCCCTTCTATCCCGATGTTCCACAGCCCCACGGTGAACGTGAGGATGAGCCCGGCGGTGACAAGCAGCAGAGGCACCCAGGAAACAAGGACGTTCGCCATTTCCTCCCAGGTCCCGACAGCGCCAAGCACGATGTTCGCGTATGCAGAAAACGGCGGCGCCCGGGAGATGATGAGCACGATCGTCGTCAGGGCCAGGGCAGTGATGACCGCGGCCAGCTGAAGAAGCGCGTTCAGGGGCCGGGATTTACGCACGCGTTCCGTCCCCATCAAAGCGCTCCCATCCCTTGCCGCCGATGAGCTCACCAAGCTCTTCCACGGATAGCTTGTCGGCCGGCAACGGCGCTGATACGCGCCCGGCAAAGAAAACCACCACACGGTCGCTGTACGCAAGTATCTCGTCGAGGTCGGCGGATATGAAGACAATGGCCGTGCCCTGCGCGCAGCGTTCCTTGAGCTTTGCCCACACGTACATCGTGGATTCAATGTCCAGTCCCCGGGTGGGGTGCTCCAGCAATATCAGGGACAAAGGCGTGCGAAGGAGGGCCAGCAACATCCTTTGCTGGTTTCCGCCGGAGAGTGACTCAACCGTGCTCGTCGGGGTGCCCTTGATGTTGAAGGTCTCGATGCGCTGGTTGGCAAGGCCTGTCGCCGCGCGGCGGTCAATGAAAAATCCGCGGGCCCCCTCGGAAAGAACGAAGTGTTCTGTCAACGTCAATCCGGGAACAAGGCCCCGCTCCAGCCGCGCGGCGGGAAGATACACAACGCCCTGCTTCTTGAAGGAGTGGTGGGATTGGCCGGTGACGTCGCGTGAGCCCAGCCCGATCTTCCCGGCCACCGGTCGGGTCAGTCCTGCGCAGGCAGAAAGAAAGATCGACTGGCCGGACCCTTCCATCCCGGCCAGGCCGATCACTTCACCCGCCCGGGCCTCCAGGCTCACGTCCTGGATCTGCAGCCGCACCCCTTCAAGGCAGACGCGCTCCAGGCTGAGCACGGGACGCCCCGGGGTGCCGGCGGTGCGGCCTGCGAAGGAGACTTCCCTTCCGAACATCATCTGCACGAAGCTCCGCGTCTGGTAGGGCGGAGTCGCGGTGCCAACCAGCTCGCCCTGGCGGAGCACTGCCACCTGTGAGCACAGGTACTCCACGTCTTCCAGCTTGTGAGAGACGAAGATGATCGTCACACCGCGGGAGGCAAGCGTCTTCAAGGTTGAGAAGAGCTTCTCCTTCTGCGGTTGACTGATGCCGGTCGTGGGCTCGTCCAGGATGAGCACCCGTGCTCCCAGCCAGAGAAGGCGCAGGATCTCGAGCTGCTGGCGCTCACCGACCGTCAGCGTGTCGACGTATGCATCGGGGTCCAGGGCGAAATCGAACTGGGAAGCCAGCTCGCGAAACTCGCGGGCAGCGCCCCGCCTGTCGGGGAACAGGGATCCTTCGCGGCCAAGGATGAAGTTGTCGACAAGCTTCATGGGCGGAAAATCCAGCGGGTCCTGGTGGAGCATCCCGATTCCGTGCCGAATTGCATCCGCCGGGGAATGAATGACGATGGCCCTCCCGTCGAGAATGATCCGGCCGCTGTCCGGCAGGATGAACCCCGAGAGTATCTTCATCAGCGTGCTCTTGCCGGCGCCGTTTTCACCCAGGATCCCCTGGATGGTGGACGAGGGGATTGCAAGGGAGATCCCGGCGTTCGCATGGACCTGCGCGAAGGTCTTGTGGATGCCTTGAAGCTCAACCTGCATGAGCCGCTTCTGTCACGCCGCGAACAGAGGATTCAAGATGTAAAAAGGGGCGAGACGGTGTGAGCCTCGCCCCCCGGAAATTTCTGAAACCAAAAGCCGTTTACTTGGAAACGCTCTGGCCTTCCATGCCCTTGAGGAGCTGGGGCAGGTACCAGATTTGCTGGTCGGTGGGAACCTGGCCGGCCTCGATATAGGCGGCGCCGTCCTGGAGATTGATGGGTCCTCTCCAGAGGTTCAATCCGCCGGCAAGCTGCTTGATGAACCTGTCCACGCCGTCCGAAGCCGTCTTGGAAAGGGCGCTGCCCTTGTTGAAGCCGACAGCAGACATGTCAGGGTCATTGATGTTCTTCCAGTCCGGTCCGTTCCACTCGAAGTGGGATGCCCAGCTTCCGTCCATGGCAGCCTTGACGTTCTTCGCATACGCGGGTCCCCAGTTGAAATAGGGAACGCCAAGAGCCACCGCGGGCCCTTCCTTGATGGCATCCGCGTAGTCGTAGGGGATTGCCCAGACCTTCTTGCCCTGTCCG
The DNA here is from genome assembly GCA_963710335.1 of uncultured Spirochaetota bacterium. Classification (GTDB taxonomy): domain Bacteria; phylum Spirochaetota; class Spirochaetia; order SZUA-6; family Fen-1364; genus Fen-1364. Next base: position 77,683 of record CAVQAA010000015.1, read on the forward strand.
GCCAGCTTGACGGCCTCTGTCGTCGCCTCGGTGGTGTCGATCCCCGAGATGACCACGTCGTAGCCGCTGTTGAAGAAATCGTCAGCGACCTGCGTGGGGTCGGAGGTGACGCCGGGGATGTTGAACCAGAACCCGATCCAGGTCACCTTGAACTTCAGCTTCGCGGGATCCTTTCTCAGGTAGTTTACCCACGCGTAGCGGGCTCCAAGATACACGGAGGAGGCCAGACGGCGGGTCTCATCGTTGATAAGGGGACCAAGGTAGCCGATCTGCCCCGTCTTCGTGGTGAGCGCGGCCGCAACGCCGGCGATCATCTTGGTGTATTCCATGCGCCCCATGATGTTCACCATATTGGGCAGTTCCTTGTAATCCTTGCCTTCCTTCCAGACCTGGCTGCCCGACGACATGATCACGAAGATATCAGAATGAGCCTGCGCGAACTTCACCGCTTCATCGCTCATGTCATCCGAGCTGAAGATGACGAGCTTCGCGCCCTTGGCTACCAGGCTCTCGGCAAGCTGTGATGCCGTGGTTCCCGGGCGGTCCGCCGGGTTCACCTTGTCGAGATAGATCATCTGAACTCCAGGGACCTTGTCCACGACGTACTGCACACCGTCGTAATTGGCCTGGCTCCATCCGTGGTCGTTGTACGGGCCGACCATAAGCAGGCCGACGGTGAGGCTGTCGCCAGCGGCCGGTGGCGCGCTCTGCGCGAAGGCGGTCGAAGCGACTGCCATCGCCGCCACCAGCGGGATCAGTTTGAAGATGTTTCTCATATGCTCCTTCTCCTTAGCCGCGTCATGCGTCTCCTTGGAAGGCACGGCATGTTGGTTGAATGCGGGGATTATACATCACTCGCGCTGTCGGCCACAAGCATTTTCCTTCCGTCAGCGGATGGCGGACTCCCCCCTCTCCGCTGTGCGCACGCGGACGGCATCCTCAACGGGGTGGACAAAGATCTTCCCATCCCCAATGTGGCCCGTCAGGGCGGCCTTTTGGATGGCGGTGACGATTTTTTCCGTCTCATCATCCGGCACAACAAGCTCTATGCGGGCCTTTGTGATCAGGTCGACCTTGTATGTCTTTCCGCGAACCTGCTGCTCCACTCCTTTCTCTATTCCATGCCCTTCGATCTCCGAGATCATAAGTCCCGGGTGCCCTACTTGCTCCAGGGCTTTATAGACATCGTTGACCTTCGCAGGGCGAATGATCGCTTCAATCCTTTTCATACGTTCCAGCACTCCTTTCTTGTCAGTGCGGGCCATGCTTTCAACGCAGACCAAAATGCAAGCGGCATGCCAAACTCCACGTTCAAGCCTGTTGAGTTTTACTCCTTATGAAATAAGCAATAACAGCTCTTTCAATCCGCGGGAAGTTCCGGGCCGGGCGGCCCGGATGATACAAGATTGTAGATAGCCTTTTCGCAAGCTACCGAATTGTAGTCAACAATCCCACGTCGGAAGGCAATAAAACCCGCTCCGAATCGATATGAAGGTAGGAGAGATAAATGGCAGAACGCGTGTGTCCCTGGTGGCTCGGCCCCCTTCTTGCCAGTCCGCTGCGCCGCATGATGGACGATCCCGGAAAGATCCTGGCCCCTTATGTGCGCGCGGGGATGACGGTCCTCGAACCCGGTCCGGGCATGGGGTTCTTTACCCTGGAGATTGCGCGGCTTGTCGGGCCATCGGGGCGGGTTGTAGCCGTGGACATCCAACCGCGCATGCTCTCGGGGCTGTCACGCAGGGCCAGGAGAGCGGGCCTTGCAGAGCGGATCGAGTGCAGGCTGGGCAAAGGCTCGGCGCTCGGAGTCGGGGATCTGAGAGGCGCAGTGGACCTCATCGTGGCTTTCGCAGTGGTCCACGAGCTCCCGGATGCAGGAGCATTCTTCCGGGAGTCGGCGGTGGTGCTGAAGCGCGGCGGTGCGCTCCTCTTCGTGGAGCCGGAAGGCCCTGTGGCGGAAGAGCTCTTCGAAGCGGAGCTCCACGCTGCCTTGGACGCCGGCCTGTCAAAAGAAGGCGTCCCGTCCATCCGCAGGGGTCTCTCCGCGCTGCTGGTCAAGAAGTATATCAAAGCCGGATCCGGTCCTACTGAAGGGGGGGTCCAGCCACCGGCCAACCGTCCACGGTCCATGTGATGAGTCTCACCTGGAGGACGGCCATCCCGCCCCGTGTTCCGTCGTACATATGATGAACGAGCCACTCATGGAGGCCGTCGCGTAATGCCGCGTTGTGGCCGGGGCCGTGCACATCATCGTAGCTTTGCAGCACGATCGTCCCGCCCCCGTCTCTCATCGGCTTGCCATCCCGGTCCAGGTACGGTCCGGTAAGGCTGGCTGATCGGCCCACGGCAATCTTGTAATTGCTGTTGATTCCGCGACAACAGAAATCGAAGGAGACAAACAGGTAGTACTGTCCGCCGTGGGGGAAGATGAACGGCGCCTCGATGGGGTCATCAGCCACCCCCGGCCGCCGGGCCAGGGAGATGAGATCAGGGGGATCCTTCAGCAGCTTCCCGGTGCCGGGGTCGATGGCCGCCATCTTGATGCCGTCCCAGAAAGACCCGAAGTCAAGGTAGTAGTGGCCATCCTCATCCCATGCCAGGTTGGGATCGATTGCATTCCAGTCATCTTTCCATGGAAGGGACCCGATTACCTTTCCCCTGTCCTCCCAGCGGTAGGCCGGGCTCTTTGGATCAAGGGTGGCATTCGTGGCAAGGCCGACGCAGGATTGATTGCTCCCGAAGGACGACACGGCATAGTAAAGGAGATAGCGTCCGTTCACCAGGGAGATATCGGGGGCCCAGCCTGTGCCGTCAAACCTGGGCACATCCCTGTATGTCCAGTCCGGAGGGGTTCGAAACACGGAGCCCACGACCGCCCAGGAAACCAGGTCGCGCGATCTCTGGATGGTGATTCCCGGGCCTGTCGTGAACAGGTAGTACCAGTCTCCCTCTTTGATGATCGAAGGATCGTGAGCAGGCGTCGGGATTGACGGCACATCTACGGGGGCCCCGACCGCCTGGACCGCCATCAGAGCAAGAAAGGCGCAGATGATAAGGGCTGCCCTCATACGGTAGTGGTACGAACTGCCGGCAAGGTCGGCAACGGGCAGGGGTTTTTCACGCAATGCTGTCCCGCACTTTGACAAAATTGTATCTTTGGGTGGCGCGCTGTAACGTCACGGGAGGAATGGCATGAAATGGGTTCTCATCATCATAGGCGTCCTGTTGCTTGTCGTGGGGGTGATCTGGGCGCTCCAGGGAACGAATATCCTCCCCTACGGACAGATGGCCGGGCACAGGCGTTGGATCGTGATTGGCGGCGGGCTGGGCATCATAGGCATCATTCTCATCGTGCTGGGAGCCAGGATAAGGGCGGCCCGGTCCACTTGAAATCGACGTAGGTGAGCCCTCGCGGGCTTTCCCTGTCACAGCACCGTGCGTACGGGTCCGTACACGGCGGTTCGGCAAGAAGTAGCGCTCACGGGACAAGCGCAGGGAGGCCGAGAGAGTCGAAGAAAGCATTCGGCAGCGCAACGGCCAAGGCCTTGCTATTGCTCAGTCGCCATGGGCCGTGCGCACTCCCCGCCGTCTTGGCGGCGAGGTTCGTGCCGATTCCCCTGCTTCTGGATGTATTCTTGCGCCTTCGCCACCGCTTGATGGGCCGATCGTCCCGGTCTGAACCCGTAGCTGTTCGGACTGAACGTCTGGTCCCATCGCTTCTGCAGTACCTGATTGACCGCCTGTTGTACGAATCGATCCACCACCGTCGGGATGCCGAGCTTCCTCGTACCTCCTCCTGGTTTCGGTATTTCGACCCGTCTCACAGGTTGTGGCCGATAGGTTCCTGCAAGCAACTGCTCCTTAATGCGCGACCAATTCTCCCGCAAGTGCTCAGGCAAGTCCTTGACGGTCATCCTTCCCTCGGATGATCTCGGGGTTTCACCCCTACCCGCATCCTCGAAGGCCAGCTCATGCTGGATTTTCTGTCGCTGTCTCACGCCGAGTCGCTCCCTGTACTCGCCTTCTTGCCGTTCGGGCCTTCGGGCCAACGGCCCTACTATGCCCTCTGCTGACTTCTGGCAGACGATCAGGAACCCTCACGGATCCCTCAGTCTTCTCTTCGAGACATCTGCCAGACCTCCTGGGGTAAGCTCACCCGCCTTCGGCGCACAACCGCTGGATTTACAACCCGAGCCTTTGATGGATATGGGCTCGTCGGTCATTTGCCCGCTCGCCCAACTCGGTATGCCTCGTATCCAGTTTCTGTTCGTCGGCTCACGCCTTTGCTCCACGCTTCCTTCGGACACGCCCTCGCGGGATAGGTGCCCTTGCGTTTCGCTACGCCTTCACCTCCACCAGGCTGGTGAGGGGACTTCCACCCCAAAGCTGGTGAACATGCCCAGCGCACAAAAAAGGCCCGCCGTTCGGCGGGCCCCTGCTCGATTAGCTTTTGCGGCTGACCGGCTGAAGTTTTCTCAATCGTAGACCAGCTGCGCGATGTCCGGCTGATCCATGTTCGTGGAGTCATAGAACTTCGCTCCCGTGTCCACGTCCGCCACGGGTTCCTTCTTGATGGCCTTGACGGCAAGCTCGACCGCCTTGAACCCGATCTGGTAGGGGTCCTGCGTGATCGCGCCGAAGAAGTACTTGTTTCGGATGGCTGCCTTCTGGGCTTTGCCGGCATCGAAGCCGATGACCACCAGGCCGGGATACTGCTTGGGCAGCGCACTGCCGTCGTTGGAGGCGGCCAGAACTGCTCTTGCTGTCCCTTCGTTCGAACAGAAGATGCCGAGAATGTGGTCTGACTTGACCCGTGCCAGCACAGCATGGGCCGTATTGGTGGCATCAGTGTCCTTGGGCGAAGCAGGGACCACCACGTCGATGATGATCGCCTTCCCGCTGGTCGGGCTGTCAGGGGCGATGTAGGCCGGGTTTCCCGTGACCTTGATATCGGTGGCCTGCTTGCCGCCGTCCGTGGTGATGAGCTTGATCATCTCGTCGCGGAAGCCCTTTCCGCGGGACGTCACGGACATGCTCGTTGCATCCTGGTTGAAGTCAATGATCGTGACCGGGTGCGCCGCGCTTGCCGCTGCGATCTTGTCCTTGATGACCGGGAACATCTTGTCCGCTGCCACTGCCGCTGCGTTATAGCTGTTGGTGGCTGCCGTCGCGTAGATCGCTCCCTTTGGCGCATTCGGGACTCCAGAGTCGAACCCGATGATGGGTATGTGCTTCTGAAGCGCCTGGTTCAGCTGATCCATGACAGAGTTCGTGTCGAGCGCTGCAAGGCAGATGGCGGAGGGATTCTTCGCCATGTCGTTCACGAGCATCTGCACCTGGGGCTGAATGTCGGCTTCCGTCGGGGGTCCTTCAAAGGTGATGTCCACCTTGTACTGAGCCGCGGCGGCCTCAGCGCCCTTCTTGACGGTCTGCCAGAACTGGTGCTGGAACCCCTTCGAGATGACAGGGATGTAGATCTTCGCCGGTTTGCATCCCACCAGCGCAACCAGAATCACTGCTGCTACCAGCAGTATCCCGGAACGTCTGAAAAATCTCATAGACACCTCCTCTTGTTTTCGTGCCCGGAACATGCGCTCCGAGCGGGTTGCCTCATTCAGGAGTCCTGCCGCCGCTGCGCCTCCGCGTGGAATACCACGCTAGGGCTCGGGCTAGGGCCGCTCCGCTTCCTCCTCCTGCGCAAGCTCTTTGCGTTTGATCATCTCGGCAAACTCGCGATCAGCGGCCCGTTCTTCGGCCCGGATCCGTGCCTGCTCCGACTTCTCATCCGCTTTCATCTTCGCGAAGGTGGTTTTCAATTCGCTTCGAGCCGCACTGATCTGCGCTTGAACGGCCGCCGCCTGCTTGGCATCCCCGGCTGCCTTGCGCACCGTCATTTCCTGTCTCATGCCGGCGATCTTTTCCAGCATTGACGCCTTGTAGAGATCAGCCTGCGTTTCAATCCGGACTTCCGATGCCTTCCTGTTGCGGTACATGTCCAGGAGCACGGCCCCAATGACAATGACGCCGGTGAAGAATGTCTGCCAATGCGCCTCGAGGTTCAAGGCAGGCAGGCCGGTCGCCAGCACCGACATGATGAACACGCCGATGATGGTTCCCCAGATTGTTCCAATGCCTCCCGCAAGCGACGTACCTCCGATGACCGCTGCCGCAATGGCATACAGCTCGAACCCCTGTCCCTGGGCCGGAAGGACCGTCGTGTAGATGGCGGCGTAGGAGATGCCGCCGATGCCCGCCGTGCCGCCTGCGATGACGTAGACCAGCATCTGATACTTCTTCACATCAACACCTGAGAGCCGGGCGGCTTCCAGGTTGCTGCCGATGGCGTAGGTGTACCGGCCCAGCTTCGTGTTGGACAGCATGAGATGGCAGATCACGGCCACGACAGCAAGCAACAACGCGCCTGTGGGGACTGCTCCTCCGTCGGGAGTGAGGTAGAGGAAGATGTCCTTAAACCACCCGCCCGGCTGGCCCCGGATGGGGAAGGTGGCGCTTGCCACGTTGGAAATGATGGAGCCCACGCCCATGGAGATCATCATGGTGCCGAGGGTCACGATGAACGGCGGCATTTTCAGCCGAGAGACGAAAATGCCGTTGAGGAAGCCAAAGGCGAGACCCATGACAACGATCAGAAGAAGAGAGGGGACCATGGGCAGTCCCGCCTTGAGGGCTGTTCCGCCGGTGATGGCGGCACACATCATGACCGTCCCGACGGAAAGGTCGATCCCGCCGCTGATGATGACGAATGTAACGCCCATGGAGATGAACCCGATGTAGAATGCGGCATCGACGATGTTCACCAGGGTGGGGTAGGCGAAATAGTCACGCCCGAATGCTCCAAAAAAGACATAGAGAATGACCAGTGCTCCAGGGGCAAGCGCCCACTTCAGCCCCCGCTCCCGAAAGCGCTGCATCCTGCTTTCGAAACTGACGTCACCCATGCTTTTCAACTCCTGGCGAGGACTTGCTGGCGTCCTATGGTTGCGTACTCCATGATGGCTTCCTGGCTGGCCTTTTCGATGGACAGCTCCCCGGTGATCCTTCCCTCGGACATCACGATGATGCGGTCGCTCATGCGAAGGACCTCGGGGAGCTCAGAGGAGATCATGATGACCGACTTGCCCTCTTTGGTCAGCTCGTTCATCAACGTGTAGATTTCGCTTTTAGCCCCAACATCGATTCCGCGAGTGGGCTCGTCGAAAATCAGGATGTCGCAGTTGCGGATCAGCCACTTCGCGATGACGACCTTCTGCTGGTTGCCTCCAGAGAGGTTTCTCAGCAGCTGTTCCAGCGAAGGAGTCTTGATGTTCAGCTTGCGGATGAAATCCTCCGTGACGCTCCTTACTGCTCGTGCCTGGATGAACAAACCGTGCTGGAAACGGTCATACGTGGCCATGGCAAGGTTGTCTCTCACGCTCAGGTTGACGGCCAGGCCGAAGCGTTTGCGGTCCTCCGACAGGTACCCGATGCCATGCGCAACGGCATCTTCCGGGGAATGAATGGAAACGCGGCGTCCGCGGACCTCAATTGTGCCGTTCTGGATCTCATCCGCGCCGAAGATGGCCCGGGCCGTCTCTGTCCGGCCGGATCCCATCAGCCCTGCGATGCCAAGGATCTCTCCCTCCCGCAGATCGAAGCTGACGTTCCTCACCAGCCTCCCCGCGTTCAGGCGGTTCACGCGAAGCACAACCTGCGCGCCAGGGGGAACGTTGCTCCTGGTCTTGGGCTGCTCGTAGATCACGCGGCCCACCATCATGTTGATGATCTGCGGCTTTGTGACCTCCGAGGTTTTCTTGGTATCCACGCGCTCACCATCGCGAAGCACGGTTACGCGGTCCGCGATGCGATGGATCTCATCAAGGCGGTGGGAGATGTGAACCATCCCGACGCCCCTGCCCGCCAGGTCGCGCATGATCGCGAACAGCTCGTCGATCTCGGCGTCGGTCAGCGCCGCTGTGGGCTCATCCAGGATCAGGATCCGCAAGCGGTGCGACACCGCCTTCGCGATTTCCACCATCTGCTGCTTGCCGACAGTCAGCCGCCCCAGGGTCTCCCCGGGGTCCACGTTCATCTTGAGCCTTTTGAACAGCTCTTCCGCGCGCCGATTCTGCTCCCGCTTGTCCAGAAGGACCCCGCTGAACCGGGTTGATTCTCTTCCAATGAAGATGTTCTGGGCAACCGTGAGATGATCCATCATGTTCAATTCCTGGTGGATGATCCCGATCCCCATCTCCAGAGCGTGCTTTGGGTCCCGAGCGTTGAACGGATGGCCAAGGTAGTGGATTTCACCGGAGTCTTTCGGGGCGATCCCGATGAGAACCTTCATCAGGGTGGATTTGCCGGCGCCGTTCTCCCCCACCAGGGCATGGATCTCAGCCTCGTCGAGGTCAAAGTCCACCTGTCGCAGGGCATGGACCCCGGTAAAGCGTTTGTCGATTTTCCGCATCAAGAGAATCTGTCGGCTCACACGTAAAGCTCCCGCTGCAAGGCGCTTGAAGTAGTATCTGAGGAACTTCTCTGTGTACTATTCACGCTTGAACGACATGACGGACATCGCCCTGTCTTAGCCATCCTCACTGCTCATGTCCTGGAGCCATGGTACAAGAGACATTCGCAAAAAGTCAAGCGCAAGTGATGGCACAGACAGTTTCACGTCGAGATCAAGGCAACCCCGGCAAGGGCAAGGGCAAGCCCGATCACGCGAGAGACGGTCACGCGCTCACGGAGGATGATCCAGGCAAGGATGACCGTGGGCCCGGGATAGAGGGCGGCAACCGCCGCGGAGATACTGAGCATCCCTGTACGGCTGGCAAGAAGGAACGCGATGTTGGCTCCCATGTCGAGCGCGCCGGAGAGCACGACCATGGGGAGCGACGCCTTCGAGACGCGAAGGGGCCTGCGGGTCAGCGCAACGAACAGGACCACGGAAGAAACCGTTGCAACGCGTGCCGCGACAAGTGGCCACAGGCCCGAAGCATGCGATGTCTTGGAAATGGAAAAGAAAAACAGCCCGAAGCCGACGCCTGCAAACACGCCCAGCAAAACCGCACGGCGGACCGCGCCCTCCCGCGGCGACTTCGAAGGGCCGGCGGTCAGGAGGGCAATGGCGCATACGCCCAGAGAGATACCCGCCCAGGAGGCAAGACCGGGCCTCTCACCAGCCATCACACCCAGGACGACGGGTATGATGGCGCCCGTAACGGCGGCCAGGGGAGACGCCACGGCGACAACGGTCGTGGCCAGGGCCGAGTAGAGGGCTGCAATGCCGGCAGAGCCGCACACCCCGGCAAGGGCGCCCCAGGCCAGATCAGCCGGCGTGGCCAGATGGAAGCCGAAAATGAGGGAGGCCACCAACGCCACCAGGAAACCGACCATCTGTGACCACGCAAGGACGGCGGGAAGCGGCGCCCTCCTGGTGGCCATTCCCCCGCAAAAGTCGCCCGCGCCGTACATCAGGGCTGATAGACCGGCAAAAAGGATTGCCATGCGTAATTTCCTTGAACGGGATTGAAGCACGCCCGAACCCGGGGAGTCTACAGCGCCGTACCCTGCTCAGCGAGGCGATGAGTGCGCTCGACTTGACAGCCGATGCCGGCACCGCGATGATTCGGCTGTGAACGGTGACAGTGAGAATACACAGATCAGGCGGGACCCGCAGAAGTTCAAGTACTCGGCGGCACTGGGGAAAAGGGCCCTTCTTGTCGTCCTTTCCAGAAAGGGCTTCGGGACCACGTTCGTCATCGAACAGACGCACAACGTGCTGGGCCGCCAGGGCGATTGCGAGTTCGTCATCGATGACCCTCTTTTAAGCCGTAAACATTGCGCGGTGTCCGTAGACGGCGAGGGGGAATATTCCATTGAAGATCTGAACTCCACCAATTCGACGTTCCTCAACTCCCGCAAGCTGGCAGAGAAGAGCAGGCTGCAATACGGGGACCGCATCGTGATCGGCACCACGATCATGCGGTTTTACCTGGAAGAAGAGGCGGATACAAAATAGAAATCCTCCCGGCGCGGGCGTATATTCTACATGCCGATGAAGAGCCCGCACATGCGCCTGTTCGTCTGCATGGCCGCCTTCCTGCTCCTGGGCGGCTGCGCAACCATCCAACCCAAATCCCAGCATCCGATTGCCCCTGAGGCCGTTTCGGTCCAGGCGTTTTCCATCAATCCGTTCCAGTCGGCCGGGTTTCCCGCCTCTCGGATGCACTCTCACGAAGAGGCGGTGAGGGCCCTTGGCCATCCCCTTTCCACCACGACAAAGGACGCGCCAAGCCAGCATGACCCGAACCTCATCAACTCCGTGATCACGCTGAACTATGCGTTCGGGGATCTGATGTACCTGCACGTTGCCGGGAAGGACGTCGAAAATCTCATCCTCATCCGGCTGCATGGAAATCAGGTCCCGTTGAAATACGGGATGCGGTTCGGGGAAACCACTCGGGAGCGGATCCTGAAGCTCTTCGGACCGCCCCAGGACACGCAGGAGAACTCCGTCTCGTATAATGTCCTGTACACGCAGGAGCTCACGAACTCGACGACTTTCTATTTCAGGGGCAAGCTCCTCCTTGAGGTGGATATCTCCTCCCTCATGATGGACTAGGCGCCATCGCCTGCTTCGCCAAAGCCATGGTACAATCCGGGAATCCGAGAGAGAGCGGAGGTGCGTCATGAACGAGCTGTGTCCGCGCTGCCGCGAGGCGCAGGAGATGGAGATTCGCAGGAAAAACACCACACGGATGGATCCGGATGGAACCACGGTGAAGATCACCGTGGTCAGCTGGTACTGCACAAAGTGCGGAACATTCGTCAAAAGCGAAGAGCAGGTTACAGGGAAGGGGATGTGAATGGGTTTCAGCGGGCGTTGGTGGCGGCTGCCGGGGATTGCCGTCGGCGCGTTCTTTCTGCTTTGCGCGGGAACGGCGGGTGACGGCGTGAGTGAAACAAGCGCGGACTTCGCCTCTCTCCCCCTGGCCGGGGGCTATCGGGTCAGCAACAACGTGTGGAACAAGGACGCGGCCCACGGGCCGCACCAGCAGACCATCTTCAAGACCAGTGCGGACGGAAAGACGGCTTTCGGTTGGCGTTGGCATTGGCCTTCCAGCGACGGTGTGGTTGCGTATCCCGAAGTGATTTATGGGGACACCCCCTGGGACCAGGAGCCGCAGGGCCGCGCAAAGGACCTTCCGTTTCGCATCGGCAAGCGCGGCATCACCGCGGATTACGATATCTCGTTCGAGTCCAGCGGGATGTGCAACCTGGCCTTCGAGTTCTGGACCGTCTCCGCACTGCCTGCCGCGCCGTCAGCCATCACCAATGAAGTCATGATCTGGATCGACAACAACGGAATGACACCGGCCGGTGTGTGGACCGACACATTCACCCTCGACGGCACCACGTATGACATGTTCGTACGCGAGGGCCACGGTGACGCATCGGGAAAAAATCCGCAGAAGTGGAATTACATCGCCTTCCTGGCAAGGACACCGGTCCTCAAAGGGCCTCTGGACATCGGCGCTTTCGCGGCGTTCCTGCAGTCGCACAAGCTGCTGGGGGGCAGCGTCTACCTGACCAGCCTGGAGCTCGGAAACGAGGTCATGACCGGAACCGGCCGCACCGAAGTGAAGGGATATAAAGTCACGATACGTTAAAGTTCCGCACGGCCTTCGGCCGTGCTAGTGGTACACTGGCAGCCGCACGCTCATCACGGTGTTCTCATCTGAAGAGCACAGGATCACGCCTTCATGCGACTCCACGATGTGCTGGCAGATGGAGAGCCCGAGCCCGGTGTTCTTCTTCCCCGCTTTTGTGCTGAAGAACGGATCGAAGATCCTGTCCATGATCTCGGGGGGGATGCCGCAGCCGTCATCGATGATGGAGACCTCCACGCAGTCGTCGGGCTCGATGCGTTTTACGGCTATCTCCACGGTCCCGTGCTCCAGCACCGCCTCGGCGCTGTTGATGAGCAGGTTGACGAAGACCTGCTTCAGGCTGTTCTCCTCCCCGTAGACCATGAGGTCATCCTGCACATCCGGCAGCCGCAGGTGGATGGATTTCTCGCGGATCTTGTGGTCCACCAGGAGCACGACATCGGCGATGATCCGCTGGACGGAAAGGGGCTCCATGGGAATCTTCCTGACCTTGGAGAATGACAGGAGGCTGCCGATGATCTCCCCGATTCGGTTCAGCTCACGCTCGATCTTGGTGAGCCTCTCCGCGTCCGGGTCAGCGGTATGGTGCCGCTTGAGCAGGTCAACGTAGTTCAGCACGACGCTCAGGGGATTGGAGATCTCATGAGCCACCCCGGTTGCCAGCTCCGCAATGGAGGCAATCTTCTCCGAGCGCAGCAGGTAGTCCTGAAAGTAGCGGTCCCGCGAGATGTCTTCTATCACAAGGATGGTGCCCAGGTGCTTGTACTCGTCGTCCTTGAACGGGAAGATCCGCAGTCGTATGAGGCCTTTCTCCCCGCAGTGAAGCTCCTCCCAGGTCTGCTCCTCCCTCGCCGAGATCTTTTCTTCCACTTCGGCCTGCCGTTCCATCCCGCAGCGCTCCAGAAGGGTGGCAATGTGCTGATCCATCAGCACTTCATCCTTCAGAGCAAGGATCTTCACGGCCGCGAAGTTGATGATGGAGATCCTCTTTTTCAGGTCCAGGATGATGACGCCGATGGGAAGATTCCTGATGATGTTTTCGTTGTACTTTTTCAACAGGAAGAGCTCCCTGTTGTCCTGCTCCAGCTCTTCCCTGCTCAGCACGAACGAATAGGTCATTTTGATAAGCTTGAGCTTGTCGATGTCCTGGATCTCCTCTGTCCCCTGGCGGAGACCATTTTTCAGGATGGTGACACGGTCCGCGAACTGGAAAATCTCATCCATGTTGTGGGAGATGTAGATCACGCTCCTGCCCAGGCCCTTGAACTCGAAGAGAAGCCGATAGATCGTCTCCATCTCCCGGGGAGTCAGCTTGCTCGATATTTCGTCGAAGATGAGCAGCTCGGGCTCGATGGACAGAGCCTTGGCAATTTCCACCATGAGCTGCTCCGCCTCGGTCAGGTCCTGCAGGCGGGCATGCGGGTCCACGTCCACGTGCAGGGTCTGGAAAAGCTTTATCGCAGCGTTCTCCATGCTCTTCCTGTCAAGAAAACCCAGACGGGACGTGATGCGCTGACCGGTGAAAATATTCTCTATGGCGCTGATGCTGGGGATCACGTTCATGTTCTGGTAGACGATGGCAATGCGGTTCTGCATGGCGGATTTCGGCGTGAAAGACTGCACCTCCTGTCCCTGGAACCATATCGTCCCGCGCTCCTTGGTCACGGCGCCGGAAAGCAGCTTTACCAGTGTCGACTTGCCGGCCCGGTGCTCGCCCAGGAGGCCGTGGATCTCCCCTGCGGCCAGGTCAAAATCCACGCCCCGCAGCGCCTGCACGCTGTCGTAGCTCACGTGGATGTCTCTCATGGAGACGAGCAGGAGCCCCCGCTGCTTCATGCTCAGCTCAGTCCCAGCTTCCTCATGCGGTTGTACAGGGTACGGCGGTTGATGTTCAGCATGTCGGCGGCTTTGGATTTCTTGCCCTTGGTCTTCTCCAGGGCCTCCATGATCATGGTGCGATTGAGCTGCTCGAAGGTCGTCTGAAGCTTCTGGCCAAGGCGGGTCCCCTCCAGCTCCATGTACTGGGAGGGAAGGTCTTCCAGCGTGACCAGCTCTCCCTCGCAGAAGATGGTTGCCCGCTCGATGCAGTTCTTCAGCTCCCGAACGTTCCCCGGCCAATCATGGGAAAGAAGAAGCTCCTTGGTCTCCGCGTCCAGGCCGTGGATCTCCTTCGCGTATTGTGCGGAAAAAACCCTGAGGAAGTGCTCGATGAGCAGCTCCACGTCTCCCCGCCGCTCACGCAGCGGCGGTATGTGCAGCGTGATCACGCACAGACGGTAGAACAGGTCTTCGCGGAAGCTGTCCCGCTGGATGAGGAGGCGCAGGTCCTTGTTGGTGGCCGCGATGACGCGGATATCGCTGTGGATTGTTTCGGTCCCTCCCACCCGCTCGAACTCCTGCTCCTGCAGGACTCGAAGGATCTTTGCCTGCGTGTTGGGGCTCATATCCCCGATCTCATCCATGAAGATCGTCCCCTCGTTTGCCAGCTCAAACTTGCCCTTGCGCTGCGACACGGCGTTCGTGAACGCTCCCTTTTCATGGCCGAAGAGCTCGCTTTCGAGGAGAGTCTCGGGGATGGCCGCGCAATTCACCTTGATGAACGGCTTCGCAGCCCGGGGGCCAGCCTCGTGGACAAGACCAGCAATGAGCTCTTTGCCGGTTCCGCTCTCTCCCGTGATGAGCACGGGCGCCGTGGCGGCTGCGGCCTTCTCCGCGGACTGCAGGATCTTCAGCATCCTCGGGTCGCTTGTCACCACCCGTCGGGCCGGCTGCTGGTCTGACCCGGCTGCCGCGGAGAGCTCGCGGATCTCGTTGAGAAGTCTTTTCAGGTTTGGGGGCTTCTCGTAGAAGTTGACGGCTCCATATTTCATCGAGAGCACGGCGTTGTCGATGCTGGGGTGGCCGGTGAGGATTATCACCTTCACATTCGGGTTGGTCCTGCGAAGCACCTTCAGAAGATCGATCCCGCCGATGCCGGGCATGCGGATGTCAAGGATAATGAGGTCCACGTGCGTGCGGGTCAGGATGGCAGGGGTCTCCCGGGGGTCGCTTGTATAGATTGTGTGGAATCCCTCTTCCGTGAGAATCTCGGAAAGGGAAACGCAGAGCTCTCTTTCGTCGTCGATAATCAGGATCTGGTAGTCCATGGCGAGCCTCGCATCGAGCAGGTCGGCCTTTCGGCGCCCACGGCCAGTATAGCACGCCCCGGAAGGAAGGTCCCCCGGACTCGCCGGCCCGGGGGCATCAAAGCAAGGGAAGTCTTTATTCGATGGCCTCTCCTCCCGCATCGACATTGTCCTTGGTGAACATCCGGGACCCCAGAACGATCCTCTTGACGACTTTCTCGCCATTGAAGATTTTCAGCGCCTGCTTGATGGCGACGTCACCGCCGGTGGGATACTGGAAGGTCGCGGTCAGGATGCCCTGCTTCACGTACGAGACCCCCTCCTGGGGCAGAGAGTCGATCCCGACGAATATCATGCTCTTTTCCCTGCCGACTGCCTGGGCAGCGAGGTAGGCGCCGTGGGCCGAGGGATCGTTGTGACCGTACACGATGTCGATCTTGTCGAAGCGTGCCAGCGCGGACTCCATCTCTTTGCGGGCGTCCGGCTCGAGCCACTTCGCATCCGCGCGGAAGATCACATTCAGGTCGGAGCCCTTGATCGCATCCAGGAACCCGCTGTGCCTGTCCTGGCCTGGTGTGGAGGTCTGCAGGCCCATGATCTCGACGACCTTTGCGCCCTTACCGCCGTAATTCTGGACCAGCCACTTTCCGACCGCCCGGCCGATCTTCACGTTGTCAGCACCGATGAACTCAGTGTAGTTCTGACCGATGATGTCGCGGTCCAGAACGATGACAGGGATCCCGGCTGCCAGGGCCTTGGACACGGGCTCCGCAAGCGGCTGGGCTTCCTTGGGGCTGATGATGAGCAAGTTGATCTTGGCGTCGATGAACTCCTCAACCTGAGCGCGCTGCTGGAGAACATCGTTCTGCGCGTCCTTGAAGACCATCTTGATCTCCGGGTGCTTGTCCGCCTCATTCTTTATGTCGGCGTTCATTTGCACGCGCCAGGGCTCCCCGAGGTTGCACTGGCTCATCCCGATGATGTACTTCGGAGCTGAGAACACCGGAAAGACAGCCAGCGAGCACAGGATAACCGCGCATAGAAGGAACTTAGTGATAGGTCTCATTGCATCTTCTCCTTTCGAGAGAGATTGGATTTCGAAAGCCTGGAACCTGTCTCCCTGCCGCTTACCTCCTTTCCCGGACGGACTCTACTTCGTCCTTCTCTTCTGTGTCAGAACCGCAAGCACAATGATGATCCCGGTGATCATGAGCCGGCCGGACTCCTGGACAGCATTGATGCTGAGGATCTTCTGCAGATATCCGATTGTGAGGATGCCAAGGAGCGTAAGCCCCATGCTCCCTCGCCCTCCCGCGAGGCTCGTGCCCCCGATGACGACCATGGCGATGACTGTCAGCTCATAACCGGCCCCTGTCTCAGGATCGCCCTGCGTCTCCTGAGCGGCCTGGCAGATACCTGCTACGCCGCACATGATGCCCGAGAAGGTGTAGGCAAGGAACTTCGTCATGCGCACGGGGACGCCCGAGAGCCGGGCCGCCTCCTCATTGCCGCCGACCGAGTACAGCTCCCTGCCCCACTTGTGACGGGCCAGAAAGATCCAGGCCACGATGAGGCAGACAATGAAGATCACGCTTACGATGGCGACGTTGCCGCCGAGGATGCGCGAGTCGATCACTTTGAAGACCTGGGGAAGCTCCTTGATGATCACCTTGTCGCCCTGAGTGACATAGGTCGAGATCTTCTGGCCGCCGGTAATGTACCGGGCGAACCCGTGGGCAAAAGTCATCAGCGCGAGCGTGGCGATGAAGGGCTGCAGCTTTGCGTTGGAAATGAGGGCGCCGGAGGCCGAGCCGAAGGCCGCGCCCATCAAGAGGCATGTGATGATCGCCAGCCACCAGGGCCAATCCATGTGCATTGTCAGGAGGGCAAAGGATACCGAGGAGACGGCGAGGACACTCGCGACGGACAGGTCGATGCCTCCGGTGATGATGACCAGCGTCATTCCGCAGGCGAGGATACCGTACACGGAAGCCTGGCGAAGCGTATCCCGATGAGTCCCCTCCTTGAAGAACGCTCCATCCGCATTGAAGATCACGCCGAGAAGCAGGACGAGGAGGAGCTCGAGGCACGCCCTGCCCGCGGAGCTGGTCAGGGCGCGGACTATCAACGAAAAAGCGCGTCCAATTCCCGTCTTTGTTTCTCCCTGAAGATCCCTTCGCAGCGGCCCCCGTATTTCACCGACCATTTCCGCCTCCGTTCGTCTTGCCCATTGCAGCCTCCAGGACCTTCTCCGCCGTGGCTTCCTGGCGGGAGAGCTCCGCCGTGATGATCCCTCGATGCATGACAATGATCCTGTCGCTCATGGCAAGCAGCTCCGGCATCTCGGAGGTCACCAGGAGGATGGAAATCCCCTGCGCTGTCCACTGGTTCATCAGCTGGTAGATCTCGTGCTTGGCACCGACATCGATCCCACGGGTCGGCTCGTCGAGGAGCATGATCCGCGGATTGGTGGTGAGCCACTTGCCGATGGCGACCTTCTGCTGGTTGCCGCCCGACAGGTCGCCCACCTCCATCTCCAGCGATGCTGCGCGAAGCTGCAGGGCCTTTCCCATCTCTGAAGCGACTCGACTTTCCTCACGAGGCCGACGCCACCCCAAGGGCGACAGGTTGCCCATGTTTGCAGCGCACATGTTCGCGGTCACAGACATGGAGGAGATGAGCCCGGTTGCCTTACGGTCATTCGTGAGCAGGGCGATCCCCTTGGCGATGGCCTCCCGGGGTGATCGTATGTGCACGGTCTTGCCCTCGACGGAAACACGTCCTTCCGTCCTTTTCGGTAGCGCGCCGAAAAGGCCAAGAAACAGCTCGCTTGCCCCCGAGCCCTGCAGCCCGCCGATTCCAACAATCTCGCCGCGGGCGGCGGAGAACGACACCCTGTCAACGTGCGGCCTGCGGGCCCTGCCCGCGCCGTGAACGGAGAAGTTCTCTACCCGCAGGGCTTCTGAGGAGGTCTGGGGAGTGTGTCGGGGGAATTGCTCTTCCATCTCCCGGCCCACCATCCACTGGATGAGTTTCTTCTCCGGCACCTCGGGGGCAAGTGCGGTGCCGACGAGCTTCCCGTCGCGAAGGACCGTGATCCTGTCGGCGAGCCTGTGAATCTCCTCCAGCCGGTGGGTGATATACACGATCCCCCGCTTTTCCACTTTGAGCTGTCTCACCAGGGTGAAGAGAGTCTCCACGTCGTGCGCATTGAGCGCGCTGGACGGCTCATCCATGATGAGAACACGAGCATTCAGCCGAATGGCCCTTGTGATCTCGATGAGCTGCTGGACTGAGATGGGAAGATCCTCAACGAATGTGGCAACGCTGACCTCAACACCCGCTCGGCTGAGGACTTCTTCTGCGCTTCGGCGGTGTGCCTTTTGCATGACAAAGCCCGAACGGGTCATGGGGTGCCCAAGGAAGAAATTATCAGCAACGCTCATGGAGGGGATGAGCGACAACTCCTGGTGAATGGCGGCAATTCCATGCCTGTTCGCATCAAGGGGGCTGGAGGGCCGGATCTCATGATCTTCCATGACGATCCTGCCCTGATAATCCGAGTATGCGCCGGCCAGGATCTTTACGAGGGTGGTCTTGCCTGCGCCGTTCTCACCGGCCAAAATGTGGACCTCGCCCGGGTAAATAGAAAAGTCCACCCGGTCAAGAACCTTCACGGGGCCGAAGGACTTTGAGATTCCACTCATCGAGACCAGGGGATTCATCACTTTCTTTATGCATGATGCATGCCAGGAAAAGGCGGCAAGTCATTGAAAAGTCGCCAGGAAATGGCGCCACCGGAAGCGTAAAATCATTCAAATTCCGCTGCTAGTGGCGAAACGAGAACATGGATTCCCACTGCGGGAAAAATCGGGAAAATGGATTCCCAGCTACTGCACCAGCGGGGTTGCGGCCCCTGCCATCTCGATTCCTTCAATGCTGGCCTTGCCAACCAGGAGCTGGATGTACTGGTGCACCGCACTGGTCCAGGCGCTGGCGCCAAGATACTCGATGACGCGCTCACGGGCCATTTCATAGGGAAGCTGCCTGCCTCGGATGGCGCGGTCCAGCCGGATCACGTGGTACCCGTAACGCGTGCCCACAGGCTCAAGGCTGATTTCACCCGGGGACAGCTTGTTGAAACAGGCTTCGAACTCGGGCGTGGTCTGGCCCCGCGTGATCTGGCCCAGGTGGCCGCCTTGCTCCCGGGACTCCGGGTCCGCGGAAAGCTCTTTGGCCAGGCGCTCGAAGGAAGAGGGGTCACGCCGCAGCTCATCGAGGGTGGCTGCGGCAGCGGCGCGCGCCTGCTCGCGCTCCGCGGGCTGACCGGGATGCGCAGCAAACAGGATGTGCGACGCCTCGAAGAGATCAGGCGATCGGAAGCGCTCCCGGTTTGCATCGAAGTAGCGGCGGCAGGCTTCCTCATCCGCTGCCGGAAGCCTGACCTCCTGGTCCAGCAAAGCAGAGATGGTCCGCTCTTCCGCAGTGGCTGTGTCTTCCGAGTCAGCGGCGTTCACCCCGAGGGCTGCCGCTTCCTGGAGCAGGAGCTCGCGGACGACAAGGGCGGCGGCGGCCTCATGCAGGGCCGCTTCACGGTTGGGCGCGGGATGATACTGCGCCTCCCGGGCGACCTGATCGTCGGAAATCGCCTTTCCGTTGACGGTGATCATGTGGGCATCCCCCTGCGGGCGCGCGCCGGCATGCGCCTGCGCACCACCTGGTACGCGCGTCCCAGGTACCAGATGGGCGCGCTCCAGATGTGCACCAGCCGGCTCAGGGGCCAGACAAGGAAGAACGTAAAGCCGAGGAAAAGGTGCACCTGGTAAACCCAGGGGACGTCGCGCAGAAGCGAGATTGCGTCGGGCTTGAAGTAGATGATCGACTGGACGTATGCCACGAGCTGGCCGAAAAGCCGGCCATCCAGGTGATGCAGGGTGAGGGGAATCGTGACCAGGCCGAAAGTGAGCTGCACCCACACCAGGAGGAGAGCGAAGATGTCCATGGGGCTGGAGGTCTTTCGGATCCGGGAGTCGAAGAGCCTGCGGTGCACCAGCATGGTAAGGCCAATCCAGGCCAGGGATCCGGAAAGCCCACCGGCTACCACAGCCAGAAGCTGATGGGCCAGCACGGAGACGCCCAGCACTTGAAGCACGAGATCCGGCGTGGCGAATCCCACCAGGTGGCCCGCAAGAACGACCAGGATCCCGTAATGGAAGAGCGTGCTCCCCAGCACGAGCTGGCGCTTGCGCAGAAGCTCGCTCGACCCGCTTCGCCAGCCGAACTGGCCGCGGTTGAACCGAATGATGCTCCCCGCGATGAAGACGGTGAGAGCGACGTAGGGATAGTAGCCAAACACGAGCAGGGTCAGGAGGTAGGGCATCACGGCTCCTTTCGCAGGGCAGAACCAACCGACCGGGCGCGCTGCCTGCCGACGAATGACGCCTCGCGTCGGGAGAAGTCCACAGGCTCCTCCTGCCACTCCGCATCGATGGCCTGGCGGCTGGCGGCATCCTCAGCTTCCTCGAGGGCCAGCTCCTCCAGATCTGCCTGCTTCGGCTCGGCCTGGGCCAAGTGCTCCAGCGAGGACAGTACGGCCGCATACGGGCTGTGCCGCTTGTCGAGTCGGCGCGCCAGGGTGGTGATGACTGCCACCGGCTCGGCCAGCTCGGCGCGCGCATCCGCCGGCGGAAGCTGGGACAGGTACTCCAGGTAGACGGGGAGAAAATCAGGAAGCTCGACGGCGGAAAGCTCGAGCCCGATCTCGCGGTAGCGCTCCAGCAGGCTCACCATGGCCTGGCCCCTGTCACGGGACTCCCCGTGCACGTGCTCGAAAAGGTGCAGGGACATCGAGCGGTACTGGTCGAAAAGATCGACGTACCGGGCCTGCAGGTCGTAGATATCCAGGGAGGAAAGGTCAGCGAAAAGTCCACCCAGGCCATCCAGGTCCGTCTCCTGCAAGAGGCTTTCCTGCTTGAGGATTTCCTTCATCTCGGGAAGCGCAGTGACGAGGTCCGGGGTGGGGTACGTGAGAAGCGCGGAGAGGACGCGAAACGTGTTCATGTCGGGCCCTTCTCTTTCGGCGGATGGGGTTCCGCCTGGGATCCCGCCTGCGGCAGGTTGAAAAGCGGCGTACGGATACGCCGGCCCTCCTTGCCCGGGACGCCGCCGGTGAGCCCGCCCGCGGCGCAGCCGTTTCCGAAAGAGAAGCCGCACCCGCCGCGAAGCTCATAGGCGTCCTCCGCGGTCTCCCGATGCGTGGTGGGAATGACGAAGCGCTCCTCGTAGTTTGCGATCGCCATGATCCGGTACATCTCCTCCACCATCGGCTTGGTCATTCCCACCGCGTCCAGCACGGCCGTGTCGATCACTCCTTCGATGTTCTTCCTCTTCATGTACCTGCGCATGGCGAGCAGTCGCTTGAGCGCAAGGACCACGGGCGCTACTTTCCCGCCGGTGAGGAGGTTGGCGAGGTACCGCATGGGGATGCGCAGAGATTCCACCTCAGGGATGAGGTCCGCCCGGCCCACCAACCCGTCCTGGAAAGCAGCCTGGATGGGGGAAAGCGGCGGCACGTACCACACCATGGGCAGCGTCCGATACTCGGGATGCAGGGGGAAGGCGACCTTCCAGTCCATGGCCATCTTGTACACCGGCGATCTCCGCGCCGCCTCCATCCAGGCGGGCGGTACGCCGTCAGCAAGAGCCTGCTGCTCCACGGCTGGGTCGTTGGGGTTCAGGAAAATGGCAAGCTGCGCCTCGTAGAGATCTTCCTGCCGCGCGGCGCTCGCCGCCTCTTTGATCTTGTCAGCGTCATAGAGGACCACGCCGAGGTAGCGGATGCGGCCCACACAGGTTTCCGAGCAAACCGTCGGCAGCCCTGCCTCGATGCGCGGATAGCAGAATGTGCACTTCTCCGACTTTCCCGTCTTCCAGTTGTAATAGATCTTCTTGTAGGGGCAGCCGCTCACGCACATGCGCCAGCCCCGGCACTTGTCCTGGTCTATGAGGACGATGCCGTCCTCCTCCCGCTTGTAGATGGCGCCGCTGGGACACGAGGCCACGCAGGACGGGTTGAGGCAATGCTCGCACAGGCGCGGCAGGTACATCATGAACGTGTTTTCGAACTGGCCGTAGATCTCCTTCTGCACTTCCTCGAAGTTGTAGTCCTTGCTGCGCTTGGAGAACTCTCCTCCCAGGATCTCTTCCCAGTTCGGGCCCCACTTCACCTTGTCCATGCGCTCGCCGGTGATCGCGCTCACGGGCCGGGCAATGGGGGTGGTGCGGGACTCCTCCGCGGTCTGCAGGTGCTCGTAGTCGTAGGTCCAGGGTTCGTAGTAGTCATCGATCTCAGGCAACTGGGGATTGCCGAAGATCTTGGCAAGGATGCGCCACTTGCCCCCCTGCTTCGGCTTGATGGACCCGTCCGCCTTGCGCTCCCATCCCCCCAGCCAGTGCCTCTGGTTCTCCCAGTCCTTGGGATAGCCGATGCCGGGCTTGGTCTCAACATTGTTGAACCACGCGTACTCCATGCCTTCCCGCGAGGTCCACACGTTCTTGCAGGTGACCGAGCAGGTGTGGCATCCAATACACTTGTCGAGGTTCATGACCATGGCAACCTGGGCTCGTACCGTCATACGCGCGCTCCTTCCATCCAGTCCACTTTCTTGAGCTTGCGCACGATGACGAACTCGTCCCTGTTGGAGCCCACAGTTCCGTAGTAGTTCAACCCGTAGCTGATCTGCGCGTAGCCGCCGATCATGTGGGTTGGCTTCACGACAATGCGGGTAACAGAGTTGTGGATCCCGCCGCGATTTCCGGTGATCTCGCTCCCCGGTATGTTCACCAGCTTTTCCTGGGCATGGTACATGAAGGCAGTTCCTTCCTTGATGCGCTGGCTCACCACGGCGCGGGCAACGAGGGCGCCGTTCACATTGAAGACCTCGATCCAGTCGTTGTCTTCGAGCCCGACCTTCTGGGCATCGATCTCGCTGATCCAGACGATCGGACCGCCGCGTGAAAGGGTGAGCATGATGAGGTTGTCCGAATACGTGGAGTGGATTCCCCATTTCTGGTGCGGTGTGAGGAAGTTCAGAACGACGTACGGCCGGCCATCATCCAACGGGCGCTCCACGGGTATGACGGCCTTCGTGTCCACCGGCGGCTTGTAGACGCACAGTGCTTCTCCGAAAGCGCGCATCCACAGGTGATCCTGGTACAGCTCCTGGCGGCCGGAGAGGGTTCGCCAGGGGATGAGCTCGTGGACGTTGATGTAGCCGGCGTTGTAGGTGATCTCCTCATCATCCAGGCCACTCCAGATGGGAGAGGTGATGGTGCGCCGTGGCTGCGCCACGATGTCGCGGTAGCGCACCTTCTCCCCTTCATGCTGCGAGGCAAGGTGGGCGTGGCCGTGGCCCGTGCGTTTGGAAAGCGCGTTCCAGGCCTTCACGGCAACCGCCCCGTTCGTCTCCGGGGCCAGCGTCATGATCGCCTCAGCCGCGTCAATGTCAGTCCACAGGCGCGGCCGTCCTTCTGATGGCCCAGGCTCGTCGCTTGTGCCGTTCAGCTTGCCGAGGTATTCCACCTCCGTCTGCGCGCTCCAGCTGATGCCCTTGCCGCCGGCGCCGATGTTGGAAACGAGCGGCCCCAGGGATGTGTACATGGCTCCCACGTTCGGGTAGTCCCGCTCGACCACTGTCATGGTCTGAGTCGTTTTTCCGGGAATGATCTCGCACTCTCCCCGCTTCCATTCCTTGACGTCGATGGCCTGTCCCAGCTCGGCGGGGCTGTCATGCAGGAGCGCGGTGAAGACAAGATCTTTCTCCTTCCCAAGCACTCCCCGGGCGCACTCGGAGAACTTCAACGCGATGGTGCGGAAGATGTCCCAGTCCGGCCTGCTCTCCCATCCCGGGTCCACGGCGCTTGCAAAGGGATGGATGAACGTGTGCATGTCCGAAGTATTGATGTCGTTCTTCTCGTACCAGGTGGCCGTGGGCAGCACCACGTCCGAGTACAGGCAGGTCGTGGACATGCGAAAGTCCAGGGTGACCAGCAGGTCGAGCTTGCCGGAAGGCGACTCCCGCCACACGACCTCCCGCGGCTTTTTTTCTCCGAGCTCTCCGAGGTCCTGGCCGAGGACGCTGTTCTGTGTGCCGAGGAAATGGCGCAGGAAGTACTCGTGCCCCTTGCCGCTTGACCCGATGATATTGGACCGCCAGACGAACATGTTCCGCGGGAAGTTTGCGGGATTGTCCGGGTCCTCGGAAGCGAAGCGGATCACGCCGCTCTTGAGGCGGTTGGTGACGAAGGGGATCGGTTCCTCCCCGACGGCGGCGGCGTCCTTTGCGATCTGGATGGGATTCCTGTCCAGGTGCGGGAGCAGACGGCAGCCATCCCATGCGCTCGGAGCGGACGTTGAAGTCGATGAGGCTTCCCTCCCAGTCTCCCGGCGGTGCAGTCGGGGAGAGGAGCTCCCGCGCGCTCACCTTCTCATAGCGCCACTGGTCGGTATGCTCGTAGAAAAACGAGGTGCCGCCCATGTGGCGGGGCGGCCGGTACCAGTCAGTGGCGAATGCGATCGTGGACCATCCCACCTGGGGCCGCACCTTCTCCTGACCCACGTAATGGGCCCAGCCTCCTCCCGACTGGCCGACGCAGCCGCAGAAGACCAGCATGTTGATGATCCCGCGGTAGGTCATGTCCATGTTGTACCAGTGGTTGATCCCCGCCCCGAGGATCACCATGGACTTGCCGTGCGTCTTCTCGGCGGTTTCTGCAAACTGCCGGGCAGTGGCAATGACAAGATCCCGCCCAACGCCGGTTATGCTCTCCTGCCATGCCGGGGTGTAGGGAATGTCGTCATCATAGGAGCTCGCGACGTTTTCATCACCGAGGCCCCGGTCCACCCCGTAGTTTGCGAGCATCAGGTCATAGACCGTGGTGACAAGCGCTTCACCTTCCCGTGTTGATACCCTGGCGGCCGGGACTTTGCGCACAAGGACCTCGGGGTGATCGGTTCCCGCGTAGTAGTCGTGCTTGTACGTCCCGAAGTAGGGAAAGCCGACATCGACCGTCTCGGGCCGCGCCGTCCCGGCAGGCGCATCCAGAACAGACAGGCGCAACCGGGTCCGCTCTTCCAGGTTCCACTTTCCCTCTTCACCCCAGCGGAATCCGATAGACCCCTGCGGGGCCATGACGGACCCGGTGGTTTCATCAAGAGCGCAGGGCTTCCATTCCGGATTGTTCTTTTCCCCCAGGGAATCCGGGAAATCGCTTGCCCGCAGGAAGCGCTCGGGGACCAGGTAGTCCCCCTGGCGCACGAGCCTGACCAGGAAGGGGAAATCGCTGAATCTGCGGCAATAGTCGCTGAAGTACTCGCTTCTGCGCTGGACATGGAACTCTTTCAGAATCACGTGACCCAGGGCCATGGCCACCGCGGAATCCGTGCCCGAGCGGGGATGGAGCCAGAGGTCGGCGAACTTGGAAGCCTCGCTGTAGTCCGGGCAGATCACGACGCTCTGCGTGCCCTTGTAACGCGCCTCTGTGTAGAAATGGGCGTCAGGCGTGCGGGTCTGCGGGACGTTGGAGCCCCAGAGGATGAGGAACATCGCGTTGTACCAGTCCGCGCTCTCCGGCACGTCGGTCTGCTCTCCCCAGGTCTGCGGGGAGCTGGGGGGAAGGTCGCAGTACCAGTCGTAGAAGCTCAAGCTGACTCCACCAATCAGCTGGAGGTAGCGGCTTCCCGATGCGTGGGAAACCATGGACATCGCGGGAATGGGGGAAAAGCCGCAGACGCGATCAGGACCGTATTTGCGTATCGTGTAGACGTTGGCGGCGGCAACCATCTCCGCCGCCTCATCCCAGGTTGCCCGAACAAAACCGCCCAGGCCACGCACGGATGTGTAGGCCGCGCGCCGCTCAGGGTCCTCCACGATGGACGCCCACGCCTCCACCGGCGTTTTTGTCCCGCGGGCCTCGCGATACATCTTCAGCAGGCGCCCGCGTACCATGGGGTATTTCGAGCCGGTTTCCGCTGTACAGATACCAGGAGTAGCTTGCCCCGCGCGCGCAGCCCCGGGGCTCGTGGTTGGGCATGTCGGGCCGCATCCGCGGGTAATCAGTCTGCTGGGTCTCCCAGGTGACGATGCCTCCCTTGACATAGATCTTCCAGCTGCACGATCCGGTGCAGTTCACGCCGTGCGTGGAGCGCACGATCTTGTCGTGCTGCCATCTGGTCCGATAACCCTCCTCCCAGCTCCGATCCTCCGTGCTGACCACGCCATGACCGTCGGCAAAGCTCCCTGCGGTCTTCGTGAAGAAAAGAAGTCGATCAGGAAAATGACTCATGGGACGGACTCCTCAAGTTTTTGACGTTTGAGACTGCGGCCGATGGCAGCGAGCATTCCAAGAAATACTGCAAACCACGTGGCAAGGGCTATCCAGAGAAAGACCCGGGGAATCCACTCCAGGAAGGAAAGCCCGGTGGCGCGGGCGAGCACGAACGTGCACGCCGTGTACATTCCCAGGGGGAACACCATGCTCCAGTACTGTGGTTCGTAGCGCAGGGCTACTCCCTTTCCCGGGTGCCGCCAGGCCCCGAGCACGAGGAGAAGGGGAATCCACCACGTGGCCGTTGACCAGAAAAACAACGTATATCCCCTGAGAAATGGAGCCATTTCCGCGAGGAAACTCCATTCGCCGGCGCTCGCAAGCGTTCGCGCCCCGCTCAGCGTGGTGATTGCGGCCGCTCCCATGGAAATCCAGGTAAGGGGGGAAAGCTCGGCTGGAGCCAGGGGGAAAAAGATCAAACGATAGAACAGGAGGATGATAAGGATGATGTAGAGCATGCCGCCGGCAAAAGAGAAACAGAGGGAGAAAAAGAGCAGCCCCTGCGCGAAGGCAGGGTAGCCGGCGGACAGGACAGTGGACAGGACAGAGACGGACTGTGTGGCAACGACGCTGACGAGCCAGCCGCCATGAATTCCTGAGCCGAGGGCTGGCTTCGAGCTGCTCGTGACGACCGCGGCGAAAAACATGTACGTGAGGACGAGCCACAGGGCGAGGCCGAGAATCCCCAGAGCCATGGCAAGTCCGTAGTCCCCGATCACAAGGACGATCTGGGTCCCCAGCACGCACGTTCCCGCCACTATGGTGAAGAATCCTGGCCCCGTGGCGTGTCCCAGGAGATCGCCGCGGAGCCGGGGAAAGAAGAAAGCCAGCCTCGCCAGAGTGAGGAGCCAGAGAACGACAAAAAACAGGGTGTTGCATCCCAGGAGGATTCTTGCGAGCACGGGGAAAGCGAGGAGCTGGGCGGCCGATGATATAATTCCCGTGGCCATCACGAGAGCAAACGATCCGGGGTAGAGATCCCGCACGGCCTGTGAAAGGACGCCGGCGGACCTGACTCCGGTCACTGGTTGCGCTGCTGCGGTGTGCATGGTCAGGCTCCCGGCGGGAGAAAGCCGCCCGCCGCCTTCTTGTGTTCTTCGGGATCGTTGATGTTGGCAAGCTCCTCCGGGTGATCCGGCTCAACAAGGCGGACGGGCAGGTCCCGCAGAAGCTTGAGGGTGTAGCGCCCCTGCGCGCTCGCCTTCTGGAGCACCGGGCAGGATCCGGGGCTCGTAAATCGTGCAGACGGGCTCCGGCTGCTTGATCTGGGGATTTCGAAAAGCCGTGGCAAAAGCGGACGGGTCACGGTTCTCCAGGAGCCGAAGGAGCGTTATCTCCGAAAGGAAAGGCATGTCAACCGCCACGATGAGCCACGCGCTTGACGGCTCTTCGCGAAACGCGGAAAGGATTCCTGCAAGCGGTCCGATGCCTTCCTGACGGTCGGCAAGGAGCCGCAGTCCTGCGAAGGCAGGGTCTTCGGTCTGGGCGCTTCGGACCGAGACGTACGTCGGTGGAGCCAGACGATCGAGCATGCTGGCAACCCTCCTCACCTGGAGCTCTCCGTTGTATATCAGAAGGGCCTTGTCCCGGCCCATCCTCGTGCTCAATCCGCCGGCAAGAACCAGAGACCGCAGCACCCCGCCTCCGTCCCGCATGCCGCCTCGTAGCAAATCTATCAAGTCTCTATCCCGCCGTCACTCTTTTCTTTTCAAGCAGGGCGAGGAGATTCTCGAGATCGATGGCGTAGTATGCGGCGACGTCACGGGGCGTGCAGAACCTGGCCACTGGACAGCCCACGCACTGCGTGCGCAATTCGATGAAAGCCTCCGCCAGGTCAGGGCGCCGGCGCAGGATCTCCTGGACGGTCAGATCTCGAAAGTGCCGCCGCTTGCGCATTCCATCCATTAGCGTAGACAGACGGCGCGCCGTCTTCTTTGCGCTTGCGCAAGGAGTCACGGCGAGCTACCGGCATGCGGGCGTGAGGACGGTATCACCAGGGAACCGCGGGACGGGTTGATGACCGACGACCTGGCTCTTCCATGAGGCTTCGGTCCTCATCGTCATCCTCAATGCGATGCGTCTGCTCGGCGCACCGGGCAGGAAGCTCTAGGAGGCGGCCCCCTCGTGCTCCAGGAACTCTTTGAGGGCTCGGGCGTTGGAAAGCTCCGGATCCTTTGCGGCGAATACCAGCGTGACAACCCCTTTTCGCGCAGCCTCACGGATCGGGGCAACGCAGTCCGGCGCCCGGGAGAGCTCTGCGAAGTAGCGACGGCGAAACTCTTCCCATTTTTTCGGATCGTGACCGTACCACTTTCGAAGCGCGTCGCTTGGGGCCGCATCCTTGAGCCAGCCGTCGAGCTTCGCCGCATCCTTGCTGACGCCCCGGGGCCAGAGCCTCTCCACGAGGAATCGGACTCCGTCTGTCGCCTGGGCAGGTTCGTAGGCGCGCTTCAGGTTCAATCGCATCATGATTCAAAGATATCGATATATTTTTCCCTTGAGCGATGCCCTTTGCTGGTCCGATTGTCCCGATATTTTCGAGGAGGATGCGAAGAAGGCCAGCGGTCGAGCATCCGCCACCCTCAGGCGCGCCTATGAAGCGGTCGGGCTGGTCTGACATGCGCATCCGGCTTCGGGCCTGCCGGATTCAGTATCTTTGGGAGAGAGAAAAGAAAGGAGGCTTGCATGCCCGAGTTGTCACAGCTGAGCCACGCCGAGAAGGTGTTTTTTGCGGGTTGCATACGGACGGTCATGCTCGCTGACGGGAACATCCAGGAAGCGGAGCTGAAAGACCTCGACAGCATCTATCGGAAGCTCGACTTCCACGATTACGAGCAGTGCCTTGACGAGTACGAAGAAAAATCCCCGGATGAGGCCGCCTTCCTGAAAGAGGCTGCAAAAATCGCAAACCCCGCGGCGCAGGATCTCATCTTGAGCACGCTCTACGAGCTTGCCGTCCAGAACGGCGCCCCCGAAGATGCCCAGGAGGGAATCTTCATGAAGCTGACGCGGCTCTGGGAAAAGGGCTGACGGCCGGATCAGGCGAAGGCAACCGCTCCTACGTCGTAGGCTGTTCCGCCGGCGGCGACAGTCCGGCCAATGAAGCAGTTGTCGCGGGCTTCGATGGCAACCGCTCGGTATTCTTCCTGGCGGGCGGCGTCGCCGCCATGGAACACGGGGCTCACGATGATGCGGGCATACGTGTCATGCTGCGGAAAGCCGGTGACCACTCCTTCCGTCCTCACTGCTATCTCGCTGTACGGCAGCCGCCGTTTCTGCAGATAGGCAAGGAGGGTGAGGGAGTAGCAGGCTGTTACCGCGCTGATCAGGAGGGTCTCGGGGCTTGCCCCCGCTCCCTTGCCTCCCATGGAGGCAGGTGCTGAAAAGCGGACCGAGTGGCCGTCCACTGAAATGACCCCTTCACGGTCCTTGCCGGTCCCCCTGGCAGTGGCGTCGATGAAAAAGCTGAGATCCGCCATGACGATCCTCCCCGTGGTTACAAGGTAGCGGCAATCGTCTGCCGGGACAAACCGCGCCGTGTCCGCCGGATCTATTTCTGGATGTCTTCGGCGATCATGACAAGCTCGTGGGGATTGCGGATGACAACACGTTCGCGGCCGGCATCCAGGATCCCGCGGCGCTCCCATTCGCTCAGGAGCCTGCTCACTGTGAACAGAGTTGTTCCCGTCATCTCCGCGACTTCCTGCCGGGACAGGGGCAGATCGATGAGAAGGCCTTCTTTCACCTTCCGGCCTGCTTGCGATGCCAGGCGCAGCAGGGTGCGGGCCACTCTGCGTTCCACCCTCTCGGTGGCGAGCTCCCGAAACCGGTTCTGCATCTCTTGCAGGTGAGCAAACATCAGCTCGGTCATATTCAGCCCGAGGCCGGGATCCCTCCGGGCAAGCCCGAGGAGAAACTCCCCTTTCCAGCACAGGCCGACGCTGGGCTCCATGGCTTCGGCTGACACCGGATAGGGTGCCTTGCCCCCGAGAACTGCCACGCCTCCGAACAGCTGCCCGGGGACGATGATCCGCATGGTCACCTGCTGGCCATCCTCGGCCAGCTGGCCCATTTTCACTCGTCCATCGGCAAGGAGATAGAGGTGCTCGGCCGTATCCTCCTGGTGAAAGAAGAAAGCCCCTTTGTCCACGGAGCGCTCCGTATAGGCCGCGCATACCTCGCCAAGCGTGCCTTCGGGCAGTCCTGTGAAGAACTCCGCCTGAAGCACAAGACTGTCGTATGCCTTTGCCACCGGTGGCAGTGTAGCCCGAAACGGCGGCGTTGATCGACTACAAGGCCCTAGGCCAACTCCTGGGAGATGGCGATGGCTGCGATCGTGCCGTCCGCCGTGGCGGTGGTGATCTGGCGGTACGGCTTCACCCGGATGTCTCCCACGGCATACACGCCCGGGAGGCTTGTGCGCATCTTTTCGTCAGTAATGATGTATCCGCTCTTGTCACGCTGAAGATCCCCCTGGAAGGGAAGAACGTTCGGAATGAAGCCGGCGAAAATGAACGCACCATGAGGCCGCAACGCCGTAACCGTGTGATCCCGAAGGTTCTCCACCGTCACCTCCATGTCCATGTCGCCGTGCCGGATGAATGCGCGCGGCTCATGCTCGAAGAGGAAGTCAATCCGCGGATTCTCGATAGCCTGCTTCTGGGCCTCTTTGTTCGCCTGAAGCTGCGCGAACTGGTGCACGATGGTCACCCTGCGCGCAAACCGGGTAATGAAGAGGGACTCCTCCACGGCGGAGTTGCCGCCCCCAATGACCACGACATCCTTGCCTTCGTAGAACTTTGCATCGCACGTTGCGCAATACGAGATGCCCCTCCCCCTGTGCTCCTTTTCGCCAGGAACGCCCAGCGGCCGGGGGCTGGAGCCCGTGGCAATGACAACCGTGCGGGCTCGCACCGTCTCAAAGCCGTCCAGGAGGACTTCCTTCTTCTGGAAGTTCACCGTTCCCACCTCTGCGGCAGCGCGAAAAATGACTCCGGCCTTCTTTGCCTGCTCACTCATGAAGTGCGAGAGCATGTACCCATTCAAGGCATCGGGAAAGCCGGGATAATTGGAGACCTGGTGAGTGGTTGCCACAAAGCCGCCGGGGAGCGCCGTATCCACGAGCACGGTTTTCACGTGGGCCTGCGCAAGATAGATCCCTGCCGTCAGCCCTGCCGGGCCTCCTCCCAGGATGAGCGCCTCACACTCGGTTGTGACGGGAGAGATCCGCTTTCGAAGCTCTTCGACGCGCTCGTCCGGAAGCATCTGCTCCAGCCGGTGAGCAATCTCTGAACGATGGATGCCGCCGCTGAGACGGTCGTCCAGCAGCTTGCCGTCGACATAGAAGAGAAGCGTCGGCGAGCTGGCCACCCCGAGAGAATCCGCAAGCCCTCGATTGCCCTGGCGGAAGATCTTGAGAAACCGCACATCCTCCCCATAGACCCTGCTCAATCCCTCGTACTTCGAGGCCAGGGCCTCGCACGGGGGACACTCGGTGGAGTAGAAGTCGAGTATGACCTTGCCTCCCTGGAGGACCTCCGTGCCGTACTGATCCGCCGTGATCTCCTGAATCATTCCAGCCATTCCAGTTGTTCCTTTCCGAAATACAAAGACATGCCCATCTCCAGCAATTTCTTCACGGGACGGCAGTCAGGGCTGCCGAGGCTTCCCGTGCTGTTGTGGGCGACCGCCGCGCACCCTCCGCCGCAGGCAAGCCGCAGCGAGCAGCCCCGGCAGGCTTCGATGGAAGTCACATCCCGCTCCTGCCATGCGGCAATGCTTTCTTCCTTTCGTGTCACCTCGGGGAAAAAAGTCCCCAGCTCTTCTCCGTGCTTTCCGACCGTGGCCGTGCAGGAGTAGATCCGGCCCGTGAAATCGAAAGCCCATTCGGTCTTGCATCCAGGACAGGAATCGAACAAGGGTTCGGGCAACTTCCCGTTTTCCCAGAGAAACTTCGACAGCGAAAAGGCAGGTTTATGGAAATCCAGGATCTCGGGGTGCGTACCGGCCATCACGTACAATTTCTCGTAGAGCTCGACCCTGCTGTAGAGCCTGCTCGAATCAGCCTGGCAGGTGTGCAGCTCGTAGTTACGGCCGAGCTGGGTCTTGAAAAGCGGGTTCCCCGTCCATCCCATGTCAGCGGCAAAAAGCGCCAGGTCCGGCAGGGAATCGATGTTCTCCCTGTCCAGCACGGCGCGCAGGTTGACGGGAAAACCGCGTTTCAACGCTTCATCGATACCCTCGACGATCTGCTTGAAGGTCGACTGGCCGCCCCGCAGGGGCCGCCTGCTGTTGTGCACTGCCCCAACCCCGTCCAGGGTGACCTGGATCTCGCGGATTGACGCCAGGTGAAGGGTGTCCAGGTAATCGCGGAGGGTGTACCCGTTGGTTACAACCGCCACGGCCAGGTTGCGCGCCGCCGCCCGGGTGAGAAAACCTTCAATGCTCCTCCGCGCTTTTTCCCCGGGAAGGAGCGGCTCTCCGCCGAAAAGCGTCAGGTAGACCGACTTGCCGAAGAACTCCTTCTCGACGTAACGGAAGAAGGAATCAATGACATTGTCACTCAGGACACCCCGGACGCTGATCGTAGCCTTCCTGGTAGCAGTACGGGCAACTGAAATTGCAGGAATACCAGGGAACGAAGAAAAGCTGCGTCTGCGAGCGATCACGGGCATCAAGGAAATCCAAGTACGCTTTACGGTAGCGCCGGGACTCTTCTTCAGGGTCCACAAGGTAGCCCTTTTCTGCGAGCTCCTGGGGGTTTGCAAACACCCCCGCACGAAGGTCCCTGGCCGTCTGCGGATCCAGGAGATCCGCGCTACGTGCCAGCGGGTTGATGATGAAGGAGCGATCGGAGCCCCTCAGCTTCCCTGTAATGTTGTGCCCGGAGAAAACCATGGGATGCCTTTCCAGAAGGAGTGGCCCGGGGCGCGCGCCCCGAGCCCGCACTCCGGCCTTAGTCGTGACAGCCGGCAACGACCGGAGAAATCTTCGCGCAGCACTGGGCCACGCATGCCCCGGCGGCCTTTTTCGGCCGAATCAGAGATTTCATATCCCGCCTCCTCCTGGTGTTATTGACCGCAGCAGCATTCGCCGCCCGGTTTTATGCCTTGAATAGTCATGCTCACCACCTCGATCTGACCCTTCGCGTATGGCTGGCTTTCCTCCAGCACATCCGGCTGGCCGAAACCGGCCGTGGAAAGCTGGCGGAAGTATTCGCCGCGGGTCACCGAGCCTGCCCAGCACTCGGCCACCGCAGCGGGGTCGTTCGCGAAATTGGCGGGCACTTCCCGGGTGGCATAGATATCGCTCACCACGAACCTCCCGCCCGGCGCCAGGACCCTGTACACCTCGTTCCACACGGCCTGCTTGTCCGCGGCGTGGTTGATGGTGCAGTTTGAGATCACCAGGTCGACGCTGCCAGACTCCAGGGGGAGACTTCCCAGTTCTGCGCGGACAAAGGTGGCATTGCGCACCCCCAGCCTCTCTGCGCTTGCGCGGGCCTTTCCCAGCATGCCCTCGGACGCATCGATTCCGTACGCATGACCCTGATCGCCAACCTCCGCGGCCAGGCGGAGCACGTCCCGTCCCTGCCCGCTTCCCAGGTCAACACATACCTCCCCGGGTTTCGCCGCGGCGTGGTTTACAGCCGCGCCGCAGGAAAGGCAGCAGCCTTCCTGCTGCGACAAGGCGTCGTAACGGAAGGCTACCGCGCTAATTGCTTCGGTCTCTTTCATGGGCTCCTCCTTGAAAAGCCAGGCTCAGCGTGACCAGCCCGTCACGCACCGTGCGCAGCTGTTCCCGGCTGAAAACATCGAGAAGCCGCCTTTCGCACTCGTCTTTTTTCAGCTCTATCTTGCGCAGCAGGCGCTCACCCGCAGGCGTGAGAGAAAGGGAAACCGCCCGCCTGTCCTCCGCATCGAAAGCCTCCAGGACCATTCCCTTTGTCCGCAGCGCCATGATCAGCCTGCTGGCGCGGGAAGGAGAGAGGCCCATACGCTCGGCAAGCGTCCCCGCCGAAATTGTCTCTCCGGGGGAAAGGGCGCTCAGGCAGCTGACCTCACGCGGAGCCAGCCGGCATTCCTCAGCGATCTCTTCTTCGAAGCGACAGCGGGTTTTCAGCTCGATGATATAGTCGATGAAACGCCTCTGGGCACCTGCCATTCCGCCTGCTCCTTTGTTGCCTCTATCAATTATTGCTATTGGCAAGTATAACCCCGTGGCGCTACGTGTCAAGGGCGTTTTCGGCCCTTGTGAAAAAGCCGGTCACGGTCCATACTGAAACCTCCCAAGATACGGCGCAATTCATAATGGAGGTCGTCATGAAAAAGATGCTCGCCGTCACGGCGGTTCTGTTGTGCGTCCTGTCCTTCAGCGCCGGCGCGGACAGCTTCTTTCGTCCAACTGAGATCTACGGCTCAATCGGGTTCGGGGGGCTCACCTCAGGGTTCCAGAACGACCTGCCCAATCAGTCCCTGTCCCCGGCGCCTGACTCCTTGACCGCGTTGATGCCGATGATCGGCATCAGGACCTACGTGATAGGTCCCATCGGTATCGAGGCCTCGTTTGTGATCTTCGGAAGCACCTCGGCCAACAGTGACGGGTATACGCCGCTCGGGATGTACAACTACTCGGTGGGCAACCTCGGGCTCATCCTGCGCGCGGGCTTCCGTTCCGGCGGTTCCAGCGCTATTGTCGCCTTTGCCGGAGGCGGGGCAAACTATTCTTTCCTCTCCCTTTCCAGCGACTATACGTCTCTTTTCAGCGGAGTCTCTTTCTATAGCATTCTCTCCGACATAGGGTATTATGCAAAAGTGGGACTTGCCTGGTATCCCTTCCCCGGCTTCTTCATGGACATGTCCGGCTGGTACTACTTCATCAACGCCAGGTTCGACGTCAGCGGAAAGAAGCTCGACGGCACCTATTTCCTTGCCGTCGTGTCCATGGGATTCGCCTTCTAGCCAGGTTGACTGCGCCGTCAGCCCCTATTCCATTGCCTCCCGCGCGACCAGGATCGTCTCTATCTCGGCAATCTCCCCCGGGGTAAGGTCCCAGTCCGCCGCGCCCACAGTCTCCCCGACTTGCTCGGGCCGCCTTCCGCCAACGATTGCCGCGGTCACCTCGGGCCGGCGCAGGACCCAGGCAATTGCCAGCTCCGCCATGCTCCTGTCGTGTCGCCGCGCTATGGGCTTGAGCTTGTCCACCAGGGCGAGGTTTCTGCTCAGTGCGGGCTCGGTGAAAAAGGGATTGCGCGAACGAACGTCATCAGCGCCCAGGTGGGCCGCGCGTTCACGTGAGAATGCCCCGCTCAGAAGCCCCATCTGCATCGGGCTGTAGACAATGACGCCGATCCCGTTCTCCCCGCAGAAGGGAAGGAGATCCTTTTCCGTGTTTCTATTCAGCATGCTGTACGGAGGCTGAAGCGAGGTCACCGGATGAATTGCGTGAATGCGACGAAGCTGCTCCACGGAGAAGTTCGACACCCCCGCGAACCTGATCTTTCCTTCCTTCACCGCCTTGGCAATCTCACTCCAGCCTTCCTCGATCTCGGGCTCCGGCCGGGGCCAGTGGATCTGGTACAGGTCGATATAGTCGGTGGCGAGCCTGCGCAGGCTGCTTTCAATCTCCTTTCGCACGCTGGCGGCTGACAGCCTGTCCACGATCTCCGTGCTGCCTTGATCCCATGCTCGGCTGCATTTGGTTGCAATCATGACCTTTGATCGGCGTCCCGCCAGCGCTTTCCCCACCACTTCCTCGGAATGACCAAGGCCGTAGACCGCCGCGGTATCGATCCAATTGATGCCAAGCTCCATGGCCCTGTGGATTGCAGCTATGGAGTCCTTGTCATCCTGGGCCCCCCATGCGTATTGCCAGCCTCCGCCGCCGATAGCCCACGTGCCCATGCCCACCACCGTGATCTCGGGCCCCCTGGTTCCCAGCTTTCTTTTCCTCATGATTTTCCCTCCTGTCCACTGACGCGGATGCTCAACCCGGTATCCGCAGCCTCCCGCATCTGAAGGCTGATCTCACTCACTTGAAACGCATCCTCCGCGCTCATGCGCATGGGCACGCCTGCTTCTATATGGCGTATGAACTCCTGGAAGATGGACACCGGCTCGTCTTTCGGAAGCGGCCGCCGGGCTGCCTCATCCGTGCTGAGCGTGGCTTCCCCGCCTGCAACCTCGACGACTCCTTTTTCCCCGGCTACGCGGAGCCTGTCCTCCCCGTGAGTCGGAGCCGACCTTGGTCGGAAATAATCGAAAGTCACGATGCCCGTGCCCGAGTTGGAGAGACGCAGCAGGCATGCCCCCGAGCTCTCCAGCTCTCCATGGCCCCGATTGCCCCGCGCGGTCTGCCGCGCAGCAACCTCCACGATCTTCCCGCCGCTGAACCACTGGATCCAGTCAATTGCATGGATAGCCACCCACGGGATTGTGCCCCCGTAGGTGGCGCGGTGCGTGTACATGGCGTGGCGAGCGCCGAGCTTGTATGACTTCTGGGCGGTCATCAGAAGCGGCTCGCCGACCAGCCCGTCCCTGACCGCCCGCCATGCAGCGTGGAACTCCGGCCGGTAGCGGGACTCCAGCATTGGGCACAGGGCAACTCCGGCCCGGGCGTGCGAGCGGCGAAGACGCTCCAGCTGATCCAGGGAGACTGCCATGGGCTTTTCCACGAACACGTGAATGCCCCGCTCCATGCAGTCACAGGCCACTGCGGATTGAAGGAAAAAGAACGGGGCAACTACTGCAACGTGTGGTTTCTCCCGGTCCAGCATGCGGCGGTAGTCATCATAGAAGGGAATGAGAGACTTCTCCAGCCTTTCCACGAAAAAATCCCGCGCGTCCTCGTCTGCGGAGCCAGGGGCTATCCCGACAAAGCTCACCTGCGGAAGCCTGTCGCGGACTTCCAGGGCAAGGTCAATGTGCCCGCTCGTGCCGATGATCACAGCTTTCACGAAGGCCTCGACATTCACCTTTCTCGATCGCGATAGATCTTGATCGAAGACCGCATCCAGGTCAATCGACTGTCCCGTCGTTGGATGTCTATGGTATAATTCCAGAAGAACGCGTCTCCTGTCCCCAGCATACATCGTTGTTTGCGTAACAATAAAAAAACCGACATGTCTCAAAAAAGAGGGAAGGCATGAAACAGTGGTTCGAAAAACGTGTCGCGTTGATCGCCGAGGCTGTCACGAAAGCCTCGCTCATGGACTCCTCCCTGGGAATCGCCCGAACGGAAGAACGCGACGCCCTTGATCCGCTTATTGATGTGATAGAAGACCTCCTGCGACGATTTCATGACAGCGCAAGGACCTTCCAGAGCGCTCATGATGCCCTTCTGAAACCGCTGGCCGCTGAGGAGCGAATTCACACCCGCATAGAGGCGCTGATGAAGGCCTTGGAAGAAGACATCCCTGACACGATCTATTTCAAGGATTTGCAAGGCCGTTTCATCCACATCAGCAAGGCGCACTTGCGCGCATTCAACTTGATGGACAAGAGCGAGGTCATTGGCAAGACAGATTTCGATTTCTTCACCGAGGAACACGCGAAGCAGGCGTTCGAAGACGAGCAAAGGATCATCCGAACCGGCCAGCCCATCATCAACAAGGAGGAAAAGGAGACGTGGCTGGGGCATCCCTCCACGTGGGCCTTGACCACCAAAATGCCTTTGCGCGACCCAAGCGGCGCCATTGTCGGGACATTCGGCATCTCCCGCGACATCACGGAGCGCAAGAGAGCCGAAGAGGCGCTGCGGAAAAGTGAAGAGCGCTATCGCCTGCTTTTCAACAGCATCAACGATGCGGTTTTTGTCCACGAGCTGGCTTCGGATGGGATGCCCGGGAGGTTCATAGAGGTAAACGGCATCGCGTGCGAGCTGCTGGGATACTCCCGTGAGGAGCTGCTTCGGATGGGACCCTACGACCTGCTTGCGCCGCAAGCGGTATCGAAGGCGCAGGAGATGACTGTCCGATTACAGGCGGAAAACCATGCACTGTGGGAAGGCGCCTATCTCAGCAAAGCGGGCCTGAGGATACCGGTTGAGGTCAGCAACCACCTCTTCGATCTGGAGGGCAAGCCCGCAATCCTTTCCACGGTGAGGGACATTACCCGGCGAAAGCAGCTGGAGGAGAACCTCGAAAGGGAAAAGGCGCTCCTGTTGACCTTGATCAACAATTTGCCGGATTACATCTCGATAAAGGACACTGAGGGCCGCGTCCTGATCACCAATACCGCGAATGCCCGCATCATGGGCCTGGAGGCAACGCGGGACGCCGTGGGGAAATCGGATCTGGATTTCTATCCCTCCTCGGAGGCTGACAGGTACCTTTCCGACGAGCGGGCAATCATCAGGACGGGGACGGCCTTGATCAACAAAGAAGAGGAATCCTTCGACCGCCAGGGTCACGTTCGCTGGACATTGACGACCAAAGTGCCGCTCAGGGACCCCCAGGGAAAGGTCATTGGAGTGGTGTGCACGGGGCGCGACATCACCGAGCGAAAGCAGTCCGAGCAGAGCTTCCAGGATCTGGCCCGGCTTCCTGATGAGAATCCGAACCCCGTCATGCGCGTCTCACTTGACGGCACCGTGCTTTACGCGAATCAGTCCAGCCGATCGCTCCTGCCGTCCTGGGCCGGGGCGCAGGGTGACAAAGTACCCTCTGACTCCATGGCCGAGCTCCTGCGGGCATGGGAGTCAGGTGAGCGGCGAGAGGTCGAGGCGCGTGAAGGCAAAGACATTTTTCTGGCGGCTATTGCGACATCGCGCAGGGCTTCTCGGGGCGGTGGAAAACATCCTCGCGAGGCTTGTGGGGGAAGATGTCGAGCTCAGGACGTTCCTTCACCCCGGAGCGGGAAACATCAGGGCAGACCCGGGGCAGATCGAGCAGGTGCTCATAAACCTCGTCGTCAACTCTCGGGATGCCATGCCGGAAGGCGGGAAACTGACCATCGAAACCTCAAACCGGACGCTGGAAACCGCGTACGCCCAGGAGCACCCCGGTGCGAAGCCGGGCGAGTATGTACGGATCTCGGTCAGCGATAGCGGTCACGGGATGGACCCGGAGGTGCTTTCCCATGTATTTGAGCCGTTTTTCACCACGAAAGAGCAGGGGAAAGGGACGGGGCTGGGGCTTTCCACGGTCTACGGGATAGTGAAACAAAGCGGGGGGTACATCACCTGCTACAGTGAAAAGGGAAAAGGGACGACGTTCACGATTTATTTCCCGCGCACCTCCGAGGCTTGCCTGCCCGGCGCACCCTCACCTCGGGAAGGCGGCGGCGCTGCGGGGCAGCGAGACGATCCTTGTCGTGGAAGACGACGACACGGTGAGGCGCTTCATGCAGACCGTGCTGGCGGACAGCGGCTACAGCGTTGTCGCGGTCACGGGAGGCAGGGAAGCCCTGGCTGCAATGGAATCACGCAAGTGCGCGGTGGGCCTGGTGGTCACTGACGTCGTGATGCCCCAGATGAACGGGAAAGAGCTGGCACAGAAGCTTCGGCAGGTCTGTCCGGGAACCAGGGCCCTCTTCATATCGGGGTACACGGGAAACGCGGTGCAACACCACGGCATGCTGGAGCCGGGCATCGACTTCATTCAAAAACCGTTCAATTCGCAGGAGTTCCTGGCCAAGATCCGTGAGATCCTGGACAGACCGTAGGGATCCCGCGTTCAGGGGCTGAGGTGCTCAAGCTCTTTCGTTCCGCGAGCGTCCAGCTCCACGCTCTCCTGGCGGATTTTGAACTGGACAACGATCCGCTGAAGCTCCTGGGCCATCCCCAGGAGGCGCTCGGTGGAGGCGGACATCTCCTCAGCGCCCGAGGCCGAGCTCAGCGTGATCTCGTTGATCCCTTCGATTGCGCTTGACATCTCCTTTGCGTTCGTCGTCTGCTCCTCGGTCGACGCGGAGATGCTCTGGCTCATTTCGCTGATATTCTCCAAAGCTCTGGCCAGTTCCTTGATTGCGACGACCTGCGTCCCCATGGACTCGGTGACCTTGGCAATCATCTCATTGACCCCTTGAGAAGCTTCACGGATCTGCTGCATGGCCTTTTCCGAGCTCTGCGCGGTTTCGACCCCTTTGGTCACGTTCTTGATACTCTCCTTGATCAGGGACTCGATTTCCTTGGTGGAGGACGAGCTCCGATCGGCAAGCTTGCTCACCTCGGAGGCCACGACGGCAAATCCCCTGCCATGCTCCCCCGCGCGCGCCGCCTCGATGGACGCGTTGAGGGCAAGGAGGTTCGTCTGGTCCGCGATATCGGAAATGACGTTCAGGATGCCGGCAATCCTCTCCGAGCCGTGGGCAATCGTGTTGATGCCCTCAACCACCGAGTGGACTGCCTGCGTCCCGGCGGCCGCGCTGTCCACCGACTTCTTTGCGAGCGCCGAGATCTCTTCCAGGCTTGTGGACATCTCTTCCACCGTGCCGAGGGCCTGCGTCATGGAGCTGGTGCCCTGCTCCGCTGCCGCCGCCTGGGACTGCGCATGCTCGGCCACCCGTTCGACGGAGGCGGAAAGCTCTTCCATCGACGCGCTTGTCCTCTCCAGGTTGGAGGCCTGGCTCTGCGCCCCCTCGGAAAGCTTCTGCGCGCTGCCGGAGAGCTGCGAGCTGGAAGCGGCAAGCTCCTCCGCGTTCTGCTGGACCGTGGCAACAATCTCGGCCAGCTTCACAGACATTCCGTTGAGGGCCCTGGCCAGAACTCCGACCTCGTCGCGCCGATCGATGGGGAGCTGCTGGGTGAAATCTCCCGAGGCCACGGTCTGCGCAAAAGCCACCGCCTTGGACAAAGGGACCGTGATGGATCGCGCGAACAGCAGATAGAGGACGAAAGCAAGGAGGAGCGCTGCTGCAGCGATGACGAACAGCAGAAGCTGAATGTCCTTGACAGGGGCGAGGTACTCAATCGACGGGAGGGTAAGAATGACGCTCCAGCCGGTGCTTTTCACAGGGGCAAACCCGGCCTCTCGGGGAACCTGTTTGAATACGTAGTGGGATACCCCCGATTTCACTTTCCCCATGTCGTTTGCAAGGTCCCCTTCGGTCTCCAGAATATTCATGTTCATGATGAGCTCGGGATCCACGTGGGCAATGATCATCCCGGCGCTGTCAACCACGGCGACGTAGCCCGTGCGGCCAACCCTCTCCCCGGCAACAAGGTTCCCAAGGAACTCGATCCGAAGGGTGAGAACGATGGCCCCCACGACCTTTCCTCCGGAGAGGACTGGAACCGAGATGGGAGTTACCGGCTTTCCGGTTACCTTGCTGAGGACCACGGATCCCATGCTGACACGGCCCGCCATGGCCTCCTTGAAATATCCGGTTGATCCGATGTTGGGAGCGACGGATGTTCCCGCGGAAAGCATGTTGCCCGCACTGTCAACCAGGTTGATGGACTCGTAGGAACTATCGATCTGTTTGACGTCATCCAGCAGGGACAAGGGGTCCGCGTTGCTTGCGGACAGATCCGGCTTTGTGCCCGGTGACTTTGCCACCCGGCCGGCCTTGAGAGGCTCCTCAACCGGCTGACGGGCCACCGCCGCCGCCACGATGAGCGGGTTGTCCGCAAGAGTGAGGGCAAGCTTCTTCTCTTCGGAATACATCCCGTCGATGGTTCTTGCGATCT
Source organism: uncultured Spirochaetota bacterium (assembly GCA_963710335.1). GTDB lineage: Bacteria > Spirochaetota > Spirochaetia > SZUA-6 > Fen-1364 > Fen-1364. The sequence continues at coordinate 119,489 of CAVQAA010000015.1, forward strand.
CCTGAGCCCGGCCGATGAGCTGCTGGTCGTTCAGCTGCTGAAGCGCGCTGCTTGCCCGCGTCACGACGATCATTGCCACCGCAATCAGAGGAATGGCGATGATGAGCGTTCCGACAAGGATCAGTTTCCCGCTGATTTTCATGTTCTTGAGCATGGTTTCTCCCTCGTTACGCCGTCAGGGAATCCAAGTTCAGCAGAATCGAACCCGTATTTTATCACATTATCGAAACGGCGGGGGAAATCGTTGACGCAGGTGACGCAGGAACCCTTGTCGTGCCAATCCAAATGGAATACTCTGGCGCGCGGTATGAGCTCCCCAACCGGCCGAAACCCTCTGCGAGCACCCGGCGGTTTCACCGTCCTTTTCCTTTGCATCGCATTGCTTGTCTCTGTCAGTATCGGCCATTCCGCGGTCCGCGGCGTGGAACGTATCCGGGTGCTGGTTCCTCAGACCACATCCGCGCTGCCATTCCTCCAGATTGCCCGGGAGCATTCCCTTGCAGAGGCGGACATCCAGGTTGAGCTCTTTGCCAACCACGCCCAGGCCCTCGCACTCCTTCTGCGCGGAGACGCGGATCTGCTCTTGAGCGGAACAAGCCAGGGCTGGGAGAACCGGCTGGACGGAAGCCCTATTGTCATGATCGACACGGGAGTCTGGGGCCTGGTCTCCCTGATCGGGAAAAACCCCTCCATCAAGAGTTTCGCCGACCTGCTGGGGAAAAGAGTGGCCCTCCCCTTTCCCGGCTCACCCCTGGACTTCCAGACCCGCGCCCTGCTTGCGCACGAAGGGATCGATCCTGATAAAGACCTTTCCATCAGCTACGGTTCTTTCACCCAGAGTGTAGCCAGGCTGATCTCGGGACAGATCGACGCTGCCGCCCTGCCTGAGCCGATTGCTACCTCGGTGGTCGGCACAAACGGGCTCCTGCGCCTCATCGAGTATTCCCAGGCGTGGTCGGCTCTGAACAACAAGGACGGAAGGTCTCCGCAGGTCAGTCTCTTCTCCACGGAGGCATTTGCATCTGCCCACCGTCGCCTGCTCATCAACCTCATAGAAGCCTGGCGGGAATCCAGCCGAGAGATCGCGGCCAACCCTGCTGCGGCGGCCGCAAGGTTTACAAGCACTCTGGGGCTTTCACAAGGCGTCCTGGAAGAAGCCACGCGAAGGACGCTGTTCGAAGTCCCTGACTTCGGGGAAAACGAAACACGAGTGCTTGGCTACTACCGCCAGGTCGCCCCGTTCCTTCCGGGGGAAAAACGGACCCTGGACGCGAAGTTCTTTTTTGCGCCGTGATGCACGCGAAAGGCCGTCTCGCTCTTCGTTTTCACGCTGCAGCCGGAACGACATTCCTCCTCCTGATCTGGGCAGCCGCAAGTCTCCTTGCGGGCTCCTACCTGGTTCCCGCGCCTTGGACGTCCGCCTGGGACACGGTCCTCCTGCTTTCCCAGGGGTTCGCATGGCAGCAGGTCTTTGTGACACTTGCCCGCGTCTGCATTGGCTTCTGTGCCGGGTTTGCCGTTGGCTGCGTGGTGGGCATCGCGTCCGGCAGCCGCCCGGGCATGGGCGCGTTTTTCCGGCCCATCGTGCATTTCTTCCAGGGCATGCCGCCGCTTCTGTGGGCCATCCCGCTGGTCGCCCTCATGGGAATAGGCCACCTGCCGGCAATCACGGTAATCGCCCTCATTACATTCCCCCTTGTGGCCGTCACCGTCGGAGAGGGAATGACAACCCTCCCGCGTTCATTCGAGGAGATGCTTTCCTTGTTTGCCCCCGGGTTCCTCCCCCGCATGCGCGAGCTCATTTTCCCGCATTTGCGGCCCTTTTTGACCGCATCCCTGAAGGCAGGGCTGGTCCTGGCAGTCAAGGCGTCGGTGACTGCCGAGTATTTCGGCGCAACCAGTGGCATCGGTTTCCAGATCCAGTCCGCGTACATGTCCCTTCGGATCCGAAGCCTGTTCGCCTGGGCCATCGTCTTGATCCTGGTGATCCTCGTTTTCACCTACCTCCTGCCGATCATTGGGCGTCTCTGGGTCCCCGCCCGGGGCCTGGCAGCCCGCGGAAGTCCCCCAGCCCGAGGCACCGAGACGCCGGCAGTGCAGTCGTTCAAGCCGGCTCTCCGCCGACACCACATCCGTCTCCGTGACGTCGCATTTGCATGGCAGGGAAACGAAGCGCTTTTCAAGGGGATCAGCATTTCGATCCCGCCCGGCACGGTGGCCGTCATCACGGGTGACTCCGGCATCGGGAAGACGACGCTCCTGAAAATGATTGCAGGTCTGCTTCGGCCTTCCAGCGGATCGATATCCACGCCTTCCCGCCTGGGCTTCGTATTCCAGGATGACAGGCTCCTGCCGTGGAGGAGCCTGGAGGAAAACGTCGCCCTCCCCCTTCTCTACGGCGGGCATCCGCGGGAGGAGGCGCTTGGCATGGCGCGTTCACTCCTCAAGGAAGTCGGCCTTGCGGGAGCGGAGAACAACAAGCCCGAGGAGCTGTCAGGGGGAATGAAAAAACGCGCCGCGCTGGCCCGTTGCTTTGCGAGGGCCCCTGATGCCATCCTCATGGATGAGCCGTTCAGCGGGCTGCATGCGGATGCGCGGAGAAGCCTCTGGGTGATGTTCCTGCGGCTTCTCTCCCTCAATCCCATCCCCGCCGTCGTTGTGACCCACTACCCGCGCGAAATGGAGTCAGCCGGGGAGTGCAGGGTTTACAGGCTCGAAGGGAAGCCGGCTCGGCTTTCGCCTTCAGTGAGAAAGGGGTGAGAAATGGCCACTGATTTCGAGCTCATCTATGGCAGGCATGCCGCGGAATACCACGAGCTGGTTTCCTTCGAGGACTGGCAGGGGAACCTGCCCAAGGCGCTTGGGGAGGTCGCGTCTTTCGCCGGCCGCACTGTCGTGGAGCTGGGGGCGGGGACAGGCCGCGTGACGATGCTCGTGGCCCCGTTCTGCGGGAAAGTTCTGGCTTTCGACAGATCGCAACACATGCTGGACAAAGCTTCTTCGAACATCGAAAGCCGCGGTCTTGCCAATGTCACTTTCGCGGTTGCCAACAACAAGGCCATACCCCTCCCTGATGCCTGCGCAGATATCGTGATCGAAGGGTGGAGCTTCGGACACAGCGTGTCGCAGGCTCAGAGTGAGTGGCGCAACGCGGCTGATGCGCTGCTCTCGGAGTGCGGGAGACTCCTGAGACCCGGGGGCTTGCTCATCATCATCGAGACGCTGGGCACCGGCTTTCGCATGCCGTGCGCACCCGGCTCCATTTTGCCGGTTTTCTACGGCTTCCTGGAACGCCAGCTCGGGTTCGCGGCCCGTTGGGTCCGCACGGACTACAGGTTCCCTTCCCTCATCGAGGCCCGGCGCCTGGTGGAGCTTTTCTTCGGCCAGATGGTCGACTACGACCTTGCCGCGGGCGGACAGGTCATTGTGCCCGAGTGCACGGGAATCTGGTGGAAGAAAATGAAGGGAGGCGACAATGGGTAGATCGATCGAACAGGAGAACTCATTCCTCCAGGTGCTGCTGAAGCTGATTCCCAGCGAAGTCATTGCCGTGTTCATCTTCATCCAGGGAGTGATGCCTCCCCAGCTCCTGCCCCACCTTGTGATGGCGGTGCTCCTGGTGGCCATCACGCCGATCTATCTCAGCAGGGCTTCGAGGGTTACATCCCGGCCCCAGCTCATAGTATCCACGCTTTCCCTGGTGATCTGGATCTATGCAATTGGCACGGGCCCGCTTCGATTCGTTCGCGCGCCCTACTACGAGCCGTGGCACGGAGCGGTTGCCCTGGCGGTCTGGACGCTCGTGCCGCCCATCTTCCTCACCCCCCGCGTGGAGTCGCAGGGACGGCGGAGGAAAGCGCCCGGGCAACGCGGTCAAGCCCGTCGCTGAGGATTGCCCTGGGGCAGGCAAGGTTCAGGCGCTGGAACCCCTGCCCGCCGCGGCCGAACTTGCGACCTTCATCCAGCCACACTCCTCCTGTCCGCCGCAGCCTGTCGGAAAGCTCGTCATCGGTGAGCCCGAGGGATCGCAGGTCCAGAAGCGGGAGGTAGGTTCCCTCGAGGGGAAGGACGCTTGCTCCGGGAAGACGCTCGCCAAGAAACGAGGCCGTGAACCTGTAATTCTCCCAGATGTATGCAAGAAGCTCATCGAGCCACCGCTCCCCGCTGCGCCACGCCGCCTCTTCGGCGGCTGCGGCGAGCGCGTTTGCAAGACCGGCAAAGACCGAATGCTGGGCTGCGTCCAGGCGTTTTCTCAGGTCGGGATCTTCGACGACGGCAATGGACCCGCCCAGCCCGGCCAGGTTGAACGTCTTGGTTGCCGCGACAAGGGTCACGGTGATGCGTGACGCCTCTGGGGAGAGGGACGCAAGAGGAACGTGCTTGAAGCCGGGCATCACCAGGTCGAAATGGATCTCATCCGAGACAATCACGATTCTCTTCGCGGCGCAGATCCCGACAAGCCGTTCCAGCTCATGACGAGTCCAGACCCGGCTCACCGGGTTGTGAGGGCTGCAGAGGATCAGCATCCGCGTGCGCGAGTCGATGACTCTTTCCAGGCCTTCGAAGTCGATCTCCCACCGCGTACCGGAGAGCAGAAGCGGATTCTCCACAACCCGTCTCCCGTTGCCGGTGATGCGCATGGCAAAGGGATGGTAGACAGGAGGCTGGATGATGATGCCGTCACCGGGCTCGGTAAGCGCAAGGATTGCGGCGGAGAGGCAGGGAATGACGCCAGGGGAAGCGAGCATCCATTCCCGTTTCACCTTCCAGGCGTGGCGCCGCTCCATCCAGAGCCCGGCTGCCTGAAAGTACGATTCAGGCTCCACGGTGTACCCGTAGATGCCGTGCTGGACCCTTCGGGCCAGGGTATCTCGAATCTCCGATGGAGCCTCGAAATCCATATCTGCAACCCAGAGGGGAAGGAGGTTGTCCAGGCCGGTGAGCCGAATGCTGGAATCCCATTTGAGAGAGCTTGTTCCGCGTCTCTCGATGATCCGATCGAAATTGTAGTGTGCGTTCATTGCCTCACCTGCCGGGGGCTGGTTATATCGTTTTGACTTCGAGGCTGCGGACCATGTACAGCTCGATGTAGTTTTTCAGCACCTCGCGCTTCTTGATCTTCGCGAGGCTCTTGCTGGTGGAAAGCTGCTCTGCAAGCGCGTGGATTCTTTTGATATCGGGGGGTTGGACAAGGAACGATCTCCTGACGGGACGCAGGAAATCCCTGACAAGGGCGTTGACGTCCTCCACGAGGTTCTTCTTTGCCCGGGAATCGTAGAGGGGGTTCCATTTCTCCGCCAGCTCCTCCAGCGTCAGGTCTATCGTCTTGCCTGAGGGAACATAATGGGAGATGAGCGCCTGGATGCTCCTCTTGTATTGCAGAAGGTTGGCCTTCTGGCTCTTGTCCTTTGCACCGCCGGCCACCTTCTCCTCCACCACGGCCACGGGCTCCCCCAGAACGACGCGGGCGCTCGTTGTCGGCGGCGGCGCCTGTCCGTCTGTCCGCGGCTTCTTCCTGCCCCGGCCGAGCCGTCGGAAAAACCTGACAAGTCCGCTCACAAGGGGCATTGTCTGCCAGAACGGGAGATACAGGCGCACGTCTTTGAGCAGCTTGGTCCGCGACAGGCCCAGCAGCTCGTCAAAGGGACGCAGGATGCTCTCCACGGAGAAGCATTTGCCAAGCTCGGCGCGGGCGGCTTCCGGTGTCCCGGGAAGCTCCGCGGCCAGGTAGAGGACGGATCCGTTTGCAAGAGCCGAAAGAAGGGGGAAGTCTTCCTTGACCCGGACCTCCACGTCGCGCCGGAATGCGGCGTCGCTTCGCGCTGCGGACGGATAGGAATCCTCCCGCAGAGCGGCGGCCCACTGGTCCAGGTAGCGCGTGCGCAGCTCATCAGAGGCCTCTGTCAGTTTCTTCAGGAAAACCGTCACCAGATAATCCCGCTGGATGAAGTAGTCCTTGTTCTGCACCGTGGCGTGAACGCGGACCAGGAAAGGGAGGCTCTCATCCCCCGAGCGCTTTGTCTTCTCCTTAAGAAACCCATGGATGAAGTCTCTCGTGTGTTTCGCCGCAAAAGCCGTGCCTTTGTCATCCTTCAGCTCGTAGAGGTCCTGGTAGCCGAAGACATACGGGGGCTTACGCACCGCGGTGTCCAGTTTCTTCAGGTCTGCGGCCCTCTCCTGGTCCCTCTGCGACGCCCCTTTCATGTGGAAAACGGTATAGGCGATGATGAGGGCGGACTGGCACAACCCGTGGTCTGCGTCGGTCTTTCCCTCCTTTCCCTGGGCGTCCTGAAGGAGAAGGTTCGTGAGATGGTTCCAGAACCGGAACTGAAAATCGCTGGGGGCAAGGATCAGGGAGGCTGCCTTGCGCGGCCGGCTGGTGGCATCCTCAAGGGCCTGGCGAAGCACGAGCTCGTTTCCCCGCAGGACCGATCCCAGCTTGCTCTCCGCGTAGGAAGCGTTTTTCGGGTCCTGTAGGTAGTGGGAAATCTTTGCAGCGGCCGCCTCGATCAGCGCAGTCCCCACGATCTCACGGGGCACGATCAGGGACCTCACCCCGTCGGGGAACTCCACCTTGACGATGCCCTTGCGCGGAGATTCATCGTTTTCCAGGAGCGCGGCGAAGTTGCCCTTCACATCGACGGTGGAAAGCTCCTCCTCCGGGACCTTCACCGGAAGCGTCTCCACGCTCGGGAAAGGCAGGTCCGGCTCCACTACCAGCCGCTTGTACTCCTCCTGGAGCGCCGTTTCGGAAAAGTCGGGGAAAGACACCGCGCGGATCTTCCCTTCGGAGGCGGAGAGCCGCAGGACTGCCTTCTTGGCAAGCGCACTGAGAGCGCTTCCCATCTCCGTCGGGGTCATCTGGCCCTTGGGAAGGGAAGCGATGAACTGGCGCAGATCGACAGTGGAGCTCTTGGTTCTCAGGGCGAAGCCGCGAAGGAGTGAAAGAAGATCCTCAGGTGACATATGACCTGTCATCTAGTGTAGTCGATCGAAGCAAGCCTGGCAAGGACAAGCGCGCTTGCAGAACGTGAAATCTCTCGCGGGAACAGTCAAAATGCATTATACTCCACGACGTAATCACCCTATGCACGTGCCAAGGTCTTTGCTCAGCGCCGTTACCATGCTCGCATTCGCCGCGTTTGTCGCCGCGGGGCAGGGGCAGCCGGCCCCGGCCAGGAGTGCCTGCCTGTTTCCTGTCGTGGATCTCTCCTCCTCCGCCGGACAGGGCGCGGCCTCCACTCCTGTTCCCCTGGATGAAGTGGACAGGTCTCAAAGCCTCTTTGCAGCGATAAGCACAGAGCTGGGCGCGGCCGGGTTCCAACTGGTGCCGGAGTCCCAGTGGCGGACAGGCGAAAGCGCGGATTTTTCAGCCCAGGACTCTCTTGATCCCTCCCGGGTGGTCGGGGTTGCACGGGCCGCAGGCGCGGACATGGCCGTGAGCGGGTTCTATGACCTGCGTGACGACAGGATTCTCATTTCGCTCTCCTGCTATGAGGCACGGACGGGCGACCTCATGGCCGGCTTTGTAAAGACATGGCGCTACAACCTCGGCATCTACAGTACCCTCCACGGTGAGATCCATGCTCTTCTCTCGCGCCTCAGTCTTGCGCAGGTTGCCCCCGCCCAGGGGGACCGAAAGCAGGCGGTGGCGCCCGCTCTTCTCACTGCAGTCACGTTCACCTCCGCGCAGGAAGGGATGGAAGTCATCCTTGCCGGGGACCGAAGCGCAGGCAGGATTGCCGGCGGGAAGCTTGTTTTCGCCGCCCCCGGCACGAAGCCAGGCCAGACTTTTCTTGTGCAAAAGCGTCTGGACGGCTACCACACGGCATGGCAGCATGTGCGCGCCGCGCCTGTCATCAACCTTTCGCCCCTGGCCCGCAAAGGGAAAGTGGCCGTGGAGTCCAGCTGGACCCTTGGGCAGCTGATCGGTGCCGGCGCCGCGGTCCGTTTCTACGCCGTTCCTGATTCGACGTTCTTCGCCCTCTCGTTTTACCCTTACGGCCAGGCGCCGGCCTCCCAATGGGGGAGCTGGCTCGTTCACATCGATTCCGAGCTTTCCGTGGGCACGTATGTGTTTCTCCCGCCGAATTCCCTTGTCCGGCTGGGCATATCGACCGGGCTGGGCTTCATCGTCTCGGAGATGCCCGGCGGGGGAGCAAACCTTCCGAGCTACGTGGACGGTTACCTCAACATCCTCAGTCCCTGGGTGGAGCTGAACCTGCCGAGCGTGTCGTTTTTCCTTCGGCCCGAGGTCAAGCTGACCCTGGGAGCCACTGGTCCCAACCTCCTGGGAAGGACCGTCATCCTGGCTGGGAACGTTTTTCCGCCCGTAACTCTTGGGGCGCTGTTCAAATGGTAGCAACACCGCTTCCTCGCGCCCTTCTTCTTGCCATTTCTCTCTGCACCCTGGGCTCGTGCGGATTCTTCTCGGTCACGACCTTTCCCGTGGCGGCATCCCAGCTTGCGGCACAGAAAGATCTTTCAGCCGACATCCCTGCCGTGTTCTCCGGCACGTTCACCCTGAGCACGGTCACCGTCGGCGGAATGGATTTTGTTTTCCTTGCCAGTTACGCGCCATATGACGGTCCGCATCTGATTGTAATGGACAGGGACTTGAACGTGCTGCAGAAAGTCAGCTACGCCGATCTCGTTTTGCTCTCAGCCCAGTTTTCCAACACGGGCGCATTCCTTGACGCCTCAGGATCCGTGGTCATTCTCGGTCTGCAGTGCGTGGCCGGTCCGACCGGACTTGCTGGATTTCTTCCCATCAGCTTCTTCTCAAACCAAGGGCTTACCTCATTCACGGACGGTACTTACAACTACACCGCCATCAACGCCTCGGGAAATCAAATGAGCTACCAGTTGTATGACAGCGGCTGGTCGGGAACCGGGATCTCCCCCTTTCCCATCAGCTCGAACAGTTCTGCCAACTTCAACCTCGTCGGGGTGTATGAAGACCGCGCGCGCGCGGACGTCGTCTTCATTCTGGAGGAGAACAGCTCGGGGCTGGACTACTATGTGCTTGTTTCAGAGAGCACCTTGCCGGGAATCCTGTCCAGCCCGAACCTGTTGGCCAATTACCCCTATTTTACGGCTCCGCGGGCGGACAACAGGCTCACCGCGTACTCGCAGAACGGATTCATATCGTTTCAGCGCACCTACAACGGGCCAGGGGGGACTTTCATTCGGCTCGACACCTTTGGGCACACTCTTTCTGATTCCCTTCGCTACACCGATACAACGGACATTCAACTTGCCACCCGCACGGCAGGGGGCTGGTACTACGTTTTCAACAGGACGACCTGCATCATGACGAAAATCAAGGCGTGGTGGGGGCAGTGATCGTGCAAAGAACGCCGTTCATCTTTGTCATGATCCTGCTGGCCCAGGTCTGCTTCTCCCAGGACTCGACGGAAAGGGTCGCGCGACATCTCCTTGTTTCCCTGGATGTAAAGCCGGAGACCGGTTATACGGCCCAGGACAAGGCCGTCCTGGGCAAGTCTCTTGCCCTGGCTCTCCAGGAGGCGGCCAGCGAGATCAAGGTCATCGAATACGGGCCCGGCGATTTTCCCGCCTCCACCGAGGCGCGAAAAGGAGAGGCTGAGCGCGCGGGCGCAGACGGCTGGCTCTGGGTGGGGATATCCGGGAACCGGAGCGCTCCGACCCTCCGCGTCCAGTCATATGATTTGCTGACGCAGGCCATGGCCATGGATCAGGGATTCACGCGGGGGCGGGAGATCGACCCTCTTGAAGCTTCTCACGAACACTGGCAGGAAATAGTCTCTGGTGTCCTGGAGAAATACCACGCAGCCGATGCGTCGCGGATGCCGAAGAACGAAAGGCGCTTGGTCAAGCTGGTGATCCGTGCCTTGCCTGACACCAGGATCACGGGCTTGCCGGGCGGTCCGGTTGTGGCCAGCAAATATGGCGTGGCAACGGCGAGCCTGGATGCGCCCTCGTTCTATCACTTGCGAGCCTCCCTGGATGGGTATTATCCCGCCCAGCAGGATGTCTACGTGGATGCGGACCGTGATGTGCAGATCATTCAGAGACAGGGCTCCGGCTGGTCCGTGGAGGCCAGCTTCTTCAATGCGCTCTTTTTCGATGGCAACGTGGGATACTATTTCCTGCCCGACACCGCTTTCCTCAAGGTCGGATTGACCAGCTTCCTGGTGGGGCTTGCGCTCAGCCAGGACAGCCTTCTGTACAGTTTTCCCCTGGTGCACGCAAACATCCAGCTGGGGCGCTACTGGGCCCCGGAAGATGCGGCGGTGCGCCCGTATGCGGCCTTCGGAGGGTTCATCCGCATCGTCTCGATTCCAGGCTTCCCGCTTCGCATCGACGCCCTCTCCCCGGGTGGATTCCAGCTCAACCTCGGCGCGGAAATCCCCATTGCGGGCAAGAGCAAGTTCTTTTTTGAATACATGCCCATGCTGTACCTGAGCAACCAGCCGGACCTTTTCGTCGACTCTCTCGGGACGGGTATTCCTTTCGGATACATCCCGATCAGCATCGGCGCCTTCGATCTGGCGAACGTCCGCTTCGGCCTGCGGTGGATGTTGTGAAAAACCTGTCTGCGTGCGCCGTCGTGATCGTCCTTTGCGTCTCCTGCGCACCGCCTTTTGATGCGGGTTACAGCGCCTCCGCCGTCATTACCAGCAAGATGACCAAGGAATCGCAGCTGGGGCCATTGTACAACTACAACACCGGATTCTACGTCGCAGATCCCACCTTCTTCCCCGAAAAGACTGCAAGCGGAGTGGATACGTCGAGAGGTTTCTACCTCACGCAGGACAACGGCGGCTCTATTGCAGCCCTTGGCTTTGTGCAGCCGAACGGCTCGGGAGGCTACGCTTCTTTCGACATGTGGACGACTAATCTGCTGCCGTCTCCGTTTGGGACTCTCTACCATGCAGACCCGAACTACCCGTTGATGACCGTCATCCCGGTGAAGTCCGGCGATACGGCCGCATTCACGTATTTTGATCCGAGCTGCACGGTGAATATACAGTTCGAGCAGCCGGTCTTCGCTTCGAACGGCTTCCTTTCGATCTCCACATTGACCGTGGGCTTCTCCTCCCTGAACCTCGGGGTCATGAGCGCTCCTCAAGTCCTTGGGACATTCGTCTCCCCAACGCCATCGTCGACGGACACCAACTATTTTCTCGTCCAGGACACGCCCAATCCCACGAATACCTTCTATGAGGCGCACGCGACATTCGACGGTGTTTCAGGGTTCAACGTACCCGTCCAAACTGTGCTGTCCGCGGTCCTGGATTTCTTCCCGGCCGCAACGACACGGGTGCTCTATTACCGCGACCCTGTGAATGCCGTCAGCTATGCAAGCTTCAATTCCAGCGGCGCATGGCAGTGCTGGAAATGGTGGACGGACGCCGAAGGGGTTTTTCACGAGGCTCAGCTCACGGGGGTGACCTCGCGCATCGACATGCTTCTGACAACCGGGGAGCTTTTTTCCACCCAGGACGGAATCGGGCGGGTCTACGATGCAAACGGAACCCAGATCACGAAGTTTCCGCTGGGCAAGCTCAAGCTGTCCTACGAGGAATACGTCAACGGGACCCCCCGGGTATTCTTTTCCATGTCGATAGCGGAAAACCAGGACCACATCTCTTTGGCCGTGTACTCGATTGCCTCATCCCAGCTGGATTCGCTGAAATACTGACACCAAGGCATCCACGGACGGGACCTCACTTCAGAAGGGACTGCAGCCCTTTCAGCATGCCCGTCATGTCCTTGTCGTTGCCGTAGGCCTTCAGCTGGTCGGAGAGAAACTTCGCGCGGGCATCAGGGGTGGTTTGCTTGGACATCTCGATGACGACGTCCAGCACCTCCTGGATGGCGTTGGATCTGCCGGCTGAGAGGAATCCCTGGTCATATCGCTTGATGCGCTCGAACAAGCCGGGGAAAGTCTCTTCCATGGGTCTTGATCCAAGGAAATCATCCAGATACGCCTTGGAGTCGACAAGACCTTGGTCGCCTTTGGCCTGGAGAATCGGATCTTCGCGCGATGTATATCCGGAATACCCGCTGCTCAGGGCCGCAAGCCTTGCTCGAAGCGATGCGAGGTCCTGGCCCGATCCCCCGGACTGAGCCGTCTGCTGGCGTGCCGCCGCGGCCTGCTTTGCCGCTGCGTCCGCGGCGGCCTTGTCCGTTTGAGACTTCAGCTTCTGGTTTTCAGCGCCCAGGGCGTCGACCTTCTTCTGAAGGTTGGCCGCGTTATCCTCTGCCCGTGACAGCCTCTGCGCCAGGTCGCTGGAGGCCCCCTGTGCGGCGGTGAAATCCCCGAACCTCTTGTTCAGGGCGTCCATGAGCGTCGGCGTATCCGTTGCTGCCGGGTCTCCCCGCATTCCCAGAAGACCCATGATGCTTTTTTTGATCCCCGTGATCTCTGCCCCGCGATCAGCTACCTGCTGCTGGAGAGCCGCCACCTGGTTGGTAAGCGCTTTTTCCCGGACTGCCAGGCGCGCGTCGGTCTGGCTGGAAAGAGCGGTAGAGGCGTTCGTGATTCCCTGCACCGCGGAGCCGGCCTGCGGGCTTTGCGGGAAACGCTGCAGGACGGTGAGATAGCGCGCCATCGCGTCGGCCGGCCGTCCCTGTGCAAGAGCGGCGTCCGCCTGGCCCAGGATGGGCGCCGCCGCCCTGGCTTGTTCGGCCTGGCTTCTGGTCCTGCTTTGCTCCGAGCCTGCCGTCAGGATGTTGGAAAGGGTCTTGTCCAGCCTGAGGGAGGTCTCCGGGAGATAGCTCAGCGCATCTTTGTAAGCCGCCAGCATCTCAGGATAGCGTCCGGCATCGAATGCAGCCTCAGCTCGTGCCAGTCCGGCTTTGAGAACCTGCTGCCGGGCGTCTTCCGCATCGCGCGCTTTGGCCGTGAAATAGTTGTAGCTGCGGGCAATTTCGGGGATCAGGGCGAGGGCCTTCTGATAGAGCTGCTCCGCCTCCGCAATGTTGCCCGCGCGCGCCTGCGCATCCGCCTGGGAGACGGCCGCGCGCACGTCGGAGATCTGTCCCGCCGCGGCCACAAGGGAGGTAGTATCCACATTCGCCGGGGAAAGCTGTCCCTGCACGTAGCTTGTGAGGGAATCCACCATGAACAGGTCGACATCCCGCCGCTGCTGGATGGCGGGCAGGACCGCGACGTCGGTTCGGTCCACATAGTCGCGGATTGCTTGCAGGTCGGTGACGGCCCTCGGATATTCCCTGGCCGAGATGTCGGCTTTGACCACCGAGTACAGACCGACCAGCTGGCCCGAAACGAGGTCCTCCTGCTGTTGCTGCGACTGGAGGTTGGCAAGGGCCTGTTGCGAGCTTGCCTGCGCGGAAGCCGCCTCCCTGGTCTTCTGCTCCAACTGGGCCTGGAGGTCCGCTTCGCGCTTCTTCGACTCATCCATGACCTGCTGGCGTTCCTGGTTTGCCGAAGCGAGGTTCGCGTTGAACTCGGCTTGCAGGTTCTTGAGGTTCTCATCCGCCTTCTGCCTGTCAGCCTCCGCCTGCGCGCGGAACGCCTCCAGCTGCCGAGCGGCCTCCGCGTTCCTCTGCGTTTCCATGGCGGAGAGACGGCCGTTGATGTCCTGCTCGGACAGTCCCTGTTTCCGCAGCCGGGCCTTTTCCGCTTCAAGCTCCGCGGCAAGGGAAGCCTTGAGCTGACCCTCCCGCTCGCGGACTTTCGCGTCCATATTCGCCTGCAGGTCCTGGCGCTGCTTGTCGATCTGCTGCAGCCGATCCTGGATCTGGTTGATCTGCTGGTTTTTCTCGAGGAGCTTCGCCTCGGACTCCTTCTTGAACGTCTCGATAAGCTTGCCTTCGGCGGTTATTGTGCCCGTATCGCCGCGCGCCAGCTGCGTCTCTCCGCGTTGGAAAAAGAAATACAGGCCGGCCAATCCGCCTGCCAGCGCAACCACTGCCGCCAGGTTCACCAGGACCGGGAAGAGGATGCCCCGTTTGGCTGCCTTCACGGCAAACACCTCGGGGCTTACGGCAATGCGGTTCCCAGTTGCGACCTTCTCGATCTGCTGCAGTATGTCCTTCTGGTCTTCGCGGGAGATCCCCGAGTCGGCGTCAAAGGCAAACTCGTCACGCCCGTCGGCGGGAAGCCCGAGGGTGGTCCTTACCGTGCGGGCTTTCTTCAGCAGGCCAAGCATGGATCCTTTCATTTCGATGTCATCTCGATCACCCCGTTCCAGGCAGGGGGCGGAGGATTCTTCGCATATCCCTGCGCGCGCTGCATGAGCATCCCGGCCGCGTCATCGGTGGGGAGTATGCGTTGAACATTGCGAAACAGGGAGAGCGCCCGCGGAAAGTTCCTGTTGTAGTATTCATCCATCCCTTCGTTGTGCAGCTCCCATGCCTCTTTCTCAGCCGGGGAAGGGGTCTTTTTCGCAGTAAAGATCTTCACTCCCTTGGTCTTGCCCTTCACGGCAACCTTGTCCAGCAGGCGCCAAGGCATCGCGTCCTTCACCTTCGCGTGGAGGCTTTCGGCGAAAATAAGCGGCTGATGGTATTTCTTGGTGAGCCCCTCCAGCCGGGAGGCAAGGTTCACCGTATCTCCGATCACCGTGTAGTCCATCTTCTTCTCGGTCCCCATGTTTCCCACGGTGACGACGCCGTAGTTTATCCCGACGCCGATGTGGAAGGGAGGCTTGCCCTGCTTCTCCTGATGGACGTTCCATCCATCGAGGGCCTCGATCATGTCGATGCCGGCCAGCACCGACTGCAGGCCGTCGTCGTCGTGACGAAGCGGAGCGCCGAAAATCGCCATGATGGCGTCTCCAATGTATTTGTCCACCATCCCCCGGCGGCCCATGATGATGTCCACCATCACGGAGAAGTAGCTGTTGAGAACGCTCACTAGGTCATCGGGGTTCATCTTCTCCGAGATCGACGTGAAGCTCCTGATGTCGGAGAACATCACGGAGACGACGCGGTTGTCCCCAACGAGCATTTTATCGGGGTTCTTGGACAGCTCGACAATGACGTCGTTGGGCACATACTTCCGGAAGATGTTCTTTATCTTCTGCTCTTCTTTCTGGGCAAGCACTGCTTTGAAGGCGTACTGCTTGATCTGCCGGTACGCCTTCTCCAGCTCGCTCACCATGAGGTTGAACGTCTGTGCAAGCTGCCCGATCTCGTCGTGGTACTCCACCACCACCCGCTGGGAGAGATCGTTCGTCGAGATGATGGATTTCATCGTCGAGGCCACCCGGGTGAGCGGCCGCGTGAGGTAGCCGGCAAAGATGAGCACCAGGAGGACCCCGATTCCGATGGCACCCAGAAGGATGACTCCGGTCTGGATGGTTATCTGGTTGACCAGGCTGTAGAACGCGGCCCGGTCCTCCGTGGTCAGGATGTACCACTTGAAGGGATCGAACCAGAACCCTTTTGCCACCCTGTCCCTTCCTCCAATGCCGATTGCCGGGATGAGGTCAGTCGTTCTGGCCTTCGCAAGCCCGGCAAGGGAGGTTTTTTCCGTGTCCGAAAGGCTGACGTCGCCAGTGCTCATGACCACACCGCCGTCCTCCCCAACGGCCACAATCAGCTCCGTGGGGCTCGTGACGATGCTCTGCGCATATCCCTCCACCGCGGCTTTTGTGGCGGACACCATATCCGGCTGCTCGGTGAGGCTGTTCTGCACCAGCAGGGACCACTGGCTTTCCGCCTGCTTGCGCAGCTGGTCCGCCTTGAACCCGAGAAAGTTCTTGGCGATCCGTGTAATGCCATTGCGGGTGGAGAAGAACGAAGACCCCCCCGTGAGGCCCAGGGTTGCCACGATGAGAGGGAGGACGATGAGAAATATTTTCCAACGGATGCTCATGCGATAGTACCTAGAGTGTCGGCGCGGGCGCGCATTGACCTTATCACGGCCCGCGGATACCCTCAATCCGTGAAAAGGTTGCTCGGGGCCGTTCTTTTCTGCGCTTCCGTGGCTCTTGCCGCTGATCCGGTTCGTATATCGGCCGGAGGCCCTCTCTCCCTGCAGACTGCCATAGATGCGGCCAGGGCCGGGGACACGATCGTTCTTTCGGCAGGGACGTACTCGACACACACTGCCATCATCGTCTCGAATCACAGCGGCCTCACCCTGCGCGGGGAGGGAGACGTTCGCCTCCTGTGCACCGACCTGTACCAGAACGTGATGACCCTGGATGGCAGCCAGGACATCCGCATTGAAGGCATTGCGGCGCGCCACTCCCAGTCCCTGGGCACCTACGCATGTGAAGGCTCCGTCATTGCCGCCCAGAACGTGACGGGCCTCGTCATTTCCAAGTGCGAGCTGGCCGGCTCAGGCTCCATTGCGGTGGACCTTTCCGGGTGTGAGAACGTGGAGGTTAGCGACTGCTTCATCCACGACAACACTTTTGCCGCGTTCTCCCTGACCGACGTTGCTTCCATCACAATTGCCGGCAACAGGGTGGAGCGGAACGCCGCCACCATGTATTCGGCCGGCGTGAGTGGGCTCACCATGGCGGGCAACACCGTTTCAGACAACGGCTCCCGGCGGTGAGCTGCTGTGGCTGACCTTGTCGCTGAAGCCTCCTACACCGTCCACCTGTTCGACACGGATGCCCACGGGTTTCTTTCCGTGCGGGGCATGTGGGATTTCCTGCAGGAGACGGCGGGCTACCACACGCAGCTCCTCGGCGTCGCCCCCGAGGACCTTCGTCGGCAGGGTCTGGCATGGATCCTTTCGCGCCTGCGCCTGCGGGTGGAAAGGTACCCCGCCCTGGGAGAGAAGATAACGGTCCGCACGTGGCCCACGGGCATTGACAAGCTGTTCGCGCTCAGGGATTTCTCGGTGAGAAACGCCCAGGGAACGCAGATCGCTTGTGCGGCAAGCGCCTGGCTTGCCCTCAAGCTGGACACGCTGCGCCCCGTTCGCGTGCAGTCCGTCTTCAACCCGCCGGGCATGGATGCTCTCCCCCGCGCGCTTGACGCAGACATGGGGAAGCTGCCCGGGCCCGAAGCCGCGGAGACGGAGTGGTCGGCGACAGTGCGGTTTGCGGACCTGGATGCGAACAGGCACGTGGGAAACGGCCGGTACGTTGAATGGGTGGTGGAAAGCGCGGGGCGGGGGCTCCTGGAAGGCAGCGCGGTCACGGCACTGGGAATCGACTTCCTCTCTGAGACGGCGTACGGCACGGGGATCGTGGTGCGGACCCAGCACGGCCCGGGAGATGCGGTACGGCTTGAGCATTCCGTTGTGCGTACCGCGGATGGAATGGAAGCAGCCCGGGCGCGAACCGAATGGCGGCCAAGATGCAAAAGCTGATCATCTTCCTCCTTGCACTCGGCGCGGCAGGCGCTCAGGCGGCCGCCGTGGAGCGCATCCGAATTGAAGCCCCTCTTGTGGACCCCCGAACCCCTGAAGCGCAGGGGCAGGTAACCGACCTCCTGGATACAATGGCCGGCGTGGCAAACAGGCTCTACGCAGGGCGAATCGAGTGTTCCCGTCCTGAGGCGGGGGGAAGCTTTGATTACTCCCTGTCCATGATCGCCAGCCTGGGCAAGGACAACCCCAGCATCGTTGTCAGGATAAAGCGCCTGTCCGACGGGACGGAGTCCGCGGCCTATCCGTGGCTCGGCGTGCCGACGCCCGAGCTGCCGACCCTGTTCGCCCACGCCGTGTTCCTCCTCTGGGGCTCGCTCAAAGGCATTACGCAGCAATCCTCCCTGCAGCCTCCGCTGGTGATAGACGAGCTGCCCGCTGCGCTGATTTCGCAGTACGCCTACCCATGGTCCCTGGCCACCAGGCCGAACGGAAACGTCCTGGCCGCGCTCGGCGTGGCGTGCGTGGAGCTGGACCCCGCTCTTCGCGTCGTTTCACAGCCGGGAAAGAGCCTTGGGGAGAACGGGATCGTCAGCTACGCCCTGGGTGTTTCCGTGACGCCCGGTGGCACGGTACTCCTGAAGCCTGCGCAGGGAAGCAGCCTGTACCGGATCGACGCGGATTCCCCGGCGCCAAGAAAGCTGCAGACAGGCGTGGAGCTTGCAGCAGCGCCGTTCGCGGCGCTTCCTGACGGCGGCGTTCTTGTTGTGGATTCCGCCGCGCGGAAGGCGGTCAAGCTCACGGGCAGGAAGCGCGTCGACTTTCCGCTTTTTGCCGGCGCGTCGGAGTACATTGCCTTCATCGGGGTCAGCCCCGACTCCACCGTCTGGGTCTACGACTACGTCCTGCGCGCGTTTCGTATCTACAGTTCGGAGGGCAGACTGGTGGATTATGTCCTGCCGCTTGTCGACCCGGCAAAGCCACTGACTCCGCTGGCAATGACGATTGCGCCGGACGGCAGCTTCATCGTTCTGTCGAATGGGCAGCTCTTGAAGTTCTCCCGCGACGGCAGCCTCTTATGGAAGCTCGAATCTCTTGCCGGCCTCGAGGTGGAAAAACTTCCGGCAAGCGGGTCGGTGGCAGCGGATTGGAGCCGGGGAATTGTGTATCTTTCGGACACCACGGGGCGGCGCATCATCAGGCTTCTCGACGCCGGGTATTGCGCTCAGAAAGGCATCCACAACCCGACAGAGGAAAAGCTGGCCAGTCTCCTGCAGGGCGCAAGCCCTGATGAAGCCGCCAACTTTTCCCAGGCGGCTGCCCTGTATGAGGCCGCCGGCTCTTCTCTCATGGCTCGCGCAGCCTGGCAGAAGGTCCTTGATGCGGATCCCGGCAACCAGGCGGCGCAGGCCAGGCTTTCAGCGCTGGAGGTTGCGGACCTCAGGGCAGCCGCAGCGGACCTGGACGCCAGGGCGCGCCAAACGCTGCGCGCGGTCGGCCCCGAATCGGCCCGGCTTACATACACCCAGGCCTTGCAGACCTATGAGCAAATCCTGGCAAAGGACCCCAGCGACCGCGTCTCCCGAGCCGCGATGGAAGATCTGAAGAGGCTTTTCGAGGCAGGCGGAACCGGCCCGCAGCCGCAGGCGCCTCTTGTGGTGCAGGACGTCAAGATCCCCAGCCTTTTCCCGGCTCTCATGCAGTTTTACCTCACGCACCCGGCTGGGACGGTAACGGTCACCAACCAGCTTTCAACGCCCGTTTCAAACGTGAAGGTGAGCGTTTTCATCCCCCGCTTCATGGATTTCCCGTCGGAGGCAAAGATGGTTTCCCAGCTTGCCGCCGGGGCGAAGGCCTCCTTCGATCTTTTTCTCAAGTTCCAGCCCACGGTCCTGGAGCTGCAGGAAGATGCAGCTGTCCAGGCGCGAATCGACGCAGTCTGCACGGTGAACGGCGCCGAGCAGACCGTCAGCAAGGTCGTGAATGCGACAATCAATCGCAACACTGCCCTGACTTGGGATGACACCAGGAAAATCGCCGCCTACATCACCCCCAACGAGGACACGGTAAGCGGTTTTGCCCGACGCGTCCTGGACATCGGGGATTCGGCGCGCGGCCTCCAGGTCTCTCGCAGGATTTTTTACGCCATGCACGTCTGCGACGCGCTGGGCGCGTACGGGATGAGCTATGTTCCCAACCCCGAAACCCCCATCTCCAAGGTGCTGGGCAACTCCCAGGTGGTCGACACGGTGCATTTCCCGCGGGTGACTCTTGCCAACCGGGGAGGGGACTGCAGCGACACAACGGCGCTCCTTGCCTCCCTCCTGGAATCCGTGGGCATCCGCACGGCAATCCTCACGACTCCTGGTCATATCTTCCTGGCCTTTGACACGGGTGAGCCGGTGGAGAACGCTTCCCTTTTCACGACAAAGTCCCTGGAAGTGATCGCGCACGGAACCCTCTGGATTCCAGTTGAGACTACTGTGCTGCAACAGGGATTCGTGGCAGCATGGACCGCCGCCTCTGAGCTTGTCAGGAAATACCGTTCCGCAGGACCGTTCGAGTTCCTGCCCCTGGCTGAGATGAGAGAGGCCTGGCCGGCCCTTCCCCTCCCTCCCAGCTCCATCACGATCATCGACCCTTCTCCCCAGGCGGTTCAAAAGATCTACTCAGGCTCCCTCTCCGGTTTCACCACTGCCCTCTACACGTCCCGGATCTCCGAGCTGACAGCTGCGCTGGCGGGCTTGTCGGGCAGACAGGCAAGCCTGGCGCGCATCCGGCTGGGCATCCTTCATGGAATGTTCGGCGATTTGAAGGACGCTGAAGCGGCTTTCCGGGCGGTGATTGCAGGCGACCCCACGCTCGTCTCTCCGTACGTCAATGCGGCCAACATCAGGTTCCTTGCCGGGGACACCGACGGCGCGCTTTCCCTGGTCAACAAGGGTCTTGCAGTCAACCAGAGCTCGCCGCTTCTCAACCTCCTGGCCTCCCGGATCTACTCTGCGCGCGGGGATGCCGGCCAGGCCGCCCTTGCCCTGGCAAAGGTCAAGAGCGCTGCGCCCGAGCTGGCCGCCCGGTACGAGGATAGTGCCGGCCCGGAGTCAACCGGGAAGCGGGCGGCCGCGCAGGGTGAAATGCCCGTCGTGATCTGGGGAAACGAAAAGTAGCCCATCCGGCCGACCTTCGATACCTTTCACTCCCATGAAAGAACAGGTCGCAGGCGGCGCCGGGCCCTGGGTGCTTTTCTCCACGATCTTCGCCTCCAGCATGGCGTTTATCGACGGAACTGCCCTCAATGTGGCCCTGCCCGCGGTGCAGGCTGGGCTTCATGCAAGCGGGGTCCAGCTCCTCTGGGTGGTCAACGCATACCTTCTCATGCTTGCCGCGCTGATTCCTGTCGGTGGGTCGCTCGGGGACCTTTTCGGCAGAAGGAAGATATTCGCAATCGGAATCCTCCTTTTCATGCTGGCCTCCCTTGTGTGCGGTCTTGCGCCGAGCGCTGATTTCCTGGTGTGGGCTCGCGCCGCGCAGGGAGTCGGCAGCGCATTGATGATTCCTGGGAGCCTTGCCATCATCAGCTCGTTCTTCGGTCCTGCCCAGCGCGGCCGGGCCATCGGCACCTGGTCTGCTGCCACAACCATCGTGACAGTCATAGGGCCCATCCTTGGCGGGGTGCTCTCCGGAGCCGGGCTGTGGCGCGGCGTGTTCCTGATCAACATCCCTCTTGGGATTGGCGCCCTCATCCCGCTGTTTCTTCGCGTGCCCGAAAGCCGTAATGATCAGGGATCTGGCCGAATCGACTTCCCCGGAGCAGCGCTTCTCATTGTGGCGTTGGCCGGCCTGACCTACGGGTTCATCTCCGCCCCTGATGCCGGGTTCGGCGACCCGCGGGTCATCACCGCGCTTGCCGTGGGAGCAGCCGCCCTTGCGGGCTTCATCGTGGTTGAGGCGCGCAGCCGTCATCCGATGATTCCCCTCCGTCTTTTTACCTCCAGGACATTCAGCGGCACGAACCTGCTCACGCTGGCTCTGTACGGCGCACTCAGCGTTGGCATGTTCTTTCTCTCCCTCAATCTCGTGCAGGCGCAGGGGTACAGCATGGCCGCAGCAGGCTTCGCCTTCACCCCGTTTGCCCTTGTGCTGACCGCGCTGTCCCGGTGGGCGGGCGGACTGGTGGACAGATCCGGTCCACGGCTCCCCCTGGTCATTGGCCCGGCCGTGGCGGGATTGGCATTCCTGTCCATGGCCTGGAGCGGCCTGACCCCCGGGCCGTCGCGATACTGGTTGAGCTTCTTTCCCGGAGTCCTGCTCCTGGGCGTCGGGATGGGAATCACGGTGGCGCCGCTCACCACCGCTGTCATGGGGTCGGTTGCCAGCCACCTGTCGGGCACCGCATCGGGAATCAACAACGCCGTCTCACGCACGGCCGGGGTGCTGGCAATCGCGGTTGTCGGCGCTTTTGCTCTGGTTCTGTTTGCCCACGGGTTGGATGCGCGAGCCTCCTCCGCGGGCCTTTCCGCGCCCGTCCGTCAGGCCCTGTCCGTTGAGGCGAGCAGGCTGGGAGGCGCCGCGGTGCCCCTCGCGGCAAAACCGCAGGAGGTCGCGGCGGTCCAGGCTGCAATTCGCATGGCCTTCGTGGACACGTTCAAGGTGGTCATGCTCGTCTGCGCCGTGCTTGCATGGGTCGGCGCCATCCTCGCGGGACTTTTCGTCGAGAGAAACTTCAAGACGGCGAAATAGGCCGCGTCAGGCTACTTTTGACCCCGCGGCCTTCGTAGAAAGCAGCTGATCCCTGTTTGCCGCCAGGACCTGCGCATACCGGGCAAGGCGCGCCCCCATGTACCGAGCCGCGGCCAGCACCTGCTCCTCCACTGCCGTGCTTTCCCGGGCCGGGGCAGTGTAGATCACTCCATAGGGACTGCCGCCGGCTGCGTAGATGCTGGAGTCGGTGTACCCGGTCGGCACGATGATCGTTCCCCAGTGCTGCATGACATTATAGATGGAGCTGATGGTGTTGACCTGGCCGCCGTGCGGATTCATTGCCCCGGCAAACGCGGTGACAGGCTTGTGGGACAGCTTCCCCTGGCCCCAGAGCGGCCCGCTTGAGTCGAGGAACTGCTTCATCTGCGCAGCCATGACGCCGTAACGGGTTGGGCTGCCGAACACATAGCCGTTGGCCCATTCCAGGTCGGCCAGCGTGGCCTCAGGAACGCCGCGCGTCGCCTCCAGGTGAGCCTTCCAGGCAGGATTGGATGCCACGACCTCGGGAGAGGCCAGTTCGGGCACCTTGCGAAGCCTCACCTCCGCTCCTTCGGCCTTGGCTCCCTGCTCGAAAGCCTGGGCAACCTGGTATGCATGCCCCATGGCGCTGTAGTAGAAAATGGCAACCTTCGCCTTTTCACTCATGAATGTCCTCCTTCGGGGCTTCCGGCCCCATGTGTGTCTTTGCTCCCGACTCGCTGCGCGATAGCTTCCGCAAGAGCCGTGAGAGCGTCTCCAGCTCATTGTCCGTGAGCGCCGCAAAGAGAAGGGCAATTGCACGCTCCTGACCAGGCACAATCGCGTCACGAAGACGACGACCTGCCGCGGTCAGTTGGAGCCTGTTGCACCGGCCGCTGGGTGGCCGGGCGACAAGCCTTCTTTTTTCCAGCTTCTGCAACAGCTGCGTGACGTTGCCCTCCGTCACCACCAGCCGGTCCGCCAGCTCCTTTTGAGAGAGCCCTTCGGCGGCGCCAATCTGGGCAATAACGTCGAACTGGGCCAGACTCAGTCCCGGCTCCAGGAGCCGGGACCCCAGGGCCGCGTGCTGGCAACTGACAAACCTTGCCAGCCTGAGCCACGTGGCGACTGCCCTCCGGGTGCGTGCCGGCGGGCAGCTGCCGGTTCGTTCGGGTTCCCGGCCTGCGGATCCTCCTTGTCTGCCCCTGTCCATGTGTTTTAATTTAGTACTAAAGTGTCCACGGGGCAAATTCTTGGTCCCGGCGGCCTTTCACTCCCCACTCAGGATGTCTGGTTGCCCTTGTTCAGAAACTCCATCTGGGCCTGTCCAAGCAGAACGTCCAGGCAGCCGAGGTTTTCTCTGACTTGCTCCACGGTGCCGCCTGCCATCACGGGTATGATGGCGGGTTGTGACTGCGCCATCCACGCAAGGACCAGCTGATTGGCCGTGATCCCGAGCTCGCGCGCCAGGCGCTTCAACCGGGCAAGGCGATCCTCGGTGTCACGCCAGAGGTACTGCTCGGGAATGCCCCTGTCTGCCCGCGTGTATGCGCCGCCCAGGAGCGGCGAATAGGCCAGGAGTGTGACGCCGCTCGATTCAGAAAAATCAAGAAGGTCCGAATTGGCAGCCAGTTGGGGATCAAAGGAGGCCCCGGGCCGTGGCTGGAGATAGGAAAATCGCTGCTGGATGCAGCAGTACTCCGTCATGGCCCGGCTGCGCGAAAGAAGGCGAGCCTCGGCAAGCCGCCACGCCAGGAAATTGCTGGCGCCGATCATTCGTACCTTGCCTGCGCGCACAAGCCTGTCAAAAGCCTCCAGGGTTTCATCAAGCGGCGTTTTGCGGTCATCCACGTGGGCGTAGTACAGATCGATTGTCTCGACACCCAGGCGCTTCAGGCTCCTCTCGCATTCCGCCGCGACGGTGTCCGCGCTGAGACCCCTTTCGACGGAGGGGTACTGGAACCCGACTTTCGATGCAAGGAACAAGCTGGAGCGGTTTCGCCTCTTTCGCATCCAGTCCCCCAGAAGCGTCTCGCTCTCCCCGCCTTTGAACCCGTCGATCCAGTGGGCGTAGATATTCGCGGTGTCGATGAACGTGCCGCCCTGTTCGAGGTAGAGATCGAGGATCGCATAGGAGGTCTCGACATCGGTTTTCGTGCCCAGGTACATGGCGCCGAGGCAGAGCGAGCTGACCTGATGGCCCGAGGTGCCTAAAGGTACCTTTCTCATCTCGTTTCGCATGCTCACAACATACTGAATGTCCCGCGAGCGGAGCGAGCCCAGCGTTTAGAACGGGTACGGCGGGCTAGGAGCGGTTCCTCTTGGACGTGACGTCGATGTAGACAGCAGCGATGATGACCCCGCCGCGAATGATGTACTGCCAGAAAACGTCCATGTTCATGACGCTCATACCGTTGAGAAGGCTGGCGATGATCAGGGAGCCGACGATTGCCCCGAAGATGGTTCCTTCGCCGCCCATGAGGCTGGTTCCTCCGATGACGCAGGAAGCGATGGCATCCAGCTCGTAGTTGGTGCCTCCACCTATGGTTCCCGCCGCGACGTATCCCGTCAGGACGATTCCCGAGACTCCGGTGAGCAGGCCAATGAGGATGAACACGGTGAATACGACCCGGTTGATGTTAATCCCCGAGAGCCGGGTGGCTTCCTTGTTGCCTCCCAGCGCGTAGGAGTAGCGGCCGAACTTGGTATTGTTCGCGAGGTACGTGAAGATGACCGCCACGAAGGCCATGAGGAGAACTGGATTGGGAATGCCGCGGTAGCTGTTCATGATGTAGATGAAGAATATTACGAGGAACGAGATGAGCAGCGCTTTCAGCAGGTCCTGGTAAAATGGGACAAGCTTGAATCCGAACTCGCTGCGCTGCTGCCTGCCTCGAAAGATCACGAACACAATGACCACCACGACGATCCCGCCGAGTATCCACCCCACCATCGCGGGCACGTATCCCTGGGCAATGAGCCGGAAATCGTCCTCGTAAATCGTCAAGGTCTTCCCTTGCGTGACGGCAAGAACTCCTCCGCGGAAAATCAGCATGCCTCCCAGGGTCACAATGAATGCGGGGACCTTGAGGAAGGCAATGATGGTGCCCTGCCAGAGCCCTACGACGAGGCCGACAAGCAGCGCCGAAAGTATTGCGATGATCGTGTTGAGCACGCCCAGCGGGCCCGCCGCCATGCCGGGGAAGATGCTGTGAAGAATGGGCGGCATGATATTGACCTGCAGATAGGCGGTAACCGCGCTCACCAGTCCCGTGGCCGAGCCGACGGAAAGGTCGATGTTGCCCGTGGTAATGACCAGCACCATGCCGATTGCCAGGAAGGACACGATAGTCATCTGCCGGAAGAGGTTGGAGAGGTTTCGCGGCTCGAAGAATATCCAGTGAGTGAGGCTGCCGAAAAGGAGCCAGATCAGCGCGAGTGCGATGATCATGGTATACGTGCGGACGTTCGCGCGGACGCTGCGCGATACAGCCGCCATCGAAATCGTCTTTGTTGCCAGCATCATCTCACCTCACTTGTTGCGTTTGCCATCAGGCCTGTTGCCATGGCCATGAGCTTTTCCTGCGTCGCTTCGCGCCGGTCCACGACGCCGGCACTTTCTCCTTCGTGCATGACGAGAATGCGGTCGCTCATGCCCAGGATCTCGGGCAGCTCGGAGGAGATCAGAACGATGGCGACCCCTTCCTCCGCAAGCTTGTTCATGAGCTTGTAGATCTCATATTTCGCGCCGACGTCGATTCCCCGCGTCGGCTCGTCCAGAATGAGAACCTTCGGCTCCGACATCAGCCATTTGGCAATGACGACTTTCTGCTGGTTGCCGCCGCTCAGGGAATTGACGAGGGCCTGCAGCGTGGGCGTCTTTATGGCGAGATACGCCGACATGGATTCGCACGCCTTGAGCTCGGCGTTGCGGTTGATGGACAGGAAGCCTGAGAAGCGCTCCAGGTTCGGCAGCGACATGTTCTTGAGGATGGATTGGTCCACGACGAGCCCCATCCGCTTGCGATCCTCCGGAACGAGGCTGATCCCGCTGTTCATGGCCACGCGCGCGGAATCGATCTCCACGGGAACGCCCTCCAGCAAGATCTCTCCCCTTCGGTTCTGGCCGAACTCGCCAAAGATCGTCGTGACGAGCTCGCTGCGGCCCGAACCCATGAGGCCGGCGATGCCCAGGATCTCACCCTTGCGGACTGAGAAGGAAACGTTTTTCACGACCCTCTTCCCCGTCTGGTAGGGGCTGTCGACGGAAAGGTTTCGAACCTCGAGGATGACATCTCCCGCGACCCTGTTTCCCGAGGGGAACCTCTCCTTCATCTCCCGGCCGACCATCATCGAGATCACTTTTTCATAGTTCGCGTCCTTCGTGGCGAGAGTCCCCACGACACCGCCGTCGCGAAGAACGGTGATGTTGTCCGTGATGCGGAAAAACTCCTCGACCTTGTGGGAGATGTAGATGCAGGTCACGCCCCGTTCTTTGAGGTGGGTGAGGATGGCCATGAGGATCTCGACTTCGGCTTCCGTGAGCGCCGAGGTGGGCTCGTCGAGGATCAGAATCTGGGCGCTTTCTGAGAGGGCCTTTGCAATCTCCACGATCTGCTGCTGGCCGACTCCGAGGTTGGTCACGACGGCGCTCGGGGCAATGCGAAGGTGGTATTCATCGAGCACCTTCTGCGTTTTCTGGTAGAGCCTGTTCCAATTGATGACGCCGCCCGCGCCCGGCTCACGACCCAGGTAGATATTCTCTCCTACCGTCATGAGCGGTATCAGGGCGAGCTCCTGGTACACGATGGCAATCCCTTTTTCGATGGCCTGGCGAATCGAATCCCGCTCGAAGCGCAGCTCCTCTCCGTTGTACAGGATGCGCCCGTCATAGGAGTCGAAGGGGTAAACCCCCGCAAGGATCTTCATCAGCGTGGATTTTCCCGCGCCGTTCTCGCCGCAGATCCCGTGGATGGTTCCCCTTTTCACGGAAAAAGTGACGTCACTCAGGGCAACCACGCCGGGGAACTCCTTGGTCACGTGCTGAATGTCAAGGATGAGGTCACTCGTCTCGCTCATGCTGGCCATACCCCTCGATCATGAAAGGCGAGGGCGCGCGCCCTCGTCTTCCTGTGCCTCGTAAGGATGTAAAACGAGCGCGGCGGCCGCGCCGCGCTCACTCTAGCGCTGAATTACGGTTTTGCCGGCCTCTGGGATTCCGGAACGTCACGATACACATCGTCGTAGCTCTGGAAGCCGCTCTTGACGATCTGGTCGTACACGTTGCTCTTGTCCACCTGGACGACCGGAAGGAACTTGCAGGGTACCTGCCCTTTCTGGTTCTTGTCCAGCGTAAGGTCGGACAGGTTGTACATCTTCAGCCCGTCAATGGACTGACCCTTCGCCAGCTTGATAGCCATGTCGATGGCCATAGGCGTCAGGAGGCGGACGTCTTTGTAGACGGTGACCGTCTGCTCGCCCCGCACGATCGAGTTGCAGCCGGCAGCGGTGGCGTCCTGCCCGGAAATGGGAACCTTGCCCGCCAGCCCCTGGGCCTTCATTGCCTGGAGCGCACCGAGTGCGGTCCCGTCGTTGGAGGCGACCACGGCGTCGATGTTATTGTGCTGAGCCGTGAGGACGTTCTCCATGATCTTGGTCGCAGTCGGGGGTGACCAGTTCTCCACCCACTGGTCGGCAACGATCTTGATCTTCCCGCTGTCGATGTACGGCTTCAGGACTTCCATCTGCCCGTTGCGAACGAGGACTGCGTTGTTGTCCGTGGGGCTTCCACCGAGGAGCATGAAGTTTCCATGATCGACGACCTTGACGACCCCGCGGGCCTCGGCGCGCCCGACCTCGGTGTTGTCGAAGGAGATGTAGGCGGAGATGTTCGGTGACTTGATGAGCCGGTCATAGGCGATGGTCTTCACTCCCGCCTTGGCTGCCTCGTCAACGGCCGTTGCCGCCGCCGCGCCATCTTCAGCGATGATGATAATGACGTTGACTCCCTGCAGCGCCATGTTTTCGATCTGGTCGTTCTGCAGCTTCGCGTCGTGGTTGGCGACCTGCGAGACGACCTGTACGCCCTGAGCTGCGGCGAGCTTGGTCATGAGAGCCTGTTCGACCGGCCAGCGCTCAGTCTCGAAGTCCGAGAAGGAGAGGCCGATTTTAATTGCCCCGCTTTTGGCCGGGGCTTTTTGCTGCTCGCCCGTTCCATTCGCAAAGATCATGCCGCCGAGCAGCATAACTGAGAGCAGTACAAGACACGCTTTCCTCATAAGGAAAACCTCCTTGAATTGAGATGCATTGTATGATCTGCAAGTTACATGCCAAGAGCGCAGCCGACTCTGACGGTGCTAAGTCGTTTCCTGAAAATCAATTACAAAGAGCCGCGCTCACGACCAGGAGGAGCGTCTGAATTGCTGTGTAAGGACTTACCCATCGATCCTTTCTCACACCCTACACATTTCCCGCGGTTTGTCTTACTGGGCATCGGCCTTTTAACCGATTGCGGGGTATTGTATCCTGACGCCATGGGTTTCACCGTCCTCATTGTCGACGACGAGCGTGAGGTATGCCTCTCTCTTGCCGAAGTGCTCCAGTCCAAGGGCTATGTGACCCTTTTCCGCGACGATCCCCTCGAGGTCCTCGAGATCCTGGGACGGAACAACGTGGATCTGATTCTGATGGACGTCCGCATGCCCAAGCTGGGAGGCATCGACCTCCTCAAGATAATCAGGAAAACCCACCCCCTGCTCCCCGTGATCATGATCTCCGGATTCGCCTCCGTGGAGAGCGCCGTGCGCGCAATGAAGTATGGCGCCCTGAACTTCTTTGCGAAACCCGTGCAGCTTTCGGAGCTGCTCCAGGAAATCCGCCACCTTGAGCGCTCCGTTCGCATCAAGAAGCCAGTCTCCTCCGCGGACACCCTTATCACCCGGAATCAGAAGATGGACGAGGTGCTGAGCCTGGTGGAAAAAGCGGCTCCCACCGAGGCGTCGGTGCTCGTCATTGGGGAGAGCGGCACCGGTAAGGAGCTCATCGCCGACCTCCTCCATCACGCAAGCAAGCGCAGGCACAACGCTTATATCAAAGTCAATTGCGCGGCCATTCCCGACAACCTCCTGGAGAGCGAGATGTTCGGCCATGAGAAGGGCGCGTTCACCGATGCGCAGAGCCAGCAGAAGGGAAAAATCGAGCTTGCAGACGGCGGCACGATCTTCTTCGACGAGATCGGCGACATGAGCCTGCAAACGCAGGCCAAGATGCTTCGCGTTTTGCAGGAAAAGCACTTTACCCGGCTCGGAGGATCGGTCCCCATCCGGGCGGACTTCCGCGTCATCGCCGCGACCAACAAGAACATCGAAGCCATGATTGCGCAAGGGACCTTCCGGGAGGACCTCTACTATCGATTGTCCGTCATAACCCTGAAGCTCCCCCCGCTTCGCGATCGAAAAGAGGACATCATCCCGCTTGCCCTGCACTTCGTGGGAGAGTTCAACCAGGCATACGGGAAGAACGTGCGGGGCATCTCGCAGAGCGTGACCGAAACGCTTGAGGATCACAGCTGGCCCGGCAACGTCCGCGAGCTGAAGAATATCATTGAGAGGGCCGTGATCTTCTGCGAAACGGAGCTGATCGAGCCGCGGGATCTTCCCGAGCAATACCGCATCGTGGATAGAAGCGGCGCAGGCTTCGACGCCATACGGCAGTTCTCCGCCGAAAAGTCGCGGGCCGTGATCCGCGAGGCTCTGCGGCAGACCAACGGCATCAAGGGGGAGGCGGCGCGACTGCTGAAAATCACGCGCAAGACCCTCTATAACAGAATGAAACGGCTGAACCTGGAATGAGAGCGCAGATCCGGTCTTGCCAATGGAAGATGTAGGCGGACCTCCGGCTAATGCACTTTCGAACCGGCACCTCCTCAGAATGCGTGGCATCCATGTCGCTTATAATGGCGCGCCGGCACTGAAAGGAGTGGATTTCGATCTCTACGAGGGGGAGATCCACGCACTGGTGGGCGAGCATCGGGCAGGCAAGTCCTCCCTCGTCAAGCTCATGAGCGGCGCAGTCCAAAAGAGCCAGGGAGAGATCATTTACAGGGGCGTCGAGGTGAAGTCCTTCACCCCGGAAACCGCCATCCGGGCTGGCGTGGGCATGGTGTATCAGAACCTCACGGTTCTCCCGAGCCTCAATGCAATAGAGAACATCTTCGCCGGAAGGATGATCCAGGGCCGATTCATAGGCCTGGACCGCCGACGCATGTTCCTGATCTGCAGGGACCTTTTTCAACGGATGAACATCGAGATAGACCTCGAGCTGCCCCTGCATCGTCTCTCGCAGGCGCAGCAGCTCATGGTGGAGTTCGCGCGGATGCTCTTCCTGAATCCGCGGCTCATGATCCTCGACGAGCTTTCCAACAAGCTCACCCCGGAGGAGATGGGGACGATCTATGACATCATCTTCGAGTTCCGCCGGCAGGGGAAAAGCATCATTTATATCACGCACGACATGGACGAGACTCTGAAGGTGGCGGACCGCGTGACCATTCTCAAGGACGGCTACCGCAGGGGAACGGAGCGCGTTGCAGACCTGGACCGCTTCCGCCTCTACGAGCTCACGTATTCCTTTGCTCTGGGCAAGAAGGGGATCGAAGCCGACAACATGCAGTTCTACCTCTTGAAGCGGTACAGCGAAATCTTCTTCCGGCATCTGCCCATCGGCATCGTCATCCTCGACGCGGACGACGTGGTACAGCTGACCAACTTTGCGGGGATCGAGACAATGCAGCTCGGCCCTGAGCAGATGAATACGCATTCCTTCCAGGGGCTGCTCACCGCCCTGCGCTTCCCCAACGCGGACGAAATACGCGAAAAGATCGCCGCACGGGAGGAGTACGTGTGGGAGGAGGTCCACATCAGCGATGACAGGCAGGTGCAGGTCGACGTCTTTCCGCTGCGGGATGACGAGAGCTCCTTCCTTGGAACCGCCCTCCTGGTCCATGACGTTTCGATCGACCGCTACATGAAAGACTACATCATCAGGGCGGAAAAGATGGCCACCGTGGCGGAGGTGGCGGCGGGGGTGGCGCACGAGATCAACAATCCCCTGTTCATCATCCGCAATTACGTGGAGCTTCTGAAGGACAAGAAGCTCGATCCTGACGGAAAGGAAAAGCTGCGGAAGATCGAAAAAGAGCTCGGCAGGATCGTCGAAATCACAGGGAGCCTCCTGTCATTCTCCAAGGTCAAAGAGCTTCCGGAGAGCCGGACCGACCTCGTCGAGGTGATCGAGGAGGCCATTCTCCTGCTGCAGCACAACCTCTCGAAGAAAAACATCCGCCTGGACAAGGAAGTGTGCGCCGGACGCGTGGAGATTGTCGGTGATGAGAACCGGCTCAAGCAGCTTTTCTTGAACCTTCTGCTGAACAGCATTGACGCGGTGCTGGACGGCGGCACGGTGAGGGTCAAGCTTCTGGCCAACAGGGAAGACCGCTTCGCGGAGGTGACAATTGCCGACAATGGCTACGGAATTCCCGCGGACATCCAGGCCAAGATCTTCAATCCCTTTTTCAGCACGAAAATGAACAAGAAGAACGCCGGCCTGGGATTGTCCATCTGCCAGCATATCGCGGAGGCGCATGAAGGGATCATCACCTTCACGAGCACTCCGGGTGAGTTTACCGAGTTCAAGGTGAAGCTTCCGCTGCATTGAACGAGCGCGCGCCTTCACGTATAGCGGATTCGAGGATTTAAAAGCGCGTAGAGGGTGTCTGCAAGCAGGTTGGAGAGGCTGAAGACGACTACGAGGAGCAGCGTGATTGCCTGCAGGAGCGGCAGGTCCCTGCGCTGGATGGCAAAGAGCAGCAGCCTCCCCAGGCCGGGATAGCTGAACAGGGACTCGGTCACGATCAACCCCCCGATGAGCCAGCCAATCCCCACCGCGATCACCGTCACCGTTGGGAGCAGGGAGTTGCGAAGAACGTGCGTGAAAAGCACCCGCAACGGGTGGAGCCCCTTCAAGTAGGCGCTTCGCACGTAATCGGTTCCCAGCACCTCCCCCGTACTGGAGCGTGTCATTCGCGTGATGTAGGCAAGGCTGACCAGGGAGACGGTGATGCCCGGCAGGATCAGCCGGGGAAGCGCGGCAAGCAGGCCCGAATCCGGGCGAATGTCCGAGCTTGCCGGCAGCCAGTTCAAATGAAGGGCAAAAATCGCTATCAGGACCAGCCCGGTCACGAACTCGGGTAATCCGATGAATGCAAGTGACGTTATGGAAACCACCTGATCGAAAACCTTCCCCCGGCGAAGCGCGGAAAAGAGGCCAAGCAGGATGCCCAGCGGGACGTACATGAGAAAGGCAACCAGCGCGAGCATGGCGGAGTTGCGGAGCCGGGCCGCAACCAGCGGAAAGACCGGCTCACCTGTTGAAAGGGACAGGCCCCAGTCTCCTTGCACGTAGTGCGCAAGCCAGCTGCCGTACTGGACAAGCAGGGGCCGATCCAGACCCAGCTTTTCCCTGAGGTTTGCAAGAGCCTGGGGCGTTGCAAACCTGCCCAGGATGGCGCGCGCAGCGTCACCGGGAAGGATCTGCGTCACTATGAAGATCACGGCTGAGGAAATCAGCAGAGTCAGCAGCACGAAGCCCAGCCTCCGCGTGATATAGCGCGCCATCAGCTTTCCCCGCCCTCGGACGCTTTGGCAATCGTGTCTGCCTGGAGCCGCCTCAGCTCATCCAGCGGAATATGGCAATAGATGCTGTGATGGTTTTTTCCCTCGCGCCACGGAGGGGTCTCGGTTTCGCAGATTTTACCGATCTTGCGGGGACACCTCGTATGGAACCTGCATCCCGTCGGAACGCTTGCCGCGCTGGGGACACTGCCTTGCAGCCGTATGGGACGCTTTCGAACCTCGGGATCTGCCACCGGGATCGCGGAAAGCAGCGCCTCGGTATAGGGGTGGAAGGGAGGGGCAAAAACGTCCTCCGCGTCCCCCCATTCCATCAGGATGCCCAGGTACATCACGGCAATCCAATGGGAAAGGTGCTGGACGGCCGCCAGGTCGTGAGAAATGAAGAGATAGGAGACATCGTTCCTTTCCTGCAGGTCGCAGAGCAGGTTCACCAGGGACGCCTGCACAGAGACATCCAGGGACGACAGGGGCTCGTCGAGCAGGATGATCCGTGGCGAAGCGGCAAACGCCCGGGCAATGGCCACGCGCTGCTTCTCTCCTCCGCTCAGCTCCTCCGGCAGTCGTCGGGAGAACCCTGAGGGCAGGTTCACCGCCTCCAGGAGTCGGGACACCTGGGCGCGCGCCTCGCGCCGGGAAAGATTTGCCAGGAGCCGAAGGGGCCGGGCTATGGCGCGGCCCGCGGTGTGCCGGGGATTCAACGATGCATCGGGATTCTGGAAGACCATCTGGAGCTGCTGCAAGACCGAGCGTTGGCGGCGTTGAACGTCGGCCTCCAGCGGCTCCCCGTTCAAGAGGAGCTGGCCCGAGGTTCTGGCTGCCAGCCCGCTTATCACGCGAAGCATCGTGGTTTTTCCGCACCCGCTCTCTCCCACGACCCCCAGGGTATTGCCTTTGCGCACCCAGAGAGTGACTCCGTCCACGGCCCGGATGCTTCTCCTCCCGCCGGATCCGAAGAGCCGTTCGGTCGGAGGGAAGCTCTTTTTCAGCTCGACAACGCGAAGCACCTCCGGCCGCTCCTCTTTGTGCATGGGCAGCTGCGGAGCCGCTCGGACGTATTCAGCGGCGGTGGGAAGCTCGTCCCAGCGAAGGCATGCGCTTGAATGCCCGGGCAGCACCTCGCGCAACGGTGGGGGAGCCTTCCGGCACTCGTCTTGGGCAAAAGCGCAGCGGGCGGCGAAGATGCACCCCGAAGGCAGGTTGTCCAGCCGGGGAATCGACCCGGGGATGCTCGTGAGAAGACGCTTTCCCCTCTCGGGATCGAAGCGCGGCACGCACCCCAGGAGGCTCAGGGTGTAGGGATGGAGAGGAGCCCGATACAGGTCTCTGACCGGAGCCTGCTCGACGAACTGTCCGGCATACATCACCCCGACCCTGTCGCACAGCTTCGAGACCACGGCCAGGTCATGGGTTATGTAAAGGATCGCGGAAGCGAAATCTCGCGTGAGCTGCGCCACCAGGTCCAGCACCACGGCCTGCGTGGTCACGTCCAGCGCGGTGGTCGGCTCGTCAAGGATGAGAAGCTCCGGCCGGGTGATCAGGGCCATGGCAATCACGCACCTTTGCAGCATCCCTCCGGAGAGCTGGTGCGGATACCTTTGCATGGTCGCCAAAGGGTCGGGCATCGCAACCCGGGCAAGCATTTCCAGGGACTTTTCCCACGCCTGGCTCCGGGACAGTCCCAGGTGGCGGCGCGCCACTTCGCAGAGCTGACTGCCGATGCGCAGGGAAGGGTTGAGCGCCGCGGAGGGATTCTGGTAGACCATGCCGATGCGGCTTCCCCAGATCCTTCGCATCTGGAGACGGCGAAGTCCGGTGAGCTCCACGTCCCGAAGGCGCGAGGAGCCACCCAGGACCCGGCCGTTTGCGCTGAGATAGTTGATGGCCCCCATGGCCAGCGTCGTTTTCCCTGAGCCGGACTCCCCGACCACTCCGAAGCATTCCTTTTCCTTGATGTCGATGGTGGCTCCCCGCACGGCCGGCAGGAGACCTCCCTCGGTCTGGTAGCCCAGAGAAAGGTCTGTTGTTTGGAAGACCACGCTGGACTGGGGCATCCTTACCTCGCACCCGGCTGGAAAACCTGGCGCAGGCCGTCGGTCATGAGGTTCGTGGCCACGACGAGGAGCGATATGGCCCCTGCGGGAAAAAGCAGGATCCACGGGGCGGTGGCGAAGAAGCTCCGCGCCTCGTTGATCTGCAAACCCCAGTCGGGAGAAGGAGGCTGAACCCCCAACCCGAGAAAACCGAGGGATGCCACCAGAAAGATGGAATAGGAGAACCTCACGGAGATCTCCACCAGGATGGGGCCCAGCGCGTTGGGAAGGATCTCGCGAAAGAGGATCACAAGGTCACGCTCCCCACGGATGCGCGCAGCCTCGACGAACTCCTTTGTGCGGAGGTCAAGCACCATGCTGCGGGCAAGACGCGCCAGCATGGGGACGTAAAGGACCGAAATGACCAGGAGCAGGTTGAGCGGAGAAGGCCCCAGGGTGGCCAGCAGGAGAAGGGCAAACAGCAGGGGCGGAAAGGAAAGCAGCACATCGAGGACGCGCATCAGGGCTTCGTCCCAGAGCCGGCCGTAGAAACCGGAGAACAACCCGATGGACACTCCGATGACCGCAGCAAGCAGCGTGCCGCTTCCGCTGAGAAGAAAGATTGCCCTGCTCCCCACGAGGATCCGGCTCAGGATGTCGCGGCCGTACTGGTCTGTTCCCAGCAGGTGCGCGGCGCTGGGCGGCTTGAGGCGCTGCGCAATGCTCTGGGCTTCGAAGGAATACGGCGCCGCAAGCGGCCCCAGCACCGCCATCAGAAGAAAGAAGAGAAAGACGAGCGTGCCGGCCAGCGCGGCGGGGTTGCGGCGCAGGCGTCCCAGCGCGCGGGAGAGACCGCGGGAGGATGTGATGGTCCCTGGGTCGCTCATGGCGCGCTGGGAACCGGGAACGCCTACTGGGAGAAGTACGCGCTGGTGAACCGGGTCCGGGGCCAGTCCGAGGTCAGCACCACGCCCTGCAGGTCCGCGCTGAGACCGGCCACTGCTTTCTCGAAATAAGGCACGATGGCCGGGCCGCGATCGATCAGGATCTGCTGCGCCTGCTTGTACAGGGCCACGCGCCTTGCCTTGTCCATCTCCCTGTCGACCTTGCGAGTGATCTCGTCGAACTGGGCGTCGGACCAGTGGCTCTCATTCCATTGGGCGTCGCTGGTGTAGGCAAGCTTGAAGTAGGTGACAGGCGTTGCCCGGGTGCCCCAGTCCGTGATCCCGAAATCGGCGACAAGCCAGCTCTGCTCCCCGTTTCCGTAGTACACGTCGGAGGGAACGATCTGGATGTCCACCTGCACGCCGATCTTCGCCATCTGTTCCTTCCACACCGTGGCAATCGGGATGACGTCCAGCTGGTTCTGCGTGGCCAGGGTGATCTTCAGTCCGTTGGGATAGCCGGCCTCGGCAAGAAGCCTCTTTGCCCTGGCGATATCGGGTTTCGGCGCCTTGTCCAGGTAGTAGTCGGCAAAGGACGGGCCAACGGGCGTGAAGCCGTTGCCAATCGAGGCGAGACCCGGTCTCACCTGGTCCACGATTGCCTGGTGGTCCGTGCCCAGCTTCAGCGCCTGGCGGACCCTCGGGTCAGAGGCGACATGACCCTTGTCTGAACGCATGTGGAGGACCCAGTGCATGTTGGACGTATTCGTGATGATTTTTGTCTGCGGGTCTTTCTTGACTGCGTCAGCAGCCTGCGCGCTCAGGCCGGCCACATAGTTGAGCTGCCCTCCCCGAAGAGCTTCCACCTGCCCGCCCTGGTCGGGAGAGAAGATGATGTCGATCTCATCCAGGTACGGCAGGGCCTGGCCGCTGGCATCTTTCTGGGCAAAGGAAGGGTTCTTCTTCAACACGATGCGGTCTTCAGGGGCATAGGAGTCGATCATGAAGGGGCCGCTTCCGATTCTATCCTTGGCGGGGTCCTTGCTCGACGCCGGGATGATGCAGGCGTGGTAGTCGCCAACGTCGCTTGCAAACTCAGGGTTCGTATCGGAGAGGGTGAACTGCACCCGTGAGGCGTCCAGCGCCTTGATGTCCTGGATGCCCTTGAAAAGGCTTGCAGCAGGGCTTCCCACCTTGGGATCACGAAGCCTGTTGAAGCTCGCCACCACGTCATCCACCGTGACAGGCTGGCCGGTGCTGAACTTCGCATCCGACCGCAAGGTGAACACCCAGACTTTCCCGTCCGCGGACTGCCACTTGGTGGCCAGGTCGGGGACGGCCCGGTTGTTAGGGTCTATGTAGGTGAGGTGCTGGTAGATCTGTTCCAGCAGCGTGATGTCAGCAATCGAGGTTGCGAAGTGCGGGTCCAGGTTGCTGATGGGCTGGCTTCCGATCTTCAGAACGCCGCCGGGAGTCGGCGCGGCCTGCGCGAGGACGCAGACGGACAGGAGCGCCGTGATAATGAGAAGCCGCATGGTAGACTTGTTGGCCATTAGGATGATCCCCCTTTCATCTGCGCCCCCATTATAGAGGAAGGGCTTCCGAGTTCAAGTGCATGTTCTTCCGATTCATGAATCTTCTTACCCACCAATCGTATCTCGGTTGCGCCATGCACAATTGGGAGGTATGATGTGTTCTTCAATGAAAAGCTCCTCTCAATCGCCCCTGCGCGTGGTTGCCGGCAACTGCGGCATCTGCCCTTCGGGATGCTCGGTAAAAATCACGCTCCAGGGAGAACGTATCAGCCGTGTCGTTCCTGATCCAGGCCGTCCCAACGGCATGTGCTGCCGGCGGGTCAGCAAGGCGGCCGAAATTCTGTATTCGCCTGACAGGCTCCTGTACCCTCTTGCGCGGGAGGGCAGGCGCGGAGAAGACAGGTTCCGCAGGGTGGGGTGGGACGAGGCCCTGGACATCATCGCGTCCCGGATGATCGAGATAAAAGCCCGTTTCGGCCCCGAGTCCCTGTGCCTGTACACCGGTCGCGGCACCTTCGAGCGGTCCTTGTGGGAGATGCTGGCCCCTGCCGGCGTTCGAGAGACGTGCGCCTGGAGCCTCCTTTTCCCTTTCGGATCCCCCAATACCGCGGGCGCCGGCTCCAACTGCTATGTCAGCCAGGCCGTTATGGCGCCCGCCACCACCTTCGGGATCTGGTGGGCTGACACGTATGCGGACCTGGAAAGCTCGAACCTCATTGTTGTCTGGGGTACAAACCCTGCAAACGCCTCGCCTCCCGCGCTCATGGACCGGATACTGAAGGCGCGCAGGCGCGGAGCCCGTGTGGTGGTGATCGATCATCGCCGCACCGAGACCGCCGTAAGATCGCGAGCGCAGTGGATCCCGGTGCGGCCGGGGACCGACGGAGCACTTGCTCTTGCAATGATCAACGTGGTCGTCCAGGAAGGTTTGTGCGACCAACGGTTTGCCCGTGAGTGGACGACAGGATTTGAGGAGCTTCGCGCGTATGTGCGGCAGTTTTCTCCCCAGAAGGCGTCGCACATCACTGGCGTGCAGCCGGACGTGATCCGCGCGGCCGCGCGTGATATCGCCTGCGCCCACGGCGCCGCGTTTCTTGGCTACTCGGGACTCGAATATACGAACAGCGCCGTTCAGAACATTCGCGCCATCCTGATCCTCTGGGCACTCACGGGCAACATCGATGTTCCGGGCGGCAATGTATTCGCGATGCCGGATGCGGGCTTCACGGTGAGCGCCCGTCATCGCCTGGATCCCCCTCCGGGGCCGGCCCCTGTGGGGGCGAGCACTTACCCGTTGTACCATCACTTCCGAAGGGAGGCCCAGGCCATGGAGCTTCCCGCCGCCATTCTGGAAAGCCGGCCCTACCCTGTGCGTGGCATGCTCGTTTTCGGGGCGTCCATACTGACGGGTTACCCGAACCCCGACCTGTGGAGGCGCAGCTTCTCCGCCCTGGATTTCCTGCTCGTTGTGGACAGGTACCCCACGGAAGACTCCCGGTACGCCGACATCATTCTTCCCGCGGCGACATCCTTCGAGTACGACTCCTATCTGATCTCCGACAACACGGTGAGGCTGCGCCGAAAGGTGGTGGAGCCGCAGGGAGAGTCCCGCAGCGACTGGGACATTGTTTCCGGGCTGGCAAGCCGTCTCGGCTACGGTCATCTTTTCCCGGGCTCCGTTCGCCAGATGCTCCAATGGGCGTTCGAGGGGACCGGCATCGATTTGAATGCCCTCGATGCAAGCCCGGACGGAATACCGCTGCCGGCCCAGCCCGTTGCCTACCGCAAGTGGGAGAAAGGGCTCCTGCGCCAGGATGGAAAGCCGGGGTTTCCAACGCCGTCGGGGAAGCTGGAGATCGCTTCCAGCGTGCTCAGAAGCTTCGGCTACGAGCCGCTTCCGGTCTTTACGCCTCCCGTTGAAGGGCCCGCTGAGAACCCCGAGCTTGCGGCCCGCTACCCCCTTGTCTTCAATTCCGGCGCCCGTAGCAAGTCGTTTCTCCTCTCACAGCACCGTAACAACCCCGGACTTGCCGCGCAGCGCCCTCATCCCCTTGTCTGGATCAACACGCGTGACGCCTCTGCGCGCGGAATCCAAAACGGCAGCCCCGTCGATGTGGTAAGCCCGCGGGGCAGGGTTCGCTTTCAGGCTTTTGTCACCGATGACATCATGGAAGGCTCGGTGGAAGCGGACGCGCATGGAGGAAGCCCCATTGCCCTGGGGGCGTGGAGGAGCTGCAACGTCAACGAGCTCACCGACGCGGACAACAGGGATCCCATCTCGGGTTTCCCGGTGTACAAGGCATTGCTGTGCGATGTAATCAAGGCAGGCACCTGAGGTCCTGAGCCCCGCAGGCAAGCGCTCAGATCTCCAGGATCTTTTCCACCTCGCGTCGCAGCGAGTCGGGCAGAGGGGAGCCCGGATGGCTGGACATTACCTGGACCGTCTTCTCCTGAAGCCGCGCCCGAAGCCCCTTGGAGCCCGACGCCTGCCAGCCGTCGAAGCGCTGCCTGTCGAAAAGCTCGGGTTGCCACATCTCACGGAAATGACGGACGGTGTGGTCCTCACCGAGGTAGTTACCGCCCGGCCCGACCGAATGAATCACGTCCAGCGCAAGATCTTCGGAGCTCAATCCGAAGCCGTCCGTGAAATGCCGCATCATGGCGATCATGTCCGCGGTGAATACCATCATCTCGGGCGATGTGATGAGCCCGGCTTCCAGGTACCCCACGTCGTGAATAAGGTTTGTCCCGCTGAGGAGGGCCGTCTGCACGGAGAAAACCGAATCCGCCGCCGCCTGCTCGTCGAACAGAATTGCATCGGAGTGGCCGGCATACCCCCAGGTGGGAAGGCCGTAGTACCTGCCCATGGCAGCCACGGCAACCCGAGCCATTTGAAACTCCGGCGCGCCGTAGACGCTGATGGACGTTTTCATGTCCATATGATGGAGGCCGCTGCCGTACAGGAACGGGGCGCCGGGCCGCTTGCGCTGGTGGATGACGATACTGCTCAAGACCTCCGCGTTGCCCAGGGCAAGCCCGCCCGCCATGGTGACAGGCGCGGTACTCCCCATCATCGGCGCGGGTGAATGGACGACGGGGAGGCCCGTCTCCGCCATGTACAGGAGCTTCTCGGTAGCCGTTGCGCTCTGGGAAAGGGGTGTCGTCGGCTCTGAATACAGAAGCAGCGTGGGATTCAGCCGCAGCTCTTCCATCCCGCCTGCCACCGCGGCCGCCGCCTTGACAATTGCGCGGCAGTCCGCGCCGTCATTGCAGACGAACACAACGGGCTTCCGGCTTCCCTGGATCAGGGTGGCATACTGCCTGCGGTAGGCGTTGCCGCGATAGTCGCGGGGGATCCCCATGGACATCAGGAAGGAGATCTCAGGGAGCGCGTCCGCCAGTCGCACGCAGGCTTCCAGGTCAGCCAGCGTGAAGGGCCGCCGGGTCCCGTCCTTGGGATCAAGGTAGTTCGGACAATCCGAGCCGGGACCAAATCTGGATTCACCCGGGCACAGTCGGAGGCTTGCCGTGGAGGATCCCCTGTCGCACAGGGCAATGGTGGAGGGGACGTGAGACAGGGCCCACTCCACGAGCCCCGGCGGGATGCGCACAAGGTTGCCGTCGGTCACAGGGCATCCCGAATCCTTGAGCAGGGTGAGGGCGCCCTCGTGATACACCCGCACGCCTGTTCGCCGCAGGATCTCAAGGGAGGCCTGGTGGATCCTCTGGCACTGCTCCTGGTCCATCAGCTGGAGTCGTGGGACTGCTCGTGGTGAATCGTTGCTCACGGTTTTCTCCTCGGATCAACCTGATCATGAATCTATAGACGCCCGCGCCGGCACTGTCAAGGAAACCGGGAGCCACCACGAGCGCGCTCCCTGCAAGAATGACGAAAGTTCCCAGCAGCATCCTTGCCGTCACCGGCTCCAGGAGCAGCACCGCGCCCAGAACCATGCCGGACACCGGGATCAGAAAAGTGACGGTCAGCGCTTTCGTCGGCCCCGCGCTGGCGATCAGGCGGAAATACATGAGGAAGGCCGCGGCGTTGCACAGGAGGGCGAACACCAGGATCACAGGAGCAACCCGTATGACCTGGGCTGCGGGAGGGGGCGACAGGAAAACAAGGGGAAGCAGGACCAGACCGGCGGCAAGCTGACTCCCACCTGCCACGGCCATGGGCTTCACATGGGAAGCTTTCTTCCTGATATACACCCCTGCCAGCCCGTAGCAAACCGTCGCAAGGACGCATGCCCCCACGGAAAGCAGCTCAGTGCGCTCGCCGGGCCCCGTCGCGATGCCCGCCACAAGTGCAACCCCGGCAAGGCCCAGAGCCAGGCCGAGAGTTTTGCGCATGGTCAGCCTCTCAGCAAGCCAGATGGCCGAAAAGACCGCCCCGAACAACGGTGAAAGCGCGTTCAAGATTGCCTCAATGGAGGCTGGAAGAGAAAGAGCGGCAAATGAATACAGCAGAGCAGGAATGCCGGCATTCAAAAGACCGATAACAAGGAAGTGCCCGACGTTCTTGCGCCAGCCCGGCCTGAATCGGATGACGAGGAAAAAGAAGGCAAGGACAATGCCGGCGATCAGGGTCCGCATGTCCGCCGTGAAGGCGGCACCGACCGCCGGGGCAAGGTATCTCATGAACATGAAAGAGCTTCCCCAGATGGCTGAAATGGCCAGGAGAAGCCCCGTATCGAGCAGGCCCATGGTATCCTCCCTGCGCCTTTTACGGCGTTACAGGAAGAAACTACGCAGTGGCCTCTTCTTTCTCAACCCGATTCTTGCTGCGGCCCTTCTCGGCCTCGAGCCGGCAGCGGGCATTATGCCTGAACAGCTCGTGAAGGAGACGGGAAAGCTCGGCGTCCGACATTCGTTCCTTCTCCACGAAGTACCTGCCAATGGGCCGCTGGCGGGCGCGCTGGATCCTGAGGATCCGCCGCACGTCTTCCACGGTGAGAAGCCGCAACCGGGAGGCTGCAGCTCCGGTCTGCTCGTGCCTGGCCCGGGATCGAAGCACACGCGTCATGTCACCGGCAGAGAGGATCCGAAGCTGCCGGGCGATCTCTCCGAACTTCGGCCGGCCGGTGCGCTGCCATACCAGGGCGCTGATCAAAGACTGCCAGGAAATGCATCCGGAGTAATAGAGGAACTCCGCAAGCCGCAGCCGCCTGCGGGGAAGAGGGCCATGATAGAAGATCTCCTTGCCGTGGTCCGCGCGAGCTTTGGCGCCGCGGGTTCCCGCCGCGTGCGGCCGAGGTCCGGTTGCGTGGGGCCGGGCCCCTGTCGAACCGGGACGAGCCCCTGCCGCGTGCGGCCGCGCGCCTGCCGGGCGCTGACGGCCGGCCGAAGGCCGGGGCGGGTCCTGGCGCGGGGACGGCTTTCGAGCCAGGAGAAATGCCATGAGGAGCTCGTATGCGTTTGAGGCCTCGATGAAAAGCATGCCATCCGCCGGGCCGCGAGCCCTGTCAGGGTGAGTGCGCAGGGCAAGTCTGCGGAATGCGGCCCGCACCGTGGCGACTGTGAGCTGGCGCAGCAGCGCCTGACCGGCCCGTCGGGCCTGCGGCCCAAGCAGGACCGCGATCGCATCAAGCAGTTTCGCTTCCATCTCTGTGTAATATATCGGAACGTCGGGGCATAGGGGCAATCATTTGCTGGCAGTTTCCCGGAGAGCAGGCTACACTGGCCCCCGTGACCGTTCTGAGCGTTGGCCTCACCATTATCGGTCTCTCCCTTTTTGAAACAATCTCCAGCGTGGACAATGCCATCATCAACGCCACCGTGCTCTCCGGCATGGCGCCTCGCGCGCGCCGGTGGTTTCTCATCTGGGGCGTCCTCTTTGCCGTTTTTGTCGTGCGCGGTCTCCTTCCCTGGCTCATCGTCTGGCTTGCCATGCCCGCGGTCGGTCCCTGGGGTGCGCTCACGGCGACATTCTCCAGCGACCCCCGGGTGATGGAGGCTGTTGAAAAATCAGCTCCCCCCCTGCTCATGGGTGGCGGCGTCTTTCTTGTGCTTCTCTTCCTCCACTGGCTCTTCCTGGAGCCCAAGGGATACGCAGTCCCGGGAGAAAGGTTCCTTTTTGAGAAGGGCTTCTGGTTTTATGCAATTGCTTCCATCCTGCTGGCGGGCACGGTCTGGTTTGCCCTGCCGATAAGCGACATGGTCGCCTTTGCCGCTGTCTTCGGCTCAACGGTGTTTTTCATAACGCACGGCTTCAAGGAGAACGCCGAGCGAAAGGAGCAGCAGCTTGCCGGGAGCCCCATGTCGGACGTCGCCAAAATCCTGTACCTGGAAATCATCGACATGACGTTCTCCATCGACGGGGTTCTGGGAGCATTCGCGTTCACGCTCTCAGTGCCGCTCATTGTCGCGGGCAACGGCCTGGGAGCCGTCCTTGTGCGCCAGATCACAGTGGGAAACGTGGAACGAATCAAGCGCTACCGCTTCCTGAAAAACGGCGCCATGTACTCCATCCTCTTCCTCGGCGTTGTCATGGTGTGCGACGGGTTTGGCCTCTCCGTGCCGCAATGGATTTCGCCCCTCGTGACCTTCGCTGTCGTGGGATTCTTCTTTGCACGGTCCATTCGGGCGGCGCGGAAGTCGGGGTAGGAGGCTACTGCAACCGCGACGCTTCGTATTCCAGCTTCAGCACCAGGTGGTCCAGCTTGTCCAGCTTGACCGTCTTTGCCTTCGTGCGAATGCTCTCCAGGGTGGGCAGCACCGTCTCGGTGTATCTCCTCACTGCCTCCCGTGCTTTTTCGACCAGGGCCTCGCCGTTGGCCTCGTTCACGTACGCAATGATCAGCTTTTTGCTGGTTGTCGTGAGTTCTGACTTGTTCAGATGCTCGATGACCGCGAAAACGGCAAGGAGAAAGCTCATTTCGCTCATTGCGTCTTTCCCCTCCCTTGGAATCCATCCTATGCCCGGCGGAATACGATGTCA
This sequence comes from uncultured Spirochaetota bacterium, assembly GCA_963710335.1. GTDB lineage: Bacteria > Spirochaetota > Spirochaetia > SZUA-6 > Fen-1364 > Fen-1364. The sequence goes on from CAVQAA010000015.1 coordinate 163,572, forward strand.
ACGCAGCCGCATGCGTTTACGCGTACGCCTGCGCAGCGCTGGGGCGTCCGCTTGTACGTCCCTGTAACGCGTACGCCTTGCGCAGCGCTGGGGCGTCCGCTTGTACGTCCCTGTACGCGTACCCTTGCGCAGCGCTGGGGCGTCCGCTTGTACGTCCCTGTACGCGTACGCCCCCGCGCCATCCATGGCGCTGGCCTTTTTCTTCTTGACTTGGCACGCCTGTTCGAGTATGCTCTTTGACGTATTCCGGTCGCTCGTGGGCTGGTTTCGTTGAAACAGGACTGACATGCGGAGGAATACCGCGTTCTCTAGGACAGGCGCGCGGATTGATGACAGGGCACGCGCGGAATTGCATCAAGTACGATGTGTGCCGCCCAGGGGTGAATCTGGAAGAAGCTCGAGTGATCGAATTACTTCCCCATAAAGAATTTGTTTCCCGCAGAATCAATTCTTTCTCCCCCGTCTTAAAAGCCCGTGAGAATCATGCAGCGCGACAGCCCGCACCATTGTTAGGAGCGCATTGAGCCTGTCGTCGACAGGCTCCGGGGCTTTGGAACGGCGGGGGAAAGTCCCTCGCACAAAAAGGGGGTTCGACATGGCGAAAAAGATCTATGTCGGCAACATGAACTATAACACGAGCGAGGACACGCTGAGACAGCTCTTCGCCCAGTACGGCGAGGTCGTGTCCGTCAACGTGATCACGGACCGGTATACCGGGCGCGCCAAAGGCTTCGGGTTCGTCGAGATGGCGTCTGAGGACGCCGCTCGTTCGGCAATGACTGCTTTGAACGGCAAGGAAGTGGACGGCCGTCAGTTGAAGGTCAATGAGGCGAACGATAAGCCCAGGGACAACAACAGGAGCGGCGGAGGGGGCGGAGGAGGAAGCCGCAGCCGGTACTACTAGGCGATCCAGGGAGGCCCCGTCGGGCACAGCCCTTGGCGGGCCTCCCGTTACGATTTCGGCCTCTTGAGAAAGTGATTCATCTATGCTTTGCCTGCCGGGCGGCACGGCATGGAGAAGGGAGGACCACGTGGGAAGATCGCCATACCAGAGTGAAAAACGCCGCAAGGAGCTTGCCCGCCTGAAGAAACAGGAAGAAAAGAGGCAGCGCCGGTTCAATAAAAAACATGAAGGGGAAAAGGGCCCGGATCAGCCGGGGGAAGCTCTGCCTGACGGCTCGGAACCGGCTGGCCAGCTTGAAGAAGGTGTCACTCCCCCTGCTTCGCAGGACGATGAGGGTCAGCAGACCCCTCAGGGAAACGAGGAAACGGGACAGACCTGAAACTCTTCAGGCCTGGAGAGCTCTTTTTTCTATCCTTGACCAGGTATCTTTCAGGGAGACTGTGCGGTTGAAGACCAGTCTCCCCTCGTTCGAATCAGGATCCACGCAGAAATAACCCAGTCTTTCGAATTGAAACCTGTCCCCCGCGGTTGATCCGCGGAGGCCGGGCTCCACTCTGGCCTCTTGCACCACCTCCAGCGACGCGGGGTTGATCGTTTCCTTCCAGTCCGTGCCGGCCGGCGCCGCCTGCGGGAACTCGGCAAGGAAAAGATGATCGTACAGGCGCGCTTCGACCTTCAACGCGTGAGACGCCGACACCCAGTGGATTGTGGCCTTCACCTTTCGATTGTCCGGCGCGTTGCCGCCCCTCGTCGAGGGGTCGTAGGAGCATCTCACTTCCTCGATGACGCCCGTCTGGGGATTCTTTTTCACCCCAGTGCACGTCACGATATATCCGTAGCGCAGCCGCACCTGCTGGCCCGGGGAAAGCCGGTAATATTTCGGCGGCGGCACTTCCCGAAAATCGTCCTGTTCGATGAAAAGCTCCCCGGAGAACGGAACTTTCCGTGTTCCCGCTCCTGGATCTTCGGGGTTGTTCACCGCTTCAAGCTCCTCGGTTTTTCCCGCCGGCCAGTTCTCTATCACGAGCTTAAGGGGTCTGAGCACCGCCATGACCCGCCTGCACCTCTTGTTCAGGTCCTCGCGCAGGCAGTGCTCCAGCAGCGCGATATCCACGGTGCTATCCGCCTTGGACACTCCGATACGCGCAGCGAAATCCCGCAGGGCTTCCGGGGTATATCCGCGCCTCCGCAAGCCCACAATGGTCGGCATGCGGGGGTCATCCCAGCCGCTTACCCGCTCTTCCCTGACCAGCTCCAGGAGCCAGCGCTTGCTCAGGACCGTATGGGTGAGATTGAGACGCGCGAACTCGATCTGCCTGCTGTGAAAGATTCCCAGCTGCTCCAGAAACCAGTCGTACAAGGGCCGGTGGATCTCGTACTCGAGACTGCACAGGGAATGCGTCACCCTTTCGATGGAATCCGAGAGAGGATGCTGGAAATCGTACATGGGGTAGACGCACCATGCGTCGCCGGTGCGGTGATGCGCGGCATGGCGGATGCGATACATGACGGGGTCACGCATATGGAGGTTCGGATGAGCCATATCGATCTTTGCGCGGAGCGTCCGCGCCCCGTCGGGGAACTCCCCGGCGCGCATGCGGCCGAAAAGATCGAGATTCTCGTCCACTGACCGGCTCCTGTACGGACTGTCCCGGCCCGGGGGAGTGACGGTGATGGGGCCTTTGTCCACGACGTCAGTGCCGCGGTATTCGCGGATGGCATGCTCGTCCAGATCATCCACGTATGCCTTCCCCGCCCGGATGAGCTGCTCGGCCCACTGGTACAGCTGCTCGAAATAGTCGGAGGCGTAGAACTCGCGATCCTCCCAGTCGAAGCCCATCCACTTCACGTCCTGTCTGATGGCGTCGACGTACTCCTGCTCCTCCTTGGTGGGGTTCGTGTCGTCGAACCGCAAATTGCATTTGCCCTGGAACTGCTGGGCGATCCCGAAGGAGATGCACATGGCCTTTGCGTGACCGATGTGCAGGTAGCCGTTGGGCTCCGGCGGGAACCTCGTCTGTACCGTGCCGAATCGTCCGCTCTTCAGGTCCTCCTCGACGAAATCCCGGATGAAGTCCGAGGGCGGCAGCCCCGGCGCGGAGCTCCGCGCGGAGGCAGGGACGGGGATTGACGGGTCTGGCATGGGGTGCTCCTTCCGCCGCGCTTCAGGGGCGCGGTTGCACTACTGATATCGGCGCGACCGGAAGGTGTCAAGTCCCGCGGGAACAGGCGGGATGCAAGCTCAGGCCGCAAGGCGCGGCCGACAACCCGAAAGTGTTTGGGGCCATGGGTGCGGCTCCTCGTCGGCCCGGCGCTTGCGCAACCCCGGGATCCGACGGTACATGATGAGGAAAAGTCCGTAGACAACCGCGGTCTGGAGCGCTCCTGCCACTGCAATAGGAAGCGGCTCTCTCAGCAGCGACACGGCCATGATGCTCACAACTGAGCCTGCTCCCGAGCCCAGGGCGTCCGCCATTCCGTAGCGGCGGTCAAAGCTTGCACGGCTCGTGCGATACCTCTTCTCCTTGATCTTCTGCAACAGGTACACGATCGAAGTGGAGAACACGCCCATGATGACCATGGACGCAAGGTAGTAGACAGCGACGTCGAGCGCGGCCACGAGCGCGGCCGCGCAGCCCAGGACCAGCTCTACAGCCATGAGCCAGGGCAGGACCGCGTACACTCTCTTGAAAAGCCGCCGGTTGCCGAGCACGGCTCCAATAAGAACGGGGAAGCCAGACGACATGAAGGATCCGACAGCGATGATGCGGGGATCCAGGCGCGCAAGTATCACGCTCACATACAGGGGATTGAGAAACCCGTAGAAAAAGCTGCTGACGAAACCGCTCAGGACGAAGATGTCCAGAAAGACTTTTATTTTTTTCATGCTCCACCTCCCGTGGCGCCGGAGAAACGGCACAGGAGATGGACCAGGGGCATCCCCCGTGCGCTAGGTCAACCTACCCCCAGGGTCGTCGGTGTGTTGCATATACCCTCCAAGCGCACAGAGTCGGGCAGTGAGAACGACATCATTCCCAATGCCTCTTGCTGAAAGGATAGCCCGGAATGCTCTAGCCGTCAAATGCGGGATGACGGTCCGGCGCTGTTTAAACTTCCTTTGTCTGCTCGACGAGGCCCGAAAGCTCCCGCCAGTGGGAAATGACTGTATAATCGACCACGCTTTCGGGAACCGGTGCATGGGTATTGTACGCAATCGGATACAGCCCGGCTCCGCAGGCTCCCACAATGTCGTATCCGACGTTGTCACCCGCAAACCACGCCCTCTGCGCAGGGACCTCCATCCTGCGAAGAGCTGCCTCGAAGATAAGGGCGTCAGGCTTGCGGATGCCATAGTCAGCGCTGGAGATTACGAACTCGAAGTATTGCAGGATTCCCTGGCGCGCGAGCTCGCGCTCTAGTGTGGCCGCCCCGAAGGACGAGTTGGAGATCACGCAGCTTCGAATACCCCGCTGGCGCACCTGCTCCAGCATCTCACGCACGCCGGAACGCAGGGTGACCGTGAGAGAGGCGTTCCAGAACTCCCACTCCAGGTCCCCCGGCGGCCTGTGGAAGCTCAGGCCAAAAGAGTCCGAAAGGATGCGAAACAGCGCGCTCTGCGTGAACTCCAGGGCGGCCTGCTCCTCACGAGGCACCGTGGCGGTGACCAGCCTGCGCCCCAGCTCCTGCAGCTCTTCCAGCGCCACTCCGCGCGGGTTTTCCGCAAGGGCCAGCAGTGCAGCGTTGCCCAACCCGGGATCGAACGACGTCGAATCAATAAGGGTTCCCCAGAGGTCGAAAAGGATCGCCTCAGGCCTGTACGTTGCCACATTCATCCTCGCTCTCGTCGGCAAATATACGCCTTGCAGCCGCGACAGAGTATCCCGTATGATGAGCGCCGAAATGCCAGAAAACCCGAAGAGCTACCTCATCGACATGGATGGGGTCCTGGTGAGGGGAACGGACCCGATCCCCGGCGCGGATGCATTTCTCAAGCGCCTCCAGGCCCGCGGCGCAAAGCATCTGGTGCTTACGAACAACCCCAAGTATACGCAGAAGGACCTCGCCTACCGCCTGAGCAGCATCGGCATCTCCGTGGAGCCTCAGTGCATCTTCACCTCCGCCATGGCCACAGTGAGCTTTCTCAAATCGCAGAAGGGCAATGGCAAGGTTTTCGTGATCGGGGAGAGCGGGCTCACCGATCCTCTGCACGAGGCGGGTTTCATCATCACCGACATCGAGCCCTGGTACGTCGTTCTGGGTGAGACGAACTCCTACAACTTCCAGCTCATTACCACGGCTATCCGGCTGATCGCGAAAGGAGCCCGGTTCATCGCGACGAATCCCGATCCATCGGGGCCTGGCGACGGGGGCCTTGTTCCCGCTTGTGGCGCCATGGCGGCCCTGATTGAGAAAGCCACGGGCGTCGGCCCGTTCTTTGTCGGAAAGCCCAACCCTCTTATGATGAGGACCGCCCTGAACTACCTGGGGGTCCATTCCGAGAACACGGTGATGGTAGGGGACCGGATGGACACCGACATGGTGGCAGGTGTGGAAAGCGGTATGGAGACCGTGCTGGTCTTGAGCGGCGTCACGCGGAGGGAAGACGTGCAGCGCTACCCCTACCAGCCCACGCGCATCGTGGAATCGGTGGCAGACCTGACGCCATAACCCCAGCACGGCCGAAAGCCGCGGGGAGGCGCCCCCCTACTTCGTCGTTCTGTGGAAAACCCCGTCCCAGCCCCTCGGGGGAGGGTCATGCTGGAAATCCTTGATGCGCTGCAGGAAAATCTTGCTCGTCTCATCTTTGAGCTCTTTTGCAAGCGCGGCAAATCCCTTCTCCGCCGTGTCCCATTTCTGCTGGCGATAGAGCTTCAGAGACGACTCGAATATGCTCTTCAGCTTGACCAGCTTTTCAGCGGCGGTCTTGGAGTCCTGCAGAACTTCATAGATGCGGACAGGCTGGGTCTTACCCTTGACCGTCACGAGGTCGATCTCGCGACAGAGAATTGCGTCTTTCACCTTGTCGTAGACCGCTTCCGTGATGAGCGTCTTGGTGCCGTATTCCTTGTTGGTCCCCTCCAACCGCGCGGCCAGGTTCACCGTGTCGCCGATGCTGGTAAAGTCCATCCGGTCCTTGGCCCCCATGCTTCCAAAAACCACCTGGCCTGTGTTGATGCCGATCCCAATGGACACATCCTCCCTGCCCTGCGCCTTGGCCAGCTCTTTCTCCTTGGCCATTGCCTTGCGGATCTCCAGGCTGGCCCGGCACGCGTTGACGTCCTTCTTCGGGCCTTCGAACATCGCCATGATCTCGTCCCCGACGAACTTGTCGATCTCCCCATTGTTGGCATGGATGACCGAGGTCTGCAGATCCAGGTAGTGGTTGAGCATCTGCACGACTTTGTCCGGCGTCATGGACTCCGAGATGTTCGTGAATCCGCGGATGTCGGTGAACAGGAAGGTGAGCGTCTTTCTCTCCGTGGTCGGCTTCTCCCGTTCAGAGTACTTGAGGGTGGAGGCGGAAATGTAGGGGATCACTCCGCGGATGACGGTGGTCATGTTATTGACCTCATTGGAGAGAAGCTTGATCTCATCCCGCGTGGTCACCCGGTCCTTGTACTGGAGAAGCTCCGCGGAAACCCGTTCTTTGCCCTTGATCATGCGTGACAGCATGTCGGCAATAGAAAAAACGCTCATCCTCAGGAAGAGGATAGGAAACACGATGTTCCTTCCGAAGAGGTAGATGAGAAACACAGATGCGTACATGAAAAGCGCCGCGATGGCGAAGACCTTGACTTGCGTGCGGAAATACGGTTCGTAAATCACGTCCCGCGCGTAATCTACCATCACGTAGCCGATGTTGATGTTGCTCAGCATGACGGGCGCCAGGAACTCGAAGACCTTATCCTGGGCGTTGTAGCGGGATGTCGCCTGGGTAAGGGGGGTGACGAGCTTCGTTCTCTGCCCGATCATTTTCGAGTCCGTGCCGGACCAGAGAATATAATCACCCGCTTTGGAATCCCTGCGGTAAAAAGAAAGCGTATTGAAGCGGAAAGAAGCCCCCGATCCCAGGGCTGCGTTGTTTTTCTTGCCTGCCGCGTCGAAGTAGTCATCCAGCGCAATGCGATCCGTGGGGTTTGCCTTGACCTCCGTTGCTGCGCTCTCCGTCACGCTCTGCCCGTTGGCAAAGACAGCGTCCTGGATGGTGCCTTTGAAGTTGCTCAGGAGAACAAAGGAAAGGACCAGGATCATAACCAGGATGAGGGGAACGAAGGTGAGAATCAGCCGTCGCTGAATTCCCTGGCGCGGGATGACGGAAAGGATTCCGTGCCCGTGCCCGTTCCCGTTCCCATTCTCCTCGCCGCCCCGGCCGCGGAACTCCAGGTATTCCTGGTAGAAGGGGTCACGCCTGCTGAGGCTCATGATGAGGATCACCAGGGAGAACGCGTTGAAGCCGATCGAAAGGGCAAGCACCACGTAGGTCACGGGATGGAATGCCTCGAAGTAGCGGGCGCTGGCCGCAAAAGCGATGATATGGATCACCAGCATCGCAATCACGAGGGCGGAGGAAACGACGTTCATCAGGATGGGGAGGGGCCAGGTGGGGTCTGCGATGATCTGCACTCGGTCCTGGAGGAAAAAAGCGGCGATCTTCCACAGGCAGATCACCGGAACAAGGAACGCCATGACCATAACGGCAAGCCAGGCGCCCGGCTGGCGGGGAGGCGTGCCGTACAGGGATCCGGCAAGCTGGAGCGGATTGAAGCTTCCCAGGGCCTGGCTGAGGTAGGGAAGGACATACCAGACTATCAGGATGATGGAAAAACCTATCTCCGCGGCATGGTATCCCAGCCTGGACTTATTCTTCATGTATCCCTCTCCTTGAGCACGAGCGCCCCGAGAAGCGCCTCCCGGCGCCGCCCCACGTCAGAACTGCTCGAGCAATTTCTGTTTTGACCGCGCCTTGTCCAGGTAGTCAGAGGCCTGCTCATAGTCCACCTGGATGGCGACAACGGTCTGCAGCAGATCAATAGCAGTCTTGAAGTCCTCACTCCGGTAGGCATCCACGCCTTTGTCGTACAAGTCCTTCAAGTTGGCCAGTATCTTGTCATTCCTGCTGTCCAATTGCTGCATGTTTGTCTGGTCCTTGGTGACCTTGGCCAGCGAGTCCACCTTGCGGTGGGCGGCCACAAGCTCGCCTGCGGCAATCAGGTTGTCGATATCCTGCAGGGATGTATCAAAAGAAACTGCCACGACCGGCTGCACGCTCTTGTCAGCAATCTTTCTGCGCAGCGCACGCGCCTCATCTGTTTTCATCACCGCCAGGGCGGCCTCATTCTTGACTTCGGCCGTTGTGTAATCTTTCCTGTTGTACAGGCTCAAGGCCCATTTGTAATTCAACGAATACGCAACAAGGCGCACGTCTGTGTCGAAGCTGTTGTCAACACGCCTGTTCAGGTCATTGAGCGCGCTGACCTGGGTGCGGGCGTCACTGAAGTTGCCTGCGGCTATGGCCTTCTGGGCAATGTCGATGCGGCGGCTGACGAGCTTGGCCAGCTCCGCGCGCGCGGCGTTGCGCTGGTTCTGTGCGTTGTTGCTCTTGGGATCCACATCAAGGGCCATTCCGGTCTGTTGATAGGCCTCGGTGTACTGCTTTTCCTTCACCGAGTCGGAAGTCTTGTCGTCCACCTTGTCCGTTGCAGCTTTTGCCTTGGCAAGGTAGGAATTGACCAGCGCGGAGCGGACCGAGGCGGTGTCATTCAGCATTTTCTGCGCTTCGGCGTTGCCCGGGTCTATCTTGATGGCCGTCTGCAGAGCGACAAAAACCGCGTAATTGTCGTCATCGGTGCGCTTGGGATTCTTGAGGCCCCGTGAGGCGGCCCTGAGGTTTTTCTTCAGCTGGGCGTTTTTGAAGTCGTCAACAAGCTCCAGATACTGCTGAGCGCGCGCGTTCGAGGAGTCGTACTTGAGAGCTACGATGAAATAATTCTTGATGTCGGCAATCTTGTCGAACTCGGCCTGGTGGACAAGGTGGATATCGTACTCTTCCACCCCTGCTTCAGTCAGCGCCCTGGACTTGCTCTGATCATCCAGGCTCTTGATAAGAAAGGAATCATTCACGGACGTGCACGCCAGCAGCCCCCCCACGACCAGGCATGCCAGGATGGTGAGCCTTTTCATCGCAACCTCTAGTGAAATACAGTATAGTATCATTCGAGTAACCCGACAAGGGAACAACCGTAACAATCGGGTCACCCCAAAAGCTGGCTTTTCTTCGATGCGGCTTGCGCTGAAAGCAGCGTGTTGTAGAGAAGCATCGTAATGGTCATGGGCCCAACACCGCCCGGCACGGGCGTGATGGCCCCAGCCTTCCGACTGACTTCGTCGAACTTCACGTCGCCTACCATTCGCTGGCCTTTCGGATGAGTCGGATCTTCAATCCTGTTGATGCCGACGTCAATGACCACCGCGCCTTCGCGCACCATGTCGGCGGTGATGAACTCGGGCCGTCCGATGGCAGCTATCAGGATGTCCGCCTGCCGGGTGATGAATGGCAGGTCCCGGGTCCGGGAATGACAGATGGTGACCGTGGCGTCCGCATCTTCCTCCTTCTGCATGAGCATGTTTGCGATGGGCTTCCCCACGATATTGCTCCTGCCGACAACAACCACGTGGCTGCCGGGGATCTTGACCCCCGAGTACACGAGAAGCTTCTGGATTCCGAGAGGGGTGCACGGGCGGAATCCCCGGTCTCCCGTCATGATCCTGCCCAGGCTGATGGGGTGGAAGCCATCCACATCCTTGTCAGGCACAATGGCATTGATCACCTTCTGCTCGCTGATCTGGGCGGGAAGGGGGAGCTGGACAAGGATGCCGTGGATCTTCGCATCGGCGTTCAGCTTTTCCACCAGCGCAAGAAGCTCGGACTCGGAGACGCTGGTGGGCAGTGTGTGCTGCTCGGAGTAGATGCCAATCTCGTGGGCGGCTTTGTTCTTGTTTCGTACGTAGCTGCGGGAGGCAGGGTTGTCCCCCACCAGGACCACCGCAAGCCCCGGCGTCACTCCGGATTCCCGCTTGAGCGCTTCGATGCCACTTGCAATCTCCTGGCGGATCCTGCCAGAAATCTCCGTGCCATTGATGATTCGCGCTGCCATGGACTGCTCTCCTTATCCCATCCCCTCGAGCCTGCCCTCCCTCTCTGCAGTGATGTAGCTCATGCAGAACTGGTCCTTGCCCGCAAGGGCTTCCGCCGCGGCGATGGTGGCCATCATGCGAGGGTCCAGGGGATCGACAATCGCGCTGTCCATCCCTTTTGCAATGGCCATCGCGACGAACACCTGGTTGAGCAGCCTGCGGCGGGGGAGGCCATATGACACGTTGGACAGGCCACAGGTCGTATGGACGTGCGGATGCCCCTCGGTGATCCTTGCCACGACGTTCAGGGCGCCCATGCCGTACTCGGGGTTGGTGCTGACGGGTCGGATGAGCGGATCGACGAAAATGTAGTCCGGGGGAACCCCGTCATCCTCCAGCCTTTTGATGAGGCCGTCGGCAACCTCCCAGACCTTGTCCATGTCGTCCGTCATGCCGGAATCATCGAGGCTCAGGGCCACGACGCGGGCGCCGTATTTCTTGACAAAAGGGATCAGGGTCCTGTATCTGTCCGACTCTGCGGAGATCGAATTGAGGAAGGGGTCCTTGCCGGCCATTGCAAGCCCCGCTTCCACGGCTTGCGGCCGAGGGGAATCGATTGACAGGGGCGCTTCCGTGACTTCGCGGATGACCGAGATGAGCCACTGCAGCTTCTCCACTTCGTCGTTGGGGAAAGCGCCGGCGTTCACATCCACCCAGCTGGCCCCCGCCTCTGCCTGCTTCTTCGCGAGGTCCTGGATGGTGCCGCTGTCCTTCTCTACGATGGCCTTGCGGATCTGCTTGCGCGTCGAATTGATCAGTTCCCCAATGATGAGCATGTCCGGTTCCCTTCTGCGCAGAGGTTTGTTGGAGATTTGCGAACTATAGGGCGCAGGAGAGGGAAGGTCAAGCTGACGCGCTTTTACGCGATCTTCCCTAGTCTTGAGCGTCGAAGGAGTAGGCAACCTCCCGGAAATGGGAGCGCATCTCCTTCACGTCGTCCCCCACGAACTTCTTTTCCATAAGGCAGCGCTTGAAAAGCTCGGCAATCCGGTCCATTTCAGCTTCTTTCATGCCGACCCGGGTCATCTCCTGCACACCGATCCTGACCCCTGATGGGCTGGTGGCATGATCCAGCGGCTCGAAGGGGAGGAGGTTCATGTTGACGATGATACGGTTGTCCTTGAGGTCCCGGGCCGCGGTGTCGCCGCTCCCGAAATCCGTCATGTCGATTGCAACCTGATGGCTCTCGGTGAACCCGAACTGCTCGCCTTGCACCTTGAAACCGAGGTCGTACAGCTTCCGTGCCAGCTGCTTTGCGTTTGCCACCACCTGACGCGCGTATTCAGGAGCGAACTCCAGCATCTCATACGTGGAGATAGCCAGGGCAACGAGCGTCTCCAGATGATGGTTGGAGGAGGAACCGGGAAAAGCGCCTTTGTCGATCCTGCGCCATTCCTCATCGTCGACGTTGGAAAGGATCACCCCGCGCTGGGAGCCGAAGAACGTCTTGTGCGTGCTGGCGGTGACGATGGTCGCGCCTTCCCCCAGCGGGTCCTGGAACTGACGGCCGGCAATAAGCCCCAGGACGTGCGCCCCGTCGTAGATGAGGTGGATTCCCTTTTTCTTGCAGTACGGGGCTATGTCTTTCAGCGGCTCGGGGAACAGGAAAAGGCTTTTCCCCATGATCAGAACCTTGGGCTCAAGCGCCTTCATCAGGTCCAGGGTGTGATCCACGTCGATGTGATAGCCGTCCGGGGTGAGCGGGAAGTTCACGATGTTCTTCGTGTATTTCCCAACCGAGCCTGCGCGATGATGGCTGATATGTCCGCCGCCGGGGGTCGAGTTCACCATGGCGACGTCGCCCGGCCGGATATAGCGGCTGAAGACGGCGTCGTTGGCGATGGTTCCGCTGATGGGGCGCACGTCGGTGTGCTTGCACTTGAAAAGGCTCTTCATGTGCTGCTTGAGGAGGCTCTCGATCTCGTCGATTATCTCGGTCCCCTGGTAGTAGCGCTCCCCCGGGTGGCCTTCAGCGTAGCGGTGCGCGAAATCCGAGCCCATGATCCCCCGCACCCTGCGGCTCGTCACGTTCTCACTTGCGATGAGATTGATGCAGCTGTCACGCCACTCGTTCTGGTCCTTTACCAGGGCCTCGATGTGGGCCACGTTCCTCTCGTACATCGTCCGTCCTTTCCGTTTCGCCGCTAGTGTTTGAAGCACCTCTGGCCCGTGAAGACCATGGCCACGCCCGCCTCGTTGCACGCCTCGATCGACTCGAAGTCCCTCTCCGAGCCTCCCGGCTGCACGATGGCCGTCACACCTTCCCGTATGCCGACATCCACGCCGTCGCGGAAAGGGAAAAAGCCGTCTGAAACCATGCAGGAGCCTGCAATCCCGCCCTTCTGCCGCGCTGTTTCCCGATCGATCTCCGCCCGGGCTTCAGGCTTCGCCAGGGATGCATATGGGACAGCAAAGGTTTCCCAGGCCAGCCGGTCGGCGAGCTTTCGGTACGCCTTGTCCCGTGCAATCTCCGCGACTCCCACCCTGTCCTGCTCCCCGGTGCCGATCCCGACGGTTGCCCCGTCTTTGACGTAGATCACGGAGTTGCTCGTAATTCCCGTCTCCACGAGCCAGCCGAAGAGCAGGTCCTCCGCCTCCGCCGGGGTGGGGGATCTGGCCGTGCCGTATTCCCTGCCCTTGTACACCGTGCGTGCTGGCAGGAAGTCCTGTACGCTCAGCGTGCGCGGCACGAAGGCGGTCTGAGCGATGATCCCTCCGTCGATCAGGCTCTTGAGGTCCACGTACTGCGCGCCGATAAAGCTCTCCAGCCTGGCCATGTTGGAAATGCGGATGACACGGAGGTTCTTCCAGCGCGCAAAGACATCCATGACGCCGGGAGCGAACTCAGGGGCAACCACCACCTCAGCGTATGCTGCGGCGATCAGCTCGGCGGTCGCAGTGTCGACCTCCCTGTTCAAGGCGATTGCACCGCCGAAGGCGGCAATTCTGTCCGCCATATGGGCGCGGTGGTATGCCTCGGCAAGGGTCTTGCCGCGGGCCACTCCGCAGGGATTGTTATGCTTGACGATGACGGCGCAGGGACCGGCCGAAAGGTAGCGAAGGATGTTGAGCGCGTTGTCGGCGTCCGTGATGTTGATCTTGCCGGGATGTTTGCCGGATTGCAGCAGCTCGACGTCCGATGCGAGGTGACGCCCGGCTTTGATGGTGACGGCCTCCCCCAGGGAAAGGTTCCCGTTGACCAGCCGATACAGGGCCGCTTCCTGCCCGGGGTTCTCCCCGTAGCGAAGCCCCTTCTCCTCACCATCGATCACCCACGTGGCTTTTTCAAAGTACAGGGTCTGCCGGCCCGCCTCACCGACAAAGCTGATTTCCATGCGGTCGGGGAAATGGTCCTCCATCATGCGTCGATAGGCGCTCTTCAGATCGGGAGCCGACATGTGCCTCAGGTTCCCGCTCTCACGCCGTAGTCGCTGCGCACCAGCTGGTAGGGGAGCTGTGCAAGATAGCCGCAGATGGCCGCATCATAGGCAGCGGTGACCGAGAAAGCCTTCTGTGCCAGACGCCAGCGCGTGGCCAGCGTGAGGCTGCCCCTGGCCGCGGAAAGCTCCGCGAGCACGGGCTGGTAGTCCGCGGGGTCTGTGAGTGCCGCGACGCGATGGAAGTTCTTGGCCGCGGCGCGAACCATGCAGGGACCGCCGATGTCGATATTCGAGCGGGCGGTTTCCGGGGTCGTGTCGGGCTGGGCTGCAACATTTGCGAAGGGATACAGGTTAACAACGACAAGGTCGATGGGAACGGCCCCACAGCGGGCCATATCGGCGTGATGGGCGTCGTTGTAGGTTTCCGAGAGAATTCCCAGGTAAACCTTGAAGTCCAGCGTTTTCACCAGGCCGCCTTGCATCTCGGGCTGCCCGGTGTACTCTGATATCTGCTGCAGTCTGCCTGCTGCTGCGGGGCCCAGGATCTCCTTGATTGCGCCATGCGTTCCACCCGTAGAGAAGATCCTGATCTCGGGAACGCTGGCCAGGAGCCCGGACACCAGGAGATCGAGGCCCGTTTTGTCCCAGACGCTGACCAGGGCGGTTTTCACCCTCACACGGTCATCAATCGTCCGGACTCTGTTGAGGGCCATCACACCTCCGCGAGCATGCTAATAAATTTTGACCAGGAGGTTCAAGCCCGACAGACCCGACAGAGGGTTTTGTTGCATGTTTCATTCTGCCCTGATAGAATCCGCACCCGTGCAAGGCTTGCCCCGCCGGTATCTCCTAGCGTCGGTCGTCTACGTCGGCGCCGTGCTTCTTCTGCTCTGCCTCGCGGTCTTCGCGGGCAGCTTTTCCCGGACCATGGGAAATGCGCGCATATCGGGACGCTTTTCCCCTCTACCGCTTTTCAACAGGAGCAATCTGGAAGAGCTCACGCTTTCCTGGAATGGGCTCATGCTGCGCTTTTCCCGAGCCTCCACTCCTGGCTTGGAAAGGCTGGATGCCGCAGAGGGGGCCACCGACATCGTGCTCGCGGGGAATGAACGCCTGCGTCTTTCCCTGCCGGATACGGCCGGGTCCGGCTTGACGATTTCGCAGGTCGCTGGAGGGTCTCCGACGGCTGGAAACCTCACCATCCCCTTCAAGATTTCCGGAGTTCTGGGAAACGACGCCGGCCCCGGCAGCCTCTCTTGGCGGCAGGGCACGGGAGCTTTCAGGCTTTCCCTGCCGCCCGGCTCCACGATCGACTACGGCGCCAGGGCCATCAACCTTCCTCTGGGCGGCACGGCTTCGCAGTCCGAGGTGCGCCTGGTCTCCTTGTCGCCCGCCGAAACGCCTTCGGCTTCGGCGGCAATCAACCCCCGACTTCCCGACGAGAAATCGCTCCCGACACAGGACCAGATCGCTGCCTCCCTTGCCCGCTTCTCCGACCTTGCGTACGCGGGCTGGAGCTCCGCGCGGTATTCGGACAGCGACGGGACGTGGAAAATGGCAGACGGAAAACCCGGATTCTCTGAGGAGATCGGAGCGGGCTTCCTGGCCGAATCTATTGCACGCGGGTCTTTTTCCGGCGCTGTCCAGGCCTGGACTCGTGCCCTTGATGACCAGCTGAGCCAGAACCCCGCGCTTCAGCTGTCAAACTTCACGTGCGTGTTCTCGGGTCGGGTCAGGGACTTCGCCAGGCGCCGGCAGGACAGGGATGCTGCAGAGGTCGAAAGGCTGAAAAGCCTTTCGGCCCGGGGGGACGCGTCTCTTACAGACCGACAGGGCGTCCTGCTTTACATGCTGGACCGGGGTGGGCCGGCCCTGGCCAGGACAACCCTGGCAGCGCTGCGCGGCCTGGACCAGGCAGGACTTTCCACCACTGCGCTCCTCACGGTTCTGGAGGCCCTGGAGGACTATGCGCAGTTCGTGGGGGATGATGCCACCGTCCCCCAGGCGGCAGGGGACCTGATCCAAAAGCGGCTGTTTCCTTCTCTGGCAGCCACGAGTGACGGCGGTGTGTTCCTGCGCTCGCAGGCCGGCAGCATCGATGTGAGGCAATCTATCAGGTGTGGATCCCTTCTCATCCGGGCGGGATCCCTTTTGCAGTCCCCGCTGATCGGCGCCCTGGGCCGAGGCCTGATCACCTCATCCCTCTCACTCGCCACGGACAACGGCTTTCTGCCGGCTGCGCTTTCCTTCGCATCGGGACGCGCTGCACCTGAAGGCGGCAGGATGCCGCCTGAGTCGGTATATATGATGCTCCCGCAGGGAAAGCATGTCCCGCGGGAAATTCCCCTGTATCGCCTCATGGGCCCCGGATCCTGGGTCTGGACAGCGGCAGACCTCAGCTCTGCGGATCAGGCGGCCGGAGAGACCCGGCTCGTTTTTTCCTTCCCGGCAGGGATTCCGCAGCACCTGGTGTTTCTTGGGGTTCGGCCGTTCCAGGAGATCCGACTGCACGGAATCCCGTGGCATTCAGACCCCTCGTATGCGAAGTACTCCGACGGATGGGACTACGACGAGGGGAGCAGGACATTGTTCATGAAGATCACGGGCAAGCAGGACCGGGAGGAAGTTGACTTCAGCTTCTAGCCGCTGCCAACGGCGTGGGAGGATGGCCCTCCAGCTGCTGGTACAGCGAGTAGATCGTGCTCTCCAGCTCGGATTTCAGGCGTCTCTTCTCGGTTGAAAACGGCTTTTCTGCGTCAAAACGTATCGGGCTCCCGATGCGGATAGCGCCGATCCTGCGGTTGACCGCAACGGGAAGAAACTGCACGGCTTTCTTCGTTTCCTGGTAATACAGCCTGGCCACGTGGATAAAGCCTGTGCAGAACTCGCACATCGTGTCGTTGACTTTTCTGGTGGAATCCTCCGCAAAGACCAGGATGCTCTTTCCCTGCTCCAGCAGGGAAAGGCTCTGACGAAGCGTGGCCGCGATCTTTTTACTTTTCTGATACACGGGAATTGCCCCGATGTCCTTCATGATAGCAACGCAGATCCTGCCCACCACTCTTCCCAGCCACGTGCTGAGCGGCGGTTTCAGGCGCAACTCCTGCTCCAGGAACTCCTTCTGGATCCTGGGTGCCACGGTCTTCAGGTCCGTCACCTCGCAAGCAACCCAGGGATACATGCGCACCGGCATGGAGGTGATCAGGGATACGGGCCCGAATGAGCCGACATGGTTGGCCACCATGATCAGCGGCTCCTGCGAGCTGAGGTTGCTCCTTCCGCTGATCCTTGCTTTGAAGAAGAGGTAACGCACCGCTTTGTAGAAATAGCGAGCGACCATTTCACCTTCATCGGCTGCTACATAGACAGCCTATGCAAATAATATCCTTAAGTACCGCGTGCGGTCAAGAAGAGCGGGAAGACAGGAAGCTCAGGAGACCCGAACAGACGGCTCTGTTTCCCGGCCGATGATCGTGCGAAGCAGGAGAGGGCTGGTCATGAAAGCCAGGAGCGCCAGGGACAGAAGAAGAATCTCGAAGAGCCCTGAAGCGCCCCAGAAGCTCCTGAGGACCGCGGCGCCTCCGACAATTCCCACGGCAAGGATGGAGCCAGCCTTGAGCGCTCGCTGGCGGACGCGGACGAAAAGAATGGAAGCGACGCCCAGCGTTGCGCAGAAGTAGGCCATTGCCGTATCCCAGCGGCTGAAGCGCACTTCAAAGCTGCGAAGGATGTTGACGACGAATCCATCGGACTGGCTGACGGTGATGAGCCAGATTGCGAGCACGGGGAGGGGGAGCAGCATAAGGGATGCGAGAATCCAGTCACGCCGGGCGGTTTTCACGGTCGTCGATGCCACAAGCCAGATGCTGAAAATGCACAAGGCCCCCAGCAACACGAGCTCCCACAACGGGGCGGGTGAGCCGGCTCCCTTGACCACGTACGTCACGGTGCGCACGACGGGATCCCACGACATGCTGGTGAGGATCACGAACGGAAAAACGGCATAGCCCATCCATGAGTAGGACCATGTGGGCGCGCCGCGGCGGCTGCCCAGCGCGGCAATCAGGAGAATCGCGGCAAAAGCGGCGCCCACCATGACGGGCTGCCGCCACACGTGCGTGGCAAACAGAGCGGCAACGATCATGTGCGGCTGGCAGCTGATGAGAGCTTCCATCCAGCTGCCCCTGCTGTAAGCCTCATAGGTCAGGCGGGCAATTGAGCGCGCCCCGCCGAAGGAGGCCAATGCCTCACGGGTGGCCTCCAGCTCGGACGCACCCCTTTCCTGCAGCTCGTTTACCTTCTCCTGCAGGTGCGAGTACAGCTCGCTGATGACCCTGGATTCCGTATCCGGATCGAGGTGAAGGTGCGTCTTGACCTTATCCAGATAGATGGAGACCTCCGATTGCATGGCCCGCCCTTTCCCTTATCCCTCCACGGGTTTCATGACGAGAGCCATGGCACTGGCAAAGCTCCGCCACATGGCAAGCTTCTGCTGCAGCAGCTCGCGCCCTTGATCTGTCATTGAATAGTAACGCCGTTCCTGGCCGTTGGGCAGCTTCTTCCACTCTCCCTGCACAAGGCCTTCGTTCTCGAGCTTCCGAAGCGCCGGGTAGACCGTCCCTTCCTTGAAGCGGAAGTAGCCGCCGCTCCTCACTTCGATCTCCTTGATGAGCCGGTAACCATACGCCTGCCCCATCTCGTTGATCAGAAAGAGAAGAAGCGAATCCGTATTCCCGCGAAGAAGGTCGGAATCATATCCCTGGTTGGTAGCTGCCATACTCTGTACCCTCACTTCCTTGCTTTCGAAAAAGGGTAGTAACGCTGTTCCACCGATGTCAAGGGCTGCCGGGGTCGAACCCCCGGGCCCTGCTGCCGCTGAACCCGACTTGCCCCGGGGTGTATACTCTTGTCATGGCGAAGAAGGTGGCGAAGAAAGCGCCGAAAAAAACGGCGAAAAAGTCGGTGGACCAGCGCAGGGAGAAGCTGGAAAAGGAGCTGCGGGAGGCCATCAAGGAAGTCGACGAAGAGGGCCTTCTCTTCCTTCTCCAGCAGGCCGGGGTCCTGATCCACAATGCCCGCGTGGAGCGCATCAACAAGGTAGCAAGCGAGATCCGGGGATCGCGCAAGGCAAAAGCGGCGCAGGCGGGGAGCGTGGAAGCGGGAGGCGTGGAGATCGAGGAGTCCGACGGCGGAAAGGTCTTCTTTCTGACAATCGGGCAGAGCCGCAAGGTCCTGAACCTCGAGGAGCTGAAGAGGATCGTCCGCATCTGCTACGCCGCGGAGACAAAAAGCGATGCCCTGCGCCAGCTGTATACCGTCCTGTTCAGGGAACGAAGGGACATCCTGTCCGACGCGCACATCGGCGGTCCCCAGAGCCCGCTGATCGACGGCTTGTTCCAGGCCGCGCGAGCCAAGTTCAAGCTGGAGGAAAGGTAGCGCTGTCGCCGGGCCTTGCGCGCGGCCTTGATTCCATCTATTGTTGATCACCCATGGCATCTGCAGTCATCGACGGGAAATACTTCCTTTCGTACGAACAGATACATTCAACCATCCGCGCGCTGGCGGAAGAGATCCGCGCGGACGGCTTTGAGCCTGATGTCATTGTTGCCATCGGGACCGGGGGATTCATTCCCGCCCGTATCCTCAAGACCTTCCTGAAAAAGCCCATCCTGACCGTCGGCATCTCCTACTACGGCCCTGACAACAAGCCGGCAAAGACTCCGCACACCATCCAGTGGATCGACGAGGTAGAGAAGAAGCTGGCGGGGAGGAAAGTGCTCCTTGTCGATGAAGTCGATGACTCCCGCGTTACCCTGGAGTACTGCCTGCGAGAGCTGCTGCGCCACGGGGCCTGCGAGATCGCCATCGCGGTTCTGCACAACAAGAAGAAGGAAAAGAAGGGAAAGATCCCCCAGGAGATCAAGCGCTATTTTGCGGGACAGGAGCTGGAGGATCGCTGGATCTGCTACCCGTGGGACGCTGAAGACATCGAAGAGCATCAGAAAAAGGCAGGGTCCACGAAGCCCTCAGGCCCGTCTACGGCCTGACCCTCTTGCGGTCACGCGGGAAGAGCGTGGCTTCTTTCACGTTCGATAGCCCCAGGATCTTTTGAGTGAGGCGTTCCAGCCCAATGGCAAAACCGCCATGCGGCGGGCATCCGAAGCGAAAAATCGACAGGTAATCTGAAAGGCCCGCTGGATCCAGGCCGAAAGTCTTTGCGTTTTCCACCAGCATGTCGTACTGGTTGATTCGCATTCCCCCGGAGGTCACCTCCAGTCCGCGGAACAGAAGGTCGAAAGCCCTCGTCTTGTTGTTCTCTGCCGGGAACGTATAGAAAGGCCGGGACTTGCGGGGGTAAGCATAGACAAAACAGGCGTCCACCCCGCTTGCCTTCTGCGCCCAGTCGCACAGTGACCTCTCCGCCTCTGGTGTTATCTCGTACACTTTCTTGCCCGTCTCCCGGGAGACTATCTCTTTGGCCTCGTCATGTGACACGCGCGGGATTTTTGCGCACAGATCGGGATCCGGCACTGACGCTTTCCAGGCATCAAGGTCGTGCCGGCAGGTGTCGCGGACCTCTTTGAAAATTGCCGAAAGGATCCTGGTCTCCAGGTCCATCAGGTCCTTCTCCGTGTCGATGAAAGCCATTTCCACGTCAAGGGAAACAAACTCATTGATGTGCCGCGGAGTGTCGTGCTTTTCCGCCCTGTACGCGGGCCCGATCTCGAAGACGCGTTCCAAGCCGGAGGCGATCATGGCCTGCTTGTACAGCTGGGGGCTCTGGGTCAGGTAAACGCGCGTGTCGAAATATTCAACGGCAAAAAGCCCGGTGCCTCCCTCGGTCCCTGTGCCGATGAGCTTCGAAGTCTTTATTTCCGTGAATCCCTCAGTCCGCATGTGCCCGGCGAAGGCCTTGAGAATGGCCGATTGTACGCGAAAGATCGAAAGGATGGCCGGATTTCGCACGGATATCATGCGGTTGTCCAGGATGGACTCCAGGGAGGTCTTGCCCGGCTCCTGGTTCACCGGGAAAGGGAGGTCTGTTGCGGCAGCGGAGAGAACCTCCAGCTTCTGGACTCTCACCTCGATCCCGCCGGGAGCCTTCTCAT
Organism: uncultured Spirochaetota bacterium; assembly: GCA_963710335.1. Taxonomy (GTDB): domain Bacteria; phylum Spirochaetota; class Spirochaetia; order SZUA-6; family Fen-1364; genus Fen-1364. The sequence continues at coordinate 184,160 of CAVQAA010000015.1, forward strand.
TGGCGGAAGCCGTCCCATCCACCCTGACAACGGATTCAAGGGTCACATCAGGCTTGGAATCGAAGACAAGCTGAACGCTGCCGCTCCTGTCTCGCAGAACGACGAAGGACACCTTGCCCAGGTCCCGAACTCTGTGGACCCAGCCGCAGAGAGTGACGGGCGCTCCGACTTTCCCGGTGAGCTCAGAGACAAGCGTCCGCATTTCCCTGCTCCATTCTGGCCAGCATTTCTTCCTCGGTCTCCGAGAAAGCCGAGCACACCACGAGCTTTGTCCATGCAGATTCCGTGGTCAACGGACCCATCGGGATGGCACCTTCCCGCCACAGCTCATGCGAGCTCGCGTACCGGGAGAAATCCACAATTCCTTCCTGCTGCGATGTGCAGAAGAAGCGGACCCCCTTCTCGCGGGCGGCAAGAAAGACGCGGCGAAGCGAGTAGGGTGAGTCGCGAAGGTTGGCCGTGCCCGTATCATAGAGCTCAAGGACGAAGTTCTTTACACCCCGGTCCATGAGCTCCACAAGGTGATCCCCGCGCATGCCCGGATACACGCGCAAAATGAGCGTGGAATTGATTGCCGCTTCGAGCCTGGTCCGCAGCTTTTCCCGATCCCCGCCAAAGGAGAGGTCTTCGAACAAGGCCGCCATGGTATGGCAGGGTTTTCCCATGTTCCAGTTGCGAAACCCGTCCGCTGTCATGCGCTCGAACTTGAGGTTCACCGGAGAAAATACCTTGGCTCCGAATACGACGTAGACGCCCGCAGCCCCTTCCGCCGCTGTCTGGATTGCTTTGCGGAGAGTCGGAATGGCGTCACTTCCCTCCCGGCCAGGAGTCGAAAGTGAGGCGGCAAGGACAATTGGCACAGGCGGACGGGGGAAGAGCCAGAAAACCAGGGACGCGGTATAGGCAAGGGTGTCGGTGCCATGCGTCACCACGATTCCTGATGCCCTGCCGCTGCGCAGGTGCTCATCCAGCCCCGTCGCAAGGCGCGCCCAGTCGTCCGGGGTGATCTCTTCGCTGAGGATCCTGCCTACTTCTCCTTCTTCGAAAGCGACCTTCTTGCCGAAATGCCCCCCTGCCTCCACCAGGCCAAGGATCTCCGAGGGATCTCCCGCAACGACATCCCCCTGATCGGATTCCCGGCCGACAATCGCTCCGCCCAGGGAGAGAATCTGGATCACGGACACGGCCAGCTTCTTCTTCACAAGAGCCTGCACGAGCGCGGGGTCCGCCCTGCCGGAGGTCTCCTTCATGATCTCGCCGATCAGGAAAGTGATCGGCCGGCTGTCTCCGGCTCGGATGGAAGCCACAATCGCGGCGTTGGCCTTCATGACCGCGTCGATGTGGACGCTCAGCGCCGCCGGATCGGTGATCTGTTCCCAGCCCTTTTCCTTGATGATGGCAAGCGGGTCCTTGTTCTCCTGGAAAACCCTCTCCAGCACCGCCTTGGCAATCTTGCCGTGGATGCGTTTTGCGGCAAGGAGACCCAGGAGCTCCGCAAGCCGGGAAGCGGAAAGGGGGCTCGCGGAAAGGCTGGCGCCTGTTCGGTTCAGGTGTTTTTTCACGTCTGAGGCCAGCCACAACGCAGCGCTTTGCGCGTCGGCGCCCATGCGCACGGTCTCCTCGAAGTAGTCCGCCGTGGCCTTCTCTTCACAGAGGAAATCCGCCTGATCCTCCGTAAGGGAGAGCTCTTCGATGAACCGGCGTTTTCGCGCCTGGGGCAGCTCGACCAGGGACTCTTCCACCCGGGAAAAGAACGCGGCGTCGGGAACAAAGGGAGGAAGGTCGGGCTCGGGGAAATAGCGATAATCGGATGAGCTCTCCTTGGTGCGCATGCCCTCCGTCACATCCCGGTTCTCGTTCCACAGGCGCGTTTCCTGCGTCACGGTGCCGCCCCGCTCCAGAATCTCGCTCTGTCGCTCTATCTCATACGTGATGGCCTTGCGCACGAACTTGAAGGAGTTGAGGTTCTTCACCTCGACTTTGCTCCCCAGCCCCTTGCCCTCCAGGTTCACGGAGACGTTCGCATCACAGCGCAGGGAGCCCTCTTCCATGTTGCCGTCGCACACTCCGAGATGTCGCACCAGGCGACGCAGTTGCTGGAGGAAGACCTCGGCTTCCTCACCCACTTCCATGTCGGGTTGGGTGACGATCTCCAGAAGCGGCGTTCCGGTCCTGTTGAAGTCCAGGAGCGTGATGTCCCCGGCATGGATCATCTTCCCCGCGTCCTCCTCGAGGTGCACCTCGCGGATGCGCACGCGCTTCTTCCTCTTTCGAAGCTCGATCTCCACCCAGCCCTCCGTGCCCAGCGGGGAGCGGAACTGCGAGATCTGGTAGTTCTTGGGAAGATCGGGATAAAAGTAGTTTTTTCGCTCGAAGAGCGTGGAGCGTGCAAGCGTGCAGTTCAGCGCCCGGGCCACGACGTAGCCCATGCGGATGGCTTCCGTGTTCAGGGTCGGCAGCACCCCGGGGTATCCCATGCACACCGGACAGACGTTGGTATTCGGCTGGTCTCCAAAGGCTGCGCGACATCCGCAAAAGACCTTTGTGCGGGTCAGAAGCTGCGTGTGAACCTCAAGGCCGATGAACGATGCGTACACTGCTTCAGCTCCAAGCCTTCGGGTAGCCGGGTGCGTCGGGTGAAGGAAACGCCTTCTCCACCTGCCGGCACGCGTCGAACAACAGCCCCTCCGCAAAAGCGGGGGCCAGGAACTGCATGCCGATGGGAAGACCGTTTTCGACGGCCGCGGGAAACGACATGGCTGGAAGCCCGGCAAGGTTGGCCGAACAGGTAAAGATATCGGCCAGCTTCTGCGTGAAGGGATCCGAATCTTCTCCCCCGCGCTCGAACGGAGGGACCGGGTAGACCGGCATGAGGACCAGGTCTACGCCCGTAAAGGCTTTCTCGAAATCCATCCGAATGGCCGTGCGGATCTTCTGCGCCCGAAGATAGTATTCGTCCTGGAAACCCGAGCGAAGCACATACGTGCCCAGGAGGATGCGAAGCTTGACCTCGTCTCCCAGGCCTTCGCTGCGGGATCGAACCGTCATTTCCTCGGGATTGTCGGCCATCTCGACGCGATGGCCGTAGCGCACGCCGTCAAAACGAGCCAGGTTGGCGCTGGCTTCAGCGGTTGCAATGACGTAGTACGACGAGACGACGTGGTCGAATGTCGGGAAGGACACCTCTTCGATCTTGTGGCCCAGGTCCGAAAGCATCCCCCGGGTGCGTTCGAAGGTCTTCTTCACGTCCGGGTGCATGGGCACATCGGCGCATTGCCGCGGGACCCCGATGCGAAGGCGCCCGCTCTTCCGCGCGGGGGGCTGCCACGGGAGCGAAGAGTGGTCCATGGGATCCTGCCCCCGCATGACGGCGAAAGCCTGCTCGGCAAAGTCCACTGTCTTGGCAACGACACCGATGACTTCCAGGGAAGACGCGTAGGCCACCAGCCCGAACCGTGAGACCGCGCCCCACGTGGGCTTCAGGCCATAAAGGCCGCAGAAGGACGCGGGCTGCCTGACCGAGCCGCCTGTGTCGCTTCCAAGGGCAAAAGGCACGATTCCGGCCGCAACTGCCGCCGCGGACCCACCGGAAGACCCGCCGGGCACCCGTTTCGCATCCCAGGGGTTTCGTGTTTCCAGCAATGCGGAGTTTTCCGTGGATGAGCCCATGCCGAACTCGTCAAGGTTTGTCTTTCCGGCCACCACCGCGCCGGCATTCTTCAGCCTCTCGATGACCGTGGCGGAATAGGGGGAGACAAAATCGCGAAGCATTCGAGATCCGCAGGTAAGGCGGAACGAGCGAACGGCAATGTTGTCCTTGACCCCGAACGGAACGCCGGCAAGCGGCCCTTCCGCGCTGGAGCCCTCCCGTCCGAGCTCGGGGTCAAGCTGGAGGAAGCACCCAAGCTCTCGGTCTCGCGCCTGGGCAAACGTCTTCCACGAGTCCCGCAGTCCGGAAGCTGTCGCAATGCCGTGCCAGTCCAATGCCCCTCCACCCCTGCCCCGGGGCGATGCGCGGTGATTATTCAGAGTACGTTCGGAACGACGATGAAGCGCTCTTCCAGCTGGGGAGCGTTCTTCAGCAGCATGTCAGAGACGTCAACCGTTCGCTCCGTGTCATCACGTGTTCGATTTTCTCGCAGGAGCGCATGGGTAGTCGGCGCAAGGCCTTCCACGTCGATTTCTTTCATATGGGAAAAGTGCTGGAGCATCTGCTCCACCGCCTTCCCGAGCTTTTCCATCTCACCCGGGGTGAGGGAGAGCCGCGCCATGCGTGCGGTAGCGGAAAGCTCCTGCAAATCCATGTCGGTAGTTAACCCGGCGCTCCCTCACGTGTCAAGGACGAAGGAAAATGGGGAAACCGGCGCTCAAAACTTGACGACACGGCCACTTCGCCGTACATTTTCACTTAGCGCACCCCGCTTCCTCACTACGGAAAACTCCTTGTGACGCCGACGCCGGCAGCGTTTGGCGCACGCTTTTTCCATGCTGCGCTGAAAATTACGTTTGACGCCGGAAGAGGGCATGGTACAATACGACCCCGAGAGCGAGGAATGTGAGTGGTAAAAAGGGACTTCCCGAAGATACATTTCTACGACCAGGATCTGGTGGCGCTGTACGACGAAACCTGGATCCTGCTCAAGGACTTCTGGAAGAAAGGAACGGCGCATAACGGCTTTCACAGCAGGTTCTTCAGTCACCCCGACAGCACGCGGATAAACCAGTTCGACGCGTGTTTTGCGTCATTTTTCCTCGTTTACTCCAACAGGATTTTCCCCGTCTTGTCCGTCCTGGACAACTTCTACGCGAAGCAGGAGGAGTCGGGAGCCATCCGCGGTGAATACCGCGAAGCGGATGGAAAGCCGGTACATCCCAAGGACAACCCCCGGGGGATTCTGCCCCCGCTGTTCGCCTGGGCAGAATACAACATTTACCACAAGCTGGGGGTGAAGAAGCGCATCCGCGAGGTACTGCCGGTCCTTGAAAAGTACTACCGCTGGATCGAAGCAACCTTCAAGAAGGAAAACGGGCTGTATGCGGTTCCCTTGTCTGCAACCGTGATGGAGAACTCGCCGCGGGACGGGATGACCTACCCCATCGATTTCAATTCTCAGATGGCGCTTGCGGCCCTGTACATGTCGGAGCTGGCCGACATCATCAATGACAAGGAAACGAACTACGCCTACAAGAAGGCTTATTTCTCGCTGAAGACAAAAATCAGCGCGCTCATGTGGGACGAAAAAGACGGGTTCTATTACGACCTGGACGAATCGGAAAAGCGGCTGAAGGTAAAAACAATCGCCTCATTCTGGCCCCTGCTTGCCGAGATCCCCAACGAAGCGCGCGGGGAGAGGCTCATCGATCATTTGGTGGACCCGCACGAGTTCGGCATCGAGAACCCTTTCCCGACCCTCGCTGTATGCGACAAGAGGTTCGATCCCATGGGGATGGGTTTTCGTGGATCCGTCTACCCTCCCTTCAACTACATGGTGATCAAGGGACTGGAGAAATACAAGCGCAACGACCTTGCCCGGGAGTTCGCAATCCGGCATCTCTACCACGTGCTGGATGGCCTGTACACCGGGAATGGAAAAAGGGGATCGCTGTACGAAGCCTATGCCCCGCACACCGAGGGTCCGGCACGGTGGCCTGGAAAGAAGGGATTCCCTCGCACCATGTACGTGCCCTATACCGCGCTCACGACGGTCTCCCTGATGCTGGAGAACATCATCGGGCTGAACATATCTCTCCCCCGCAAGACCGTGGACTGGACTATCCCTACCCTGGAGTTGATGGGAATCGAAGACCTGGCCTTGAAGAGAAACCTGATCTCCATCCTCAGCGCGAAAAGCAGCAGGGGCTGGGAAGTGCACCTGGAAAGTGAGAAGCTGTATTATCTCACCATCGACCTGTTCGGGGCGCGCAGCAAGACCCTGCCCATCCCATCGGGGAAATGCTCCATCCTGGTGGACAAGCTGTAAGGGGCGGCAGAAACTCCCGAGATCACATCGCGCTGCGGCCTTTGAACGAGCGGGCAAGGGTCTGTTTATCGGCGAACTCCAGGTCCCCTCCCACTGGCAGCCCGAATGCTATGCGCGATATTTTCACCCCTGTTTCTTTCAATTCTTTCACGAGGTACAGGGCGGTGGTCTCACCTTCCACTGTGGGATTGGTGGCCAGGATCACTTCCTGAATGCCCCCTTTGCGCACACGATCGACGAGCGCGCCTATCCGAAGGTTTGACGGCCCCACCCCCTCGATCGGCGAAATCGCGCCCATCAGGACGTGATACAGCCCACGGTGCTCGTGAATGGACTCCAGCGTGAGCACATCGCGAGGCTCTTCGACGACGCAGATCGTGGTCCTGTCGCGGGAGAGATCCGTGCAGATGGAGCAGGGATCGATGTCGGTGTACGTGCCGCAGATGCTGCATGAGCGCATGGTCTGGCGCAGACCTGCCAGATCCTCGGCAAGAGACCTTGCCAGAGTGTCATCCGCCCGCAGCAGGTAGTAGGCAATTCGGGATGCGCTTTTTCTTCCGAGCCCGGGGAGTCGCGCCAGATTTCCGATCAGCCTCTCGAGGGCATTCATCGGCTACAGCCCGAGGAAGCCGGGAGGGAGGCCCAGCATGCCTGTTGCCTGGGATACCTCCTCCCTGATCTTTTCCTTCAGGCGGTCCAGTGCGTCCGTGACAGCCGCCAGGATCAGATCCTGCAGCATCTGGACGTCACGAGGATCAACGGCCTCCGGGGCGATTGTGACTTTCTCCACCTGCATCTGGCCGTTGACCTCTACGGTGACCATGCCTCCTCCGGCTGAGCCGGTTGCCCGCACGGTCTTCAACTTGGCCTGGATCTCGCCCATTTTCGATTGCAGCCCCTGCAGCTGCTTGAAGATTTCAAACGGATTGGTCGCCATGACCCTCACCTTTCACCACTTCGCCACGGAAAACCTTCCGCAGCAGCTCTACCCTCTGATCCACCGCGACGGTCTCCTGCTTCGTCTCCTGGAAAGCCAGCTTGAGACGCACGGGGCGGGAAAAAAGCGCTGAAAACCTGGCCGTCAGCAGGTCTTTGTCTTTCAGCACCACTTCCCCCTGGAAGTGATCCTTCGCGGAAAAAGACAGCACCATATCCTCTCCGTCAAGGCTGATCGACGCAACCCTGTCCAGCGCGGACGCAAGGGCCGGTTTTTCCCGCCTTAGCGTTTCGGCGACTTTCCTGGCCGCGCCCTGGACTTCGGCCGGTTTCCCCTGGGGGACCGCCGCGGCCTGGACAACAGCGCTTCCCATTCGCGCGTGGGGCTCGGAAAGCAGCTGGCCGCGGATCTCCGCCAGCGCCTCACGCACCTGCGAAGCGCTGATCAGCAGGTCAAGCTGCGCGAGGCGGGCCAGCGTCAGCTCCAGCTCGAAACGCTGGTTCAGGGAAAACCGGATGTTGCGGTACAGGGAAAGAAGAAGCTCGATGGCGCGCTCGATCTGCGCTGCATCCAGAGAATCGAGAATGGACTTGTCAAAGTCCTCAGGGGCGAAGCCCAGCAACGTGTCGCGGGCGATGCCGCTTTTGAGAAAAAGAAGGTTGCGGAAATACTCCGCAAGATCTGCGACAAACTGCTCGATTGAAACCCCTGTTGCCAGGAGCGAATCCGTGCTTTCCAGCACTTTTCCCATCTCCCCGCCCCGCAGAAGGCGGACAAAATCGTTCAGCTCTTCGATTCCCAGGACCCCCAGCTTTTCGCGGATGCGGTCCAGGGTGATCGAGCCCTCGGAAAAGGAGACGACCTGGTCGAGCAGCGTATATGCGTCCCGAAGAGAGCCGGTGGCCTCTTTGGCAATCCAGGTGAGCGCCCTCTCCTCGGCCTCCACGGTGAGCTCCTGCGCCGCCTCGCGGAGCTTGGCCTTGATCTCCGCCGTGGAGATGAGCCTGAAGTTGTATTGTTGACACCGCGAGCGGATGGTTGCCGGAACCTTGTGCACCTCAGTAGTGGCGAAGATGAACACGATGTAAGGAGGCGGCTCCTCGATCGTTTTCAGCAGCGCGTTGAACGCGCTGTTGGAGAGCATGTGGACCTCGTCGATGATGTAGACTTTGAACCTGCCGGCGTTGGGGGCAAAGAGGACCTCGTCGCGGATCTCGCGCACGTCATTGACGCTGGTATTGGACGCACCATCGATCTCGATGACATCCAGCGATGAACCGCGGGCTATCTCCTGGCAGCTGGAGCACACCCCGCAGGGGGTATCCGTCGGTCCTTTCTCGCAGTTCAGTGCCCTGGCCAGGATACGGGCAACCGATGTCTTCCCCACACCCCGGGGACCCGCGAAAAGGTAAGCGTGTGCGATGCGCCCCTGACGGAGAGAGCTTGTCAGGGTGGCGGAAACGAACTCCTGGCCAACAAGCTCTGCAAAGCTCTGGGGGCGTTTTCGGGTTGCCGTGACTTCATATCCCATGTGCGAGGCCTCCGCGCCGCTTACCGAATCCGGCGGCCGTAGCCATAAGAAAGCCAACCGGCGTTGAAAAAGCAACCCCCTCGGCTCCACCCAAGCCGAATACGGCTCATGAGCACGCTGCTTACCGCTGCTCCCTTCCGGGCCTGACGGGGTTGGGCAGCAGCTCATAGCGTATGACCTGGATATCAACGCCGAGAGGGTTGTACGGAGAGAGTGGGATTCGAACCCACGGTACCCTTACGAGTACACACGCCTTCCAAGCGTGCACCTTAGGCCACTCGGTCATCTCTCCCAGCTCCATGGATGGAGCGAGGGCGCCTGCGTACCGCGTACTCGCGGAACAAGCAGGCGCCCAAGCGCCACCCGGGGCCGAAGCACGCCTGCGCGCACTGAAGCAGGCGCAAAACAAGCCCGGGATCCACAACAAACTCGCGGAGAGAGTGGGATTCGAACCCACGGAGCCGCAAGCGGCTCAACGGTTTTCGAGACCGCCCGATTCGACCGCTCTCGCATCTCTCCGAGACCCAGGATGGGTCGAGGTCGGCGAAGTACACGGATGTACCAGAGCCGACCAAGCCGCCGCCCAAGTGCCCAAAATACAAGGTCGCCCCCGGCTCACGCAGGAGGCGACCATTTTCTTCGTGCCCAAGAGGATTCGAACCTCCGACCTTTAGATCCGCAGTCTAATGCTCTATCCAGGCTGAGCTATGGGCACCCGACGGTCCCGCATGTACCTCCGAGTACTTGCTTGACCTCCTACGCCGCGCCCGTGCGGCTTGCGCGGTCGTCTTTGCCTGTCTGTCTACGGAGAGGGGGGGATTCGAACCCCCGGTACCCTTTAGGGGTACAACGCCTTAGCAGGGCGCCCGATTCGGCCACTCTCGCACCTCTCCCTTCCAGCATCCCCCAGGACAGGCATCCCCGTATCAATGGACAGGGGACAGCTTGGTCCTCTCACGAAGCGACATGGAGGGGCAAGGGATACGTGACCGGAGAGGGAGGGATTCGAACCCCCGGAACCGCAAGCGGCTCAACGGTTTTCAAGACCGCCTCCTTCGACCACTCGGACACCTCTCCCAAGCGCGTGTAAGCTGAAAGGGTCCAGGCTGCAACGCCCGTTCCTATCACTACTTTCACGCTTTACTGGCAGTGCCACTATACTCATGGCTCCGGGCTTTGTCAACAAAACGGGCATTTGGGCTTTCGCCGCGCCCTTAGAGGATGATTTCCAGGAGCCTCTCGAGGTCGTCCGTGGAATAGTAGGCAATCTCTATGCGCCCCTTCTTTCCGTTGCCCCTCAGATCGACTTTCGTGCCGAGCTTTTCAATGAGCTTCTGCTCGATCTCCCTCACCTCGGGGTCCTTGCGTTCTGAGGCTGCCGGGCCTTGGCGCCGTGATTTTCCTGCTTGTCGCTTTCCTACAGAAAAAGCGGCGGCCAGTTCCTCAGCCTCCCGCACCGAAATGCCTTTATCCAGGATCCGCTTGAAAAGGACTTGCTGGTCTGCCGGATTCACCAGCGAAAGGATGGCGCGGGCGTGGCCGGGGCTGAGAGTTCCCTTTTCAACTGCCCCCTGGGCTTCTTCGGGAAGCTTCAGAAGGCGAAGCGTATTGGCGATGGTGGATCTATCCTTGCCGACCCTGCTTGCCATCTGCTCCTGGTTCAGGCCAGCAATCTCCATGAGCTTCTTGTAAGCAAGCGCTTCCTCGATGGGGTTAAGGTCTTCCCGTTGTATGTTTTCAATAAGAGCGATTTCAAGTTTCTCATCAGGGCTGAACTGCCGAACAAGGACAGGCACTTTCTCCAGACCCGCCAACTTGGCGGCTCTCACCCTCCGCTCCCCCGCTATGATGACATACGTGCCGTCCTGTGCGGGCTCGGCCAGGACAGGCTGCAAGACCCCTTTCTGCCGGATGGATTCCGCCAGCTCATGCAGGGCGGTTTCATCGAAATCACGCCGCGGCTGCTGCGGATTGGGCTTCAGCGCGGAAACGGGCACTTCGGAGACCGAAGCCTGGTCGATCTCGCCCTCGTCGCCGAGCAGAGCGCCGATCCCCTTGCCCAGCACCTTCCTAGACATTCGAAAGGACCTCCTGCGCGAGCTTCTGGTAGCTGCGAGCGCCGATGCACTCAGGGTCGTACTGGTTGATCGGCTTGGCGAACGACGGGGCTTCGCTGAGCCGTACGTTGCGGGGAATGATGGTTCGGAAGACCTTGTCCTTGAAATAGCCGGTAACTTCCTGAACGATCTCATGGGCGAGCTTGGTTCTCACATCGTACATCGTAAAAAGGATGCCGCCGATCTTCAGCTCGGGGTTCAGGTTCTTCTGCACTCTGTTGACCGTCTGGAGGAGAAGGCTCAGCCCTTCGAGGGCGAAATATTCGCATTGCAGCGGGATGATGACGAAATCAGCGGCCACAAGCCCATTCAGCGTGAGGAGCCCCAGCGAAGGCGGGCAGTCGATGAAGATGTAATCGAACCGGGGAGAAAGCGTTTGCAGGGAGCGCTTCAGGAAATACTCCCTTTCTTTCTCATCCACCAGCTCGACGGTTGCGCCTGTCAGGTTGATGCTCGACGGGATGATCGAAAGATTTGGAACCGAGCAGGTCTGGATGGCCGCGGAAGGTTCAATGCTCCCGCTGATGACCTCATAGATGCCAGGGAGATCTTTCTTTGCCCCGACGCTGCTGGAGGTGTTGCTCTGGGGATCGAAATCCACCAGGAGGACTTTCTTGCCGGCTTCAGCAAGGTAGGCTCCAAGGTTGACGGCTGTTGTGGTTTTGCCGACTCCCCCTTTCTGGTTTGCAAAGACTATGATTTTGGCCATTGCTCTCAGGGATACTCCATTTTCCCCCTGCTGACAATATAACGCAGGGAACTTCGCCTATACATGTGTTACCATATTTCGCCGTTCGTCGAAAAAAAAACGGCGGGGCTTGCGCAGCCCGTTCTCATGCGTTATACCAGTGGCCGGTCATCAACAGGATACGACCGTCCTTGGGAGGGGAATCTCGTGTTTGTCTCAATAAAAAAGCGCAATGGCACCATAGTCCCTTTCAGGCCTGAGAAGATCACGGCGGCAATCAGTCGCGCGGGGGGAGCCACCGGAGAGTTCGGGGAAGAGGCTGCCCAGAGGCTGATGCTGCGGATCCTCAATCTTGCCCAGCAGGCCCTCCCGGGAGAGATTCCCTCGGTTGAGCAGATCCAGGACATCGTTGAGGAAGTGCTTCTTTCCTCCCAGTACAAACGGGCAGCCAAAGCTTACATCCTCTACCGCGAGCAGCACGCGCGTATCAGGGAGATCGTGTCCCGGGCCGACGTCGACCTCATGGATCGATACATCGAGCGCGCGGACTGGCAGGTCAATGAGAACTCCAACATGGCCTACTCGCTGCAGGGTTTGAACAACTACGTGTCTTCCGAGGTCAGCAAGATCTACTGGCTGAACAAGATCTATCCTCCCGAGATCCGCCTTGCCCACACCGACGGAGATTTCCACCTCCATGACCTGGGAATCCTTTCCGTGTACTGCGTGGGGTGGGACCTGGAAGATTTGCTCATGCAGGGATTCCTGGGTGCCCCGGGGAAAGTGGAGAGTCGTCCCGCCCGGCACCTGAGAAGCGCGCTTGGGCAGGTAGTGAACTTCTTCTACACTCTTCAGGGAGAAGCGGCCGGAGCCCAGGCATTCTCCCACTTCGACACGCTTCTTGCTCCATTCATCCGCTTTGACTCCCTCAGCTACCAGGATGTGAAGCAGGCCCTGCAGGAGTTCGTTTTCAACATCAACGTTCCCACCCGCGTGGGGTTCCAGACGCCGTTCACGAACATAACCATGGATCTGAGAGTGCCCGCAATGCTCCGTGACAAGCCGGTGATCTTCGGGGGCGAGTACCGTGAAGAGACCTATGGGCAGTTCCTTGAGGAGATGAAGATTCTCAACACGGCATTCCTGGAGGTCCTCTCCGAAGGGGATGCCAAGGGCCGTGTTTTCACATTCCCCATTCCGACGTACAACATCACGCGGGACTTCCCCTGGGATGATCCTTCTCTGGAGGTTCTCTGGCGGGTGACCGCGCGCTACGGGATCCCGTATTTTTCCAATTTCGTGAACTCGGACATGTCGCCTGAAGACACGCGGTCAATGTGCTGCCGCCTGCGCCTCGACCTGCGTGGGCTTGAGAAGCGAGGAGGCGGGCTTTTTGGCGCCAACCCCCTGACGGGGTCTATCGGCGTGGTGACCATCAACATGCCCCGCCTGGGCTACCTGGCAGCGGATGAAGGGGAGCTCCTCGATCGGCTTGCGGATTTAATGGACCTCGCCCGCTCGTCCCTTGAGATCAAGAGAAAAGTTCTGGAGCGATTCACGGAGAACAACCTCTACCCCTATACCAAGCACTACCTGCGCGGAATCCGCGAGCGTTTCGGACAGTACTGGAAGAACCATTTCTCGACGATCGGCCTGGTCGGCCTGAACGAGGCGTGCGTGAACCTTCTGGGAACGAACATAGGCACGGAGAAGGGACAGCTTTTCGCCCTGCGCGTGCTTGACTTCATGCGTGACAGGCTTCTCACCTACCAGGAGCTGACAGGTAACAATTACAACCTGGAGGCTACTCCTGCTGAAGGCACCTCCTATCGGCTGGCGCGCATCGACGCCGAAAAGTTTCCGGGCATCCTCTCGGGAAACGGGCACCGTGCCGATTCAAGCGAAGAGGAAGGTGCCGGCAAACTCCTGCCTTTTTACACCAATTCCTCGCAGCTCCCCGTGCAATACTCGGATGACCTGTTCGAGGTCCTGGATCTACAGGATGAGCTGCAAACCAAGTATACCGGCGGGACCGTCCTGCATCTGTTTGTGGGTGAGGAGATAACGAATCCGGAAAACGTGAAGAAGCTTGTGAAGCTCATCTGCGAGCGCTACCACCTCCCTTACTTCACAGTGACTCCGACCTTCAGCATCTGCCCGGTCCACGGTTACTTGTCCGGGAGGCAGGAAAACTGTCCCCATTGCGGTGCGCAGGCTGAAGTCTATTCCCGCGTTGTGGGCTATCTTCGTCCGGTCAATCAGTGGAACGAGGGAAAAGCCCAGGAGTTCCGGGAGCGAAAGACTTTCAAGCTGAGATAGCCGACACTGGGCTCTCCTTGCGTAGTGGACATTTCAGATGATTATCGGCGGCCTGCAAAAGCTCACCCTCACCGACTTTCCCGGTCACCTGTCCGCGGTACTCTTTACGCGCGGGTGCAACTACCGATGCCCCTATTGCCACAACCCCGAGCTGGTGGACCCACGCCTTTATAGAGAGCCGATTTCGGATGCAGACGTATTTTCTTTCCTAGAGAGCAGGGTCAAACGTCTTGATGGGGTTGTGGTCACAGGGGGCGAGCCGACCATTCATAAGGACCTGCCGGTTCTGCTTCGCAGGATCAAGGAGCTGAGGCTTGCCATCAAGCTGGACACCAACGGCAGCTCCCCGGAAATGATTGAGGCGCTCCTTCGTGAAGGGCTTCTGGACTACATCGCCATAGACGTCAAGTCATCCGTTGCTTCCTATGCCCGCGCTGCGGGATCTGAAGTGGACACAAGGGCCATCAGAAGGAGTGTGGAGCTGGTCGTATCCTCTGGCATTCCGCATGAGTTGCGCATGACCTTTGTCGAGTCCCTGGTGCCTCTGGAGGAAATTGCCGGCGTCGCGGAGCTGGCTCGAGGGTGCCGGCTCTTTCTTGTGCAGCCGTTTCAGCCCTCCAAGGCACTCGACCCGCGGCTCCTGCTGATTCGCAGGCCTTCGGTGGAAAGGCTGGAGCAGGTGCGGAGTCTGCTTTCGGGAATGGGGCTGCCAGTCGCTGTGAGATAACTACCGAGCGTCGGGCGCGACTATCTACGCCGCGACCAACGGCGGCCTTGCGATCTCAACGAACGGCGGCTCGAGCTGTTTACGCCCAGTGATGATCGAGAAGAGGGCGGCTAGCCCAGCACAACTTGTTCGGCCGTCACGATGACGTTGTGCAGCTCAGCCGGGGAGGTTGCGGTCTCCAGCCTGTCCTCGAGGTAATCGCTTTCAAAGATTCCCGCGATATGGGAGAGAAGAATCTGGTGGATGCGAGGCGTGTCTGCAGGGGTCAGAAGAATGAACATCAGGTTGATATCCTCACCAGGGACCGGTGCCGGAATCGGCGTCTTGAGCCTTGCTACGATCACCATCGGCTCGGCAAGCCTTTTCAAGCGGGCATGTGGGATTGCCAGCCGGCGTCCGACATAGCTGCTCCCCAGCCTCTCCCGTTCGGCCACGGAAAGCATGATGGCTTCTTTTGACACGGGAAGGTCAGTCACTCGAATCCGCTCAAGCGCGTTTCGCGACGCAGACACAATGCTGCTTCCTTCCACATCAAGAAGCGTCCGCTCGGGCGTGAGAAGGTCCGCGAGCCGTATCGGAGACTCGGTGGGGTATTCTTCCTCGATAGTGCCAATGACTTCCTCGATAGCGTCTTCAAGAGTGATGATCCCGGTCCATGTCCCGTCGACGGCGAACACGAGAGCCATGTGGCAGGCCTTGCGCTGCATCTCGGAAAGCCGCTGCTCCAGGGAATCCTCCTCTTTGAAAATGAGGCACGGCCGGACGAACTCTTTCAGATTGTCCGTGAGCCGACCTGATCGATAAGCAAGAAACAAGTCCTTGATGTGGATATATCCAAGAGGCCTTTCGGGATTCTCCCCGACGAGTGGGTAGCGAGAGTACCGATTCTCAGCAATGATTTTATCGATTTCCTCCCGGGTCTGGCCGAGGTTGAGGCTTCTCACGAGCCTTCTGGCGCGCATGGCGTTTCGAACGGTGAGTGTGCCCATGTCCAGGACGTTTTCCAAGTGCAGGAGCCGACGAAATGAAAGCGTTCCTCCTGTTTGCGACTGGTCCAGAATGATTCGAAGCTCGTCTTCGCTGTGGACTCCGTGACCGATGGAAGGAGGCAGGCGAAACAGGCGCAGGAACCCGTTGACCGTGGAGTTGAGCGCCCAGATGGGAGCAATGAAGACGTAACGGAAGACAAGCATGGGATAGGCAGTCAGAAGGGCCGCTCCTTCGGTCTTTCTGATGGCCACGGATTTTGGAACGAGCTCACCGATAACGATATGGAGAAAAGAAACGACGAGGTAGGCAATGGCAACTGCAAGCGTGTGGGATGTTACGCGGGCACCCACGGCAGAGATTCCAATCATGCGCAGCGGGGGCTCAAGCAGCTTTGCAAATGCTGGCTCTCCGACGAATCCCAGGCCGATACTGGCAAGCGTGATCCCCACCTGACAGACCGACAGATACTCGTCCAGGTGCGTCTGGATGCGCTCGACGAGCTTCGCCCGCCGGTTCCCCCTTTCCGCAAGGGCTTCCATCTGCGTTGGCCGGGCTTTCACGACCGCAAACTCTGCCAGAACAAAAAAGGCATTCAGCAGGAGTAGAAGAATAACAAGGATGAGATAGACGAAGAGAATCATACAGAACCTTGGGGATATTCCCTGCCCATAGTCAATTGCTTCTTGGCGATCATACCCAATGTTCCACGTGGAACTTGACGGTGAAACAACTCGCTGGTAGACCTACGGAGATGAACGAGACTAAGCAGATGAGCGACTTCGAAGAGGGTTTTCTCCTGGGAATTCTTGTCGGCGAAGGCCATTTTGGCGGGGATGGGCTTCAGCCTCAAGTGACTTTGCGAATGCACGTGAGACACGAAGAGCTCTTCCACTGGCTGACGGCCAAAGTGCCGGGTTCCAAGCTCTACGGTCCGTATCATCACGGGGGCAGGAACTATTATCAGTGGATGGTAAGAGGCAAGACGCTGCGCGAGGAGTTGCTCCCGCTCCTCAGGCGTCATCTTTCGGACATGGATGCCCACATTCGCCAGCGGATTTTAGACATGATCACACGGTACAAGATTGTCGAGTAAACCCGTCGCACTTCTCAGGCCTCGGAGGAGGATTCGCCGTTCTCTTCTTCCTTGACCACCCGTGCGATGCCGACCACGACGTCGGGCCGAGTAATGTTGACGATCCTCACGCCCATGGCGGTTTTGCCGAGGGTGGCGACCTCCGACAGCCTGAGCTTGAGGGCGTTGCCCTGGGAAGTGATGCATACAAGGTCGTCCTTGTCGCTCACTGAAAGAACGCCGACCACTTCTCCCGTCTTCTCGGTTGCCTTGTAGCAGATCTGCCCGCGCGTCCCCCGTCCGTGGGGAGAGAAGTTTTCGTACTCGGTTCTTTTGCCAAAACCAAACTCGCTCACCAGGAGCATCTGCTCTTCCCGGGTCACCATGGCCACGCCCGCAAGCTCGTCCTTCTGCGAAAGCCTGATCCCCTGGACGCCGTGCGATGCCCTTCCCATAGCCCGCACCGCCTCTTCGTTGAACCTGAGGGCCATGCCCTTTCGGGTCACAAGCACGACCTCGTCAGAGCCCGAGGTGAGAAGCGCCGTCACAAGGCCGTCGCCCTGATCAAGCTTGATGGCCACGATGCCGCGCGTCTTTGCGTTGGCGAACTCCGAGATCTTCACCTTCTTTACCACGCCTTGCCGTGTGGCCATGAGGACGAACTTTTCGTCAGTGAAGTTCCTGAGGTTGACCACCGCGGTGATCTCCTCCTCACTGCCGAGAGAAAGAAGGACTTTGATGCTTTGTCCCTTGGCCTGCCTGCTGCTCTCAGGGATCTCATGCACCTTTACCCAGTACGCCTTGCCCTGGTTGGTGATGAAAAGCACAAAATCGTGAGTCGAGGCGATGAAGAACTGCTCGATAAAATCATCCTCCTTCAACAGAGCCGAGGAGGAACCCTTTCCCCCTCTTCCCTGCCGGCGGTACGCAGTCACCGGTATACGCTTTATATACCCACGATTCGAGGTTAGGATTGCCATGTCCTCTTCAGCAATCAAGTCCTCGACGTTGATCTCCTCCGCTTCCTCCTCCACGATCTCTGTACGACGATCATCCCCGAATCTCTTGGAGATGTCCTCGGTCTCTTCCTTCACGACGCCATAAATCTTCTCCTCGCTTGCAAGGAGAGCCTTGAGCGTTTCGATAAGGGCAAGGACCTCAGTGAGCTCATCGATGACCTTCTGCACCTCGAGGCTGGTCAGGCGCTGCAGGCGCATGTCGAGGATGGCCTGCGCCTGCCGTTCACTCAGGGAGAATCGGTCCATCAGGCTGATGCGGGCCGTTGCGGTATCCGGGGACTTTTTGATGATCGCAATCACCTCATCGATGTTCTCAAGGGCTATCCTCAAGCCCTGCAGGATATGCGCCCGCTCCTCGGCCTTGGCCAGGTCAAACTGGGTCCTGCGGGTCACCACCTCTTTGCGATGAGCAATGAAGTGCTGGAGTATCTCCCTCAAGGTAAGGGTTTTCGGAAGCCCTTTTACCAGCGCGAGGTTGATCACCCCGAAGGCCGCCTGCATCTGTGTATGCGCGAACAACTGGTTGAGGATCACCTTGGGCGAAGTGCCTTTTCGAAGGTCGATGACCACCCTCATCCCGTGCCTGTCGGATTCATCGTTCAGGTCGACGATGCCGTCGATCTTCTTCTCTTTTACCAGGTCAGCAATCCGAATGATAAGGTTGGCCTTGTTCACCTGATACGGGATCTCCGTGACGATGATGGAATCTTTGCCGGAGCTGGAGCTCTCAACCGTGACCTTGGCTCTGACGACGATCTTGCCCCTGCCCGTCGAGTAGGCGTCCCTGATGCCCTTGCGTCCAAGGATGATCCCCCCAGTGGGAAAATCAGGGCCGCGAACGATTTTCATCAGATCTTCGTGGCTTGTCTCGGGGGCATCGACGAGCTTTACAATTGCAGCGCAGATCTCACGAAGGTTGTGAGGGGGCATGTTTGTAGCCATACCCACGGCAATCCCGCTTGAGCCGTTGGCAGCGAGGAAAGGGAAAGCGCCGGGAAGAACAAGCGGTTCCGTCTGCGAACCGTCATAGTTGGGACCGAAGTCCACCGTGTTCTTGTCGATATCGCGGAGCATCTCCTCCGCGACCGGATGCAGCCGGGCCTCGGTGTACCTGACAGCCGCAGGGGGATCTCCATCCACGGAGCCGAAATTGCCCTGCCCGTCCACCACCGGGTAGCGCATATTGAAGTCCTGGGACAATCGCACCAGGGAATCGTAGATGGCCATGTCGCCATGGGGATGGTATTTCCCCAGGACGTCACCTGTTATGCGGGCGCACTTCTTGTAGGGCCTGTCGGAGCGAAGGCCCATTTCGTTCATTCCGAAAAGGATCCTTCGGTGCACGGGCTTCAGGCCGTCGCGCACATCGGGAAGCGCGCGAGCCACAATGACGGACATCGCATAGTTGAGATACGAAGTCCTGACCTCTTCCTCGATGGGAAGGGGAATAGTCCGGGATTTTATATCTGACATGGCTTGCTGCCCTTATACGTCGAGGTTGGTGACCGCCAGCGCGTTGTCCTCAATGAACTTCCGCCGCGGCTCGACATTCTCACCCATCAGGGTGGTGAAGATTTCTTCCGCCTCCACCCCGTCCTCGAGCTTTACATGGATGATGCTCCGAAGGTCCGGATTCATCGTGGTCTCCCAGAGCTGCTCCGGGTTCATTTCTCCGAGGCCCTTGTATCGCTGGATACCCACCTGGTCTTCGCTCTTGCTGTTGGCTTTGAGGATCTCTTCCTTCTGCGCGTCATCATACGCGTACAAGATCTTCTTCCCCATTTCGATTTTGTACAGGGGCGGCATGGCGATATAGACGTGGCCGCGTTCCAGGAGCTCGCGCATGTAGCGGAAGAAAAACGTGAGAAGGAGCGTACGGATATGGGACCCGTCCACATCGGCATCCGCCATGATGATGATCTTTCCGTAGCGAAGCTTGGAAACATCGAACTGGTCTCCCACGCCGGTCCCCAGCGCCGAGATGATGGGAAACAGCTTGTCGTTGGTGAGGACCTTGTCGATTCGCGTCTTTTCCACATTCAGCATTTTTCCCCACAGCGGGAGAATGGCCTGGAAGGTCCTGTCCCTTCCCTGCTTGGCGCTTCCTCCTGCCGAATCCCCTTCGACAATATACAGCTCGCACTTGTCGGGGTTCTCTTCCGAGCAGTCCGCAAGCTTTCCCGGAAGACCCGAGTTTTCCAGCAGCCCCTTCTTGCGGGTGAGCTCGCGAGCCTTTCGTGCAGCCTCGCGCGCCTTGGCCGCCATGATGGATTTGTCGAGGATCTTCCTCACGACGTCCGGGTTCTCATCGAAGAAAAGCGTCAGCCGATCATACGTCAGGCTTTCCACAATCCCTTTGACTTCCGAATTGCCCAGACGAGCCTTTGTCTGCCCCTCAAACTGGGGCTCGGGAACCTTGACCGAGACGACGGCAGTGAGGCCTTCCCGCACGTCCTCCCCGCTCAAGTTCTCTTCCAGCTTTTTGGAGAGGTTCAGCTTCTTCAGATAGTCGTTGAGGCATCTGGTCAGGGCGCTTTTGAACCCGATGAGGTGGGTCCCGCCCTCCCGTGTGTTTATGTTATTGGCAAAAGTGAAGATCGTCTCGTTGTAGCCGTCGTTGTACTGAAGCCCCACCTCGACGCGGGCATGGTCTCGCTCGCTGTCGAAGTAGACAGGCTCGACGTGGATCAGCTCCTTGTTCTTGTTCAGAAACTCGATGAAGGACTTCACGCCGCCATCGAAATGGAAAATGTGGCTCTTTCCTGGCGCAGAACGATCATCTGTCACCGTGATGTGGATTCCCTTGGTGAGGAAAGCCAGCTCCCGCAGCCGGTTTGACAGCACGTCAAAGCTGAACTCGATGTCTTCGAATATCTGCTTGTCAGGCTTGAAGCGGGTCACCGTGCCGTGGCGCGTGGTGTCCTGGGTCGTTTTGACCGGTGCTTCCGGCACGCCCCGCACGTAACGCTGGAAATACACCTTGCCATCACGGTGTACTTCCACCTCGCACCATTCCGAAAGCGCGTTGACGACAGATGCCCCGACGCCATGGAGGCCGCCGGAGACCTTGTAGGTGTTCTTGTCAAACTTGCCGCCGGCGTTCAGCTTGGTCATGACCACTTCAAGGGCGCTGACCTTTTCCGTGGGATGAAGATCAACGGGAATCCCTCGGCCATCGTCCTCCACAGTGACCACATTCCCTTTTGAAAGGAGCACGGAAATAGTAGTACACGCCCCTACCAGGGCCTCATCGATCGAGTTGTCGACGATCTCAAAGACGAGGTGGTGCAGCCCGTCAAGGCTTGTCGACCCGATGTACATGCTCGGGCGTTTTCGGACATGCTCCAGACCCTTCAGGACCTGTATGTTATGTGCGCTATAAGTTTCGTGCATGGGAAGTGGGATTGCGATTACCCTTGACGATACAGGTATTCCTGAGAAAAATCAACACGCACTGACAAGCGTTCTTTGGCCTCCCGAAGCATAAAAGTTGATGTCGAATCACCAATTCCTCTTGCCGGATTCATGGCGATGAGATACACTGCGGCTCGAAAGGCCGTGTGAATAAACTGTGGATAGTGTATGAAATATCTGACAAGCATCCAGGACTCCAGTTCTTCCGGGCGTAATCATACAAGAACTCATATATTTCCGAAATGGTTATCCGCATTTAATTATGGTAAATATAATTACACACCATGCAACCCGGCAAGCCCTCACGGACGGGTCGTCCCAGGAAGATTTTCCCAGCTCTCCCAGCCTTCCACAGCCCTCCGGATTGTGCACAACCTGTGCATAAACTGGCAATAAGAAGGGGACAATCCCATGGAGGCGGGCAAGAGAGGCTATGAGGCCTTCTGGAAAGAGGCCATGCGGAACATTTCAGATGAGCTTCCCGAGCAGGAGTTCTCTACTTGGTTCCGCGGCATAGAATTGGTGGGCAGCGGAGACTCCCATGTGTTGATTTCCGTTCCTTCCTCCTTCATCAAAGATCAAATAACGCAGAGATATCTCACGCGGCTTGAGGAAAAACTGGAGGAACTGTCAGGCCAGAAGCTGACTGTCAAGTTCTCAGTTCAGAAAAAAACCTCCGGCCGGGGCGCTCATGAGGAACCTTCCAAGGTGCAAAAGCCGGATGAGGGCACCGCCAGGAAGCGCCAGCACCCCAACCTGAACAAGGAATACACTTTTGAAAGGTTCATCATCGGCGAATCCAACTCTTTTGCCGCGAACGCTTCACTTGCAATCGCAAGAAACCCGGGAACCGGGTACAACCCGTGCCTGATTTACGGCGGAGTCGGCCTGGGAAAGACCCACCTCGTCCAGGCTATCGGAAACTCGGTCTACAGGGAGTTTCCCGACCTGAAAGTGGCGTACGTGACCGTGGAGACTTTTGCCAATGAGTTCATTCTTTCCATACAGAAGAAGACCGGTCACCAGTTCAAGAACAAATATCGCTCGGTGGACGTCCTCCTGATCGACGATGTTCACTTCCTCGAAGGCAAGGAAGGAACTCAGGAGGAGTTGTTTCACACCTTCAATGCCCTCTACGACGCGAACAAGCAGATGGTATTCACCTCAGACCGTCCCGTCTCCGAGATCCGCAGCCTTTCTGACAGGCTGCGAAGCCGATTTGAGCGCGGCTTGAATGTCGACCTGCAGCCTCCCAACTATGAAACACGGATGGCCATCCTCAATCGGAAGATCGAGGAAAAAAAGGTGAACATCCCGGACGAGGTGGTGGAGTTGATTTGCCGCAACGTCAACACAAACGTGCGGGACCTGGAAAAGGCCCTGACCAAGCTCATCGCGTACGCTGAGCTGGTCAACAAGGACATAACGCTGGACGTCTCCCGGCAGCAACTCAAGGACTTCTTCACCCAGCCCAACCAGAAGAACATCACGATCGAGCTGATCCAGAAGATCGTCGGTGACTATTTCGGCCTGTCGTACAAGGACCTGCGCGGCAAGCGAAGGACCAAAGCAGTGGCGTTCCCGCGGCAGGTGGCCATGTATCTCTCCCGGGAGCTCACGGAGTATTCCACCACGGAGGTTGGCGCGGAGTTTGGGGGACGAGACCACACCACCGTCATGCACGCGTGTCAGAAAATCGAGGACAGGATGAAACTGGACCCGAACCTGGAGCCAACGGTGCAGGCCCTCGTGAAGAAGATCAAGGAAAACAATGCCTAGCCACGGATGGCGGAGCCGCCTTGAGCACAGGGAGGTGTGGAAGACGCGGCATAGCCACTTGCCCGCCTGTGGATGCCCTGTGGACAGCACGGGCGGATCGTTGCCCCCTGCTGTGCGTTACTCTGTTGACAGAAAATCGCCCTTTGTGCGCAATGCCGGTCGGGGCCTCATGAAAGATGAATACGTGGACAGACTGTGCGTAATGCCATTGAGTTGTTCCACCATGTATTTCGTTGGAGATCAGGCACATAGGCCTTCTATCCACATATCCACAGTGCTCTCCGGTACTACCGTCTTTCTTAATCTTACTAATAAGAGAAGGAGGAGATGATGAAGTTCACCTGCTCGCGAGACGATATTCTCAAGGAGATTTCCGTCGCCCAGGAAGTTATCTCGTCGAAAAACTCCCTTTCGGTCTTATCCAACGTGCTCATGACGGTCACAAAGAAAGAGCTGACGCTGCAGGCTACCGACCTGAAAGTCGGCTTTGAGACCTCCTTGCCCGTGGATGCTGTGCAGGAAGGCACAACAACGGCCTTCTGCGACAAGCTGCAGGGCATCCTGCGGTCTCTGCCGGAAGGAGAGGTGGAGCTTGAGCAGGTGGATGCCACGATGCTTCGCATCAAGCCGACTTCCCGAAAGATCGATTTTCAGCTGCGCTGCATCCCCTCGGACAAATATCCCGAGCTTGCCCGCGCGTCGGACAACATGTATTTCGAGTTCCCTCAGAAGGACTTCATTGAGATGGTCTCGAAGACCGTATTCGCGGTGTCAGACGACGAAACAAGATATTTCATGAACGGGATATTCCTCGAAAAGCGTGATGACAACCTCGTCATGGTCGCAACTGATGGGCGCCGCCTGGCATTCATTTCCCGGAAAATCCCCGTCCGTATGGAGAACCTCAAGGGCATCATTCTCCCGCCCAAGATCCTCACAATCGTGCGGAAGCTCTCCTCGGGTGAAGGGTCGCTTTCCCTGGCTCTGACCGACAAGAACGTTTTCATTCGCCTGGGGGCGACGAACCTTTCCTCCAACCTCATTGACGGCCAGTTCCCCGACTACCGCAGGGTCATCCCGGACGCTCAGAAGTATCACGCCGTGGTGGAGCGACGCGCTCTTGAGGACGCCCTTCGCCGCGTTTCTCTCCTTGTGGAACAGAAGTCCCGCAAAGTGGTCCTTTCCCTTACAAGCGGCACCCTTACCATCCTCTCCAAGGAGAGTGAGCTGGGGATTGCCTCCGAAGAGCTGCCCTGCGAGTACGAAGGACCAGATATGTCCCTGGCGGTCAACTGCCTTTACATGATGGAGCCGCTGCGCGAGCTTGCCTGCGACAAGGTGACGGTGGAGTTCAGCGACGTGAACAAGGCAATCACCTTGAAGCCCCTGCCCGAGGATGGCTACCTGAATATCATCATGCCAATGCAGCTGGATTGATGGGGAGTGGATGGGGTTTGAAAGGCTTCGGCTTTTCAATTTCAGGAATCTGAAGGACGGAGAGATCGACCTCGATGCCCGTGAAGTGTTCCTTGTGGGGGAAAACGGGCAGGGAAAGACCAACCTCATCGAGGCAGTGCATCTGTTGTGCCTTGGTTCTTCTTTCCGTGAAAAGCGCGATGCAGCGTTCCTGCGAAATCCGGATCTACCCATGGGGATCCACGGACGGTACATGGCCGATGGGGCGGAAAAAGCCTTTGACCTGCTTTCCGCGGCTGACCGAAAAAAAGAGCTGCGTGTCAACGACAAGCCAATTTCCGATCGACGCGAGCTTCTGGCCGCCGTGCTGTGTGTCTGTTTCGCGCAGACGGACATGGAGCTCATTACCGGAGCGCCCGAGCAGCGGCGAAGGTTCTTCGATCAGACCCTTGCATTTTATGATTTCTCGTTCCTTGACGCGCTGCGCGGCTACCGGCAGGTCCTCCAGGCTCGAAACTTCTGCCTGAAGAGCAGGCAGGACGACATCCTGGACGCGTACGACGAGCAGCTCGCGGTCTTCGGCCTGGAGCTCCAGCAGAAGCGCGAAGCCCTGGTAAGGGGATTCAATGAGGTGTTCTGTCCGCTGTTTCGACAGATCACCGGTGAAGAGCAGGGAGTCGAGATCCGCTACATTCCTTCGTGGCAGCTGCTGGGAGCCAGGGAAGACGTGATTGCCCACCTGGGGGCTTCCCGGGGCAGGGATCTCGCGCTTGGCTCCACATCCAGCGGCCCGCACCGGGACGCTTTTGTGTACCTCCTGGGGGGAAGGGACTATTCCCACTTCGGCTCAACCGGACAGCTTCGCTTGTGCGCGCTTGCCCTGCGGATTGCGCAGGCGCGGTTCCTCACGCAGCAAAGCGGGCGCCGGCCGGTTCTTCTCCTGGATGATGTCCTTCTCGAGCTCGACCAGGGGAAAAAGACGGCTTTCGTTGCCCGGTTTCCCGAATATGAGCAGGCATTTTTCACATTTCTCCCCGACGAGGCGTACGCGTCGTATGCGACACCCGACACCCTGGTCCTCAAAGTTCGACGGGGGGAGTTCACAAAATGAGGAAAATCGGCGACATTCTCAAGGATTATCTGCGCGAGAGAGGGTGGCTGAACGAAAACCCTTACACCCCGCTTTTCGCCGGCTGGAGCCAGGTAGCGGGGGACCTCGCAGCGCACACACGCCTCCGAGACGTGCGTGACGGGATCATGCTGGTGGAAGCAGATCACCCCGGCTGGCTGCAAATGGCGCGCATGCGCAAGGAAGCGCTCCTGTCCGCTGCCCGGGCGGCAGCCCCGGACGCCAGGATCACGGATGTCAGGTTCCTCCTGGGGGCCCGGGAGCCGTGAAATGCGAAAAAGGCGGGGCCCGGGGAAGGTTGCCAGGTCGTGCCGCCATTGACACGGAGGGGCTTAAGTCCTATATTTTTCGGGATATACCCGTGAGAAAACCCCTGGTCGTCAGGTTATTCAAGGAGCATTCGTTGTATGAAACGGACCTACCAGCCCAGCAAGACCAAAAGAACGAGAAAGTTCGGTTTTCGTGCGCGTATGGCCACGAAGGGCGGGCGGCTCGTGCTGAAGCGCCGGCGTGCAAAGGGACGCATCAAGCTTACCGCCTCAGATGAGAAGAAGCCTTACTAGGGACGAACGACTCCGCGCGGGCTGGGACATCAAGAGGCTTTTCAGGGCGGGCAGAAGGGTTGATGCCGGCGGCTTGAAGCTCCTCCTTGATCGCAATGGCACGGTGACAAACCGGATGGCCGTCGTGATTGCACGCGGTTGTGGCGGCGCAGTCAAGCGAAACAGGGAGAAGAGAATCACGCGGGAAGCGTACCGGACCCTCAAGGAGCATGTCCCGTCGGGGCATGACCTCCTGTTCCTCGTCGGCAGGTTCGGGTCAACATTTGCTGAAAGACGCTCGCTTATGAAGCAATTGCTCAAGCGCGCCGGATTCCATGAACATGCGGATTAGCAGAATCGGGACGTGGATCGCCGCCGCCCTCATTACCGGGTACCAGTACCTCATCTCACCCTTGTTCCCACCAAGCTGCCGCTATGTTCCCTCCTGCTCGCAGTACACAAAAGAAGCAATCCAGAAGTATGGAGTCATCAAGGGATCATACATGGGGGCTCGACGGATACTTCGGTGCCATCCCTTTCATGCCGGCGGGTATGACCCTGTTCCCTGAGAGAAGGAAATAAGGAAGCATGGATAAGAGAACTCTCCTGGCCGTGGTGCTCTCGGTCGTGATCATCGTGGGGGGCATGATCCTCCAGTCAGTGCTGGCTCCTCCCAAGCCGGCCGTTTCGAAGACAGCGCAGAAACCAGCGGCTGTCCAGCCCGTCGGCCCGCAGCAGACCCAGCAGACGCCGCAGGCCCAGTCCGCGCAACAGCCGGTTTCATCTCAGGCCCAGCAGGCTGCCCCCGCGC
Organism: uncultured Spirochaetota bacterium; assembly: GCA_963710335.1. Classification (GTDB taxonomy): domain Bacteria; phylum Spirochaetota; class Spirochaetia; order SZUA-6; family Fen-1364; genus Fen-1364. The sequence goes on from CAVQAA010000015.1 coordinate 210,632, forward strand.
AGCAGGCCCAGGCCGCCGGCAAGGCGCCGGCGGCGCCCGGGGCGGCCACCGCCATTGCAACGGGGAAGGTCGTCGAAACTGCAGACTCTGCACCGCCAATCACCCAGGCGCTCACCATTCAGAGGGACACGGACCTGTACAGCCTGACATTTGACACCGCGGGCGGCACCTTGTCCTCCGTGAAGTTGCGAAAGTACAAGAACGTCGACGGATCCCTCGTGGAGATGCTGCTCCTTCCCAAAACGGTCACACCGGGAGAAATGCCCTTTTCCCTTGCCTTCGGGGATTACAAGGCCGACCAGCTCACCGTCCCGTTCGCTCTTCATGAGACCACGGATTCCGGCAAATCGACCTTCGATTTTACCCGTACCTTCTATTCACCCACCGGTGTCCCTTTCACCTTGCACAAGACGTACCTTTTCTACCGGGATGAATACCTGTTCCAGCTGCAGATAACAATCGCGAACAGCGTCAATGATTTTCCCGCCCTCAATTTCGGCGGTTACGCATACACGCTGACCCTGGGGCCGCAGATTGGGCCGCACTACACAAAGCTCGACGGACGCAATGACTTCCGCAAGTACGCTTACTGGTCGGACTCCAAACGGCAGGACCCCGGCGTTGGAATGGGCAACCTCAAGGAAGTGGATAAGTCCGTGACGTGGGCTGGGATCGAGGGGAAATACTTCACCGGGATCGCCGTGCCCGACGGGTCGGTGAGTCAGCTCGTGTTCGACTCACGTCGGCTGGTGGAGGGCTACGATCGCTCCGCCATCAGCTTCGAGAGACCCGCGCTGAAGAGCGCCCAGAACACGGACACATACCGCTTCTACATGGGGCCGCTGAAGAAAGAAGTGCTTGCGCGCTACAATGACGCTGACAAGAACCATTTCGGGATTGCGAGCCTGCGCATAGACGAGATGGTGACCTCATCCATCCTGATCGGGTGGCTCGCGCAGCTCTTGAAGTACCTCCTGGACTTCTTCTACCTCATCATCCCGAACTACGGGATTGCAATCATCCTGTTGACTATTTTGATCAAGGTCGTCTTCCTCCCGCTGACGTTCAAGAGCTCGGAGTCGACGGCCAAGATGGCTGCGCTGAATCCCAAAATCCAGGAGATCCGCACCCGATTGAAGTCCAAACCGGACATCATGAACAAGGAGATTGCGGAGCTTTACCGCAGGGAGAAGATCAATCCCCTGTCGGGATGTCTGCCCATGCTGCTGCAGATCCCGGTGTTTTTCGCGCTGTACAACCTTCTCAACAGCTATTTCGAGCTTCGCGGCGCAATGTTCATACCGGGCTGGATTCCCGACCTGTCCGTTCCCGAGTCGATTCTGAACTTCCCGTTCGCCATTCCACTTCTGGGATGGACTGCCCTGCGCGCGCTGCCCCTGCTCATGGTCGGGAGCCAGCTCCTTCAGGGCAAGTTCACGCAGCCGGCAGACCAGTCGCAAGCCGGCTCCCAGATGAAGCTCATGACATACGCGCTTCCGATCGTTTTCCTCTTCATCCTCTATGACATGCCGTCGGGGCTCGTGCTGTACTGGACGGTCCAGAACATCCTGTCCATCTTCCAGCAGCTCTACATCAACTCGCTGAAACGCAAGCGGGACGAGCTGGCCGCAGCCTCGACTCCTGTCGTTTTCAAACCCGGCTCCAAGCCTGGCATGAAGGTGAAGAGGTGAAATTGCGAAGGAGACTGCCATGGTAGTTAAGGAGTTCGAAGGCAAGAATGAAAAAGAGGCCATCGATAGAGCCATAGAAGAGCTCGGCCTCGACAGGAACGAGATCGATTTCGAAATCGTGGAGGCCAAGCGCCCCGGCATCCTTTTCCGCGGGGGCAAGGTAAAGATCCGCGTCCACATGAGCGAGGAAATGGATGGTCCTGAGGAAGAGGAGGCCGGTCGGGACGGCCCTCCCGTCCCGCAGGGAGAGTTCGAGACGAAGATCATCGAGTACACCCGGGGGCTTCTGTCACGCATGGGATTCCCGTCGCAGATCACCGTGAGCTTCCGTGAGGACAGGCGGCTGGGGCTGGACATCGAAAGCGACGGCTCGGGGATCCTCATCGGCAAGCAGGGAAAGACCCTGGAGGCCCTCCAGTTCATTGTCAATCTGGCGGCCGGGCGCATGGGAGGAGACTCCACCCGCATAGTGCTGGACACCCAGGACTACAGGAGCCGCAGGGAGCGCAGTCTCATCAGGATGGCCAACCAGGTGGCAGAGCAGGTGAGGAGGGGACGCGACTCGCAGCTGCTGGAGCCGTTGAATCCCTTTGAGCGCCGGCTCATACACACCTCCCTTGCCCGCTACGGGGACATCGAGACGATCAGCGAAGGCGACGGGCTGTACAAGAGGATTCGAGTGATCTGGCGTGGCGATGTGAGACCGGAGTAGAGGCTATGCCGATCTACGAATACGAGTGCAGGGAGTGCAGAACGTCATTCGAGCTTCTCATTCGCTCTGATACGAAAATTGCCTGCCCTTCCTGCGAAAGCGACCACGTGATGAGGAAGCTCAGCATTTTCGCGGCGCACACCGGGAGGCACCAGGAGGCCACGCCGTCCTGCGCCACGGGGGAATGCGGCTGCGAGCAGGGCAGATGCGGCTCCGGCCTCTGCGGAATGCAGTAGGCCCTCCGCGCGGCTCCGCCGTTCATGCATCCGAATCTACGGATAGACCGCACCGCAGAGCTTCTCGCTGAGCTCCCATCAGCCGGCGCGCTTCATCGGCGCTGCATGCCGTGCGCGACGGCATGCATTCCACGCAATCCTTCCAGTAAAGCCCGGTCCGCCCGGCCGCAAGGGGATTCACGGCGCAAAAAACCAGGGAAACGGCGGCTTTTTCAGCGCTGATCGCTTTTCGAGTTCGAACCTTCCATGCCATGCGCACCAGGCGATTGTTCCCCTTCAGTCCGATGTCGGTCTTAACAAGCCCGGGATCCACGGTATATGTGCTTATCCGAGAGCCGGGACCCAGCCGCCGGGCCAGTTCCCGGGTGAAGAGAATTGTCGCCAGCTTGGACCGGTTGTATGCTGATAGCCCGTTGTAGCCCCGTCGGAGCATCAGGTCGTCCCAGTGCATCCGGCCCGCGTAATGAGACCCTGAGCCGGTGGTGACGACGCGAGCCTCCGGCGCCGCGGCAAGGAGGGGCATGAGCAGCCCTGTAAGGAGAAATCCCGCAAGATGGTTCACCGCCAGTTGCATCTCTATACCGTCGCAGCTTTCCTTCCTGCGGAACGTGAAGAGGCCCGCGTTGTTGAGCAGGACATCCACCCTGTCCGACAGCGCTGCCACCTGGCGTGAAAGCTTCCGAATGGCTGCCTGGGACGAAAGATCGGCGGTCAGGAAGGAAATATTCGGGTTTCCCGTGGAGCTTCGAATTGCCCTTGCCGCGGATTCGCACCTGACGGGATCCCGTCCGACGCCAATCACCGAATGGCCTTGCCCGGCAAGCAGCCTGGCTGCCTCCTGCCCGATCCCGGAGCTTGCACCCGTCACGACGCAGATTCGTTGCCCGGACACCCGCCACCTCCTCCCCATACTATCTGACGGAAGCTTCGCGCGAAACACTTCGCGTTCCATGAAGGGTTGGAGGGGGCCGGCCGCGTCCAATCCTTTGACACCGCGCCGGCCGCGTGGTAATCGTGAAGTGAGGACCGATTGAGAAAGCCGCCGTGACGCGGGCGGCCAAAAAGGGGCGGCCCGAGACCGTGACTGATGGAGAAATCATCGGCCGCGTATGCGGCGGCGAAACGCGGTTGTTCGACGAGCTGGTACGCCGTTACCAGGACCAGGTGTATGGCATGGTCGAGCGGTTCGTCGGTCAGCAGGCTGACGCGGAGGACGTTGCCCAGGAGGTGTTTCTCAAGGCCTTTCGCGGCCTCGGGGGATTCAAGGGAGATGCAAAGTTTTCCACGTGGCTGTATCGGATCACCTTCAACATGTGCACCGACTGGCTTCGCAAGAACAGGAAGCCTGAACGGAGGGAGCTCCCCATGCAGGACGAAGACTGCGTTGCCGACGCCACGGTGGACCTGGGGGAGGGCATGCTGGCCTCGGAAGAGCGCAAAGAGATCAGGAAGGCCCTGGACGGGCTCCCTGAGAAGTACAGGACCGTGGTGACGCTCTTGTATGACGAGAGGCTTTCCTATGAGCAGATCGGAGCCATCCTTGACGTTCCGACAAAGACAGTGGAGACGAGGCTGTACCGTGCGCGGCGCATGCTGAGAGAGACACTGGGGGGCCGGGGATGGTGAGATGCTCGACGGTAAACTCCCTGCTTGACCGGTACGTGGACGGCAGGCTTGCGCCCGGCAGGGCGGCGGAAGTGTCTGCACACCTTGCGTCATGCAGCGCATGCGCCGCTCGCCTCGCCACTGCCCGGCTGCTTGCTGCCGGCCTTGCTTTCCAGACCACGGCAGCGGCGCCGGCAGGGTTTCGCAGGAATGTGATGGAGAAGGTGTACCGCCTGGGCATGGCAGGGTATCCGTCCAGGGCCGTGGAAACGGACAAGGAAGCCCGGCGGGGTGGCTTCTATCGCCGGTTGGGGCTGTGCTTCATGCTGAGCGCGGCCATTCTGGCCGTCACCCTGGTGATCCCACGCGCATCCTACCCCGGCATTCTTGCAAGCAAGGTCGTGGCAGCCGACCTTGGTTCTGACCGCACATCGATTGTAAGGATGACGCTGGTCGGCGCTGACCGCCTGGTTCGGGGAACCTTGATGAAGCCGGGAACGTCCGACGGAGAAACCAACGGAGGAAAAGCGAGATGAAATGCAGCACCCACCCGAAGACCGAAGCAATTGGTACCTGCGCGAGGTGCGGCAGGTCTTTCTGCGAAGAATGCGTCGTCCATGTGGATGAAAGGCTATGGTGCCGGGAATGTCTGAAGAAAGTCCTGGCGCCATCAGCCCGGGGGCATCCGGGGTGGGTAAAGCTCGTGGCGGCGCTTTTGAGCTTCGTGCCGGGAGCCGGCCACATGTTCCTGGGGCTGATCGGCAAGGGGTTTGCCCTCATGGCCCTCCTGATTGCCTCTGTATTCCTTGTCATCATGTATTCTGATGCCACCGGGATGTACTGGGTGACGGCTTACCTGGTGCCGACCCTCTCAGTGCTCTTTCTCAGCTACGCCGTCTTCGACACCATGGCCATCTGCGACGCGCGAAAGGCGGGCCGGGACTTGCCCGCCACCGATGACGACACCATGAAGGCGGTCTGGGAGCGCGTGCTTCTGAATCGCCGCACGGGAGGCTGGGTTCTCCTTGTTGCCGGGATCGTGGGCGTCCTGCATATCTTTTCTGAGCCTCTCAGCCGAATAGCTGCGGACAGCCTGCATGTCTCGGTACCCATCACCGGGCTCGTGATCCCTGTAATCCTGCTTCTCATCGGTATCCTTCTGCTTAAAAAGAGCCGAAAAGGAAGCTAAGAGGCAGAATGGACAAGACCGGCACCGCGGTCTGGGACAGGATCGATATTTCTCTGAAACAGTTGCGTTGCCTGGCGGTTTCCGGCCCGAAGTATCTGGGTGGAACGGGTCGATAACGAATGGCACGTTCTCTCCCTTGTCCAGGAGGGCTGGCGCGGAGGGATACGCCGGGAGCCTGTTGTCAGGACGCAGAAACCCGACTCTTCTCTCTGGCGGCATTACCTGCACAAGGAGATCGGGCCGGTGCAGCCCATTCCTGTCCTGCCGGATAAGCCTGTTGTGGTTCGACCTGACAGGGCCCTGACGCTCCTCCCCGGACAGGATGCACTGTTCTTCCTCGAGGTGCCCGTGTGGTTTCGACTCTGCACAACCGTGCCGCGGCGGCTGACGATCTTCGAGGAAGCCATCGTGGTCCTCACCAAGACATGGTTCGGGGACCCTATCACCGGTGAGCTTTGCTACGGGCTTGCCACCCGCCTTCACCAGGGAATAGCTTCCGTGGAGCCTTCCGCGTACCTCGCCGTCTGCCCGCTGTCCATCACAAATGATTCGGATACGGACCTTGTCTTTGAAAAGATCTGCCTTCACGTAGAGAACCTCAGCGTGTTCCGCAGCCAGAAGAGGCTGTGGACAAACAGGCTCAACGTGGTTTTTCGCGGGCCAGACCAGGGCACACAGATCGAAATAGATCGCGACCCGCCGGGATTCGAGAAAGGGCTGGCCCTGTTTGCCGAAGCGCGGCAGCCGGCAGCTGGCTGGAACATCAGAAGGACCTTCGGCATCCTGAAGTCTTTCACGGACTTCTGAGAGGAAAGCTCATGTTCACCCAGCAGATAAAAACGTGGCTCACCACCTTCTCCCCGGACGTGCTCTCCCGCGGTCTACGCATCGCCCTGACCCTGGTCATCGGCCTTTTCCTGGTGAGGGTGCTCGCCGTTGTGACCCAGCGCTACATCATGCGCAAGTCGACGGCGCAGCGCCAGATGATTGCCCGCAAGGCGATCAGTTATTCGGGTTTCGTCCTGGTGGTGGTCTCCGTGCTCAGTGAGCTGGGTGTAAAGCTTACCGCGCTGCTGGGAGCGGCCGGGATCGTGGGGATCGCGGTCGGATTCGCGTCCCAGACAAGCGTGTCGAACATCATCAGCGGCCTGTTCCTCATCTCGGAGAAGCCGTTTACCGTCGGTGACGTCATACGCATTGCGACCACCACCGGCATCATCCAGTCAATCGACCTTCTGTCCATCAAGATCCGCACGTTCGACAACATGTTCGTGCGCATCCCCAATGAGAAGATCCTCACCTCGGAAGTCACCAACATGACGCGGTTCCCCATCCGGAGAATGGACATCCTGTTCCAGGTTGCCTATGGCCAGGATCTCTCCCACATCCACCAGGTGCTGGACGAAATAGCCCGGGTGAATCCGTGGAGCCTCGACGAGCCCCAGCCCGTCATCGTCTTCAACGACTTCAAAGACCCGGGGATCGAGGTCTTGTTCGGGTTGTGGTTCACGCAGGCGGATTTCCTGCAATTGAAGAACTCGATCATGAAAGACATTACGACAAGGTTTGCCGCGGAAGAGATCCATTTCGCTTCACCCAACCGGATCATCAGGGTGGTTGAAGGAAGCCTTACCTCCTGATGATCTGCTCGCGGCGCGGGCCGACCGAGATCCATCGGATTGGGGTCCTGATCTTCTCTTCGACGAAAAGCACGTAGTCCCGGGCCTGGCGGGGAAGCTCGTCGAAGGCGCGGATTGCGCCGATATCCGTCTTCCATCCCGGGAACTCTTCGTAGACTCCTTCGGCGGAATCCAGCAGGCGGGAGACCGGAAACCGCGTGGTAGTCTCTCCACCCACCCGGTATTCAGTGCAGACAGGGATGGAATCCCTGTAGCCAAGCACGTCGAGGTTGGTGATGGCCACCTCGGTGGCTCCTTGAACCCTGCACCCATAGGCGGTTGCCACGCAGTCGAACCAGCCTACCCTGCGCGGCCGGCCCGTTGTGGCGCCATACTCCCCCGCATCCCCCCCGCGCCTGCGAAGGGTTTCCCCATCCTCGCCGTGCAACTCGGTGACAAACGGGCCGGCCCCCACGCAGCTGGAGTACGCCTTGGTGACAGCCACCACACGCGTGATGGACCAGGGGGGAACGCCGGCGCCCACGGCGGCAAAGCCCGCAAGGGGTGAGGAGGAGGTGGGATACGGATAGATCCCGTGATCGGGGTCACGGAGAGTTCCCAGCTGACCCTCCACCAGGACCGTCTTCCCCGCCTCCACCGCGTCCTGGAGCAGCATCGTTGTGTCGGTTACGAACGGAGCCAGCCTGTCCCTGAGCTGGGTGAGCTGCGCCACCGTGTCCTCCAGGGACAGCGGAGGCTTCCCGTAGAGCTTCTCCAAAAGGACGTTGCGGGACACGAATGCCTTGGAGAGCCTTGCCTTGACAATGGCCGTATCGAAGAGCTCGTTCACTTGAAGCCCGATCTTCAGGCACTTGTCCGCGTAGAAAGGGGCAATCCCGGATTTCGTGGAGCCGAAGCTCTCTTTGCCCAGACGCTCCTCCTCCAGGGAATCGAAGAGGATGTGGTGCGGCAGGAGAACCTGAGCGCGCTCGGATACGCGGACATCCGGACGCGGAACACCGCGCTGCAGAAGGGAGTCGAACTCTGAAAGAAGCGCGGGGATATTGAGGGCAACCCCCGGGCCAAGGACGTTGATCACGTTCGGGTAGAACACGCCGGAGGGCAAAAGGTGCAGGGCGAACTTCCCGAACTCGTTGATGATCGTATGGCCTGCGTTGTTGCCGCCTTGATAGCGCACCACGAAGCTTGCCTCGCGCGCAAGGTAATCAGTGATCTTCCCTTTTCCTTCGTCGCCCCAGTTCGCCCCGACAACGGCAGTCACTGGCATGGATACCCCCTCAAGACATGGATGCCTGCACGCCAAGGCGTGCGGAGCCGCGTCGAGCCCACTGCGCTTGCGCAGTGTTGGACGTGCGCAAGGCGCGGTAGCGCAGCTCGAATCACTGCGGGCAGGCGGGCCATGGTACACGATAGCAGGATGCTGGGAAAGCTCATTGGTTGGAGCCGCTCCCCGGGGCAGCAGGCTGGCCCTGGGGAGCCGTGGCCGGTGCGGCGGCCGTGGGAGGCGACGCAGGGGCAGGCGACGAGGCCGGTAATGACCCCGGCGTTGCGGCAGAGCTGGCCGGTTGGGCCGAGCCCGCCTGCCCCGGGGGGCCGGCGGACGCTGCTGGCAGCGCCTGCTGGGCCGGAGGGGGGAGTCCAGGGCATCCAGCGCCTCCTGGAGCTGCGGGAGGAAAAGGGACCCCGGATAATCCTTGATCCCCGAGCTGAGGAACGCCTGCTGCTGCTTCAGGCTCTTCGACGCTGATGCCAGTTGCAGCAGGATGGCTGCCTGCACGTCGTCGGGACGAGCCGAGACGCCCTCGTTTCGAAGGTAGATGTCGTTTGAGAGGGTTTTCTGCTGCGGATCATAGACGCTGACATGGATGAACGGCATCCCGCCTGAGTCTGAATGGATGGCAACCAGTGTCATTCGCGGGAGGCTTGCTGTCGTGGCGGCCGTGTTTCTTGGCACGCTGTAGATGATTGCTTCCGCAGTGGTGACTGCGAGAATTGCATTGGAAACCACGAAGTCTCCCCGGACCCAACCTTCCGCCCCTGTGTCTCTTCGCACCCGCAGCAGGTCCCTCTCTTTCGAGTTCAGCGTCACGTGGCGGGTCTGCCCGGTCAGGGCAAGCTTCTCTCCCACCTGGATGGTTCCCTTCTGCGTGAGGGTCGTGCCCGAGAAGTCCCACAGGGTGAGGTCCGGGATCAGGGAGAAACAGCTCTTTGCATCCGCGATTGTTGCTGCCGGGAGCTGGGGTGATTGGCTCTTCTGGCAGGAGAGAAGGAGAAGAGCTGAGGCGACTGCCGAGGCGACGAACAGGGCGCGTCTCATGATCCACCTCCAATGCGCCGGGAGCGTGGCTGGAACGCTACCCCCGGAGCGTGCGCATGTCAAGGAAATCACGCCCTCCGCGCCCTCCGGCCTTTTTTCGGCTCATGCGAGGCGAGGTGACTAGTTTGCGAAAACAAACAGAGGGTCAGTGATAGTGAAATAGTCTTTCGTACCCGGCGTTACGTAAACTTTATGATTGCTGTCCACCATCACGACGCCAAGGTCCAGCTTGCTGCCCAGCTTGATCCCGTCTTTCTCCCCCATGCAGAACAAGGCCAGACCAAAGCCGTCTGCATCCATGGAAGACCCGGTGATCACGGTCACGGATTCCAGCCCGTTGTCAACGGGAAAGCCGGTGCGCGTGTCCATGAGATGGTGGTATCGCTTCCCGTCTTTCATGAAGAAATGCTCGTACACCCCGGAGGTGACCACTGTCTTGTCGGTCACCCTGGCTATCCCTAGATAAGTGCCCCGCTCCGCATCCGGGTTTTGCACCCCGATCCGCCACGGCTGGCCCGTCCGCCCGTGTCCCATGGCGAAGATGTCCCCTCCCAGGTCGATGATGGCGGACGTGACCCCGCGGGCAGACAGGATGCGCATTGCCTCATCCGCTGCGTAGCCTTTCACCAGCCCGCCGAGGTCCAGCTCCATGCCAGGTCTCTTGAGGAAAATCGTCTTTGCCGGGCCATCCAACTCCACGTCGTGCCAGTTCACAAAGGACAGAGCCTTGGAGATGTCTGCGGCTTTCGGAACCTCGGGATGGTCCTTGTTTATCTTCCACACCTTGATGAGCGGCCCCACAGTCGGATCGAATAGCCCGTTTGAGAGCTGGGCAATCTGCAGGGCTTTCTCCGTTACCGTGAGGACGTCATCGGTGACGCGCACCGGCTCCTTGCCTGCCGCACCAGATATTGCATCAAGCTCCGAGCCGGGCACCCCGACGCTCATGCGGCCGTGAATCTCACGAAGCCGCTGGAAGCACTCGTCCAGGGTTTGTTTCGTTGCGTGGTCGTACAGCGTGATCGTGCAGGTCGTCCACAGGATTTCTTCGGTATGCGACAAAGGGGCCCGTTGCTGACAGCCTGCCACGGCGAAAGAGATGGCGGCCAGTGCCGCGGCCATTCGCGGGATGGTCATTCTCATGGGAAGTAGCTCATCATTTTGCGCGGGATTCGTCTATCGGGCCGTGACGCTCAAGCGCTGTTTCGCGTCCGTTCGCCGTCAGCCAGAAGCCTGTCCGCCCCTTCGCGAAACGCAACCGCCGTGGACCGATAGTCAAAACCGACGATTACGCTCAACCCGCCGTAGAGAGTCTCATGGAGGAAAGCAGTGAGCAGCTTCAGGTAGGCTCGCCCGTTGATTCGGGACGCAGGGTCGCGAAGGAGAAGGTCGGGAAGCTTGAGCGTTTCGGCGACTGCGGCGATCTGGTGCATGAGCACCTGGTACAAGGCCTGCAGCGTTTTGAGGTAACGCGCCCGATAGCCTTCATCCCCTTCCACGAGGGTGCGGATCTGCCGGAAGCGATCCCGTACCAACCTCCCCTTCTGGTTGCGCCTCCGGGGAATGAGGCCCCTGATCAGCCCCATCAGCGTCCGCGACTGGTACAGCTTGTACAGAGAGAAGTAAAAAAGGAGAAGCGAGCCATGGCTGCGCATCACCATGCTCCTGCGCGCGGCCCTGTTGGCCGTGACGAGGAACCGTCCCAGCTCCCTGTCTATCGCCTTGTCCTGTTCCGGTGAGGCAGCCCCGCCCATGGCCCTGCGGGACACATCGATCTGCCGGATCCTGTCGGCAAGGAGCCCTTCAAGGCTGACAAGCTCATGACGAAGCGCGCTTGCCTTGACGCGCTCCAGGAAGACTTCCAGCACGCGCCGCTCCGCAGGGGAAAACCGGGCGGCGCCCGCCTCGGCCCCGGAAGGCTCAGTTGCTGCAACAATGACATCACGGAGGTACAGGCCGAACCGGTCCAGGTACTCGGCAGGCTTGCCGATGGCAGGGTGGCGCTGGGTATAGAGCGTTAGGATCTCACGCACGCCCCGGGGGACATTCAGGCCTCGCGTCGCGTGGGAAAGAAGCCTTCCATGGACATGGTCGAGGCTGTCTTTCATGCAGGAGAGGACGTGGAGCACCGGGTTCGGCTCTCCCTGCAGGAGATCCAGCGCCGGATCCTCCGGGATGAAAGCGAAATCCGACAGCAGGCTCTTTTCGCGCGCAGAGAGCCTTTCCGAGGGATCCACGAAACGGTTGTAGTTGCCGGCGACATCGGCCGGGTTGAACCCGTCCTTGACTACGGACGAGTACCGATTGTGCCAGATGTTGATGGGCGTGCCGGGATACAGGCGCTGGACTTCCTTGGCATATGCGCCGGCCGACGCGTGTGCCGTTGGCTCGGGGTTGGTTACCAGGACCAGCCTTTTCATGAACGGAAGATAGATAAGGTTGTCTTCATAGCTCATGCCTGCCGGCATGTCGAATATGAGAAGATCGTAAAGCCCGTCCACTTCACGGAGATGGAGGCGGTAGATCTTCTCCAGCATCCCCGCCGCCTCCTCGCGAGCCAGCTTCTGGAACGGGAAAAGGATCTCCAGGCCCTTGAATACAGGCATCTGGAACTCGGCAATGCCTCCCCCCCGCCGCATGGCCACCCGGGCGCCTCCCGTGACGACCTGCTCGGAGTCCTGAAGATCCAGCAGCGCGGCAACGTCGGAAAGGGGATCCAGGTCCACAAGCCCGACGCGCATGCCCTTGCGCGCGTAATAGATGGCAAGGTTGCACGCGGTGATCGTCTTTCCGACCCCTCCCTTACCGGAGCTGACTGCTATGGACTTGCCGATTACCCTGTGCAGGGTGGCGCTGTCACTCTCAGTCATGATCGATCGCACGAGGTCGGCCCGTTCGATGGTCACGCTTTCCACGCTTGCATGATAGTGCATGTTTGGCGATAGTTAAAGGCGATTCGTCCATGCGTGACGCCTGCGTTGCCCTGCTCAGCGATTTCGGGTTCCGTGACGTGTACGTAGGCGTGATGAAAGGCGTCATTGCCCGGCATTGCGCCCCGGGCCCACCTTGTCGATCTTACTCACGGAGTTCCCGCAGGTGACGTGCGCCAGGCCGCCTTCCGGCTCTGGCAGGCGTTCCCCCATATGCCGCGAGGCACGGTTTTTCTTGCCGTGGTTGATCCCGGAGTGGGAACCAGCCGCAGGCCCATTGCAGTGAACTGCGACGGGTTTTTCTGTGTCGGCCCTGACAACGGAATATTCACTTACCTGCTGGAAGGCAGGGGCGTAAAACGGGCGGTGGAAATCAAGCGATTTGATACCAGGAGCAATACTTTCCACGGCCGCGACGTATTTGCACCCGCTGCCGGCCTGCTTGCTTTGGGAACGGACATAACGAAGCTTGGCCCTGAAGCGTTTGGTCTGGTCAAAGTCCCTTTGCCCCGCCTCTCATACCGGGAGCTTGAAAAGTCGGTGCACGGGGAAACGATGTTTGCGGACGGGTTCGGAAATTTCGTGACGAGCATCGGGGCCTTGATTCGGATGGGCGATGTCGTTCGCCTTGACCCGTGGATCCCGGGCTGCCCTCCGTTGGTCCTGCCATTTCCCCGGTTACGGATCCAGTTGGGCACAGCCTGGGAACGGCCCGTTGCAAGCACTTTTGCGGATGTTCCCCCGGGAGAGGCCCTTGCCTACATCGGCAGCGACAACCTTCTGGAAATTGGCGTCAACCAGGGAAGCGCAGCGGATTCTCTGACGCTGACGTCCGGAATGCAGGTCAGCCTCACCTGGGACTGACAGCGCTGACTTGGCTGACGCTGCTCTGATACGGTCGCCAACCGATTGTTTTGACCGGCGGCTGTGATCATCAGTAAGTTTACTTAACCGATCGGAATGGTCATGAATCATAGCACTCGTGTCTACGACAGCATCGTCGAGATGCTCCCTGATGAGGCAAACCCGTCCCCGTTGGTACGGCTCAATCGCCTGGCGTCCACCGACAGACTGCCCCTGTATGCAAAGCTCGAATGGATGAACCCTTTCGGGTCCGTGAAGGACCGCGCGGCGTACGAGATGCTGCTTGACCTGGAAGAAAAGGGAGCCCTGGAGGACGGCAAGGGAATTGTGGAGCCGACCTCGGGAAATACCGGCATCAGTCTTGCCGCCCTGGGATCTGCGCTTGGGCATCCCGTGCGGGCCGTGGTTCCGGAAAAGATCCCAGATGAGAAAAAGGCCATTCTCAGGATCCTGGGCGCTGAGCTGGACGTGGTGGCGGATGCGCTTTGCCCCATGCCCGGACAGAATGGCGGGGGAACGATCAACCTGGCAAAGACCCATGCAAAGGCGCAGCCGGACAAGTATGTCATGCCCAACCAGTACGAGAACCAGCAGAACGTCCGTGCACACTACCGCACCACGGGCCCCGAGATCTGGCGACAGACCGAAGGGAAAATCACCCACCTGTTCGTCTCCCTGGGAACCTGCGGGACCGTATCAGGAACCAGCCGTTTCCTCAAAGAGAAAAACCCCGGCATTAAAGTCATCGCCGTTCAGCCCTCCGAAGGACACGACATCCCGGGGCTGCGAAATACATCGGAGCTGGACGTCAGCGCTTTGTACGATCCGTCGCTCATCGACGAGATCGTGGAGATACCCTTTGAGCTCGCATACACCCGGGTGCTCGATCTGTGCCGGCAGGAAGGCCTTCTGGCAGGGCCGAGCTCAGGCCTCATCCTGGAAGGGGCGCTTCGCGCTCAGAAGAACGGAGCCCGCGGCCTGGGGGTCATGATTTTTCCCGACGGGCTTTTCAAATATGTTGCGCACATTGCAAAACACATCCAGGGCATTGCGGAGACGACGAATGCCTAGGCGAAAAGGAGGTTTCCATGCCATACGCTCATCCTGAGGTGCTGGTTGAGACCGATTGGGTGAAGGGAAATATCGGCAAGCCGGGGATCAGGCTTGTGGAAGTGGACGTTGACCTGCAGGCGTACGAGGCAGGGCACATCCCGGGGGCGGTCGGGTTCAACTGGCAGAAAGATCTGCAGGACCAGCTCTCCCGGGATATCATCAGTCGCCAGGCATTCGAGAAGCTCCTTGGTGAGGCGGGGATCTCGCCGAAGGACGCGGTGGTGCTGTACGGAGACAACAACAACTGGTTTGCAGCCTACGGGTTCTGGCTGTTCAAGATCTACGGACATGAAAACGTTCGGCTCATGAACGGCGGGCGCCAGAAGTGGCTGAACGAACAGGACAAGCCTTTCACGACGGACAAGCCTTCCTTCCCGCCGGTGACCTACACCGCAAAAGCGCCGAACGAAGCGTTGCGGGCACGGCTCACCGAAGTGATGAAAATAAGCGGAAAGCCCAACCCGAACCTGGTTGACGTGAGAAGCCCTGACGAATATACGGGCAAGATCATAGCGCCTCCGGGAATGAGTGAGACCGCGCAGCGGGCAGGACATATCCCCGGGGCGGCGAACGTTCCCTGGAGCAGCGCCGTGGACAAGGATGGACGGTTCAAGCCCGTGGAGGAGCTCACCGAGATCTACCTGAAAAAGGCCGGAATCGATCCGAAGAAGCCAGTCATCGCCTATTGCCGAATCGGAGAGCGCTCCAGCCACACGTGGTTCGTCCTCAAATACCTCCTGGGCATAGACTCGGCCAGGAACTACGACGGCAGCTGGACGGAGTACGGGAACGTGGTGGGCGCGCCGATAGAAAGGTGAGAGCCGCGGGCTTGCCCCGGCTTCGGAGGCAGGCCCGACATGGTTGGAGAGCAGAAGTCCTTTCTTGTCACAGGAGCGTGCGGCGGGCTGGGGTCTGCGGTAACCGGGATGCTTGCCGATCGCGGGGCCGTTGTCTTTGCCGCCGACGCGAACAGGGAATCGCTTGCGCAACTGCTCCCGTCAGAGCGCGTTCGTCCTTTGGCCCTCGATGTGACTGACTCCCGTTCCCTTCGCGATGCCCGGGCCGCCATCCAGCAGTCTGCGGCGAGCCTTGACGGCATTGTCTGCGCTGCCGGAGTCTACGTCGGTGGGCCGCTTCTTCATGTGGCGGAAGAGCAGGTCCGCAGGGCGCTGGACGTGAACGTGATGGGCGCGGTCCTGGTTGTGCAGATGCTCTTTCCCCTTCTCAGGGAGGGGAGCAGGCTGGTCTTCGTTTCTTCGGAATCCACCCGGGCAGCGCTGCCTTTTACCGGCCCCTACGTCATGAGCAAACGCGCCCTGGAGGCGTTCGCGGACACCTTGCGGCGGGAGCTCCTCCCGCTGGGAATCCGTGTGACCGTCGTCCAGCCCGGGGCCATCCGGACGCCCCTGCTGGCCAGCGCAGCGCAAAGCCTCAGCGGTGACTCGGCCCTGCCCATCTATCGCAAAGGACTCCAGAGCGCCGCCTCAGTTCTGGAAAAGGAAAAGGAAACCGGCATGGAGCCGTCCCGTGTGGCGCGCAGTGTCGTTCGCGCCCTTTACAGCCGAAGGCCGATGCTGCTTGCCCGGGTGGGCAACGATCCCGTGCGGGCGTTTCTGGGCCATCTGCCCGCGCTCTGGATCGATGGGCTTGTCAGAAGGTTCCTGTAAAAAAAGCCCCGGCGTGCGCCGGGGCTCTGAGTCGCTTCTTTTTCGACTTTGCAGCGCTACTTCGTCTTTGCCATCTTCATGAGCAGGTCCACGGTGCGGCAGGAGTAACCCCACTCGTTGTCGTACCATGAGACGACCTTGAAGAAGCGTTTCTCCCCCTTCAGGTTGTTCTGCACGGTGGCAAGGCTGTCGTAGATGGAGGAGCGGTTGTCGTGCACGAAGTCCGTGGAGACAACTTCCTCATTGCAGTAGCCGAGGATGCCCTTGAGGTAGGTTTCAGAGGCCTTCTTCATGAGACCGTCGATCTCCTCGATTGAAGAATCCCGGGTAGAGCGGAACGTCAGGTCCACAACCGAGACGTCAGGGGTGGGAATGCGGAAAGACATGCCGGTAAGCTTGCCCTTGACCGCCGGGAGAACCTCACCCACCGCCTTGGCGGCGCCCGTGGTGGAAGGGATGATGTTGATGGCTGCTGCCCGACCTCCGCGCCAGTCCTTCTTGGACGGACCGTCGACGATCTTCTGCGTGGCGGTATATGAATGGATGGTGGTCATGAGCCCTGTCTCGATTCCGACGCCCTCCTTGAGGATGACGTGGACCAGGGGCGCAAGGCAGTTCGTGGTGCAGGAAGCGTTGGACACGATGTCATGCTTCTTGGGGTCATACTCGTTGTCGTTCACACCGATGAGGAGGGTCTTCACGTCTCCCTTGGCAGGGGCCGATATGATGACCTTCTTCGCGCCCGCCACGAGGTGTCCCTTTGCCTTCTCCCCGTCGGTGAAAAGCCCCGTGGACTCGATCACGTACTCCACGCCCAGGTCCTTCCAGGGGAGCTGAGCCGGCTCCTTCGTGGCCATGATGCACTTGATCTTGTGGCCGTTGATCACCAGAACGTCGTCTTCGGTTGCCCCGGGAGACTTCTCCGTGGCCAGCGTGGCCGAAATCCCGCTGTGGACAGAGTCGTACTTCAGCTGGTAGGCGAAGTATTTTGCCTCCGTTGTGATGTCCACCACCGCGACGACATCGACTTCCTTGCCAAGCAGGCCCTTGTCCACCAGCGCCATGAACGCGAGCCGGCCGATCCTGCCGAACCCGTTGATTCCCACCTTTACAGCCATCTCATGCCTCTCCTTCCGAAGTCTTTTGTGATCGAACGCGGCGCTCTCAGGAGTCTTCCAGGAGCTTGTAGACCGCGTCGGTTGTGTCCGCGTGGATGATCGCCCTGCGCTTTTCCTTGTTGCGGATGATGAGCGTGAGCTTTGCCAGGATGCGCAGGTAATTCTCATGCTCTTCGGGGCCGGCAATCAGGAATGCAAGATGCACCGGCTTTTCGTCCAGGGACTGCCATTCCACCCCGTCCTTGAAAACGCCGATGGTGATGAAAAAATCCTTCACCCATCTGCTCTTGATGTGCGGGATGGCGACATTTTGTCCAATTCCCGTGGTGACGATGTACTCCCTGTCGAGGACGGCGTTCTGGAACTGCTCGAAGTCGATGACATGCCGGGGGTCATCGGAAAGCTCGATGAGCTTTGCCAGGGCGTCCTGCTTGTCCCGAGCCGCCAGGAAAGCAATCCGCTCCCGCGCAATGTAGTCTTTTAAATTGATCATCTCAGCGGGCAGTGTAGCAGTTTGGAAACTTTGGGGCAAGCATGGCCAGGGAAGGCCGTGCGGCTTCTATATTACATCCCCCCACTCCACGCCTTCACCCGGTGGAATGGCCCGTCGTGCCACGGCGCCGACAACAAGGTGGAGGAACTCGGGCCCGATGCCCGGCCGCAGGGTCTTCTCGGTCCTGAGAACGGCGACGTCGGCGGAGCCGATGCGCGCGCCGCGGGGGATCTGTTTTACTGCGTGGATGGATCTGTTGGTGCGGCTGTAATTCGAACGCTCGGAAGGGGCCAGCTCCTTCACCCCCGTTCCCATCACGGCGTGCACCCGGTCCACCCCGTGCTCTTTCTCCAGCGCGGCGCGCGCGGCAGCAGGGCCCGCCTGCTCCGCTTCCCTGACGCGCTTCACCATGCTTCGATACTGCTCCGGCTCCAGCGCAATGGGATCATCCAGCCCCGTTCCCGCGCGCGCGAGGGTG
The DNA here is from genome assembly GCA_963710335.1 of uncultured Spirochaetota bacterium. GTDB lineage: Bacteria > Spirochaetota > Spirochaetia > SZUA-6 > Fen-1364 > Fen-1364. The sequence continues at coordinate 228,685 of CAVQAA010000015.1, forward strand.
AAATGCTTTTCCAACGCGCACGCGCCATTTGTGGCCGCCAGCACGGGGACCAGGATGGGGTCCATGGAATGGTCCGACACACCCATCTCCACGCCGAAGACAGAACGCAGGCCGACAAGCACACGGAGGTTGTAATCGGTCTCGGGGGCCGGGTAGGCCGTGACGCAGTGCATGAGAACGATATTGGCCCGGCCAGTGACTGCCAGGGCCCGCTCGATGTCTCCCAGCGTGGATACGCCCGTAGAGAGAAAGAGGGGAAGGCCGTATCCTGCAACCTCTTCCAGGAGGGCGAAGTGGTTGAGCTCGGGCGAGGCGATCTTCAGCGCGCGCACGCCGATGGATTTCAGCTCTCGCGCGCTGCGCAGCCCGAAAGGTGAGCAGAGAAAAAGGACTCCCCGGGATTCGGTGTATGTCTTGAGGTCTTCGTAAAACCCGACGGCTTTCTCAAGGGAGCGGAACTGCTCGTACAGCGCGACCTTTCCCGTGGGAAGGTCGACGATGCCTGACAGGGGATGCAGGATTTCGTCCGCATGGACGAGCTGGAACTTGATGCAGTCCGCTCCCGCCTCCGCGGCGGCATCCACGAGCTCGCGCGCCCGCGCCCTGTCTCCCTGGTGTGACGTGCCCAGCTCAGCGACAAGCAGGCAGGGAGCGCCGGCGCCGACGGAACGGCCCGCGAGCGTTATCACATCACCTCTCCTTGTCCACGTCCCTGTAGACCTTGCTGCCTACGGTGCCGCGCTGGCCCTGGTACTTGCCGGCATACGGGGTGCGCGTGGCCTTGTCCATGAACGCAAACACGATCTGACAGATCCGCCTGCCGCTGGAAAGCCGGATGGGAAGGCGGTTGGCGTTGAAAAGCTCCAGCGTGATGTTGCCCTCGAACCCCGGGTCCACCCACCCGGCGTTCTGAATGAACAGCCCGATGCGGCCGATGGAGCTCCTGCCCTCGACGAAAGCAGTGATGTTGGTGGGAATCCGGATGAACTCCACCGTCGTTGCCAGGAGGAAGGACTGCGGCGGGATGATGATCTCATCCTTCTCGATGGCAACGTAGGGAAGCTCGCTGTCCATGCCAAGGGCGTCCATCGAGTTCTCGTCGATCTTCAGGAAATTGCGGCCCAAACGAAGGTCGATGGAGGCAGGCTGGATCTGGTAGGGTTCAAGCGGCTCCACCACAATGGTCTTTTCGGCGATCATCCTGCGAAGAGTGTCGTCGGACACGATCATCGGTGCCTCCCGTGGGCCAGGTTCTCTTTCACCAGGAGCGCTTTCATGGCGCTCAGCTTGTCCGAGAGGGACACCTTGTACACGTGAGGGTTGATGAGCCTCTTGTAGGTGTCATGCAGCAGGTCCATCTGCTCGCAGGCCCGCGAGCGGATGGCCGTGATCGAAGGAAGCCCTCCCATCGCGGTACCTGCTTTCATCTTGAGCCCGAGCAGGGGGGTGATCCCGGCGTATTCGCTGAGAACGAAGCTTCGGTAATCACCCGTGGGATGATGGAACGTGTACGGCTGGCCCGGGACGGGCTCTTCCTCCGCAAGGCAGATCAGGTCCGCAAGAGGGCTCTTCCCGCCGTTTGTGAAGCGCCACACCTGCTTGACGCCGGGATTCGTCGTCTTTTCCGGGTTATTCGACACCTTGATGGTCGGAACAAAACGACCGTCTTTCTCCCGAGCGGCAATCTTGTAAACCCCGGTCAGGGCGGGGTCTCCTCCCGCGGTGACGAGGTTCGTGCCGACCCCCCAGATGTCGATGGGCGCGCCCTGCGTGATGAGCTGGTGGATGATGTTCTCATCAAGCTCGTTGGAAGCCACGATGCGGGCGTCGGCAAGCCCCGCATCGTTCAGGCGCTGGCGGACTTTCTTGCTGAGGTACTCCAGGTCTCCACTGTCCAGGCGGACACCGAAATTCGCGTGTCCCTCCGCCTTGAGCTTTCGACCTATGGCGATTGCGTTGTCGATTCCGCTGCCCAGCGTATCATAGGTGTCGATGAGGAGCAGCGCGCCGTCAGGATAGATCTCCGCGTATTTCTCGAATGCCTCCCGCTCGCTCCCGAAGGCCATGACCCATGAATGGGCCATCGTCCCCCTGACGGGTATCCCGAACTGCTTGCCCGCCAGGGTGTTGGACGTCGCGTCTGCCCCGCCGATGAAGGCGGCTCGCGAGGCAGAAAGAGCCCCGTCGATTCCCTGGGCGCGGCGGAGCCCGAACTCGATGACCGTGCCCCCGCTGGCGGCTTGCCGGACCCGGGCTGATTTGGTGGCGATGAGGGTCTGAAAGTTGATGATGGCAAGCAGAGCGCTTTCGATGAGCTGGGTTTCCATGAGGGAGCCGTGCACTCTGACAAGCGGCTCGCCCGGGAAAGCGAGAGTGCCTTCGTCCATGGCCCAGATATCGCCCGTGAACCGGAACCCCGCCAGGTAATCAAGGAACTCGCGGCGAAATGCGCCAAGGCTTTCCAGGTAGGCAAGGTCCCCCTGGGTGAAGGAAAGAGAGCTTACGTATTTCAGCAGGTCGTCCAGCCCGGCAAACACGGCAAAGCCTCCGCCAAAGGGCTGACGGCGGAAGAACATGTCGAAGACCACGCTGGGGTTTTCCCTCTGCAGCAAATAACCCTGCATCATCGAAAGCTCGTAGAAATCTGTGAGGAGAGTCATGCTGGGGGAACCGTTGTCTTTTGTCATGGAAGGATTTGGAGGATGGGGGATTCGAACCCCCGACCTACAGATTGCGAACCTGCCGCTCTACCAACTGAGCTAATCCCCCGGGTCGGGGCAATTCCTGGGCCCGTGGGGCTGACTGTATACCGCCCAGGAAAAAAGGGTCAAGGGGCGACATGGATGTACACATCCGCCCCTTCCCAGGGTATACTCATGGGGAACACGGAAAGTGAGCGCCTATGAGCGAACAGGAAGCGAGAAAAGTCTTTTCGCATGCGGTCGCGCTGGTCAAGGTCTTCGGCGGCAACATCCGCCAGATGTGCGCGGAGCGGGGAGTGCCGGCTGATCTGGTCGAACGCCTGCTTGCAGAGCAGGACCGCTGGGACCGCGGCCTCGCGAAGTTCGACTGGGACGGGTCGGTAAAGAAGGACGCCGGCTAAGCGATGAGCTTCTCCGCCGGGGCCCGCTCCTTCCCGGGAGCAAGACCAACGGCAAGGGCTTCGTCGATCCTGTCCACCAGCACGAAACGCATCTTTGTCCGCACGTCTTCGGGCAACTCCTCCAGGTCGCGCTCATTGCGCTTCGGGAGGATCACGGTGGTCAGGCCCGCGCGATGTGCCGCAAGCACTTTCATTTTGACCCCGCCTATGGGAAGCACGCGGCCGCGCAGCGTCACCTCTCCTGTCATTCCGACGTCTCCCCGAACGGGCCGGCCCGTGAAGAGGCTGGCAATGGCCATCACCATGGCCACGCCCGCTGACGGCCCGTCCTTGGGGATTGCTCCGGCAGGAACGTGGACATGCGCGTCCATCTGCGCAAACACGTCCGATTCCACGCCCAGCTCCGTGGCCTTCGAGCGGACGTAGCTCAGAGCTATGCGGGCGCTTTCCCGCATGACGTCTCCGAGCTGCCCGGTCAGGGTGAAATCACCCTTGCCCTTCATGCGCGTGGCCTCGATGAACAGGATGTCCCCTCCGACCGGCGTGACTGCAAGCCCGGTGGCTATGCCCGGGATCTCGATGGTCTCAGAGGTCTCCGAATCGAACTTCTCCTTTTTCAGATATTCGCGGACCACATCCGGGGTGATTTCCACCGCCGCTGCGCTCCCCGAGGCGATTTTCGTCACGCTCTTCCTGCAAATGGCGCCGATCTGCCGTTCCAGGGTGCGGACTCCGGCTTCCCGCGTATAGTCCTGGACAATCTTGCGAAGCGCCTCCTCGGAGAACACCACCTCGCCGTCCCGCAGACCGTTGGCGGTCAACTGCCGCTTCACCAGGTGCTCCTGGGCAATTCGGACTTTCTCATACTCGGTGTACCCGTCCAGCTGGATGATCTCCATGCGGTCGCGAAGCGGCGCCGGGATGGGCTCCAGCTGATTGGCTGTCGTGACGAACATCACGTCGCTCAGGTCGAAATCCACGTTGAGGTAGTGGTCCCGGAACGTCCCGTTCTGGGCGGGGTCCAGGACCTCCAGGAGCGCGCTCGACGGGTCCCCGCGCCAGTCGCTTCCCACCTTGTCGATCTCGTCCAGCATGAACACGGGGTTGCGCGTTCCCGATCTTTTGACGGCCTGCATGATCCTGCCGGGCATGGATCCGATGTACGTCCGGCGGTGACCGCGGATCTCCGCTTCGTCGCGCATCCCTCCCAGGCTCATGCGGGTGAACTTGCGTCCCAGGGCGCGCGCGATGCTCTGCCCCAAGGATGTCTTACCCACCCCGGGAGGTCCGACGAAGCACAGGATGGCGCCCATGGCGCGGCCCGTCTTGTCATCGTCCGCCCGGTCTTTCCGGATTCCGCGTTCCTTGAAGAGCTTTCGCACCGCCAGGAACTCGATGATGCGATCCTTGACTTCCTGCAGGTCGTAGTGGTCCTCATCGAGGACTCTGCGCGCGTTGGCAATGTCCAGCTGGTCCTCGCTGCTCGTGCTCCAGGGAAGCTCTACCATCCAGTCCAGGTACGTCTTTATCATGGAGTATTCGGCCGCCTGGGGCGGCATGCTGGAGATCCTCTTCAGCTCGCGCTGTGCTTCCTTTCTGGCCTCCTCCGGCATCCCTGACTTCTCGATTTTCTGCGTGTACTCGGAGACGATGGACTGGTTCTCGTCCTGGTCTCCCAGCTCTTTCTGGATTGCCTTCAGCTGCTGGCGGAGGATGTACTCCCTCTGCTCCTTCTCCATCTCCTCTTTCGCCTCTGTCCTGATTTTCTGGCCCAGGCTCAGGACTTCTTTCTGGTGCGAGAGGTGGGCAATGATTGTCCGCAGCTTGTCCTTGACCGAATCCATCTCCAGTATCTTCTGGGCTTCCGGAGACTCGAGCTGCGCGTTTCCCGCGACCAGGTAGACGAGGTATCGGGGGTCCGAGACTGAATTGAGGACGTTGGCGGCCTCACGGGGGATGGTGGGCGAAAGGTCGATCACCTCCTGAGCGATGCTGCGCAGGCCCTGCACCAGCCCTTCCTGTTCAAGGTCCGAATCTTCTCTCTCAGGCGCTGATTCGATCCGGGCTTTCATGTAGGGCTCCGGTGCAAGCCAGTGCGTGATCCGAATGCGCTCCAAACCCTGAACGACAACCTGCATTGTGCCGTCCTGGGCGCGCACGACGCGCAGGATCTTCCCTGCGGTGCCAATGGTGTGCACCTGCTCGGGCGTGGGCTCCTCCAGGGAGGGGTCTTTGGAAGCAACCATCCCGATCATGCTGTTGTCCCGCAGCGCATCCTCAACGAGCTTGATGGACCGGGGAATGCCGACTGCAAGCGGCATCATGACGAAGGGGAAAGGCACTGTGTTGCGAAGGGGCAGGATGGGAAGCTCCTTCGGAAGCGTGTCGGCTTTCTCTGTATTTCTCAGTCGAAACGGGTTTGTCATGGGAAAAAGATACTAGCGCCTCCCTGCAAAGCAAAACTGGCCGAAAAGGGAGGGCTCCCGCACGCCTTCGGCGTGCTAGAAACGCCGGGTCCTTGAAAGGAGCCAGGTATTTCGCCGACATCACGGTGAGGGGTTTTGCCGCCAGGGCGATCTTTTCCGACAGCAACGCAAGAACATCTGCAAGCTTCCGGGACGCGGCCTCCCGGTGACGCGCGGCAAGCCGGTAAAAGGCCTCTCCCTGCTCAATGTAGTCCTCCCTGCTGCGCCGCAGCACCATGCGAAGCCCTTCGTTCAGCAGGGCAAGCGGAGCCTCCGCCGGACTCTGCGGGGGGGAGAATACCCCCAGGGTGAAGAGGCAAATGTCAGCAATCCGCTTGTACGCGGGAAAGCGCTGGGATTCGTCCAGGGCATTCCCGTAGCGCACGAGGCTGTCGATGTCGAAGTCGCTGAACCGGACCCTTCTCCACACCCCGCTTCGAACGCGTACGGTCGTGGAGAAGCTGTTGACCCGCACGAAGGACACCAGCAAGGCGGCAAGGTAGTCGCGCACGTCCTTGTTCGAAAGCAGCTCCACCACCTGGGGTGAGTCGAAGAGAATCATGGAGAGCCTGCTTGTTCTCTCGAGGGTCCAGGGCTGTCGCTCCAGGTCCAGCTTCACGCGGGCCAGAAGGACGCTGAAGAAGAACGCCGGAGAAATCCGAAGGAGGGTGAAAGACGGGTCGTCGAGGAGCTTGTGCAGGACCTTCTCATCCGCGAGCATCCCCTCGAGGATTTCATTGTCTTCCCGCAGCACCCGGATCATTCTCTGGTGATCCATGGCCTCGGGCATGAGAGCCTTTATGAGGAAGAGCAGATCATGATCGGAAAAGCTCAGCCGGGATCGTTTCACGAGGGCCCCCTGAGCCTAAGAATATATACATTTTTCTATGTTGTCACACTTCTATAGTCTTCCCCTCCTGAGCAAGTGAGACGACCATCTTCGTCTTGCCCTTCAGCTGGTTCATGAGGTTGCAGTACAGCCTTTCAAGGTCGTCATCACTGCGCGTGGGCTCGTGGTGGAACAGAACAAGGTGCTTCACCCCGGCTCGGTTGGCAGACTTGATTGCCCACTCGAATGAGCTGTGGCCCCAGCCTTTCTTGTCCTTGTCGTACTCCTTCTGGGTGTATTGCGAGTCGTGAACAAGGATGTCGGCGCCGGCAAAGAAAGCCTCCACCTTCTGGTTCTCCTCCTGCGCCGCAAGAGCCCCCTCCTTGACGGCATTCGCATCGTAGCTTGGATGGTCCTTGGGGACTTCAAAGATGTTGCTGTAGGGCTCGTGGTCGTATGCGGTGCAGAACACCTTGCCCTGGTATTCGAACCTGTATCCCAGGACGGTAATGGGGTGGTTGAGATACTTCGTGGTCAGCTTCAGCCCGCCTCCCAGGTCCATCGGTTCTTCCTTGAGACGGTCGTATTTGATTTCCGCGGCAAGCTGCTCGATGTTGACGGGAAAATACCTGTATTGGAGCTGGCCGCCAACGACCTTCTCAAGGGGATCATCTTCAAAGCTCACGGGTCCGTATACTTCCAGCTGCGTTCCCGGGATGAAGTTCGGAGTGAAGAAAGGAAAGCCCATGATGTGATCCCAGTGCGTGTGGGTAAGGAAGATCTTCGTCTTGATGGGGCCCTTTTTCAGGTCTTTCTTAATGATTTCTTCTGCAAGTTCCCGGATGCCCGAGCCGGCATCGATGATGACGAGCTTCTCTTCCGTGCCGAATCTCAGCTCAAGGCAGGCGGTATTGCCCCCATACCTCACGGTATTTTTGCCGGGCGTCGGAATGGATCCCCTGACTCCCCAAAAGGTCACTTTGATTGCCACGGCTGGTCCCTACTGGCCGGTAACCTGGAGGAAAATCTTGGCTTTTTCGATCTCGCCGTTCACCTTGCTCTCCACTTCGTCAAGATCGTCACGGGTGATCTTCAGCTCCTCGAAGACCGTGGGGGAAAGCGCCTCGGGATAACGGTCCCCGGAGAAGCCGATCTGGTAAGAATTGGCGAAGTAATTCGCCGCGGCCACCGTCAGAAGCACATCGCGGTTGTCTCCGGGATAGGAATCTATGAAATGGTGAAAGAAGACCACGTCTTCCATTGCCGAGCCGAGGTTCCAGTTGTTGACAATGAGCCTCCCGACCTCGCAGTGATTCACCTCCATGGTGCGCTCTTCCGTGATGTACAGGGGCAGGTGCTCCTTGTCCGTCAGGGCAAGGGCCTGCACGTATTCCGCGGAAAGCTTGTTGTTCAAAGGAATCTTGCCGATGTCATGCAGCAGGCCGGACACGAAATATTCTTCGAGCTGTTTCGGATCTTTGCGCCTTTTGATGGCAAGCAGTTTTGCCGCCACCCCGACGCACAGGGAGTGGCGCCAGAACCCGTCATTGTTGAGCGCCTGGAAATTGCTCTTGCTGGAAAGCCCGCCGAGCACCGCGGTGGACAGCGCAAGGTTTTTTACAGTGTTCACTCCCAGCATGATGATGGCGCGAACAAGAGAGGTAATCTGGTTGTTCAGGCCGTAGTAGGCCGAATTGATCAGCTTCATGACGCGGCCCATGAGGACAGGATCAAGGGTTATGACCTGGTTCAAGTCCGCGGGAGTGGCCTTGGGGTTCTTGGAAATCTCCTGGATCTTCGACCACGCGATGGGAAGGCTCGGCATTTTGGAGATGTAGGACTTTATGACGGCGATCGTCTTTGCCTTGTCGTTCATGCTCTATCCTGCTCTCCTCATCCGGGCCACGATGGACTCGATGCGCTCCTTCATCGCGTCGCCAACCGCTTTGTCGGGGTGCCACGCCGCGAGGTCCTTGAGATAGGAGAACGTATCGACGACCAGAGGTCGGGTGAGCGGCTCCCTCCTGCCCGGAGCCGCAAGGGGGAAGCGTTCCGCGATTGATTGCCGCAGGCCCTTCCTTCCTGCCAGCTTCGATTTCAGCGATTCCATGGCCAGACGTGTGTCGCTTCCCAGGAACCGCTGCTTCTCTTGCTCCGGGAGATAATCGGACAGTTTCTGCAGATAGTCAAGGAGATCGGCAGGACCCGAAGGGGCCGGCGAAGCCCCATCGAGCCTGTCCTTGACCCCGTTGAGGTACTGACGCAGCTCGTTGCGCACGTCATCGCTCGTGCGACTGTCGGTGGGGGGCGCCGCTTCTGCCGGTTGCTCGGCTTCAGCCATTCGTTCGGCATCCGGCGACGCCTCCGCATCCAGCGGCTCGGCTTCCGTTTCCGGCTCCGATCCTGGGGCTGGCGCCTTTCGCGGCGCAGGCGCCTGCGGCGTCTCATCAGCGGGCTCCAGCGTTTCCAGATCCTCCGGCCTCCCAAGATCTTCCGGCACTTCCTCCAGAACCGCTTCTTCCTGCTCAGCCTCGGAACTCTGCGCCTGCGGCGCGGATTCTTCCTGCGGCCCGGGCTCTTCTTCCGGCCCCGCTGCCGCGAACCTGGGGAAGCCCTCAGCGGACGGTTGCGGCGGGGCGTAGTTGATGACGACAGGCTCCGCCGGCCTCCGCCCCCGTGACCGCTGAGACTGCTGCGGCGGGGCATTCAGGATGATCGGCACGACCTGCGGCGGCCGCTTCTGCTCTTCGATCTTTCGCGAGAGATCGGAGATCTCCCCGAAGAGCTTGTCGACCATCCGCTGCTGCGTTTCAACGGATTCTTTCAAAGATTTTGCGAGGACGTTCTCCCCCTGCGGCGAAAGGGAGGGCGGGGAACCGGTGCCTCCCGCGGCGCCCGAGGCCTGGCCCGAAGGAGGCGGCGATCCTGCTCCGGCGCCTGCTCCCGCCCCGGCCCCTGCGCCAAGCCCGGCTGCGCCGGGCTGTGCGCCCGCGGCTCCTTGTCCCCTGGCCTGCGACGGGAACGGCTGTTGGGGCTGGAAGGTTTCCAGCGCAGGGTTCTCCGCGTACAGTTCCTGGTCCTTGAGGAGGTTGACGAGGTTCGGCGGCCTTTCGTCCTCGATGGAAATGGTTTCATCCTGGACAGGTTCCTCTGCTTCTTCCAGCTTCAACTCCTCATCTTCCTCGCGAACCGCGAACACCGGCTCCATCCCGCCCACGTCGATGATGGGCACCGAGTCCTCCCCGAGGGGCTCGAGACCCTCGATCATGAGGGAATCCTCCTCGGTGGCAACTTTTTCAGGCTTTCCCTTGTCCACGGTAAGCTCGCGAAACTTGCGGATCGTCGTCTCCCTCTCGTTTCGGAAATCCTTTTCATGCTCGGCGATGGTCTGCTCGTACTCCTCCATCGCCTGGGAGAGCGCGTCCATGTCCTCCGGATCGCTGGACTGCTCCAGCCTGTTGATGAGACCCTCCATGGTCTCCACGGCCTTCTGCGATTCGCCGAGCTGGCGGTAGAGCTTGGCAAGACGGTAGCTTGCATCCTTCTGCTGCGGGTTGGCGTCCAGCACCTCGCGCAGCGTCTGGGCAGCCTGCTTCTTCTGTCCCTGCGCGGCGTAGATGTCAGCCAGCAGCACGCGGGCCCTCTGGTCCTCAGGGAAAGCTTCGAGATAACGGAGGACCTCCTGGCGCGCCTGATCGGGCTTTCCGGAATCAGAAAGCAAAAGCGCCCGATCCAGACGGAAACTCTGATCCCCGGCCGAGCTTGCCTCCAGCTTCGCATAGTATTCCAGGGCCTGTGCCTGCCGGCCCATCTTTCCATGGGCCCAGGCAAGCCCCCGAAGAGCCTCTGCGTTGCCCGGCTGGGCTGCAAGCACGGCCTTGTCGTGCTCCACGGCCTCAGGGAAGTTGTCCATCTTTCGCAGGATGCTGGCCAGGCGCAAGTGCGCGTCCAGGTCCCCGGGGACCAGGGTGAGCAGGCGCTTCAATTCTTCCATGGCTTCGGTGAACCGCCCCTCCTGCTCCAGCAGGGAGGCCAGGTTCCCGATTGCCTGGGTATACCGCGGGTTTGACTTGAGGGAAGCCCGGTAGGCCTGCACGGCCTCGTCTCTGCCGCCAAGGGCGGCCAGGACGACACCGAGGTTGTTCAGCGTCCGCGCATCCGTCGGCTCGGTGCGCAGCACCTCGCGAAGGGTTTTCTCCGCGCCGCGCTCATCCCCCAGCCTGTGCTGAACCACGCCGAGGTTGTTGAGGGCCTCCGACCAGTTGGGGCGGGCGCGCGCGGCCGCCTCGTATTCCTGGCGCGCTTCGGCCAGCCGGCCGATGCGCTCATACACGACTCCGAGGTTGTAGTGCAGGCGGGGCTGGTTTGAGTCCACCTGCAGCCCCTTGAGGTACGTTCGGACGGCTTCGGTATTGCGGCCCCGCTCCTCCAGTACCGTGCCGAGGTTGATGTAGGAGGGTACAAAGGTGGGGTCGACTGCGATCGCTTTCTGGAAGTTCTCCTCCGCAAGCTGGGTGTTTCCCAGAGACTTGTAGACGTTGCCGAGGTTGTAGTACACGTCTCCGCGCTGAGGGGAAAGAGAAATGGCCGTTTCAAGATGGGGGATGGCTTCCGTGTACCTCTCGATCTTTCTCAGGATCACTCCCAGATTGTTGTGCGCCTCGGTGTAGTCGGGACGGGAGTCCACTGCTTTCTGGAACAGCTCGATTGCCTTGCGAAACCGTCCCGTCTTGTCGTAGACGGTCCCCAGCAGGTTATATGCCACCGCGGAATCAGGCTCGTCTGACAGGATGCGCAGCGCGAGCTTCTCCACCAGCGGGTACTCACCCATCTTGAATGCACTGCGGGCCCGCACGAGAATTTCCGGGGTGGTCATCGGTTTCACTTGTATATCCTCGAAGGACGGGCGCTCACCTCTGGTGAGAAATCGCTTTTCTGCGGCGGGACCGAATCATCATATGCCACGACGGCAAAATAGTACAGGTTCCCGTTGGTGAGCCCGGATATCTCGATGCTGGTCTTTGTCCCCGCGTCCACCGGAGAATCCCCTTCCTGCGCGCCTGTGCCAAGGTAGTTGTGCGGAGAGGTCCCATAGAAGACCATGTAGCCCTTCACCCCCAGCTCATTCACGGGCCGCCAGGTCAGGGTCACCTTGCCGTTGCCCGGGGCTGCCATGAGGCCTGCCGGCGGGGCCGGCGGCTCATTGGGTTCGTAGACAACGCGAAGGCTGGACACGCGGGGCGTGAGGTTCCTGGTTCCGTCGGGATACAGGACGACCATGAGCTGGAGGTACCTGCCCTTCAGCGTGTCCTTGAAGTCCGCCGGCGGTGTGAAAGGAATCCAGTCCGTCGTCGTTTTCAGAAGCCTCGGGTTCTGCCATACATCGGAGACCTGGTAGTAGAACTCCACCCCGGAATCCCCGGGTGTGCTGGAGACCGCTTCGATTCGGCTGATCCGGGTGCCCGTGAATCCGAGATCGATGATGTTGGAGGTGGCTGTGCCGGTCCTGCCGGCGAAACGCTGGATCATCGGGTCGTTCACGAACCGCCGGGAAACGCGAAGCTCGTCCAGGAAGCCGGTGAGCCCGGCGCCGAGAACCAGCGGGCCCGCTTCCTCCAGGCCCAGACGGGGCACGGCAACGGATCCGGTCTCACGGCCTGTATCCGTGACGTGCGCAATTGCCTCAGGCACGCCGTCAATCAGATACTCCAGCAGACCGTCACTGGCGCTGTAGCGAAGCAGGTGATGGTGCCATGCCCGGGGAAGGAGCTTCCTGGTGCCGGTCAGCGTGAGGGGAAGCCTCTCGCCGGTGGGGAGGGTGAAGAAGTTGTGGAACTCCCAGACGAGCTTCCTGTCCTTGATGAAGCAGCGCATGCCTTGCGCATTCAGCGATGGTTGACCTGCGCCCCCCATCTTTGCGGTTCCGGTCCAGGAAAGAACGGTCTCCCCGCTTGCCAGCGTGGCCGGGTAGAGCCAGAACTCGATGGACACGTCGCCCCAGACTGCCCCCGGCGCGAAGAGTGCCCCGGGAGGCGCCTCCAGGCTGATCCCGGCCTGCTCCCCGTTGAACATGGCACTCCCTCCTCCGAGGGCAAATACCCTGTTTTGAATCCGCGGCCCGGCGTCGATGAACCGATACGCCCCCGGGGTTTCAGGAGCGGCCTCGCCGTCGAAATGAAGAAGAAGCTCCGTCGAGCCGTCCGCAGCGTACTCCCCATAGGAAAGGGCAAGGTCCTTGAAGCCCCACCTTCCGTCGACCCGGATCACTCCGTCCAGGGTCTGCATGTCGGTCCACAAGTGCTCCTTGCCCAGCTCGATGGTCTTCTCGAGGCTGCTTGCGGGGCGGGAGCAGATGAGGAGGCATACGAGGAGCGCTCCGGAGCGTATTCCATTCCGGATCATCGATCTGTACATTGGTAATATAATCGGAACACAGGGGTGATTCTATTGAAGCCTTTCAATCCGCGCGAGCGCGATTACCCGGACAGGCCGGGGGTCTATATCATGAAGGACTCCGCCGGAGAGACGATCTATGTCGGCAAGGCGCGGAGCCTGCGCAACCGGGTGCGCTCGTATTTTGCGGGTGAAAAGGACATAAAGACGAGGTTTCTCCTGGCTGCCATGGCGGACATCGAGGTCATCATCACCAACACCGAGTATGAGGCCCTGCTGTTGGAGAACAACCTCATCAAGCAACGCAAACCCCGATACAACATCGACCTGAAGGACGGCAAGACCTACCCCGTGATCAGGCTCACGGCAGAGGATTTTCCTCGGGTCTTCCGCACCCGGCACATGATTTTCGACGGCTCGGAGTACTTCGGGCCGTTTCCCAAGCCGCAGCAGATCGACCTGTACCTGAAGCTGATCGAGCGCCATTTTCCGCTGTGCAAGTACCGGGGATCCCGCAAGGCACGCGGGTATCCCTGCCTGAACTATCACATGGGAAGATGCGCAGGGGCCTGCTGCGGCAAGATAAGCCGGGAGGAATACCTGAAGATCGTGGACGGAGTCCGCAAGCTGCTCTCCGGCAGGGTGGAAGAGCTGCTGCGGGACTTGCGGGAGAAGATGAAAGCCGCCTCCGACACCCAGGAGTTCGAACGGGCGGCAAGGCTTCGCGACCAGATCCTTGCCATTGAAGAGGTGTCGGGGGATCAGAGGGTCCAGGAGTTCTCCGAGGAGGACAGGGACTACATCGCGTTCGCCCCCCGCGGCGAAGCCCTGGTCATCGTGGTGCTGCAGGTCCGGGAAGGCAAGCTCCTGGGCAAGGAGGTGTTTCGGATCGCAGAGTACTCTCCCGATGAGGAGGTCATGTCGCACTTCATTGCCCGCTACTACGCGGAGCGAAAAGCCGTACCGGATGTCATCTACGTGTCGCGCTCCGTGGACGCGGAGAACCTTTCCGCCTACTTGCGCGAGCTTGCCGGGAGGCAGATAGCGGTAAAGGCCCCCCAGCGCGGCAAGCACACGCAGCTGCTCGCTATGGCTGGGGAGAACGCGCGGGAGGAGGCGGCCAAGGATGCGCGCGGCGCGGAGATGAGCGCGGCCCTGGAAGGGTTGCGGATCGACTTGGACCTGCCCATTCTGCCGCGGCGCATCGAGGGATTCGACATCGCACACCTGGAGGGAACCGACACGGTGGCCTCCCTCATACGCTTCACGGATGGGAAGCCGGACCGCAAGCTCTATCGCGCTTTCACTATCAGGAGCCTCAAGGGAAAAATCGACGACTTCGAGTCGATTCGGGAAGCCGTGGCTCGGCGTTACACCCGCGTGCTCAACGAAGAGCTGGAAAAGCCCGACCTGATCGTGATTGACGGCGGAAAAGGCCAGCTCGGCGCGGCGCGCGGAGTCCTTGCGGCCCTCGGGATGGGAGAGATCCCTGTCATCGGGCTGGCCAAGAAGAAGGAGGAGATCTTCCTGCCCGGCAGGGAAGACTCTCTTTTGCTGGACGAGGCTTCTCCCTCCCTGAGGATCCTCGAGGCCGTGCGGGACGAATGCCACAGATTTGCCACAACGCTGAACAAGAAGAAACGGGCCAAGCGGGTGGCGCTTACTCTCCTGGAGTCCGTCCAGGGCGTGGGCCAGGCCAGGAGCAGGCGCCTCATGCAGGTCTTCGGGTCCGTCGAGGCAATCCTGGGAGCCACCGTGGACGAGGTGCAGAAAAAGGCGGGCCTGCCTAGAGAGACTGCCGCCATGCTCCTTGCCCGGCTCGCTGAACGATATAGTACACAAGGAGATGGAGAAGGAGCGAGTGAAGGTCGCTCCTGAAAGAGCGCATCCGCTCGTCGAAGGCGGCAAGGAGCTGGCGGATGGCGTCCAGGTCGTCGCTGGAAAACCGTCGGGCCCCTTCCAGGTAGGTCCGCTGGTTTCTCTTGCTCATGACGCGAAGACGGGAGAAGGCCTCAGATGCTTCGTAATTCTGCGCCTGGAGGCGCTTCAGCTGGGCAAGACGGCGAAACTGCATCAGCAGGCCGCTTGTGATCTGCGTGGCTTCCGCCTCCCGGGAGAGGAGGATCTTGTCCAGCACTTCCTCCGCGCTGGCAAGCTCCCTCTCGCACAACCTGTCGAAAAGCGTGAAGACGTTCTCCTCTTTCGAATGGTAGATGTACTGCTCCACGTCCGCCAGGCCGATCGTCGCGTCCTGCCCGAAGAACAGGGCCAGCCTCTCGCATTCGGTGCGCATGTCCCGCGTGTTGTTCTCCACCATGTCCAGGATGTAGTCGACGGCCGTCGGGTCGATTGTTATCTTCCTCTGCCGGAAATAGCTCACGATCCAGCCCTGCTTCTGGTTGTCGAACATCTCCCAGAAGATCTTCTGGCGTTCTTTGGGAATTGCGGAAACGATCTTGCGGTCCACTTCGAAAGCAAACCCGCCCGCCACAAGGACAAGCGTCGCATCCCGGGAAGGAGCGGAAAGGTATTCCAGGATTGCCTGGACATCATCCGCCCGCTTCACCTGCTCGATGCCGGAGAGGATGACCATCCGGTGCCCGGCGAACAGGGTCTTGTTGCGCAGGCACAGCACGACGTCGGCGGCGCGCGATTCCCCTCCGTAAAAGCGCGTCACCTCGGGCTGCTCTCCGTGCCGGGCGCCCAGCGTCTCTTTGAGCTTCTGGATGAAGGCCGATTTCTCCCCCTCTTCGGGACCGAGGAGAAGGTGGGCGGCAACCTCGGCCTGGCTCACGTATAGCTTCTCATCAGGAACGCGAGTTTTCCGAGGATCCGCACATTCTGCGTATACAGGGGCGGGTACTTGGGGTTCTCCGCTTTCAGGCGCACCCTGTTTTTCTCCATGAAGAAGCGCTTCAAAGTCACTGCGTCGTCCACCATGGCCACCACGATGTCGCCGTTGTCTGCGGAGCTCTGGTGGGCCACCACCACCGTGTCGCCGTCAATGATCCCGGCGTCCTTCATGCTGTCACCCTTGACCTTGAGGGCGAAATGGGCTGACGCCCCGAGCGCGTTGGCAGGAACCTGCACGAAGCCCTGCAGGTTCTCCTCCGCAAAGAGCGGCTTTCCAGCCGCGACGCTCCCCAGGAGCGGAACGGAGGCCATTTCGTCCTTGTCCGCTTCCGCGTCTCGGATGATCTCGATTGCCCGGGACCTGTTCTCGTGGCAGCGAAGGTAGCCTTTCTTCTCCAGCGCCTTCACATGGTCGTAGCTTCCCTTGACCGAGAAGTGGAAGTTGACAGCGATCTCGCGGATGGTGGGGGGGTAGCGGTTCTTATGGATGAACCCCCGGATGAAGTCAAATACCTCCCGTTGACGTTGGGTGAGTCCTTTCATGACGCGTTACTTCTCCGCTGACATTTTCAGCTTCTTCATCTTGCTGTGGAGGTTGCTGGCATAGACGCCAAGGGAGTCAGCCGCCCGGGAGATGTTACCGCCTGCCTCCCGCAACCGGGCCGCAATCAGGTCCCGCTCGAAGCTTTCCCGTGCCTGTGCGAGGGTCATATCCGCATAGGCGGTGAGGGCGTCGTTCGCCTGGTCGATCGGGGTTCCCCCCAGGAACGACTTCACCGAATCAGCGGAGATAACTTCCTCCTCGTTCATGATATTAATCCTCTCCACGAAGTTTTTCAATTCCCTGATATTGCCGGGCCAGTGGTAGGAGCGAAGGATGCGCATCCCCTCCGCGGACACCGTTTTCGGCTCCTTGGCCGAGGGGCGCTTGAACTTCTCCATGAAGTAGGCGACGAGCTCGGGCATGTCATCCATGCGCTCCCGCAGCGGCGGCAGGAGGATGGGAACGACGTTGATTCGGAAATACAGGTCCTCCCGGAACTTTCCCTTCCTGATCTGCTCCTGGACGTCCTTGTTGGTGGCTGAGATGACCCGCACATCCACGGAGATCGATTCCTCCGCCCCGACGCGCTCGAAACGCATCTCCTGCAGCACCCGAAGGACCTTGGCCTGCGTCACCAGGGACATGTCCGCTATCTCGTCGAGAAACAGGGTGCCGTTGTTCGCCATCTCCAGCTTTCCCCTGCGCCGGGTCAGGGCGCTGGTGAAGGCCCCCTTCTCGTGGCCAAACAGCTCGCTCTCGATCAGGCTTTCCGGGATGGCAGCGCAGTTCAGCTCCACGAACGGTCCCGAGCTTCGCGCGCTTCTCACGTGGACTTCCCGGGCCACCAGCTCCTTGCCCGTGCCGTTTTCTCCAAGGATGAGGATGCGGGAATCGCTGGCCGCGGCTTGCTCGATCAGCCCTTTCACGGCAAGCATGCCGGGGCCGGAGCCCACCATGCGGTCATCCATGAAGATGCTCTTCTTGAGCGACCTGTTCTCCCGGCGGAGGTCTTCCATGGCCAGCGCGTTTCGCACCACGGTCATGGTCCTGTCGAGGGAAAGGGGTTTCTCCAGAAAGTCGAACGCCCCCATTTTCGTGGCCTGCACAGCCAGGGAGATGTTGGCGTGGCCCGATATCATGATCACTTCGACGTCGGAATGCTGCTCACGGACCTTTTTCAGAACGTCCATGCCTCCCATGTTGGGAAGCCAGACGTCGAGAAACACCAGGTCCACCTCGTTTGCCGCCAGCTCCGCAAGGCCCTGGATCCCGTCCTCGGCGTCGATCACCGAGTAGCCTTCGTCCTCCAGGATGTCCCGCAGAACGGTGCGGATGCCGGGTTCATCGTCGATAATGAGGATTGTGCTCATGCAGGGGCTCCCGCGGTTGTGGGGATGTCGATGAAGACGGTGGTGCCGCTGGAGCCATCGCTTTCCGCCCACACGTTTCCCTTGTGGTCGAACACGATGCGCTGCACAATGGCCAGCCCGAGGCCGGTGCCGTCCTTCTTGGTTGTGAAGTAGGGATCGAAGATCCGTTCCCTGTCCTGCTCCGCGATTCCCGTGCCTGTGTCGCTCACCGCGATGCGGCAGTAGGAGATGTGGGCTTTTTTCACGATGTCGGCCCGCACGCCCACCAGGCCTCCCTGGGGCATTGCCTGGATGGCGTTCGTGAAGAGGTTGGCGAACACTCGCTTCATCTGGTTCCTGTCCACACTCAGCACGAGGGAGTCCGGGACGCTTGCGATGTCTATCTTCACCGTGGAGGACAGGCTGGCATACACCGATGTCACCTCCTGGAGTATCTCCTTCATGTTCACGGGCAGGGGCTGGGGCACGGGGAGCTTGGCAAAATCCGCGAACTCGCGCAACAGTCTTTCCAGGTTGTCCACTTCCTTGATGATTGCCGAAACGGAGGAGCCAAGAACCCTGCCGAACTCCTCCCCGCCGGCTGCCGCGCTGATATCGGCGTGCTTCTTGAGGATCCGTTGCGCGGAGAGCTTGATCGGGGTGAGCGGATTCCGGATCTCGTGCGCCAGGCGCTGGGCAATCTCCTGCCAGGCCGTGATGCGCTCAGCCTGCAGGAGCTTCCTGCGGGACCGGTCCAGCTCTGAGACCATGCCGTTGAAGGACTCCACCAGACCGGACAGCTCGTCACGGGGACGGGTCAGGATGCGGAAGCTGAAGTCCCCCTCGGCGACCCTTCGGGTGGCGTCTTCCAGGTGGACGATGGGGCTGATGATCCTTTCAGTGAGGAGGAGGCTCACAAGGATCGTGATGAAGAAGATGGGCAGGGAGAACAGGAAGAAGAAACCGACGAGCACAATCTGGAACAGCTCGCGGAACCGGTCCAGCGCGGTAAACAGGGTGAGGCTTTCCGTGAGCCGACGGGCGTTCATGCGCAACGTGCCAGGCAGGAGGGAGCTTGCCACCCCGGTGACCCGCTTGCCGGCCATTGTGAAGACCTTCACGTCCCGCAGAATGCTCACGTCGCTCCTGTCCTCCCGGGGCTGGATCCCGCCCGTGCCCTCCACGGTGGAGAAATCCGTGATCCTGGCCCGGGGATCCCCGCGGAACGCTATCTCACGGCCTTCCGGCCAGAAGAGTTGAAGCGCGCTGACTCCCGCGTTGACCTCCTGGATAGATTGCCACGCCGTATCCGGGTCCCGCGCGAACTGGCGCATGAGATCGGGGGCAAGCGCGCCTTCCGCAAAGGAGCGCAGATTCTGGACCCGCTCGTCCTGGTAGTCGATGGCCATCCGGGATGCGCCCCGCAAGGCTTCGCCGATGGAAGAGCTGAACCATGTGCCCATGGCGGAGTTGATGAACGTGATTGCCAGGAGTGACTGCGGAACAGCGGACAGCACCGTGATGAGAATGAAGAACAGGGTGAGGCGCAGCTTCAGGCCGGCGCCGGCCTGGCGCATGGCGCGTTGTCTCAAGAGGCGCACAATCTGGAAAATCGTGACTCCCAGAAGAACAAGAGACAACGCGAAAGCCACCACGAGCGCGATGGTGGTCGGCGCGGTCTCGGTTCCGGCAATGGTGGTGATGAAAGTCCGAGAGAACGCGATGATGACCCCGATGAGGATGACGAAGAGAAGGATCAGGATGATGAGGCCGCGGGAAGTGTTTTCCGGGGCGCCGAGGGGCCGTCTCATTGCGCGTCGCGCCGTTCCCAGGGCGTGGTGTAGGAGGCAGCTGCGCCGGCCAGCGTCACGATGGTGAGCGGGGGCATCAACCGGACCGGCTCAAGGCGCGCCCGGGCTGTCACGTAACGGAGCTCTCCGGGCCGGGGGGAGCCGGAAGACCGGAAAATCCGTGAGAGAGAGGAAGCCCGTCAGGAGCTCCTGGGCGCTTGTGTAGGCCGCCCGCGAGCCGTCGTCCGACTCAACGACGAACTTTCCGTCCAGGAAGTCCCAGAACGCGCTGCGCGCGACACTGGTCTCCCCCAGGAGCCTGTCGCGAAGGAAGGGAAGGAACCCGCTCTTCCTCTGGTAGACCCTGAGGGTGAAAACGATCCGCGCTTCCATGCCGTCGCGAAGGGAGTTGACCAGATCTGCTTCCTTGTTCCATCGGAAGGAAACGTTCGCGCTTATTCCGTCAGGCCGGACGTTCAGCCCCAGGTCAAGAAACTGGGCTGAAACGGGCGTCGCGGCAAGCAACGCAAGGAGGACGGGGAGCACGGGCAGGAAGGCCCGTGCCTCACTCCTCCTCGAATCGACTTTCGAAAAGCTTTTCGATGGCATCAAGGGCCTGCGCCTCGTCGGGCCCGTCGGCAATGATCTTCAAGGGCGTGTTGTAGGTTGCGCCCAGGGTGATGACGCCCATGATGGATTTCCCGTTGACCCGCTCGCTGTCCTTCTCGATATAGATCCGCGACTCGAACTCGCTGGCCGTCTTGACCAGGAGAGCAGCGGGCCGGGCGTGCATGCCCGCCCGGTTGCGGATTGTGACGATGCGCTCCACCATGTGCCCTCATTTCTCATTCAGGAACTTAACGCGCGTGCTCTCCGTCTCCAGCCAGTTCATCACGTTTTTATTGAACTCCCGGGCGGAATAGTACCCCATTTTCTTGAGGCGCTCATTGCGGGCGGCTGTCTCGATGATCACCGGGATGTTCCGTCCCGGCTTGATGGGGACCACCACCAGGGGAACGTGCACGCCAAGGATGTCGATTGTGTTCTCCTCAGAGCCGATCCTGTCGTAATTCTTCTTGGCATCCCAGAACTCCAGCTGCACCACCAGCTGAATCTGCTTCCTGTCCCGGATGGCCCCCACCCCATAGAGGTGGGTGATGTTGATGATCCCGAGGCCCCGGATCTCCATGTGATGGCTGACCACCTGCGCGCCGCTTCCCATCAGGATGTTGCCGCTGACGCGGCGGATCTCCACGGAGTCGTCCGCCACGAGGCGATGGCCGCGCTCGATGAGAGAGAGGGCGGACTCGCTCTTGCCCACGCCGCTTTCCCCCTCCAGCAGCACCCCGATGCCGAAGACTTCCACCAGCACACCGTGCACTGTCTGCTTGGGCGCGAAGATCGTCGACAGCACCCTCAGGATCCGCATGGTGAACTCCGAGGAAGAGAGGTCGGTCTGCAGGATGGGGCAGCCCGCCTTCTCCGCGATGTCGTAGAAGTCCGCTGTGGGCTCCAGGGAATGGGTGAACACACAGCACGGGATGGGGAACATGAAGAGCTTCTCCATTTCCCCGCGCCGCTTCTCCTTGGCAAGCTTCTGAAGAAAGGCGTTCTCCCCCCTGCCGAAGATCTGGATCCGCTGGTGGGCAAAGTTCTCATAGAACCCGCCCAGCTCCAGGCCGGGTCTGTTGATCTCAGTGACGGAGATCTCCCGGATGAGGCCCGGCCTGCCGCCGATGCATTTCAAGTTGAGAGCGTCGTTCTCCCGCAGGTCGAGCTGGAGGAGGTCAAGGACTCGAAACTTCTCTATCTGTGATGCCATGGCTACCTCGCGCTTATCCGCTTTCCTGCGCAGGCTCCTGCTTCTTGTGATGCTCCTGTATTTTCGATTTTTCCTTCTCTATCTTGGCTTCCAGCTTGTCGAACAGGTCGTCGATGCCCTGGTTGAGGTTGAAGCCTTCCACGCCGACGTGCGTCGCCGTCCCCCAGCGGAAGTTGATGGTGGCGTCAACCTTGAACAAGTTCTTCTCCCGGGTGAGGTTGAGCAGAAAGTCCACAACAAGGTCTTTTGCGAAATCCAGACGGGGCATTTTCGTATCGATATACTGCCTGATTCTTTCAGTGACTTCCAGGTGTATTCCTTTGATTTCGACGTTCATGTGCGCCTCCTCTGGTAGGAAGAGTCGATAGCCAGCTCACCGCGGTACTTCGCAACCGTCCTGCGGGCGATTGAGATGCCCTGCGCTGCCAGCAACTCGACGATCTTCTGATCGGAAAGTGCCCCTCCCTCCTTCCCGATGATTTCCCGGATGATTTCCTTGACACCCTCCTTCGAGAATCGCGACCCGCTGCTGCCGGTGCCCGCGACGGAGTTGGAAAAAAAATGCTTCAGCGCGAAAATGCCCCACTCTGTCTGTACATACTTCGCAGAAGTGATCCTGGATACCGTGGCCTCGTGGACCCCGATCTCCCCCGCAATGTCCTTCAGCGTCAGAGGTTTCAGGTACTTGGGCCCCTTGACGAAGAACTCCCGCTGGAACTCCACGATTGCGCGGCAGACCTTCAGCAGCGTCTCATTCCTTTGCCCGATGGTCCTGATGAACCATCGCGCATCCTGGAGGGTCTGGGTGACGAACTGCCGGGTCTTGGGGTCCTTCGATTTCTCCTTTCCGCCCGCCATCTCTGTGAACAAGGGGTTGATTCCGAGGACGGGGATCACCTCATCGTTCAATATAATCACGAACTCTCCATCGTGGAGCGTGACCTGCACGTCGGGCAGCACGTAGCGCACGACGTCCCGGCTGTAGCTCCTTCCGGGCAGTGGATCCAGGGTACGGATGAAGGAAATGATCTCTCTGAGGCGCACCTCGGAAATCCGCATCCCCTTTTCGATGTCGCGCAGCTTCTGCTTCTCCAGCTCCCCGAACCATTTCTCCACCAGCTCTTCCGCGCGGGAATGGGGCGAAGGGTGGCGCCGGATCTGCACCAGGAGGCTCTCCTGAACGTCCTTCACGCATACCCCCAGCGGTTCGAAGCCCTGGATCAGGTCCAGGACCTTGGGCAGGATCTCCTTTTCCTTTTCCTCCTTGAGAAGGATCTCCGGCGGCTCGCGGTGGAAGCCGTTTTCATCGAGGTTTCGGATCAAAAGCTCCCCGACCGTCTTCCACAGCTCGGGTATGGGCTGCAGCGTCAGCTGCCACAGGAGGTGCTCCTGGAGACTTTCCGGAAGGGAAAGCGCGCCCTCGATGAACTGACGCCGCGCATCGCTGGCCGCCTCGGCATCCGCCCGGGAATAGCCGGTGTCCGAGGAATGGTCGAAGAAGTCTCCATCCCCATCGCTTTTCTCACGGGCAGGCAGGGAATCCAGGGAAACAGTGGACCGGTCCTCCACCACCTGGAGGGCAGGGTTCTTTTCCAGCTCTTCCTCGATTGTCGTGCGCAACTCCTGCAGGGGCAGGGCCATGAGCCGTACCGCCTGGTAGAGCTGGGGCGTCATTTTGAGCTTCTGGACCTGTTTGAGAACGGGTCGCTGGGACTGCACGCTACCTCCGTGCCAATTGTGCGGCACGGCGGATGTTTTTGTCAACTTTAATGTTAAGTGTTAACCGGAATGCGACAGTCCCGCAGTCTCCCCAGGGCTCCAGCCTATATTTCGAACTCATGGCCCAGGTAGATCCTGCGGGCCAGCTCGCTGGCAAGGATCTCTTCCCGGCTGCCGCTCACCAGGATCTCCCCGAGGTTGATGATGTGCGACCGATGCGTGATCTCCAGCGTATCGCGGACATTGTGGTCCGTAAGCAGGACGCCGATCCCCCGGGTGGACAGCCTCTGCACGATGCCTTTCAGCTCGGCAACCGTGATGGGATCTATCCCGGCGAACGGCTCGTCCAGGAGAAGGAACTTTGGCTCGATGGCGAGTGACCTTGCTATCTCGGTCCGGCGCCGCTCCCCTCCTGACAGGGTGTACGCCTTCTGCCGTCGAAGGTGGTTGATCCCGAGGTCGTCCAGGAGGCTGTCCAGGAGGTGCTTTCTTTCCGCGTGCGTGAGGGAGGACCGGGTCTCGATGATTGCCGCTATGTTGTCCTCCACCGTGAGTTTCCTGAACACCGAGGGCTCCTGAGGCAGGTATGAAATACCCAGGCGCGCGCGTTTGTACATCGGCAGGCCCGAAACGTCGTGCCCGTTGAGCCAGATCCTTCCCGCGGTGGGCCGGATGAATCCGACAACCATGTAGAAGACGGTGGTTTTGCCTGCGCCGTTGGGGCCCAGGAGGCCCACTACCTCTCCGCTGTCCATGGAGAAAGTGACGCCTCTGACCGCTTCCTTGCGGCCGAAGAACTTGACCAGTCCCTCGAGAAAGAGCTTTCCGCTTTCACCCACCCGAGGGCCCCCCCGTGTCAGCGCCGGAAGGGGGTGCAGAGGGGGGAACCGGTGTCGAAGGTCCGGGGGCCGGCGTGCCGCCCGGCCCGGCAGGCGCGGCTCCCTTCGAGTCTCCCGGTGCGGCCGGCCCCGGCGTAGCGCCGGGCGAGGACTGGGTTTCAGGACCGGCTGCAGGCTGAGTTGAAGAAGGCTGCTCCTTCTTTTCCGACTGGATGGTCCCCTGGACATCTCCTTCCAGGCTTATCTCCTCCGTGTCCAGGTTGATCATGATCCGCGCTGCCTGGTAGACGTCGTCCTTGCGCGACACCCACGGCATGCCGGAAAGCTCCACCAGCTTCTTGTCCCGCCAGTACTTCGCGAACTCCGCGCGGCAGACGAGGTCTTTCTTGAGGATGCGAACGCCGATCTGGACGATGGTAAGCTTCTCCGTGTCGCGGTCCTCGATGAAGCCGCCTTTGACCACCATCTCGTTCTTGACGTCCGCCATCATGGCGTCCCCGGTGACTCGAGATATCTTTCTGTCCCGGTCGTAGAAAAGGCTCTCGCTCCGGAGGTCCAGCCCCCGCTTGGTATCGACCACGTGCACGTTTCCGTTGGCCTGCGCGTAGACGAAATCCTTTCCGAACAGGAGGATCTGGTCCGCGGTGATGCGCATATCGTTGGTGTCCACCCGGGCGTGCCCCTTGAGGAGGGCCTGCTGGTTTCCCTCCGCAAGGACCGTGCTCATGCTGTCACCCGAATAGGTGAAAGTCTGCGTTTCCGCGGCAAGAAGCTGCGAGACAAGAAGCAGGGTTGCGCCGGCGATCAGGATTCTACTTTTTCTTTTCTTCCCACACATAGGTGCCTTGTACTCTGCCCGAGAAGGTGACCTGTCTGGTGCGGAAATCGCCCACGAAACCCGTGCCCTGAATGAAGGAGCCGTCATCCTTTTTGACCACGACGGCTTCCCCCGGCGGGGCAGCGAGTATTTTTTCCTTGTTCTGCCAGGTAAAGGAATCAGCCGACACCATGGCCTTTTCCGATGTGGAGTGAACGCTGACGGACCCGGAGATTTCGGCGTTCTCAGTGTCGGAATGGAACACGATCCGGCCTGCCTGACCCTCCGTGGCTTTTCCTCCCTTGTCGTCCAGCTCCTCGAATCGCGCGTCGGAAAGCACGGTCCTCTTGGACGAATTGAAGGTCTCTGCCCGGGAGGCTTCAAGGACCAGGGAAAGGTGCCCGTTCTTGAAGATCTTGTGCATGATCCCGATGGCCACCGTGTCCGGGACGCCTTCACCGGTCTTTTCCACCACCTCTGTCGCCCTGTAGTCCATGCTGCATCCGGCCAGGGCAACGCAGACCGCCGCCAGGGCGGCCAGCGTCCCCCGAGGGCGGGCAGCGCTCACGCGTGGACCGCCGCCAGCTTTTCCTGCGCGACCAGACATGCGGAAATGAAATGATTGAAAAGCGGGGATGGGGCCAGCGGTTTGGACTTGAACTCGGGATGGAACTGCACACCCACTCCCCACGGGTGGTCAGGCCACTCCACGGATTCCACGAGGGAAGAATCGGGGGTGAGCCCGCTCACCAGCAGCCCTTCCCCTTCCAGGCCGGCCCGGTACCGGTTGGAGACCTCATAGCGGTGCCGGTGGCGCTCCGAGATTACCTCAGCGCCGTAGGCGGAATGGATCTTGGTGCCGGCCTTCAAGTGCGTGTCGCTCTTGCCCAGGCGCATTGTCCCGCCATATGCCTTGATGTCGACCTGCTCCTCCAGCAGGCTCACCACCGGTGTCCTGGTCTCCGGGGAGAACTCGGTCGAGCTTGCATCCTTGAGGCCAAGGACATTGCGCGCGTACTCGATGACCATGATCTGCATGCCCAGACAGATTCCGAGGTAGGGCACCTTGTTCTCCCGCGCATAGTGAGCGGCCCGAACCATCCCCTCGATCCCGCGCAGGCCGAATCCACCGGGCACCAGGACGCCGTCGCACTCTGCAAAAGCCTCGGAAAGGTTGCGCCCGTCTTCCAATTCCTCGCTTTCGAACTTGATCAGCTGCACCCGAGCTCCATTGGCGATGCCGCCATGAAACAAGGATTCGTAGATCGAGATATACGCGTCATGCAGCCCGGTGTACTTGCCGACAACAGCTATGCGGACGGTCTTTTTCGCCTCTGTGAAGTGCTTCACCACTTTTCGCCAGCCGTCGCGGGCCGGGCCCTTTTCCGCGAGCCCCAGCTTCTTCACGATGATTTCGTCCACCTTCTGTTCCACGAATGTGAGCGGAATCTCATAGATCGTCGTCCGCACGTCGTAGGCGGAGATCACCGCTTCCTTCTCCACGTTGGTGAACAGGGAGATCTTCCTGCGAAGGTCCTCGTCCAGCGGGCCCCCTGCGCGGCACAGGAGGATGTCCGGCTGAATCCCGATCTCCCGCAGCTCCTTGACGGAGTGCTGGGTGGGCTTGCTCTTGGGCTCCCCCCAGTAGACCTGCGGTACCAGGGTGAGGTGGATGAACAGCACGTTTTCCTTGCCAAGATCATGGATGAACTGCCGCGCCGCTTCCAGAAACGGCACGCTCTCGATGTCCCCTACCGTTCCCCCGATCTCTACGATGGTGAGGTCCACACCCTGCTGCTCCCCCACGCGGAAAATGCGGGTCTTGATCTCATCCGTGATGTGGGGGATGACCTGCACCGTCCTGCCGAGGAAACGGCCTTCGCGCTCCTTCGTTATCACCGCCTGGTATACCTGGCCGGTGGTAATGGAGTTGTCGCGACTCAAGGGTGATGTGGTGAATCTGTTGTAGTTGCCGAGATCGAGGTCCGTTTCAGCGCCGTCGTCGGTGACGTACACCTCGCCGTGCTGGTAAGGATTCATCGTACCCGCATCAACGTTGATGTACGGGTCGATTTTGATCATCCGAATGCTGAACCCCCTGTTTTCCAGGAGGCTCCCCAATGAGGCCGCGGCGACGCCTTTCCCGAGCCCAGAGCATACGCCGCCGGTGACGAAAATGTATTTGCTCATGGGGATTGGATTGTAGCATAAAGGCGAGGGAGGACCAAGTACCGGGGCCCTCAGCGCTACCAGAAGCGGGCCGCCTCCCGGTCAATCCTGGATCACGGTGACTTTCTTTCTCAGGTCCCATCGCACCCAGGGCCGGAGGGCTTCGATCTGGGACCTGTTCACGTAATAGATGCGATTGTCATATTTCACGAGCGCGCCATCGTAATTGGCGAACTTCAACTGGTAGGAAACGCACCCCAGGAACGTGGCGCGGTCCCAGTAGGGGCATGTCTTGAGGTGAGGGATCTTCCGCAACGTGCTTGCCTTGATCGTTTCACCTGCGACTGAGTTTCTAAGAATCTCCTGCCACTTCATGACGTGGGGAGCATTCTAACCGATCCGGTCGGCTTCCGTAAAGCACAAGAAACAACTCTACACGGGAGCGGACAGGCTCACGATCTGGGACCCTACCAGCAGCAGCCCGAACACCATGGCGGCCCTGGCAGCCTCTGCCGGGGCTTTCCCCGGTACGCCCCGCGGGCCGTACAGGGACAGGAGCAGGCGTATTGCCAGGGGAAGGGAAAGCATCACCAGGAGCCCCCACGCCTGCAGCACGCCCAGGAGAACCTCCACCGCCGTCAGGAGGTAGACGGCCGCGCCGAGGATGACAGCCAGCAAGCGCCCCGGTCCTTCTCCAAGAAGCGTTGCGGGCGTATGGACTCGCAAGGCGGCGTCGATTTCCCTGTCCCTGAGGTTGTTGCAGAGAAGGACCAGCGCCACCCACAGGCCCTGGATCACGGAAAGGGCAAACGCCTTGCCGGACTCCTGGAAACTCATTCTCTGGACAAAGAATGCTCCGAGTACCATCACAGGGCCCCACATCAGAAACGCCGTGATCTCTCCGAGCGCCCGCCCCTTCAGACGGAGCGGACCCGCAGAGTAGAAGAACCCGGCAAGGACCCCGATGCCCGTCAGCACGAAAAGCGGCCAACCGCGGACCAGTCCCAGGCCTGTCCCGATCATCACGGCCAGCATCCAGAAGGTCATCGCCCCCGTAAGGACCTGTCGGGCTGTGAGAGTCTTCTCGATGAGCGGGTGATGTCGCGCCTGCACTCCGGGTGAGCCAGGGCTGTCGATCCCGCCTGCGTAGTCGTAGTAGTCGTTTGCCAGGTTCGTCGCAGCGTGCAGGCAGAGGGTGCCTGCCAGCGTCAGAAGCGCCAGCAGCCAGTGGATGGGACCTCGGGCGCCGGCGGCCAGGGTGCCCAGGGCCACGGACACGGCCGTCATGGAGAACGACCATGGCCGCGTGGCCCTGAAGACCCGAACGGCGCCTCGAAGAGGTCCGGCTACTTCATGGTTGCCGGCGCCCACTTTGCAAACGCATCGAAGTGCTGCCAGTAGGCGGCGTACCCCGTGAACGCCCAGATCACCGCGCAGACCAGCAGGAGAGCTGCCAGGATGAGCCGAAGCAGCCGCGCCTTTTTGAAGAACAACGCCGGCAGCGTGAGGATGGAGGAGAGGCCCGTGAGCACGAATCCCGCGGCCGCAAGGAGAGGCTCGCTTGTCAGCTTCAGGTCCAGGATGCGCACTCCGATCACCACCGCCGCTATCCCGGCAAAAAACGCGTAGATGCCGATCGTGATGAGGTCCCATCCGAAGACGAGGGCGAGCCCCGCCATGAAGAAGAACCCGCCGTAGAATATCGTCATCTCGCCGTAAGGAAAATTATACGGCCCCGGCAGCGGCCACGTGAAAATCATCCGGAAGCCGGTGATGAGCGCGATGAATCCCGTGAGCAGAAAGCCCGGGATAACCAGTTTCGGGTTCTTGTCGATGCACCTCCCGATGAACAGGGCGAAAAGCACGAGAGCGACGACAAGGTTCGTGAGCATGAGCGTAAGGTAGTCGATGAACATTGGACACCTCCCCGGAGACGACGGTTCTGTTACCTTAAAGCTACTGAGGAAAAGCGTGCCCGTACACTGGGGTGATTCAATCTTCCTGCGGGGGAACGTCGGCCTGTGTGGCGGCTTGCGGCGGAGGCGGACATGTTTCCCGCAGCCTGGTGATCGATTTCGCCTTGCCCGAGTCATCGATCTCGATGATCACTCCCTGCAACTCCAGCTTTGCCCAGGCTTCCTTGGAGTACTCGTGCACCAGCGTTGTCAGCTTTCGGATCTCAATGACCGGATCCAGACCTCCTACCGACTCCAGGCTCCCCGTTCGGCCCGCATCCGTGATGACAGCGGTCCCTCCCGACAGGATGCGCTCATCTGCGGTGATGGCCTTCGTATGAGTTCCAACGACGGCTGACACTTTTCCGTCCGCCAGGGCGAACATCGTCGCCTTCTCCGCCGTCGTCACCGCATGATAGTCCAGGATGACCGCGTTGGTTTCCGATCCGATGCTTTCCAGGAGCCGGGGGAGCAGGCTGTAGGGGTTCTTCAGGTGTACTCGTTTGAACCCGGCCACCCCCAGCAGGCTTATGACCGCCAGTTTCCTCCCGTTGCACTCGTAGACCATGAAGCCCCGTCCGGGGTTCTTGGGGGGATAGTTTGCGGGCCGCAGGAGGTAGGCGGAGCGGCTGAGGTGATCGACTATGTCTTTCTTGTAGTAGCTGCATTCGCCGGTCGTGATGACATCGATGCCGAGCTTGTGCAGGTAGATTGCGTG
The DNA here is from genome assembly GCA_963710335.1 of uncultured Spirochaetota bacterium. Classification (GTDB taxonomy): domain Bacteria; phylum Spirochaetota; class Spirochaetia; order SZUA-6; family Fen-1364; genus Fen-1364. The sequence goes on from CAVQAA010000015.1 coordinate 258,050, forward strand.
GTTTTTTCCGATCCCGAACCCGCCTGTTGCCCCTTCCCCGTCGGCGATCACGAAGTCGATTCCGCGGTCCTTTTTCAGCTTCGGAAGCAGCTCCTTCACGCACCAGACCCCGGACTTTCCCACGATCTCACCGATGAAGAGGATGCGAATGTCGGCCATTCGGAAAGGATAGCGATCAGCGCCAACCTTGACAAGTTTAGGCGATTGTTGCTACGTTTCCGGCGAGCCCGGATGGTGGAATTTGGTAGACACGCTAGATTCAGGGTCTAGTGCTCGCAAGGGCATGGAGGTTCAAGTCCTCTTCCGGGCATTAATTAGAAGCAGGCTTTCTGAAAAGTGGCTTACTGGTACCTCTATTGGTACCTCTACGAGTCAAAAAGGCTACTTCCGGGCTCTGACTGAAAGGGGCTCTGAATGCCGAGACATGCGAATCCATTCCAGATCGTTCTAAGGCGAGACACCGGCGGGAAGCCCGTCTACTACGCTCGATTCCGCGGTGATGACGGGGAGCTGCTTCCGTGGCGCTCCACGGGGCTTGAGAGCAAGACTGCGGCCCGGGCATGGGCGCAACGGGAGATCAAAAGGGGCTCGGCGGCTTCCACTCGCGTGACCTTCGACAAGTACGCTGAGAATTGGTGGACTGTCGATCATCCCTATGTCGAGGGCCGGATCGCCCGGGGGCACAAACTAACCTCAACGTACCTCGTGGTGATGCGCGGGCATCTTGCAAACCATGTGCTTCCGTACTTCGAGGACAAGCGCCTTGCGCAAATCACCTCACGGCAGATAGAGGACTGGATTCTCAAGCTGCGCAAGGAAAGGCTTTCCGCCCCGTCGATCAATCACGCGCTGCGCTGTCTTAAGGTGATGCTCAAGGAAGCGACGCGGCACGGCATCATTGCCCGGGATCCGTCCGCGTTCATCACTGGCCTTGCTGAGCGGCAGGCAGAGCGCGGCATCCTCACCGGCGCGGAGATCAGGGCGCTCTTCAACGAAAAGGCGATCAGCAAGGTATGGGCCGGGGATCGCAAGCAATGCACTTTGAATCTCCTGGCCGCGTCCACGGGGATGCGCATGGGCGAGCTTCAAGCGCTGCCCGTAGGCGCAATCCATGAGAACTACGTCGAAGTTTTTCAGAGCTGGGAAAGGCGCGACGGGATCAAAGCAGGGACAAAGACGGGCCCTAGTCGGATAGTCCCTCTTCCCGCTTTCACTGTTCGTTACCTGAGAGAGCTGATCGCATCCTCCCCCTACCAGAGAGCCCGATGACCTTGTGTTCTACGGCAGGGACCGAAAGACTCCACTTTCTCCCCGGTTCATTCTGGACGGATTCTACAGCGCGCTCGATCAGATCGATATCGACGAGGACCAGCGGCAGGCGCGCAGGATCACGTTCCACTCACACCGGCATTTCCTCAACACAGCGCTCAGATCGGCCCGGGTTGCCGATCCTCTCGTGCAAAGAGTCACGGGTCACGCCACTCAGGAAATGACGGAACACTACTCGCATTTCGCGCTTGAGGACTTCCGCGACGTGATGAAGGTACAGGAGCGGCTGCTCGGATGAGTGAGCGGAAAAGAGACCTTTTAGACGCTCTGACTAAACCAAGGCCCAGGAAGACATGGCAAGAAATGACGCCGAAAGAAAGAGACACTTTTAGAAAAGCTGTGCGTCCTGTTATGGAGTGGCGCGAGGAGCGAACTAACCAACTAGAAAAAAAGGTCATAGAACATGAAGCGACCCACAAGGCCGAGGCTGAAAAGAAACGAGCTGATGCAAGCGAGAGAGGGAAACACTCGAAAAGACGCGAGATCATCTACCGGGAAATCTTAATCCTCTTGAAAGCCAATCCGCCCGCAACGAATAACGAGGTTTGGAAGTCTTTCCCGGAAAACAAGAGTGATGCCGAGACAGTTGGGGAAGATCTTAGCGAGTCTGTCTTTCGGGACGGAGAAAGGCTCTACCAGGTAGATAGTAGCGGTAAGATCGATAGGCTTAGATCGATAGGGCGGGCCAAGTTTAATGACTACATGACTAAGGCACGCGACGAGCTGGACATCAGTACTCGTAGAAAAAAACGTCAGAAAAGATAATCCAATAGGACTTTAACGCCGTTACCGTGGAATTGACTGTAGCATCCTCTACGCATGAAACACATGAGAAATACATGGAGGAAGCTATGGAAAACCTGATCGATACAAAGCGTGCGGCTGAGCTGCTCGGCCTGCGCGAGCCCACAATCCGAAAGTATACGATGCTACGAATCCTGCCTTACAGAAAGCACGGCACGAGAGTTTTGTATTCCCCCAGCGAGCTGGAAGCCTGGTCTAACGCACGGCGTGTCCCGACCCTCGACGAGCGATCCGACAGGCAGGGCAGGCGCGAACCGAAGGCAAGCGCATAGGCGCGCCGAAGGCAATTAACCCTATGGGCCTGCTCGCAAAGGCCGCATCGTGGCGGCGTCATGGCGGCGTGCTGCCTGCAATCACGGACAAGGCAAAAATCGGAAAACGTGAGCTGCGAAAAAAGCTACTCGCGGAGCAAGCGCGGCAGCTCGGAGTGAAGACATGAGCCTTTCGCTTGAGATTGCCGACGTGATGCTGCCCGAGTTGCTCCAGGTCGACGAGAATCAGGATTCACTCCCCCCGATCACTGTCGGGCTCTACCGGGCTTTCATGGCAAAGGGCAAGCGCGGAATAGATGCGAAAAGCGTCTATGAGCACCTACTCTTTACCTATCGTCTCCAGCGCACGGACAAGGTATGGGCGACGAATGAATACATCGAAAACGGACTGAAAATGGGAGAGCGCAGGATCAGGATCGCTAAGTCTCTCTTGGCGAAAATGAACCTGATTTCCACCGTGCGCGAGAAGGACGCAAAGGGTAGGATCACAAAGACCTACACTCGCCTTTCCCTGCTACCGAATCCCGTAACGTCCACTAGTGCAGAATCCGCACGGGTGGACGCCGACAGTCCAGCGGATCGATTCCGCACGGGTGGACCGGGACCGCAAATGCTTGAAGAAGAAATTAAAAAGAGTAGCGCTAGCGCGCAGGCCTTGCCTTCACAACGTCCTAAGACTAAGAAAAAAACTAGCGACGCACAGGGTGGAAGGCTACAAAAACTGTTTTTTGAGCTTTACCACAAGAAAACCGGGGCGGCTCGCGCGCCGTTCAATCCCGCGTGCGCTCGACAGTTGAAAAACGACCTGGAGCGGCTCGGGGAGGACAAGCTATCCCGGGCGCTGCGCTCGATCTTCGAGACTCCCCCCGCGCGAATGCGGGCTTTCGACTACATGAGCGTTCATCACTTTCTACCGGATATCGAGAAGCGGCTTGCCGATGAGGACCGGCGTTTGCGGCTCCGGAAAACGTGCCGAGCTTGCGGAAAGGCAAGCGAGACAAGTGGTATCGACTGCCCGAAGTGTGGCGAGCCTGATGCCTATCAGTCGGAGGCGGCGCGCCGTGCGCAATGAACATGAGGACCGGCTACTCGGGGCGATCCTGCTCGATTCATCTCTTCTGGACGCGGGCAGGGTATCGGTTGACTTGTTTACAGAATACTGACGCGCGGGAAGTCTTTAGGACCATGACGGCGCTGCGGGAGGTCGGGCGGCCCGTGAATCTGGAGACCGTTTCCGTGGAGATCGGCCAGCGGGTGCGTCAGAGCTACCTAGCCGAATTAACTTCCATGCCTACAGCGGCAAACGCTCAGTTTTACCTTGACCATCTGATCGAGGCCGCGCAGAGGCGGGAGATTCAACGGTTGGCCGCATGGCTGGCAGACGTTTCGGGAAACGGGAAAACATCGGCAGAGGTTCTCGACACCCTGGAGGCGGAACTCGCAGGGATCAGGCGCAGGATCGTGGATACCGGGGACGTGGACGTGCGCGCCATCATGCACGAGCTAGTCAGTGTCGTAGAGCAGCGAATCCGGGACAAGGCGGACGGACCCAGCGGAGTACCGACAGGGCTTCACGAGCTGGACGCAACGCTCGGAGGCCTCCAGCCCGGGGCGGTCTACATTCTTGCGGCTCGCACGAGCACAGGAAAGACGGCGCTTGCGTTGTCCATGGCGGACTACCAGGTGCGCGCGGGGATCCCGGTCGGCTTCGCCACGCTGGAAATGTCGGCTTTGCAGCTCGTGGAGCGGCTTGTCTCCATGCGCTCTACCGTGCCGGTCGGACGGATGAAGTACGGCGCACTGAGGGACGGGGACATGGGCGCGATCATGGAGGCGGCGGGGAGCTTCACCGGAGGCCTGCGCATCCTGGACAAACCGGGGCTTACCCTTCGCGGCTTGAAAGCATGGGCGCACGGAGCGGTGGGTAAAGGGGACCGTATTCTGTACGTGGACTATCTCGGGCTCCTGGACGTGTCCGACGATGACCGTCCGCGCTGGGAAGTCATGGGGCAAGTCTCGCGCACGATAAAAAACATAGCGCGGGAGCTGCGCGTTCCTATCGTGGCGCTTGTCCAGTTGAATCGGCTTGCGGCAGCGGAAGGCGAGCCGGAGCTACACCATTTGCGGGACAGCGGCAGTTTCGAGCAAGACGCGGACGTAGTGCTCCTGCTTCATCGTAGCGAACCGAAAGAGACCGACAGCGCAGTCCAGCACGCTAACCTACACGTTGCCAAGAATCGAGGCGGACCGACCGGGCGAGTCACGTTGCGGTTTGACCGGTCCACTACTCACTTTGGGGACTGGAAAGAATGAGCGAGCTAAACAAGCGGCACATGTGGCCACCCCCGGCGGCCTCCAAGAGCAACTAAGGTGCCCGGAAAGAGGCAGATATCAAGCATCAAGGCGGCATTCATTGGCAACCGTGTCATCGCCTTGTCAAACGCGGAGGCGCGGGACTTGCTCTCCAGGGCAACGGCACGCGCCAAAGGGCGAGCGAGTAAGGCTATGCGGAGAGTAGGCACAAAAAAGGGGCTCAATTCCTGGCAGCGAGAATTGTATACACACGCTCTGGCGCCTTGCTGGACAATGAATTGAGCGGCAAGGATGGCGCTTAATCCGAAGAGCAGGGCGAACCTTCGCCCCTGGCCCAAAGGTGTGTCCGGCAACCCCACCGGCGGCTCGGCCATGACTGAAAAAAGTCGGTGGCGTCATTTCTCGATCTGGGCCCCCGTATCTTTGCATTGCAGCGTTTCCGGCATCCCGGTAGGATTTGGATTGATGAGCTTCTCTACGAGGGCGTATCCTGCGCGGAGATCGCGCGACGAGTCGCTAGGCAGGTTGGGCGCCACCTCTCTGCTTCCGCCCTTAAAAGGCACCGCGCAAGTCACATTCCGTCCAGATCGCCCACCTTGCAGTGACGAGGAAACGATAGATAGCTAGGAGATTTGCTCCGGATCTGGCCCCTAAAAGGCGTGACGCGGAAGGGTGTATGATAGGGGTCGCCGGAGGAAGCGCAATGAGCGAGTTCGTTAGAAAAATCAGGAAACTCTTTCTTGTGCTTTGCTGGATTTGGGGAATCGGGGGGGCGGCTGTGCTTGTTTACGGGATTGTGCTCGCGTCCAGAAACCCTGAAGTTTATGGTGGAGCATGGTGGAGCATCGTGCTAGTTATCTTCTGGACTGTAGTGCCGATTCTTATTGTCCAACTAATTCGCTGGCTCCTGCCGCATGAGAAGAAAGGCAGAACGGTCGAAGGGGGGAGCAAATAATGAGAAAGCTATTCATCATCGGATTAGTCGTTTTGGCCGCGTTGGTTGGCGTGGCGGGGTGGGCAGACCCGCGCGATCTCAACGGGCAAAGCCTTTACACGAAATGGCAAGAGATCAATAAACCCGCTCCGGCGGATGAGACTGGTTTACTGAACCACGCGCAAGCGTTGGAATATTATAGCGGGTACGTGGACGCGCTGGCATGTTTCGGGTCTGACCAGGGATGGTACCAAATTCCAACGAACGCAACTTATGGGCAACTCTATACAGTGGTCGGCAAATGGCTGGAAGAACCATCCTGCCGATTGGAACAAGCCTGCATCGTATCTTGTGTACTTGGCTTTGAAAGAAGCTTTTCCGGCGAGCAAGTGAGCCCAATTTCGAGTCTTGTAGATACTCTTGCACTACTCAAAGAAGGCCCAGGCAGCCCCTTGCCAGACTCTCCGATGAGAAGCGTAAAGAGGTTTTCACCCTGGCGGGGCTCGGCTACTCCATTCGTCAGATCGCGCGGGAGGTAGATATTCCGCGAGCGACATTGCAACGCTGGTCTCTCGGCCCTCTTGCGGCTGAGCTAAGAAAAGTGATCGAGGAAACAAGTTGCTCTACATCAGAGTCCCGTTAATATCCGTGAAGGTGATGGCGAGGATGCGAAGCGCAACGGCCGGTCGATTGCCCAATCACGTCAGCCGCCGTCGGCGATTACGTGCCAGACTCTTTCTTCGACGCTGAAGGCGAGGCGGTTTTTTCCAGAGCGACGCCAATAATATTCTGCAACTTGGAGGCCTGTTCATCGGTTAACCTGTAGTTGTCGTAAGCGGGGACAATGATTTCGAAGGACTTCCCGGCATTGGTAACTGAGAAGAATATTTCAAGGGTAATCTTCGTGAACGGATGCCCAGTGTTACCCAACACATCGGCACTGGTTGAACCTAATGTCCTGTCAACAGTCCCGGAATACAATTCGAAATTAAAGAGCTCGGTTGTCGTCGATAGTTTGGGGTCCATCTTTAGATAAGTGTCGATGGCGGCCTGTAGCTTTCTGGCTTGGTCGGTGCTAAGTGAAGATGATAACCTCAAATTGTAGTTGTTGATTTTCATCTCATTGCTTTTCCGCCCAATTGCAAACAAGAGATAGTCCCCTTCTCCATCCGCGAAAATTCTCTTGACAGAAACACCCCCAGATCGTACCAATACGAGTCAGTTTCAACCGCACCTACTAGCTCAATTTTCGAAGCGATTATGCGCGCCCCTTGTTCTGGTGCTTCAGATCAATACCGGTGCTTGCACACGAGACAAGGGCACACGCCGTAAGGATTGCTATCATGGCTTTCATGGACCCTCTCCTTTGCAGCTAATACTCTACTCCCTTGCCTCATCAGAGTGCAATTGTGGTGATTCTCTTGGTGGACAAGGCAATGACGCGCGTCGTCCGGCGGCCCGTATCCTTTTCACGCATCGCAGGCCCGCGAAAGGAAGGCCCCCTAGACGCGCGTGGCGGGGCAAGGCTGCATTTTCACCCTCTCTGCCGAGTGATTCCATCGTCCAGGGCGTTCGTAGACGTACCAGTGGGTTTTTGCTTTCTCCCGAAAGGGTTGAAAATCCGAGAGAAAGAGGGCTCTTTACGATTCTCTCCCGATCTAGTCGCCATTGGTACGTCTATTGGTACCTCTAAAAAGTAAATGTGAGGAAACGCGAGTATCCACGAGTATTGACAAAACACAGTAAAACACTGATTATTCTCTCTGTCAGGATGCACCGGGCAATGAGGGTCAGGAAGCCTGTATTACATTCAGGGTCTAGTGCTCGCAAGGGCATGGAGGTTCAAGTCCTCTTCCGAGCAGAAAAAGGCCTTACGTTGTAAGGAAAAAGGAAACCACCGAAAACGGCGTTTCCGTGTAGCTCTCACTCTGACACTGGCTCTGACCCCGAGCCAGGAGGGGAGACATCATGGAACGTCGCAAAAGTCCCTATAGCATCCACAAGCGTCCAACTAAGAGCAAGAACCGGCACGTCTACTACGCTCGGTTTCGCAGTGACGTTGGCGGATACGGTGGATTCTAACAACTACTTTTTCCTTTTCATGAGAAGACTGCTTGTAGAGAAGGGGGAGGTTCTTCATGCCAGGGGAGTTTCCTAACGCATTAGAAGCCTATGAGCAACTAGCTGAAGGCTACGATAGACTTGCCCGAGTCGAAAGCTGAAAATGGCTACATCGAGCATCCGGTTATGCGAACTCAGATTGGCAATGTGTCTGGACTCAAGGTTCTGGACGCTGGATGCGGGCTTGGTTTCTTGGCTTCCTATATGATAGTGCAAGACGCAAGTGTCACAACCTTTGACGTAAGTCCCAAGATGATAGACTTGTGTCGAGTACGTACTGCAGGAAAAGCAAAGTTCTTTCTTGCTGGCATGTCTCAGAATCTCGAGTTCGCACGAGATTCTGAGTTTGATTTGGTTGTCTCTTCTTTGGCTATTGACTCGAAAACTGGAGTATCCCTTTGAAGGAGCTTTTTAGGCAGGGCTATCGTGAATAAAGAGGGCGAGTTCGTACATTGCGTTCAAGCTCAAATCAAACATGGAGGAGATTGCCAGCTTCTTCAAAATAGGTAGGGGTCCTTGGCGCGTAAAACGGAACGGGGGATGATCGAGGTGCTGTGTCCTTATTGCCAGAAAAAGATGCTCGAGACCGACATAGGCGCTGAGTGGGCCGAGTATTCTTGCAAAGAGTGCAAATGCCAAAAAGTGGCTACGAGAAAACAGGAGCGAGAATTCCAGAGGCTTCCTGTCGGGTGGCTCGGGGACGGAGACAGGTAATGCAGGCTTGTCAGCTTGTTCGTTGGAAACCCACCACGCGCGTCGTTGGACTTCCACACTAAGCTAAGGAATGCCACGATCTTGAGCGGGGCTGTAGTGATAGCGTCAAAACTTGGGCTCAGTTTTCGTAGACGAACGGACTCTAAGGGCTTACCCTCAGAGGCACCGAGGAAGCAAACATGGATTTTAGACTTTTTCGCGTTTACGTGAATGAAGTGGAGGAGGGAAAGGGGTTCAACTCGGATGAGGCTTTTCCCGTTCTTGCCATGAGGGAAGGGAAAACAGGCAGTGAACTTCTCATCCCGGACATCAAGAAAAAACTAGCATGGGTGCAGATGAAAAACGCAACGTTCATGGGATTAAGCAAGGGATAGAAAAGGAACGACAGCCGTCTGATACCTTTTCCCCAGGGCCCTCTAAGCGCGACACCCTTATCTCCTGAGATCGAAGACGAAGCGCGGAATCCGTAAAAGGAGACGGGAGGCCCCCCCTGTCACTTCCATCCGGATGTCTTGAAAGCCTTTAGCGTAGTGGCAGACCAGCTGGAAGCAATTCACGCGCGGCTCAATTCCCGAGCTACGCCAATCAACGCTCGGCAGGCTTCTGCATTACGTCCTTTTATTGTACAGTTCCCCCGAGGTATAAATGAAGATTGAGTCCATTGGGGTACGTATTCCCACGAGGGTAATCACAAACGATGACATACTACTGATGCTTGCCCAGTACAGTCCCGAGGCGTCGGTCGTCCTTGTGAAGACCTACCAACGCATCGTGCGCGGACTCTTGAGTGCCGCGGGGTCCCAGACCCGGCACATAAGAGACGAAGAGAAGGGCGAAAGGGCAGGCACATTCATCCTCGGCGCAATCAGCGACGCACTGGAAAAGGCAAACATGAAGCCGGAGGATATCGACCTTCTCATTTACTGCGGGGTAGGCAAGGGATTCCTGGAGCCGGCGAACGCCTATTTTTACGCGCAGAAGATGGGAATGAATGCTTCCTGCTTCGACATCGTCGATGCATGCATGAGTTGGATACGGGCTTTGGAGATTTCCTACGAGTTTTTCAAGAGCGGCAGATACAAGCACATCATGATCGTCAATGGGGAGTTCAACATCTATCATGGTTTTCCGGACAATCTTAAAATCAGAAATCTGCGCCAGGTGGAGTACACCTTCCCGACCTACACTATCGGCGAGGCGGCCACCGCCACAATCCTGAGTGCCTCGGACTACGAATGGAAGTTCGCCTACAAGTCGCTTCCGGCCCTTGCAGACCTGTGCACGATCCCGCTGGGCGGCTGGGACAATTTTGTGGAGCCGAGCAAGCGACTGGGCAGGAACGGGCTGTACAACTTCGTTTCCTACGGGAGGGAGTTGTTCGATGCCGCCCGCAAGTACCTCGCGCCGCTAGTGAAAGAGCTGGTTGAGGATCTCGACTACCCCGATATCTACTTCCCACATGCCGCTTCGGATAACGCCTACCTTGCGGCGAGCAAGGACATCAGCCTTCCCACAGAGAAGATGTTCGCCGAGGTCTTCCCGAAATACGGCAACCTGGTCTCAGCGAGTATCCCAGTCGGCATGGACATGGCCTTGAAATCAGGCAGGCTTCAGCGTGGAAGCAAGGTGGTGTTCTGTCCGGCGAGCGCCGGTATGGTGTACGGCGCGGTGCAGTTCGTCTACTGATTCGCCTCCGCAGGCGGGCTCGGAAGCCACCTGTCCAGTGATAAGGGGTGACATAGCGGACTTGTATCTATCCCGTAAAATCGTCAGGACTGGTGCGGCCATCGCCTCTTCCTTTTGAAGTCAGGCACCTTTTCTGACTCTTGCGTCCGGAGCTTGGATGCAGACACACTAGCCGCGGAGAGTTCCACTGTCTTCAGAAGCTCCTCTGCTCTGGTAGGATAGTCCGAAAGGCGACTGCCCAGCGCCCGATCCCTCACTCCGTTGTCCAACAGCACCCTGTGGATCTCGTTCTTCAACTGACGGATCTGCTGCTTCTGCTTTTTGGCTCTCGGGGTAGGGGTTGTGCCATTTTGCCGGTGTTTTAGATTCATTGCAGAGAGTTACTTATTACATCCTTACTTTCGGGCAAGACCAGATATGACAAAGACGGCAGGTTTTCATCCCGCCCTGGGTATCGATATTGGCAGCCTTTCTCCCTGCTCTCCAGAGCCCTTCCGCGGTTTGAACGGTGACCCGTTGAGAGTGGGGATAACAGGGACCCTTGCGTTCCAAGGGCTATCGCACGAAAAGACTCCAAGCACGCCGCCGGGGGAGCCTTGTCCCGTTATGATCGCGCGGCTGAGTGTGAGATCGAATCCCTGTTGCCTTGTGGCTTATAGACCGCAATGAGAGCACGTTCAAGCAGAAGCGCCAGATCTTCACGGGAAAGGTTTTTTGCTGCGATCCTCTTCTCTATTTCCACTGAAGGTATGAAGGCCGTCTTGACTGCCCTTTGATTGAGGAGAAGTCGAAAAAGGCGACTGTCCCCCGAGGCCTTTCTCTGGCATTCGCGCCTCAGCCGCTCGCCGAAAGTCCCATAGTTTCCCCGTGTTGTCTTACCGACGTGGAGAATCGTATTCCCGCTGCAGTGAACATAGACGCCACTCTGGTTAGCAAACTCCTCCAGGCAGTCCTTGCTCAACGACTCTCCGTCTCTGGCAATTGGAACAGTCCTTGTTCTCTGAAAGATTTCTGCTCGGGTAGGAACTTTGATTGTAATTTTCACTAACGCTTCCTTTCGCCAATTGCTCAGCAAGCGGCCAAAGCGGTTGCCGGGTTTTCCCCAGCGTCGGGGCAAAGAAACCAAGTGAGCTTTCTAATATACCAACAACTTCTCCGTCCTTGAACACCAAAAACAGATCATGCCGCGTGTGGGACGATATCCAGATGCGGGGAGGGCCGCGAAAACTTGACCACGAGTCGCAACGAAAGGCGTTTGGCGGGAACTGGGCTGTTACCGGGTTGTGCCCTTTGCGGGGGCCCTTGACCAGAAAAAAAGTCGTTTGACTTTACTAAAATCTACAACGCATCCGTGTGGGGCCTGCCGTAAACTTCCCCCAGTTTCAGATCCTTGTCGCCTATTATTTAGACGCTTCTTCGAGCTTCTGATAAGCGTCGGTACCTTTCAGGTTCTCGTTGTCTTGCGCGTAATCGAAAGCTGTCTTTCCTGCTCTGTCTTTCGCCTTCGCATCCGCGCCGGCCTTCAGGAGCGCCATGATCACCTCAAGGTTCTGGTTGTACCGGGCGGCGTACTGCAGCGCGGTTGCGCCGTAAGTGGTGTCCTGCGCCTCGATCTTCGCGCCAGCCTTTAGTGCAACTTAAAAACCCACCGCCTAAGGCGGTGGTCATGTCCTGATGGCTATGCCGTTAGAGTGGCAAAGTAGAATTGTCAGGGCGGATAGAATCTGCGGTGGCGCAGCCACGAATCGGGCGTAAAGCCACCACCTTTGGTGGTGGATAGGCCGATTCGAGCAGATTCTTTACT
>CAVQAA010000016.1:0-162553 GCA_963710335.1 uncultured Spirochaetota bacterium
TCGCCAACATGAGCCACGAGATCCGTACCCCCATGAATGCGGTGATCGGCTTTGCGAACCTCGCGTTGAAGACCGAGCTCACCGCACGGCAACGGGATTATGTGTCGAAAATCCACAACGCCGGCGTCTCCCTTCTCGGCCTGATCAACGACATTCTGGATTTCTCCAAGATCGAGGCTGGCAGGCTCTCGATTGAAGAAGTCGATTTCGCGTTGGACGCGGTGATCGAGAACGTCATCGTGGCCACCGCGCATAGCACTGCCGAAAAGGGCCTCGAGCTTCTCATCAATGTGCCCAGAGATATTCCTCAGCATCTTGTCGGTGATCCTCACCGCCTTGGCCAGGTACTCATCAACCTCGTAGGGAACTCCGTGAAGTTCACGGAAGCGGGAGAGGTGGAGGTCAGGGTAGCGTTGCTCGAGAGAACCGGGGAGAAAGTGAAGCTGCGCTTTACTGTTCGAGATACGGGAATCGGAATGGCCGAGGAGCAGATGTCGAAACTTTTTCAACCCTTCTCCCAAGCTGACAGCTCCACGACGAGGAAGTACGGCGGAACCGGCCTTGGCTTGAGCATCACACGACATCTCGTTGAGATGATGGGGGGCCAGATCTGGGTCGAAAGCGCTGTCGCAAAGGGCAGCTCTTTCACTTTCACCGCATGGTTCGGTATTGCCACGGGAAAACCACCGCGACACGTCATGCCGCGGAGGCTCGACGGCATGCGGATCCTCGTTGTCGACGACAACGCAGGTGCCCGCGAAGTCCTGCACGACGTACTTTCCTCTCTACGTTTCCGCGTCGAAACGGCAGCATCGGGAGAGGAAGGGGTATCCGCCGTTCAGACGGCGGATACTCGCGATCCATTCGGCCTCGTCGTGATGGATTGGAAGATGCCAGGAATCGATGGAATCGAGGCGACCCGACGCATCACGGCGAAGGGAAGCCTGCAGAATCCGCCGGTTGTGTTCCTTCTCAGCGCCTCCGGCGCAGGGGAAGGAGAAAGAGCTCGAGCGCTGCAAGCGGGAGCGGCAGATTTTCTGGTCAAGCCGGTGACCTCGTCTACTCTGGTAGATGCCCTGCTGAAAGCTTTCGCGCCTGAAGTCCTTTCCGCGATGAAGGATGCCCCAAAGGAAAGCAACGAAGCGCGCGAGCTTTTGGGTGCACGGGTGCTCCTTGTGGAGGACAATGAGATCAACCAGCAGATCGCATTGGAGCTCATGAAGGGAGCAGGGATCAACGCGAGCCTTGCTCGCAACGGCCGGGAAGCGTATGAGATCCTCGAGAGAGCTGACGCACGGTTCGACCTCGTACTCATGGACATCCAGATGCCGGAAATTGATGGATATGAAGCGACCAGGCGAATCAGGTCCCAGACGTGGGGTTCCGAGATCCCCATCATCGCAATGACCGCGCACGCTCTCGTCGAGGAGCGGGAGAAAGCGATGCAAGCGGGAATGAACGACCACATCAGCAAGCCGATCGATCCGGAAGCGATGTTCGCGACCATGCAAAAGTACTATCGTCATGGCGGTTCCTCTGCGACCACGGGGGCAAGGGTGACCTCGATCTCGTCGGCGAATGAAGCCCCGCTCCCATCCATCGAAGGGATCGATGTCACCGCGGGGCTGGCGCGAGTGGCCGGAAATCGCCGCCTTTATATCGATCTGCTTCGCAGGTTTGCCAATAGCCAGGCGGGGGTTGCCCGGGAGATCGCCAAAGCTTTTGAGGGGAATGATCGCGAGCTTGCTGAGCGGCTCGCGCACACGCTGAAGGGCATGGCGGGCAACCTCGGTGTGAGCTCCGTGCAGACCATTGCCGCAAAGATGGAGCAACAATTCCGCGACGGGCATTCTCCCGAAAAAAAAGAAGGAAGTCTCGCCCTCCTCGAGTCGGCACTCCGTTCAACGATCGAAAGGATACAAATCGCGTTTCCAGACAACGAAGCCCCGGAGGACACCGAGGGCGGAAACAAGGAACCGCACGAGATCCTGTCCGCCCTCCAGAGGCTCTCTGCCCTCATCGAGGAAAGCGACAGCGAAGCGCTCGATCTTTTCGAAACGGTAAGCAGGAGCCTCGAGGTTGTTTCTCCCCGAGAGGGAGTGGCGAAGCTCCGCGAGAGACTTCAAGCGTACGATTTCAAAACGGCGCTTTCCTTGTTGAAACCAATCCAGGAAGCCATGGAGCAAACTCGAGGAAAGGGGAGAGCCAATGACCGAAGTGGATGAAAGTACCAGAAGGCCGACTATTCTGATCGTGGATGACACGCCGGAGAACATCGCTCTGATAAGTTCGCTCCTGAAAGGGGCGTACAGGACGAAAGTCGCCACCGAGGGGGAGACAGCTCTGCGGCTCGCCTCCACAGACGGTCAGCCTGATCTCATCCTCCTCGACGTCATGATGCCGGGTATGGATGGATACGAAGTGTGCAGACGGCTGAAGGAAGATCAGAAAACCGCCGACATCCCGGTTATCTTTCTCACCGCGAAGTCTGATGTGGAGGACGAGAGGCGAGGACTGGAGCTGGGGGCGGTCGACTACATTGCAAAGCCCATAAGCCCTCCTATCGTCACGGCACGAGTGCGTACCCATCTCCAACTCAAGAGCGCGAGGGATTTCCTGCGAGACAAAAGCGAGTTCCTTGAGCAGGAGGTCCAACGCAGGACCCGGGAGATCTCCGCGATCCAGGACGCGACAATGGTCGCCATGGGTTCTCTTGCCGAAACCAGAGACAACGAAACGGGTAACCACATCAGGCGCACCCAGCACTACATGAGGGAGCTCGCCACCAAGATGAAGGAGCATGCACGTCTTGTCGGCTACCTTACTCCTGACACGATGGTTCCGGTACTCTCTCAGGCGGCGTTCAAAAATGAGAAACTAAAAACCGAGGCTTGAAGAACAATTCACCCTTTCTCCATGTCTGCGATTCCTTTTGAGCTGTGTCTTTCTGGTCAAGGGTTTGAGAAGGAATGACTGAGCTTTGGCAGATCAATTATAGAGGTAATTGGGTCAAGAATTGTGGATTGAACTTGATCGTCCTATCGATCTTGTCCTTCCGAGATCGAGCGATCAGTGCTCGCAATGTCGAGAAAATGCATCGCCCTCAGTTTGACGCCATAGCGATCGCGTCTCAGCGCGCTTAGCCGATCAGTGCCTCCTGGAGTTCGCGCACATCTTCAAGGTCTTTTGGTAGGGCATGAGAATACAACAAGTTGGTCGACTCTTGCCGATGTCCGACAACCTTCATCAACTTCGCAGAATCGATTCTGCCTTTCATGACGGAGTTGAAGGTGTGCCTCAAGGAATGCCAGACGAGAACTCGCTTGCGCCTGATCTCGTCAGTGATCCCGATGGCTGCCAACGCGGAATAGAAGCGGGCCTCGAGATCTTCTTTCTTGATGGGCTCTCCGCGGGCTTCGCCAGCGAAGACGAGATCCTCGGGATCCGGTATCTGGCGTCTTGCGCGAGTGCGTCAAGTTCATTTGCGACCCGCGATGGTATCGGAACGATCCGTTCTGAGCCCCACTTGGCGCCATGGAGGCCATTTCGTTCCTCCCATGATCCGCATACGGCAACATAGTCCTGGTGGACATCCTGATTCCGAAGGCCGCGGACTTCCCCTTGACGCAGTCCGGTCGCGACTCCAAGGAGTGAGGCGACGAAGAAGACTCGTTCGCCTTTCCAGATCGACAAGAGCGCGTCCTTGTTGAAGAGCGCGTTGATCTCTTCAGGAGTGATGATCCCGCGAACCTTGTACTTCTCCGTGAATGACTCAACGCCCGCGGCCGGGTCGGCGTTCACATAGCCGCGGCGGAGCGCCTCTTTCATCATCACCTTCATGCAGTCGAGGACGCGATTGACGCTCGCCGGGACAAGACCAGAGTTCTTGTAGAGCCCCATGACCCAGGACTCGATCTGATGCCGACGGATGCTGCCAATCGGCTGTCCCTTGAAATGAGGCAGGATCCACTTCTCAACCTGTCCTGCTCGGATCTGAGCGAAAATCTTTGAGAAGTGTCCTCCTCGGGCAAGCTTCCGTTGGATGTACTCGCCCTGATAGTCCCAGAACCCCTCTGCGAAGGTTTCGAATGGCGTTCCCCGCTTGCCGGGGAGAACGATCTTTCCCTCTTTTAGCTTCTGGTCAGCCCAGTTGCGAGCGGCGGCCTTGGAGAACTGCAGCGTTGAGATAGGCGACATGTAGTTGCCATTCTCATCTCGAAATCGGCAGTAGTAGATGAACGTGTGCTGTTTGGCGGTAGGGCGTTTGAACAGGGAGTAGGGACGCTTGGGCTTCTCCATGGAGCACCTCTGGGCTGACACGTCCGTGAAATAATGTCACAGATAATGTCACAGTTGGATGCGTTCATGGAGGTCCGTTTTCGGTCCCTCCCGCAACTCACTACAACGTAATGAGTTGCGATGCTGCGGACTGGACTTGAACCAGCACACCCTTTCGGGCACTAGCCCCTCAAGCTAGCGTGTCTACCAAATTCCACCACCGCAGCCGGCGGCCGGATAGTAACGCGTTCCTCCGAATAGTGTCAAGAATGGCGCAGCCGGACGCCGGTTGGGCTTGTTTGCATGTGCTGAAATCTCACCGTATATTGGCTCTGTGGCCGTACTCATCGAGGGAGGAGATGTCGTCCTGCCGGACCGAATGGTCCGAAAAGGGGCGGTGCTCATATCAGATGGCAAGATCCATGCGGTAGGCCCCGCGGACAGGCTATCTGCCGACCTTCCGCCGGGGTGCCGGCGGGTCAACGCGGACGGCGCTTTGATTTCACCCGCCCTGTGGGAGATGCACATCCACGGTTGCGGCGGAGTAAGCATGGAGAACATGACCGCCGAAAGCCTTGCACACATGGGAGGATTCCTTGCGGGAAAGGGCGTTGGCGCTTTCCTTCCCACCACCGTTGCTGATGAAACCATACTTTCCGGGGTGGCGTCTGCGCTGGAATCCACGGACGGCACGCCCGAGCTCCAGGGACGCGCCCTGGGAATCTACGTCGAGGGACCCTTTGTTTCCCCTGCTCGCAAGGGAGGGATTCCCCCGGAGCTCATTCGAGAACCTTCCATTAAATACCTGCACTCGCTGATCGACATCGCACGCCGTCGCATCAAGGTCATGACATTCGCCCCGGAGCTTCCGGGCGCCTCCCAGCTCTTCGATGCAATCACATCACTCGGGATTCTGCCCTCCCTGGGCCATTCGGATGCGCGGCTGGCTGACCTGGAAGCGTACGAGAACATAACTCCGCTCGGCGTGACTCACCTGTTCAACGGCATGAGCGGGGTTTCGCATAAAGATCCGGGCCTGGCCCAGTGGGCCATTCTGAACAAGACAGTTTTCACGGAGCTCAATTGCGACGGGACCCACGTGCACGACGCAGCCGTGCAGCTCACCCTGCGCACCCGTCCCTGGCAGAGAATCGTGGCCATCTCGGATGCATTTACACCCGCAGGGCTCGAAGACGGAGCCTCGCCGGATCTTACCGTCTACGGCAAACCGGTTGTTTCACGCGGTGGTGGCGTCTATTACGCGGATTCCGGCGTGCTCGTGGGATCACGCAGGCTTGTGAACGAAGGTGTTGCCAGGCTTGTTTCCCGGTTCAGTGTTCCCCTTCCATGGGCCATGGCCATGGCAAGCCTGAATGCGGCCCGCCACCTTGGCTTTCTGGAGAAAGGCGCGCTCCTGCCTGGCTATGACGCGGATGTGGCCATACTCAGCCGCGACCTCAGCGCCTGCGTGTACCTTGCTTGGGAGGGGAGGACGGTTTTCTCGGCAGATGGCCGCGCGGAGATGGGCTCATGAAAGGGGCACCGTCGCGCGAAACCATCGTTTCCGGTTGGCTGCCCCGCTACACGGGAATGGCGCTCAAGGATTTCGGGAAGCTGGTGCTTCTCACCAATTTCTTCAGCTACGTTGAAAAGTTCAGCGCCCGGATGAACGCGCCGATCACGGGAATCGGCGGCCCCATGCAGGCGTGCACGTCGGAGTCCGGAATCACCATGATCAACTTCGGCATCGGCTCTCCGAATGCCGCCACCGTCATGGACCTCCTGAGCGCGGTGCGCCCTGATGCAGTGCTTTTTCTGGGCAAGTGCGGCGGCCTGAAAACCAGCGTGGACCTGGGGCACTTTGTCCTCCCCATCGCCGCGATACGGGGGGAGGGGACGGGCCTGGACTACTTTCCCATCGAAGTCCCGGCGCTTCCGTCATTTCGCCTCCACGCCTTGGTGGCTGAAGAGATCGTCAAGAAAGAGCAGGACTACAGGACCGGCGTGGTTTATACGACCAATCGCAGGGTCTGGGAGCACGATGAGCAGTTCAAGGAGTACCTGATCAGGATGAGGGCCATAGCCATCGACATGGAGACGGCCACCCTGTTCCTTGTCGGGCACGCCAACGAAATCCCCCGCGGCGCTCTTCTTCTGGTTTCCGACGTTCCGGTGATCCCGGAAGGGGTCAAGACGGAGGAAATGGACCGGGCGGTCACGGCGCAGTTCTCGGACCTGCACCTCGAGATAGGCATTGCGACCATGGAGTCCCTGAAGCAGAGCGGGGAGAAGGTCAAGCACTTGCGCTACTGACCTGCGCTCCTGAGCCTGGTCCCGAGCCGGGCACTTGCCCAGATAAGTCTCCGGCAACGTGGCCTTGCCACGGACGGTCGCGCCCTGTAGAGTCTCTCCACACGGAAACAATCACACATGGCTGCAAAAAACATTGTCATCATGGGCGCCGCCGGACGCGACTTTCACAATTTCAATTGCGTGTTCCGCGATTCGCCCGAGGCTCACGTCGTAGCTTTCACGGCCACGCAGATCCCGGACATCGCGGGCAGGTTGTATCCTCCCACTCTTGCCGGACCGCTGTATCCGAAGGGGATCCCGATCGTCGCCGAATCCCGGCTCGAAGAGCTTTTTCGCGCTGATCGCATCGACGAAGTGGTGTTTTCCTATTCTGATGTATCCCATCAACACGTCATGGAGCAGGCGTCGCGCGTCGCGGCACTTGGGGCCGACTTCCGGCTCCTTGGGGCCCGCTCCGCCATGCTGCGCTCGCGAAAACCAGTGGTCGCTGTCTGCGCCGTTCGTACGGGCAGCGGAAAGAGCCAGACCACGCGAAGGGTTGCCGGCATCCTGAAAGGCATGGGCCGAAAGCCGGTCATCATTCGTCACCCCATGCCGTACGGCGACCTGGAGGCGCAGAAAGTCCAGAGATTCGCCAGCCTGGAGGACATGCGCAGGCAACGCTGCACCATCGAGGAGATGGAAGAATACGAGCCGCACATCGTGGAGGGCTTCGTCGTCTACGCGGGCGTCGACTATGAAGAGATCCTCATACAGGCCGAGTCCGAGGGAGACGTCATCCTGTGGGACGGCGGAAACAATGACCTCCCGTTCTACAAGCCGGATGTGCACATCACCGTGGTGGACCCTCACCGGCCGGGGCACGAGCTGTCCTACTATCCCGGCAGGATCAACCTGATCATGGCGGACGTCATTGTCATCAACAAGATCGACACGGCGGAGCCCCGGGGCATCGAAACCGTGCGCGCCAGCATCCGAGCCTTGAATCCAAAGGCACAGGTGGTTGATGCCGCTTCACCGCTTTTCCTGGAAGGAAAAGCGGAAATCCGGGGCAAGCGCGTCCTTGTTGTGGAAGACGGGCCAACGCTGACTCATGGGGAGATGCGCTACGGGTCGGGCATGGTGGCCGCCAAAGCAGGCGGCGCGGCTGAAATAGTGGACCCCCGGCAGTACGCCACCGGGAAAATCCGGGAAACATTCGAAAAATACCCGGGGATCGCCGCCCTCCTGCCGGCCGTCGGATATGGGGATGAGCAGGTGAAGGACCTGGAAGCCACCATCAACCGCGTGCCATGCGACCTGGTGATTGTGGCCACGCCGGTTGACCTGACAAGGATCATCCGCATCGAGAAGCCAATGGTGCGCGTGCGCTACGATCTGAAGGAGGTGAGCACGCCGGACCTGGAGGAGATCCTGAAAGCGAGGTTGAAATGAAGTCCACACTGAAAGGCAGATCCCTTCTCACGCTCAAGGACTGGACGCCGGAAGAAGTCCGGCAGGTCCTGGATCTTTCCCACCAGGTGAAGAAGGAACGCAAGAGCGGGAAGCTTCTCCAGAGGTTCCAGGGCCGGACAATTGCGCTGCTTTTTGAAAAGCGCTCCACCAGAACCCGGTGCGCTTTCGAGACGGCATTCGGGGAGGAAGGCGGGCACCCCGTGTTCCTTTCCGGAGCGGACATCCACCTGGGTGAGAAGGAAACGCTGGAGGACACGGCCAGGGTGCTGGGCCGGATGTTCGATGCCATCCAGTTCCGCGGCTTCAAGCAATCCACCGTGGAGACCCTTGCCAAATGGTCCGGAGTGCCGGTGTACAACGGCCTCACGGATGACTGGCATCCCACCCAGGTGCTTGCGGACCTCATGACCTTGGAAGAGGTTTTCGGCACATTAAAAGGAAGAAAGCTGGCTTTTGTCGGGGACGGGAGGAACAACGTGGCCAATACGCTCCTGGTGGGCTGCGCGCAAATGGGAGTCCATATTTCCATCGTGTCTCCTTCGTCTCTTGCGCCCGGCGCCGAGCACGTCGAATGGGCCAGAACAATGGGATCGAGCACGGGCGCGAAAGTGCAGGTGATATCCGACGTTTCAGAGGGTGTCAGGGGCGCTGATGCGGTTTACACCGACGTGTGGGTGTCAATGGGTGAGGAGGAAAAAAGCGCCGAACGGATTGCGCTTCTCTCACCGTACCGGGTCACCGGGGAGCTGATGGAAAGCACGGGGAGCAAGGATTCGATCTTCATGCACTGTCTCCCCGCGGTCAGGGGAAAAGAGGTCACGGCGGAGGTGATGGAGGGATCCCGCTCCCGTGTCTGGGACGAGGCGGAGAACCGAAAGCACACGATCAAGGCGCTCATGCTGGCAACGCTGTAGGCGAAAGGCATTTCCTGTTTGCCCTTGAATCGGGCCTGAAAACCACTATGATAGAGAAGGTGACTGGTCTGCGCAGACTGTCAGGAGGCTCGGGATGAAAAGGGCGGTCGCTTTCCTCATTGCAGGGGCTCTGATGCTTGCGGGCATATCCGCGTTTGCACAAACGCAACCTTCGCAACCGCAGTCCGGTCAGCAGGGCTACGCGAAAGAAGCTTACGTAAAGAACATCCCGCTCATCCGGGTCTTCGTGCATCCCCTCGGGTACAAGCTGCTGTACTGGAAGAGCGACATGACCATCGGAGAGCTCTACGTGCCTCTGAAATGGTTCCACGGCGGGGCTTCCTCAACGGCGGATATCACCTATGGAGTCACACCGGACCGGCCTTACGTCGCCATTGCCTGGGTGGATGGAAAGTTCGACCACATCAGCATCAATGCCCAGCAGGATATGATGGGCCCGACGTGGGGGACACTCGATCCCACGCTCAACCTCACGAACCAGTTCAACATCCAGGAACCGCCCAGAGACTACTAAGGCCGCCGGCCGCTCATGCTGGTAATCGAAAAACCTCGCACAGCGCTCCGGGAAGAGGGACTCTCCGCATGGCTCCTGGTCAACCTTTTCCACCGGGATGAGATTGCGGACCTTCTCCTCGATGTTCCTGCCAGCCGGACCAACACCCGTCCCTGGGCGTGCCTTCTTTTCCCCGAACAAGAGCCGTTGAAGATAGTCCATGCCATCGAGGCTTCCATCCTGGATCATGTGCCGGGCCGGACAATCGTGTATTCGACCCGGGAGCAATACACTGCCGCACTGTCACAAGGCCTGTCGCAAGGCCTGCCGGCAGGCGCATCCGTGGCGGCGGATTTCTCCCCGACCATCCCCGTGGGGTCCTTTCTTGATCACGGCACCGCGCTGCTTGTTGAAGCCTGCGGATGCCGGCTGGTCCCCGCGGAGAACCTGGTTGCTCGATGCCTGGGAACCCTGGATGCCGAGGGTATGCGATCCCACACGGAAGCAGCCGCCGTCCTTTACTCCGCGGTCCGCGAAGCATGGGGCGCGGTGCGGCAGAGATTGAAAGACGGCGGCGCCGGACGCCCGCTCCATGAGGGAGAGCTTCGCGATGTCATTTCCCGCCGGCTCGCAGACGCTGGCCTGGTGAGTGACGGTCCCCCTATCGTGGCTGCCGGCATTCATTCCTCTGATCCTCATTTCTCGATCAAGGGCGATGGCAGCATAGTCTTGCCGGGAGACGTCGTTCAGTTTGACATGTGGGCAAAGAAGGATTTGCCCGGCGCCGTCTATGCAGACATCTCATGGGTCGGTGTGGCCGCCCGGCAGCCGTCTTCCGCGCAGGTTCGCGCCTTCGAAGCCGTTGTCCGTGCCCGGGAAGAGGCAATTGCGACGTTGACGCGGGAACTTTCGCGGGGCAGGGGTGTGCGCGGCGCCGAGGTGGACGCGGCGGCGCGCGGAACCCTTGTTGCCCTTGGCTATGGGGACCACCTTCGGCACCGGACCGGACACTCCATCGGCGGCCGCGTGCACGGTTTTGGCGTGAATCTCGACTCAGTGGAGTTTCCTGACAACCGCGTGATCCCGGAAGGAGCCTGCTTCTCCATCGAGCCCGGCGTCTACCTCCCCGATTTTGGAATGCGGACCGAGATCGACTGCTGGATCCGCAACGGCAGGCTCGAGGTGACGGGAGAAGAGCGCCAGCGGACGCTCCTTCTTCTGGAGTAGGGATGGGGTTGACCACCGCGGCAATCGATTTTCTTCGCGCGCATGAGTCTTTCATCGTGCTGGGGCACAAGGAGCCGGATGGGGACTGCATTGCGTCGCAGATCACGGTTGCGCGGATCGTCACGGCGCTCGGGAAGAAGGCGACCATTCACTCCGTGGGCCCGTTCGACAGGCCCGAGATCGAGGGCTTCGCGGACCGCTTCACCTCGGTGATTCCGGATGAGGAGCTCAGGGGGGCTGCCGTCATCATTGTCGATTGCTCCACGCTTGACCGCACGGGGGACCTGGGGGCCAGGGTAGCGGGCCTGCCCACCCTTGTCATCGACCATCATTCCGCCGGTGAGACATTCGGCACTGCCCGCTATGTCGATGACCTTGCTCCCTCCACGACGTTCCTCGTGTTCTCCCTTTTCGAGGAGCTTCAGGTCCCGGTGGATCCGCAGACCGCGCACCTCCTCCTCTTCGGTTTCTGCACGGACACCGGCTTCTTTCGCCATCTCGGGGCCGGCAGCCCGGAGACGTTCCGAACCCTGGCGCGCATCGCCGAATGCGGCACCTCTCCCGCAGAGGTTTACATGATGATCTATGGCCGGAGGGAACTGTCGGGGCGAAAGCTTCTTGGCGATCTCCTGATGAGGGTGGAAACCCACCGGGAAGGCCGGCTGCTTATCACGTGGCAGACCCTGGAGGACAAGCGCCGGCACGACGCCCGCCAGCGTGGGGAGGATGAGCTGTACCGTCTGCTCCAGACCGTTCGCGGTGCGGTGGCCGTGGCGCTCATCAAGGAAGAGGCGGAGGGAAGCTATTCCGTGGGATTGCGCTCGAACGCCACCATCGATGTCGGCAAGATAGCCGCAAGCTTCGGCGGCGGCGGTCATCGGCAGGCGGCTGGCTTCGATATCAAGGGGAGCCTGGATTCGATCAAGGCCACGCTGATCAAGGCTTTTGCATCGCAGTTTCCGTGAGCCCGGCCAGCCGAACGTAAGCGAATGTAAGGAACGACCCTCCCACCAGGCATTCTTCGTCCGCAGCCTGGCACGCACTTTGCCTTTCACTCCGCGCCAAAAGGAGGAAAGGCGTGGAAAGTCTCACGGAAAAAGTGCTTCACTACCAGAGGACCCGCTCGGGTCTTGCGGAGCTCATGAGCGATCTGGCCCTGCGGGTCTACCTTTTCCCGCGCCGGAAAATGGGCTGGGATGAGGATGCCTGCGGGGAGTTTTACCTTTTTTTCCATCCGCGGCTTGTTCGGCTGCTCGACAGGTTCCGGGACCAGGGCAAGCCTTTCGAGTCGTACCTCTGCTCCGTTCTGGGATGGCAGCTTCGCAACTTTGCCAGGGAGCGCAAGCAAGGGGAAAGATCATGGAACGTCGGGCTGCGCATTGAGCCGGGGAGGGAGGAGAGCGAGGCTGATGAAGCCCCCGAGGAAAAGGATGGAAGATCCAGTCTTCAGGCCGGCGGGCGCGAGATTGCATCCCTCATCCGGACAGACACGGACCGTCGGAACCTCCTTTTTCTCGTCCTGAAATGCTCCCGAAACCTTGATCCGGAAAAAAGCGCCGCGCTTGCCGGGCTGGCCGGCGTCACGCCGCAGCGCCTGGCCTGCCTCATGAGCGAGCTGCGCCAGAGTCGCGCGCCCCGGGAGGACAGGCTTGAGACATTCCGCCGAAGGCGAAACGGAGCTTTCTCGCAGGTGCGTCAGCTGGAGACTGAGCTCCTGACGGAAGTGGATGAGAACCGCCGGCAGGAGCTTCAGGGCAAACTGCAGAAAGCGCGGCGCCGCATGCGGGGAGCCATGGACAGGATGGCGCGCGTGGGGCTTGCTCCGACAAACAAGGAGATTGCCAGGATCCTCGGCGTTCCCAAAGGCACCGTCGACTCCGGGTTGTACTGGTTGAAGAAGAAACTTGCTCCGGTATATGATCCGGACAGCTTCAGGTCAGCATGATGGGCATCGAGCTCGTTCTGGCATCGAACAATGACCACAAACACGCGGAGTTCTCCAGGCTGCTCCGGGGGACGCGCGTCCTTCTGCCGCGGGACGTCGGTGTGTCCTTCGACTACCAGGAGAACGCGGAGACGTTCTTCGACAATGCCCGGGGCAAAGCCCTGGCGCTTTTCAGGAAGACGGGCAGACCCGTGATTGCCGATGATTCGGGGCTGTGCGTCCACGCCCTGGATGGAGCGCCGGGCATCCTGTCCAACCGCTACGGGGCGGGCCCTGACGGCGTGAGCCTCGAGACCGGGAAGCGCAACGCGTTTCTCCTGGAAAGGCTCACGGGAACCACCGACCGCGCGGCGTTTTTCGTGTGCTGTCTTGTCCTGGTCAACGACGAAGAACGGTTCCTGGCGGTGCAGGAGACCGTTCATGGAATCATTACGGAGGAGCCGCGCGGAAGAAACGGCTTCGGGTATGATCCCCTTTTTCTCCTGCCCAGCCTGGGTCGGACACTCGCCGAGCTCACGGAAGCGGAGAAAGACGAAGTTTCCCACAGGGGGAGGGCAGCGCGCCGGCTCGCTGCCAGTCTTGGAGGGCCAGCATGGACCTGATCTCCGCGTATGCAAACGGCGTCTCCGAGCTCACGAACTTCTCCCAGTCCCTGGAGACGGCGCCGCTCATCGTCGATGTGATTGCAAACCCCCATGCGGGATTCTTCAAGCGCCAGGCCACGGTCCAGCGGCACATCCTGGAGCTGGAGCAGCGCCTGTCCGATCTGCGCCTGCGCAACCCGAAGCGGAAAGTCGAGATCAACACCGTGCACTTCACCGAGTACCCCGGGCATGCGCGCCTGATTGCAGAGCAGATATTGGCCCGGGAGGAGCAGGTCAGCTCCGGGATCGAGCATCTTCTCATTGGCTGCGGCGGGGACGGAACGAGCAATGAGATCTGCACGGCGCTGGTGGACGCCGATTCTTCCCTGCTGGACAGGTTGAAGCTCATGCGCCTGCCCCTGGGCACGGGCAACGACGTTGCGGATGCAGCCACGTTCTCCCAGGCCTATGACCTGATCCTGGGGCCCCAGAGGACCGTGAAGACCGGGGCCCTGCGCGTCACCACGAACGCGGGCAGGTCCCTGTATTCCTTCAACATCGGGAGCGTCGGGCTGGACGCGTATATCGCCGGTCTCACCAACATGTTCAAGCGCGCAATCCCCGGTGATGCATACAAGTTCATGGTGGACGTCGGCTCCCTGTTCTACGAGCAGAGGGTGAGGCCGGGCCCCATGAACATCCTGCTGTATCACGACGGGGCGGAGAAAAGGATCGACGGTTTCGTGCCGTCCATGGTCATCGTGGGCATCAGCGGCGGCAGGACCTATGGCGGCCATATGCCGGTGCTTCCCGGCTCGCAGAACGTGTGCCTGATTTCATCCATGAGCATCCTGAAAAAAATCCGCAGCAAGAAGCTGCTTTTCCGGGGGTTGCATGGAGAGCTTCCCGAAGTCCGCTTCTATACCGCGGACAGGGTCGACATCGAATACAACGGGAAAATGCCGCTTCAGCTGGACGGCGAGCTCACCTGGCTGGAGGGGACGGATTTCCCGCTCTCCCTACGGGTCCTTCAGCCCAGGATAAAGGTCCTCAGGAGCTAGCGTTTTCCGGGTCGCCGGCCAGGCGCTCGGTGAAGGCCTGCCAGCGATACCCCGCGGTCTCCGCCGTGGCAAGCACTTCCTCCGCATCGGGGGGCTCCCAGCCCTCGCAAACGGCAACGCCAGCCAGGCATGCAGTGAGCAGCTCGATGCTTTCCTTTGAGAACCACGTGGCTCCTTCGAACTCATTGACCTGGAGGAACTGCCTGGGTGCGGGGTCGTTGAGGATCACCGGCCAGGATTTTACGTCGCTGATGCGGGAGCCTGTTCGGACCAGGAAGGCCAGCAAGCCCGGGGCCGCATCCGCGGGCCGGCCCGGCCAGCCCGCGCGGCCCAGGAATCCGCGCATGATATCCGCGAGCATCCACTCATCGATCCACGAGAGCGCCGGGCATTCGGAAGGCTCATCAGGGCACAGGGGCCGAAGCACGGCCCACAGCCAGAGGAAAGCGCGCGCGAGACCGCTGGTGCGGCTCTCATCCGCCTCCCCCATGATGCTTCGAAACCGCATCAGGGCCCGCGCCCTGTCTGCAGCACCCGGCGCGTATCCCTGGATGGCATCGAGAAACTGCTCGTATTTCCGGTGGGCGTCTTCAGGGAACGCAATCTCGAGCAGGGATGCAAACGGCTCGCGGACAGGCCGCAGCTCCATCTCACGAAGGTACGTATCGATGCTCGGCACGCCCCTGCCGCCGAGCTCCGCGGAAAGCCGGGACCAGCGATGCTGCTGGTCGTCGAAAATCACGCGGAAGTCAAGGAATACCTGGCAGCGGAAGGCGTTGAGCTCCGCGTACAACCCCTTTTCCCACATCTCCCGGCAGGACCTCATGTATTCCAGCCCGGCCCGGTGGTCGCGGAAGGCGACGAAAGCGCCGGCATCATTGGGCAGCTTCAGCCCTTCTCCCAGGCATTTCTGCGCGAGCGTCCTGTTCCCGTCCCGCTTCACGGCGAATGCGGCGGATGTGCGCACCCAACCCTTCGCCTCGGCGTACTTGTTGTTGTAGATGACCAGCGCCCGCTCATCTCCCGAGCTGTTGGAATAGGCGAATACGTCTTCGTTGACGCCCCCTGCCGCGCTGAAGAAATCGTAGAGGAGGAAGTTGTCCACCCCTGAAAAGAGGTGCCGCCTCCTGAGAAGCGGGAATATCTCGCGCTCATGCCGGGAAATCAGGTCATTGTTTGCGGCCTCATTCCAGTAGGAGCGTCGGAACTCCATCCCGTACTTCTCCCGAAGCCCTTCCACCTGCCCATGCGCGTACATTGGCAGTCCCGGCATGGTTGCCATGAGCGTGCACACCCCGAAGTACTTGTCCCCATCCCCGAACTGCTCCAGGGCGGTCTGCTCGTCGGGATTGCTCATGAAATTGACGAACCGCTTGAGGATCTCGGGATCGAACTCCATCGTGTTGCGGATTGTCTGGCGGTAGCCGGCGTTTTCCTCCGCTTTCAGCATGTGCATGAACGCGCTGTTGTAGACCCTGTGCATCCCGAGCGTGCGGACGAAAAATCCCTCCAGGAGCCAGAACGCCTCCGCCAGAAGGAGCGTGTCGGGCGCTTCTTTCGCAACCCTGTCAACGACCTCGCGCCAGAACTCCGCGGGCATTGCGTGGTCGAAATCCCCGCGGGAAAGCCCGTTGCCGGCCCGTGACGGGATGTCGCCGCCTGCGCCCGGCTCGGGAAACCACAGCCTCTGGAAATGCTTCTTTGTCAGGGTCATGGCGGCATCGAAGCGGATGACGGGAAACATCCGGGCAACGTGAAGAATCGTCTGGATCACCGCCTCCCGAGTCTCCGGCTTCAGGAAGTCAAGCTGTGCCGTGTCGTTCCACGGCATGTGCGTTCCGTCGTTTCCATGATAGATGAACCGGGAGTCGCCGGTCCCGAAGTCGACGCGCTTGAACGCAACCGCGGCATCGGATCTGGTCCAGTAATGGTCCTCCAGGTAGATTCCGACCCCGGAGCTCTGCGAAAGGTTGGCTCCCGAAAAGGTATAGGAAGGAAACGGCGGCCAGCTGTGCGGCCAGGAGAGAAACCGCTCCGGGTGCTCCAGCATCCAGCGCGAATCCACCCCGGTATGGTTGGGAACCATGTCGCTTGCCAGCCGGATGCCGCGCCGCCAGGCGCGCTCTTTCAGGTTGGAGAGCGCCGGTTCCCCGCCAAGCTCGCCGGCAACCGCATAGTCGAACAGGGAGTAGGCGGAGGCCTCGGCGTCCTGGTTGCCCATCCTCCGCTTGATCTCGCGGGAGGCCGGGCTGCGCTCCCACACGCCAATCAGCCACAGCGCCGTGAATCCGCGCCGGGCAAGCGTGTCCAGCTCCTCATCGGGAATCTGGTCCAGGTGCCGTATCTCCCTGCCGTGCGCGCGAGAGAGCTGGTCCAGCCAGACCAGCGCGTTCTTGGCGATCATGACCGTCCGCGGCATCCAGTCCTTGTCGGGGCTGAACGCCTCTATTTCGGCAGTGGCACCGACATAGTCGTAGACTTCCGGTGGGCCCGCAGCGAAAGGACCCTGTCCCAGCCTGGCCTCCTCCCGAAGAACGTCCATGCCGGTGAGAAGCCTTAGCAGCAGGTCGCCCAGGAGGTCCGCCCATTTTCTGCGGATGTACTCCAGCTGGCCCGAAAGGGAGCTCGGCGCCGCCCTCACCGGCGCTCCCAGCATGCCCACAAGGTCTTCCTTGTCCGGTCCGAAACCCGGGAGCGTGCGGAAGAACTCCTTGACTCCGGCCATGAGGGTGGGATACGGCGTGGATTCCGCCATTGGCGCATCGTCGAAAAGCTCCTGGAAGGGATCGAATGCGGGGTCGCCGTTTGCAAGGGAGAGGTGGAGCATCTCTTCCAGGGTCACGGCCCGGTTGGAAACGCCGCCATCCTGCCCCCGCAGATACTCCTGCGGAGTCAGCGTCCCTTCGAGGACCGACCGGGGAGGGTAGTTGAGGACAAACCGCATGAGCGCCGCTTCCACCGCGTCCCTGCCATGATGGGACTCCAGGAATGTCAACGCTTTCTCGAACGCGCCCTTGTCCACGCTCTTCCTGTACAACCCGGTGACATAGTGCAGGATTTCGTCGATGAGCCCCATTGCGTTCATGTCCCCCGCCCGCAGAGCCTGCGCGGGGTCCATGCCGGCCTTTGTCCTCACCTCGTTGATCCGCCGGGTCAACAGACGCGCGGAGTGCAGATCCAGGGTGATCACGTTGCCTGTGGATGAGTACAGCTCACGAGGAAAGTCGTAGCGCCGGCGCGCATCGCGGGAGATGTGGAAATGGAATGTCGGGAAGCTGTCGTTCATCGGTCCTCTCCCTCCCGTCGCCTTGCCCGGCGGGGCGCCACGAGCGTCCTCAGCGTCTGGCCAAGGCCGTCCCGCTTGAAAAGCTCTTCGAGGTCCAGGGGCATACGCCAGGTCCAGTTCTGATTGTTGACCGTGCCGGGAACGTTGATCCTGTCGGCGCGCGGGTCCGCGGACCAGAGCTCCTGGTCGAGGTCCAGGATATCCTGGATCTGGAACATGCACAAAAGAGATCCTGTCCCGAGGCATTGCGAGAAAATGAGCCGATGAAGGTCGCCGGTCATGCGCGCAGGACAGGGGCCGTCTTCTCCCACGGAGCGAAAATACGTCTCTCTTTCAACGGGGTCTTCTTCCCACCACCCGCGCAGCGTGGAGGTGTCATGAACCGAGGGCGTACAGACGGAAAGGTGCGGATACGCCTTCGTGGGAATGAACGCCGCGGGCTTCCCGGGGGCCGTCTTCTTGTACTCACGGGACCAGCGGAGGATCCGAAGCCCCAGGATTCCGAGGTCCGCAAGCACCCGGGGCACACAGTCGGGAACATCGCCCAGGTCTTCCGCGCATACCAGCATGTCGGTGGTGTCGCGCAGCATGGAGAGAAGCTGACGGCCGCGGCTCTCCCACCCCTGCTCGGATTCGCTGCGCCGGCGTGAAAGAAGCGCGTCCAGCGCCGTTTTCTCAGGGTCCGAGAGACTGCGGAAGCCTTTTGTGTCGTCGATGTACCACGCGGGGAAAAAGGTGTCGTGCTCGTCGACAAGGAATGCCCGATCCGCGTGGCGAGACATGAGAAAGTCTTTCACCTGGGGAGGCTCCGACAGGGCTTGCAGGGCTGCTTCCGAATCCAGGCGCTGGGGAATGTTGTACATGGCCTCCTTGCCGATCCGGGAAAGGTACGCCTGCGCCACCCGGGCCGCGTCTTTTCCCAGGCCCGCGTTCAACTCTTCTTCCGTGATGTGCGGGAGCGTGAACCACCTGATCCGGCCGTCGTCAAACCCCAGAGCGCGAAGGTCTTTGCCGGTCAAGCCGGCGGAAGGAGAGAAGTGACCCAGAAGGCCCGTCACTTCATCCCGGGGGATGCGCCAGATGCGGAAGAACCCCAGCACGTGGTCGATGCGAAGGGCATGAAAGAACTTCCCCGCCTGCAGGAGCCTGTCCTTCCACCAGCGGTAGTCGTCAGCGGCCAGCATGTCCCAGTTGTAGACGGGAAACCCCCAGTTCTGCCCATTGGGAGAGAACATGTCAGGCGGCGCGCCGGCGTTCGCCGAAAGATCGAAGTAGCGGCGATAAGCCCATACATCCGCGCTTTCACGGCTCATCAGGATGGGGACGTCCCCCTTGAGGAAGACACCTTTCTCCCGCAGGGAACGCGACGCCAGGGCCAGCTGCCTCTCCAACTGGTGCTGGATCCATGCAATGCCGAGGCACTGCTCCTCGTGATTCTTCCAGTACGACGAAACATCGCTTTCCGAAGGATTTTCCATTCCGGTCCACGAAGACCAGGGGGCATTTGCGCTTGCTCGCTTCAAGCTGGTGAAAACAGAATACGGGCGGACCCACGGGTTGGCGGCCAGCCAGTCCTTGAACGCGGGATCAACCCGGATGCTTGTCAGATTGTCGTTGAACACGCGTTCTGCGATCAAGAGCTTGAAAGAAAGGACCTGGCCGTGATCAAAGTGCCCTGCCTGTTGTGATTCCCTGTCCCGGGCCGCGCTTTGAAACGCCCGTATGTCTGAGTCTTGGCGTTCGACGCCGGGCAGATCCTGAAGCCGGAGGTACAGGGGATGCAGGGCATATGCGGACAAGGCGCTGTAGGGGGAGCTGTTGCTGCCGGTATCATTGACCGGCAGGACCTGGATGACCTCCAGACCCGTCCTGGCGCACCAGTCTCCCAGCTTCGGAAGACCGGCAAACTCCCCGACGCCGCAGTCATCCAGCGTGCGAAGCGCGGCAACGGGGACTGAGACACCCGTGAAGAAGTGGTCCAGCCGTGCGAAGCGCATGAGCCCCCCGCAGATCATAGGTGATGCCTCAGCCTTGAGCAAGCCCGCGGCAATCTGGTAGAACTCGGTATGGCCCGCACGCAAATTCCCATCAACAGACTGTCCCTTCCCGTGTTCCACACCTTTGATGCGAAATGGGTGCTCATTGCGGCAGGGGATTTCGCCCGGAAGGACTACAACGCCATGACGATCTCCTGGGGAAGCCTCGGGGTGGTCTGGGGCAAGCCATTTGCCCAGGTGTTCGTCAGGGGAAGCCGCTACACGTACCAGTTCATGGAGAAGGCGGAGAGCTTCACCCTCTCAGTGTTTCCTGAGGAGCACCGCAAGGGCCTTTCCTGGTGCGGCAGCCATTCGGGCCGCACGGGAGACAAGCTTGCCGCCGCGGGGTTCACCCCGTTGCCTCCCTGAGCGTCGCGGCCCCGGGCTTCCAGGAGGCCGAGCTTCTGATCGAATGCCGCAAGATGTATTTCTCCGACATGTTCCCCGAGCATTTCCTGGACCCGTCCATCCAGGCGAATTACCCGGCACCGCCGGACTATCACCGTGTCTACTTCGGAGAGGTGGTTGCAGTCTCGGCAACGCCGGCTTACCTGGCCGCGGACTGAGCATCCGCGTAGCGAACAAGAGCGCCCGCTGCATCTCTGTCCGCAATGATGCCTGAGGCTACTCCGGCCACCAGCGCAGCTCCAAAAGAAGTCTCTTCACGATGCCGCGGAACGCGCAGGGGCATCTGGAAGCCTTCCTGGAACGCCCGGCGAAGCGGTTGGCCCAGGCGGATGGCGTTGCCGGATCCGACAAGGGTGTCGATTGTGCGCCTTTCTGCCGGCGTGAAAAGGCCATAGAACCCGAGAAGCTCGGACACAATCCCGTCACGGACCCCGGAAGCAAAATGCTCAGGCGTGAAGTTCGAGAGCCCGATGTTTCCAATGCTCCCCCGAATGCCGGGAGAGACCCGGGTGCCGCTGAAACGCGTGTCCACAGCAAGCCGGGCTTCTCCCTTCGCCGGGCTCATGGCATTTATGACGTCCCACGGGACTTCCTCATCCCGGCCCGTCACGAGCTTCACCGCTCTTCGAAAGAACTCCCGGAGGGCCGCGTACGCCCGGCCGCCGCAGAGTCCGGCCCCGACCCCGATGTACCCGCCGAACGGGAGGGGCCGCATGTCAATGCCTTCGATCCGGCGAAAGTCCGGGACAAAAAGGGAAATCTGGCTCCCTGTGCCGACGTTGACCAGCGCCATGCTTCGCGCATCAGCCACGGACCCGAGGAAGCTGGCCTGGTTGTCGCCAAGCGCGGGGAACACCGGAACGCCTTGCGGCATCCCGCCCAGGGCGGGATAGGCGCTCGTCACTTCCGGGAAGATGGAAGGGTCGCAGCCGATTGCTTTTAGCGCCGCGCTGGACAATGCCAGGGTATCAAGCTCAAGGCCCCCCAGGCTTGCCGCGCTGGTGGCATCCATCACGGGAGCTGGCCGACCGGTGAGCTTCATGACCAGGTAATCGCCAATGGTACAGAGGAAGGCGGCGGATTTCGGCACAAGCCCCTTGTTCAGATTGGCGAAATGCGTGACAACTCCCATTCCCGTGCTCACCGGCCGGCCCAGCGCCGCGGAGACAAAGGACGCATAGGTGCCTCCCTGGAAGGGAAGATCCCCGCGGCCGTCCTGCCACGTGTATAAGGGGCTTGCCGCGTTTCCGGCCCCGTCCACGTACAGTACGCCATGCATCTGGCCCGCAACTCCAATCCCGCCTATGTCTCCGTGCGCCTCCAGGGCTTTGCGCACTATGCCGCGGGCGGTCAGCACGGCCGCGTCCGCGTCCTGCAGAGCCTCCCAGGGCGCGCTGCCGGGAATACCCGAGGGGTTGTCAACCGTTTCGACGAAGACGATCCTGCCGTCGGTGGCGTCCACCACCGCTCCGCAGATGGAAGTGGTCCCGATGTCCAGTCCCAGGAGCTTCATTACATGACGTGGCGCTCGACGTTCCTTGAGCGCAGCGGGGGCAGGGGGATGAAAGCCGATCGCGTCCCCATCAGCTCCGCGTACCCGGGATGCCTTGCCAGGAGCCGCCGGTCCATCATGGGGACGCTCACCCCCAGGAAAAGGCCGGTGACTGCCACAGGCCCGACAATGGTCCACCACCACGACGGATTGGCCGCCAGGCCGAACAGCCACAGTCCCCACCAGAAGAGCACTTCAGCAAAGTAGTTGGGGTGCCGGGACAGCGCCCACAGTCCCGTGTTCAGAATCCGCCCCTGGTCGGGCCGGGTCAGGATGAACTTGCGCAGCTGACGGTCCGCGGTGGCTTCGATTACGATTGCGCACACGGTTACGGCCACGGCAGCCAGGTCCAGGACGCCTGCCTGTCTGCTTCCCGGGAGGAAAGCGGGTATCAACGCCATGCATCCTAGAAACACGATGACCGTGGGGAACAAGTGGAAGCCAAGGAAGCTGACGGGCCAGTATCCTGCTCCAAGCTTCCTGTAGTCGGCGTAGCGCCAGTCCTCATCAGCCAGGCCGCGCCACCTGCGCAGCCAGTTCATTGTCAGCCTGACCGCCCAGATCGCCACAAGCGCGATCACGACCACCCGGCGCGGCGAGAGCCCCCCGCCGGAGGCCAGCCAGTACACGAGGATGGGAACAGGGGCGACGCTCCAGTACGGGTCATAGACGCTGGAGTTGTCCAGGATCAGGCTGAAGACGAATATGACAACGGTTGCCGCAAGGTCCGCCGCGCCCGCGGTCCACAGGGGCGAGCCCCTGTCCAAGACCCTTGCGGCCGCGAATGCCACGGCGGCAGCGACCAGGTAGGCCAGGAGGCAGATCAGCCGGGACCGTGTTCTGTTCAAAACCACGTCAGGCATCATGTGTCCTTTCTTCATGCCAGGGTATGAATTGTTTTTTCGTAGCGGGCTGGCAGCGAGGGCAGTAAAAGGAGTCATACCCCAGCACGCCGACCCGTCGAATAGTGGTTCCGCAAACCGGGCACGGTTGCCCGTTCCTGTTCCGTACGCGTACGTGCTCCCGCACCTTGACCTCGATGGGCTGGCCCGCTTTTTCCACCTCGGAGATGCCCCAGGCCATCACCTGGCGGATGCTGTCATACAGCTTGCGTCGCTCCGCGGCGTCCAGGCTGGCGCACGAAGTCTTGGGATGGATGCCGGCCGCAAAGAGAATCTCATCCGCGTACGCGTTGCCGATGGCGCTCATGGCGGTCTGGTCCATCAGGAAAACGCGGGCCTGGTGGCGCCTGCCCTGGATGAGCCGGTCAAAGGCTTCAAACTTGAACTCCGCGGAGAGTATATCGATTCCCTGCCCGCGAAACCCCGGGATGGAATCATACGCGCCGGGGCTGGTGAGGTACACCTTCCCCATTTTTTTCTCATCTGCGTAGGAGAGGCGTCCGCCGTCATCCAGCGCGAAGGAAAAGCACGTGCCGGCAAGCAACTTGTCTCCCGCGCCCGCAAGCTGGAGGCGACCGGCAAGCATGCAGTGCATGATGATCTCCCTGTCCTCCAGGCCGAATCTGAGGAACGGGCCGCGCCTGTCAAGCGCTGTGAAGCGCCGGCCGGTCACCGCGTCCGCGAACCCTCCCGCATCGGGGATGAGCATGCGAAGAACGATGGGCTCCTTGATCTTCACCCCGGTTATGCGCCGTTCGATGATCCGCGGCGCGAGCATCCTGACGATGTAGTGGAGGTCTGGCAGCTCCGGCACGCATCGAGTTGAACGCTAGATCCGCCTCTTGTCAACCACGCGTCGAAGCTTTTCTTCCCCTGCCCGGGAGATCGAGCCCGGCTTTGCCAGCTCGACCTTCGCCGTCACTCCAAGGACCGCCTCAATCCTGCGCGCGGCCCGCTGGCAGGGATCCCCGGTCCCGGCCGCCTGGCCGTCGGCCTGCCCGGCAGCGCTGCGAGCCTCCGCCGGCTCCACCAGGATGGTCAGCGTGTCGATTCCATCCGTGCGGTCCAGCTGGATCTGGAAGTGCGGGGCAAGCCCGGGCTCTGCCGTGATGATCTGCTCTATCTGGGAGGGGAAGATCTTCGTTCCCCCCAGGTTGATCATGTCATCGATCCTTCCACGGATGCGCGTCATGCGCGCAAACGCTCGCCCGCACGGGCACGGCTCCCGGGTCATGCTGCCAAGGTCTCCGGTCCGGTAGCGCAACATGGGGAATCCTTCTTTTGTGATGGTGGTCAGGACAAGCTCCCCTTCCGAGCCGTCCGGCAGGGTTTCACCCGACTTCGGGTCTATCACCTCGAGGATGAAGCAATCCTCGTTCACATGCAGCCCGTCCTTTCTCTCGCACTCGAACGAAACCCCGGGGCCAAGGACCTCGGTCAGGCCGTAATTGTCCAGGGCGGTGATTCCCAGGCCCTGCTCCAGGAGGGAGCGCAGGGCCTGGCTCCACGGTTCGGCGCCGAAATACCCCGTGCGCAGGGCCAGGTCCCCTTTCGCGATCCCCATCTCCCGGACCGCGGACATGATTGCCAGCGCATAGCTCGGTGTGCACGCAAGGGCAGTGGTCTTGAAATCCTTCATGATGCGCACCTGCTTCTCCAGACTCCCGGTAGAGGCGGGAATGACGGAAGCCCCGATCCGTTCCGCGCCCGCGTGCAGGCCGAAGCCGCCGCTGAAAAGGCCGTAGGTGAACGCCACCTGCACCACGTCGTGCTCAGTCATGCCCCCGGCGGCAAGGACGCGGGCAACGCACTCCGCCCAGGTGCGCAGGTCGTTTCTCGTGTACCCGACAACCACGGGAGTGCCGGTGGTCCCCGACGTGGATTGCACGCGCACGATGTCCCTGAGGGGAACGGCGAACATGTCGTACGGATAGCTCTTGCGAAGATCTTCCTTGGTGGTGAAAGGCAGGCGGCTGAGATCGGCAAGCTCGCGGATGTCATCCGACTTGACGTCGTGGCCGCTGAATGACTGGCGGTAGAATGCGACGTTTCTCTCCGCGCGATGGAGGGTGGCCTGGAGGCGCTCCAGCTGGACCTGGTCCATCTGGCCGCGCGGCATGGTTTCGTATTTCTGGTTCCAGATCATGCGGCCTCCTCTGCTACTCTTCGATTCGCCGGTATTCCCTGCCCAGGTAGGAACGGCGCACATCGTGATTTGCGGAAAGCTCCTCCGCCGTTCCCTCCAGCATGATGCGCCCCGTCTCCATGACGTACCCGCGGTCGGATATCGAAAGCGCCGCCCGCGCGTTCTGCTCCACCAGGAGGATGGTGGTTCCTTCCTTGCGCAGACGGACAATCACGTCGAGGATCTCCCGCACCACAAGGGGCGCAAGGCCGATGGACGGCTCGTCCAGCATGAGGAGCGCGGGCCGCGCCATGAGAGCCCGGCCCAGGGCCAGCATCTGCTGTTCACCGCCCGAAAGGGTGCCCGCCTGCTGCGCTTCTCTGCGCTCCAGGATGGGGAAAAGCTCGCAAACCCTGCGCATGTCCCGGGCCAGCGCCCGTTTTCCGCCGCGGCGGCATCGCAGGTACCCGCCCAGGAGAAGGTTCTCCCCCACGGTAAGATCGGCGAATATCTGCCTTCCCTCAGGCACAAGCACGCATCCTCGCGAGACAATGGATTCGGCGGGCAAGGCGGCGATCTGAAAGCCTGCGAAAAGCGCGGAACCAGCCCCGGGGGCAATGATCCCGGCAAGAGAGGACAGGAGGGTGCTCTTGCCGGCCCCATTGGCGCCCACAATGGTCACGATCTCTCCCTCATCCACATGGAGGGAAACGCCGTGGAGCACCTCGACCTTGCCGTAGCCGGCGCGCAGGTTCCTGACCCTAAGCATCCCCCGCCCCCAGGTACACGGAGATAACCTCGTCGTTGGCCTGGACTTCCCGCGGCGTCCCTTCCGCAATCACCTGGCCGTAGCTCAGCACCACGACGTGGTCGGAGATCCCCATGACGAGGGACATGTCGTGCTCCACGATCAGGATCGTGATGCCCCTGCCCCGGATCTCCGCAATGCGCAAGGCCATTTCCTCGGTCTCCCGGGGATTCAGCCCGCAGACAGGCTCGTCAAGGAGCAGGAGCTTCGGCTCCGAAGCCAGGGCCCTGGCCAGCTCGACCACCCTTTGCCTGCCAAAGGGAAGATCCCCGGCTTCCTGCCCGGCAAGCCCTTCGATCCCCAGGCTCCCCAGGATTTCCATGCACTGCCGGCGCATCTGCTTCTCACGCCGGCCGTTGAAGAGCCTGCCCCCCATGTCACGCAGGAACCCCCCGTGGACCGTCAGATGACGCCCGACCATGACGTTCTCAAGCACGGTCATGCCGGGGAAAAGATGCGTGGCCTGAAAGGTGCGTGAGACGCCCAGGCCGGCAATCCTGTGGGTCGGCAAACCCTGGATGGGCCTGCCCTCCAGCTCGATGCTCCCTGATGTCGGGGTCAGGTTCCCCGCAACGAGGTTGAACAACGTCGTCTTGCCGGCTCCGTTGGGGCCGATGACCGCCGTGATGGCGCCGCCCCGGCAGCGGATCCCCACGCCGTTGATCACGTGCAGCCCGCCGAACCAGTGGTGGAGGTCCCGCACGCCAAGCATCGCGTCGTTCACGATCTCTTTCTCCCCAGGCGCAGGACGCTGAACACCCCTTCGGGAGCAAAGAGCATGATGGCCACAAGGATACCGCCGAACACTGCGTCGTCGAACAGACCGAAGGCGCCTCGAAGGGAAAGGAACGTCAGGACGGCGGAAGCCGCCAGCGTTCCCCACAGGTTCGCCATGCCGCCGGCGGCAACAAGGGCCACGTAGCGCACCGATTTCATGATCCCGGCTTCGCCCGGGCCGATCCCTGCGTTGAAATGAGCCAGGCACGCGCCCGCAAGCCCGGCGTAAACGGCGCTCAGCACGAAAACAGCGAGCTTGTGCCGCGCAACGTCGATGCCGGAAGCGGCGGCTGCTTCCTCATCCCCGTGAATGGCGCGAAGCGCCCTGCCGGTGCGCGAGTGAACGAGGTTCAACGCGACGACGAGCCCTGCCAGGACGACGCCCCAGGCAATATAGAAGTTCTGGACCCGAAGCGCCCGCCTGCCGGTGACCGCCATGCCGGCAAAAAGGGGGTAGGAGGGAATGTCGGAAATGCCGTCAGCCTGGCCGAACAGGGCCGTGCCAAGGATGATCCGTGAGACGATGAAGCCGAAGGCCAGCGTTGCCATGGCCAGGTAGTGCCCTTTCAGGCGCAGGACAGGGATCCCGACAAGGAAAGAAACAGCGGCGGTGACGATCACCGCGGCGGGGACGGAGAGCCAGGGAGCTACGCCTGCCGTGGAAATGACGGCGGCAGTGTAGCCGCCAATAGCAAAGAAGCCGGCATGGCCCATGGACACCTGGCCGGCGTATCCCATGAGAAGGCAGAGGCCCAGGGCCACCAGGGTATACCAGGCCGACATGGTGAGCTGCGTGAGATAGAAATCCGCCTTCAGCGCGGATAGAAGGACCTGGATCCCCACGACACAACAGGCCAGGAGCGCCAGAGGCATGGTGCGCGATCGCAGGTTTGCCATGACAGGCCCCATCACCGGCCCAGCGGGCCCGCTCTCCTCCGGCGCCGGCAAAGAGCCCCTGCGGCCGAAGGAGCAGGATGGCAAGCATGATTGTGAGGGCAACCACGTCCTTGTAGGCCAGCGGGAGGACGCTGATGCTGGCGGACTCCAGGACCCCCACGAGGATCCCCGCGCCCACCGCCGCGCTCACGTTCCCAAGCCCGCCAAGCACTGCGCACGTGAATCCTTTGACCGCCAGGGACGTGCCCATGTCGTATTGCGTCTGGGTGATGGGGGAAACCACGCAGCCGGCCAGGGCGCCCATGGCCGAAGCGATGAAGAAAGAGAGCGTGACGAGGGAAGGGGCGCGGATTCCGCACAAGCGCGCAGCCGTGCCGTTGGAGGCGCACGCGCGCATTGCCTTGCCCGTGAGCGTGAAACGGAAGAAAAGCGTCAGCCCGGCAACCATCAGCCCTGAGATGCCGAGGACCCACAGCACCTGGGGCGATATGCGCGCACCCAGAAAGGCAAGGGAGGAAGTCTCATCGCCGGTCCAGTACGCCAGGGCGTGGACCTTCTCATCCCACACGTGAAGGCCGGCCTCGCGGATGAGGATGGAAAGTCCGATGGTGATGATGATCATCCTCAATATCCCCGGTTTCTTGAGCCACGAAAAGAACACGAGCTGCACTGCAATGCCCACCAGGCCGGTTGCCGCAACGGCAACGGCGATGGCCAGCGGGAGGGGGAGGAACGCCTGCAGGGAAACGGCGATCATGCCGCCCAGCATGAGGAACTCCCCCTGGGCAAAGTTGATGACGCCCGTGGAGCTGTAGATGATGTTGAATCCTATGCCGACGATGGCATAGATGCTTCCCGTTGCCACGCCCGAGAGGAGGTACTGGAGAAGCTGGGCAGCGCCCATGCTGGCGGCGCGGCGGTTCTACTGGCTCAGGACCGTGAACCGGCCGTCTTTCACCGTGAGCATCTCGAAACCTTCCATGGACAGGCCGTTGTGATCAGTGGGGGAGAAATTGAAGATCCCCGCCGTTCCCACAAGGCCCTTGATGTTTTCAATGGCGTCCCGAACCTTTTGCCTGTCCGTGCCCGCCTTGCGCACCGCCTCCGCCAGGACGGTGAAGGCGTCGAACGCATGCCCTCCGAAGGTGCTCGGCTCGTCCTTGAACAAACCGATGTAGGCCGCCCGGTAATCCATGAGAAGCTTTTTCTGCGGATGAGAAACAGGAAGCACATCGGCAACGAGCACCCTTCCCGCGGGGAAGATGAGCCCCTCGGCGGCTTTTCCGGCAGCGGCGACGTAATTGAGGTTCCCGAAACCATGGCTCTGGAACAGGGGCACGTCGAACCCGAGCTGCTTCATGTTTTTCGGCACGATGGCCTGGGCCGGTTCCGTCGACCAGTTCACCACTGCCTGGACGTTCTGCCCCCTGATCTTCGTGAGCACCCCGGTCAGGTCGGTGGCGTCCTTGTCATAGACCTCGGAGATGGCGATGGTGATCCCGTCCGCCGGAGCCAGCTTCTCCAGTTGAGCCCTGCCTCCCTGCCCGAAGCCGGAATTGCTGGCAAGAACGCCAATGCGGGAAATCCCCATCTTTTTCATGGTCCGGAAGATCATCCGCACTGCGGAGGAATCCATGGGCGCGACCTTGAACACCCATTTTGCCACCGGGTTGACGATGGTTTCCGCTGCAGCGAGCGAGATCAGGATGGTCTCACTGTCGTCGCAAAGACCCTTCAGCTTCATGCTCTCACCGCTCGTCGACGGCCCCAGGATGGCAAGCACCTGCTCTTCCTCGATGAGCTGCTTGGCAAAGGAAATGGCCTTCTCTGTATTCCCCTGGGAATCCCTGATGAAAAGCTCGACTTTTTTCCCTGCTATGCCGCCCTGCGCGTTTGTCCGATCCGCGAGCATCTGGAGGGTTCTTGCCTCGGGCATGCCGAGGTTGGCGTTGGGGCCGGTCACCGCAAGGATGGCGCCGATGCGCACCGTATCCCCGTCAGCCGCCCATCCGCTCAGGGCAACCAGCATGGAGAGAATGAGTCCAATACCAGTAATGGTTCTTCTGCGCATCAGGGGCACCTCTTGATTCTTACGTTGGATATTTACTCACATCTTGCATAGATTCCCATTCCCGTCAAGGTCGGTCCGGCTGATCGGTCCGGCTGATCAAAGCGCATTCAGGGCATCCGCGCTCAAGGTCCCGATGCCGTTCTCCTTGAGCACTTTGGACGCGCGCTCCTTGTCGTCGATCTTGCAGATCACGATGGCGTTGTCCCTGGTCTTTTCCACGTATGCGTACATGTATTCCACGTTCAGGCCGGCGGCATCCAGCGCGGCAAGCACGCGCGAGAGGCCGCCCGGCTTGTCCTCCATCTCCACGGCCAGGACCTCCGTCAGCTGCGCCACCATCCCGCTGGACTTCAGCGCCGCCAGGCACGTTTCGGGGTCCTTGACGATGATGCGCAGAACGCCGAAGTCAGCCGTGTCCGCAAGGGACAGCGCGCGGATGTTGACTCCACGGGAAGCCAGGAGCCGGGTCACCTCCGCCAGCCTGCCTTTTGAGTTCTCCAGGAATATGGATATCTGCTTCACGCTCATTTTTACCTCCCGGGCTACACGAGCCGCTTGTCGATGATCCGCTTCGCCTTGCCCTCGCTGCGCGCTATGCTCTTGGGCTCGACCAGCTTGACCCGCGTGTGGATGTTCAGGCTGGCGTACAGGTCCGCCTCGATCTTGTGCTCCATTTTTTCCAGGCCCTTGATCTCGTCGGAGAACATGGCCTCATTCATCTCCACCTGCACTTCGAGCTCGTCCAGCTGGTCGCGCCGTTCCACCACAAGCTGGTAATGCGGCTCCACTCCATCCACCCTCAGGATGATTTCTTCGATCTGCGAGGGGAAGACGTTCACGCCCCGGATGATCAGCATGTCGTCCGTCCGGCCCAGCACCCTGTGCATTCGCGCCGACGTTCTCCCGCACGGGCACGGAGAGCGGTCCAGGTACGTGATGTCGCGCGTCCTGTACCTCAAAAGCGGGGTCCCTTCCTTTGTCAGGGTGGTGATGACAAGCTCACCTTTGTTCCCGTCGGGAAGGACTTTCCCGGTGAGCGGATCGATGATCTCCGGGTAGAAATGGTCCTCTGATATGTGGAGGCCGTCCTGGTGCTCGCACTCGGTGGCGACCCCCGGACCTATGATCTCGGTGAGGCCGTAGATGTCGATGGCCAGGGCGTTCAGCTTGCTTTCTATCTCAACGCGCATGCTCTGGCTCCACGGCTCCGCGCCGAAGAATCCCGCCTTCAGACCCACCGCGCGAAGGTCCAGCCCCTCCTCACGGGCGCCCTCCGCAAGGAACAGGGCGTAGGAAGGTGTGCAGGCGAGAACGGTTGACTTGAAATCCCGCAGGATGGCCACCTGGCGCTTCGTATTGCCGCCCGAGATGGGGATCACCGTTGCCCCGATTTTCCGCGCGCCGTAGTGTACCCCCAGGCCGCCGGTGAAAAGCCCGTAGCCGTAGGCGTTCTGTACGATGTCGTGCCTCGTGGTCCCGCCCGCCGTCAGGGTACGGGCCATGACCTCGGCCCACACTTCGATGTCGCCCCGGGTATACGCATCCACCACCGGTTTTCCCGTGGTGCCGGATGACGTGTGGATTTCCACGATCTCGGAGATGGGAACGGCCAGGAGGCCGTAGGGATACACTTCCCGCATCTCTTCCTTTGTCGTGAAGGGGAGCCTTCCGATGTCGCAGATCCCCTGGACGTCCTGGGGCTTCACGTCCAGCTCATCCATTTTCTTTCTGCAGAACGGGACGCGCCTGTACAGCACGTCGACGAGCTTGCCCAGTCTTTCCCCCTGCAGTCTTTTCAGTTCGGGTTGGGAGAGTGTCTCGAAGTCAGGATTCCAGATCATTACTATTTACCTCCAGAGTCAGCAGCTGCAACAAAGGAGCCTGAAAGGATGGAGAAGCATTGATTATTTGCTTTACAATGGCAACAGCCGGGAAGTACAATTCCGGCGAAAGCGAGGGACCATGAAGGCTCTTGTTGTGTTTGATTCCACGGCAGGCAACACGGAAAAAGTGGCTCAGGCAATTGCCTCAGGGATAGGCGGCGGAACCAGGGCGGTCAGGGCGGGCGCCCCCGAGGCGCGTGACGTGGAGAATCTCTCACTGCTGGTCGTCGGCTCGCCAACCAATGGTGGAAGGCCCACTGAATCAATCCGGAGGTATCTTGACGGCATTCCCGCACCTGTTTTGAAAAAGCTGCACGTTGCGGCCTTTGACACAAGGTTGAAAATGAAGCTGACGAAATTGTTCGGTTACGCGGCGGACAGGATAGCGGCAAGGCTCAAAGAAGGGGAAAGCACGCTCCATCTGGATCCCATGGGATTCATCGTGAACGGACGCACCGGGCCTCTTGCGGACGGGGAGCTGGAACGGGCCGCAGCCTGGGGCAGGGAATTGTCCCGCCTGTAGGGGTCGCCGCGGCCGCGCCCTACACCATGTAGATTTCCGAATCCGCCATCAGCCGCACGGCCGTGCCCGCCAGGGCGCCCTCGGCTTCGGGAAACTTTTCCACTTCGAACACAATGGCGGCTTTTTTCCCCTCCTCGATGACGAAGCCGTAGCAGTCCTCCACGTTCACGCTGTGCGCGGAAAGCGTGACCAGAAGCTCGTGCATGGCGCCGGGCCGATCGTCGATCAGCGCAACGAGGATGCGCCTCTTGGTGACCGTGAACTTGTGCTCCCGGAGCGCCGCCAGTCCGATGTCGGGATCATTCACCAGGACGCGGACAACCCCGAACTCACCCGTACTGGCCATGGAGACGGCCCGGATGTTCAGGCCTTTTTCCGTGAGCACGCGCGTGATTTTCTCCAGCTTGCCCGGCTCATTCACCACGAAGATCGAGAGGTGATATGCCATGTCAGCACCCCCGTCCCGACTGCTTCCGCAGGTCCACCACCCGTACGGCTTTCCCGTCGTTGGCCGGGAGGCTGCCGGCTTCCAGCAGCTTCACCATGGGCGTGACACCAGTTTCCTCGCGGAGCGCGGCGCACACCCGTGCGTGCAGGCCCTCAACTTCCCCCAGGGTGCCCTGGAAGGCGTCCGGCGCCAGCTCCACGCTCACGTGGAGCTTGTCCATGTAGTTCTCCTCATGGATCTCGATCAGGTAGTTGGTGCCGATGCCGGAGATGCGCATGAGAGTCTGCTCGATCTGCATGGGGAAGATGTTCACCCCGTTGACGATCATCATGTCATCCGACCTGCCGCGGATCCGGTCAATGCGCCTGTGCGTGCGG
The DNA here is from genome assembly GCA_963710335.1 of uncultured Spirochaetota bacterium. GTDB lineage: Bacteria > Spirochaetota > Spirochaetia > SZUA-6 > Fen-1364 > Fen-1364. The sequence continues at coordinate 32,385 of CAVQAA010000016.1, forward strand.
CCGCAGGGGCACGGGCCCGGCAGGATGCGCGTCAGGTCCCGGGTCCTGTAGCGCAGGAGCGGCGTTCCCGCCTTGTTGATGGAGGTGAGAACAAGCTCTCCGCATTCTCCGTCGGGAAGGTTGGCGCCGGTCTCGGGGTCCACGATCTCGACGATGAACTGGTCCTCCCAGATGTGCATCCCCGACTGCTCGGGACACTCGAAGGCCACTCCCGGTCCGCACATCTCGGAGAGGCCGTAGGAGTTGTATGCCTTGATCCCCCAGGTCTCCTCGATCTTCCGTCGAGTCTCCTCGGTATGGGGCTCCGCGCCGATAAACGCCATGCGCAGCTTGAAGTCTTTTCTGGGATCCAGGCCCTGCTCCCTGACATGGGTGGAAAGGCGCAGCGCGTAACTGGGCAGGATGTGCATGACCGTGGTGCCGAACTCCCGCATGAACCAGATCTGGCGCTTGCTGCTGCCGGGTCCGATGGGGATGGTCAGGGCGCCCAGCTTTTCAGCCCCGTAATGGAAGCCCAGGCCGCCCGTGAAAAGGCCGTAGCCCATCATGTTCTGGAACACGTCGGTGTTTCGCATGCCCGTCATGTACATGCACCGGGCAACCAGGTCCTGCCAGGCCTCGATGTCCTCCCGGGTATGGTAGATGACCGTCGGGTTTCCGGTGGTGCCTGATGAAGAGTGCAGTCGGACGATGCTGGAAAGCGGCGCCGCGAGGAAGCCGTACGGGAAGGCGTCCCTCAGCTCAGCCTTGGTGGTGAAGGGAAGCCGGGCCAGATCGCGCGGCGAGGAGAGGCAGGGGAAGCGTTCCCCGCGCAGGTAATCGCGGTAGAATGGCGCCTTCGACGCCCTGTCCAGCGTCCTGGCGAGCCGCTGGAGCTGGAGCCGCTGGAGGGACTCCCTGTCCAGTGTTTCTATTTCCTTGTTCCAGTACATGGTGGTTGGCACGTGAGTGTATACCTTATTCCGGTCTTTTGCATCTTGGACCGATGCCCTCGACGGAGGGTTGAAAAGGTCCCGTCTTTAGAGAGAAGATTCCTGACGAGATATGTCCACCAGAACGAAGCCCCCCCTGCCGGTGCTGTTCATGGGTCTCATGGCCCTTTCAATCTCGAGTTGCCAGGCGCCGGGCACCACGCCAACGGATACGACCTCGGCAGGCTCAACGTCGGCAGGCCCCTCGTCGCCGGCCACGACGCCGCAGCAGGTGGCGTCCGTGAGCTTCAGCCCGGGGCCGGGACCTATTCCGGGCCGCAGACGGTCACCATCACCACATCGACACCAGGGGCGACCATTCGCTTTACCATAGATGGCAGCACGCCGACCGTCCTTGTCGGGACCATGTATTCGGCGCCCATCACCGTGGAGACCACCGAGACCATAAAGGCGATTGCGTATGAGTCCGGCTGGACCGACTCGCCTGTTGCCACGGCCACTTACTTGATCGAGGGGACGGCTGCCGCGCAGACTCTCAGCCCGTCGGGAGGGGTTTCGACCCCGACGTTCAGCCCATCTGACGGGACGTATTCAGCCGATCAAACGGTCACGATCAGCTGTTCAACGCCGGATGCGGCCATTCACTACACCACGGACGGCTCTTCGCCGACCAGCTCATCGGCTTTGTATTCCGCCCCGATCCCGGTCGCGGGGAACGGGACGAATGAAACAATCAAAGCCATGGCCAGCCGGTCCGGGATTGCGCCTTCGAGCGTGGGGACTGCAGTCTATGCCATTTACTATGAATGGCAGACGATAGGAGCAGTGGCCGACAGCGCCAACCAGCTCCAATATCCTTCGGATCTTGTGCTGGACGCTCACGGGCGCATCTATGTCGCGGACCAGGGCAACAGCCGGATCGTCCGCATGGACGACATGAACGGCAAACGGTGGACGGCATTCGGCAAAGACGGAAATGGCACGAATGAGCTGAAATCCCCTGGGGGTGTCGCGGTAGATTCCAATGGGCGCATCTATGTCGCGGATTCCGGCAACAACCGGATCGTGAGCATGAACGACATGACCGGTTCGGGGTGGACTTCGCTCGGAAGCCTGGGTGGCGGCCCCAACCAGTTCAAGAATCCTTCGGCGGTTGCAACGGACGGCCATGGGCATATCTACGTTGTGGATCAGGGCAACAGCCGGATCATCCGCATGGACGACATGAAAGGCACGGGATGGACCGCGTTCGGCAAAAGAGGCAGCGACGCCGACCAGTTCAAAGAGCCCGCGGGCATCGCCCTTGACGCGGGCGGACGCATCTATATTGCCGATTATGCCAACTCCCGGATCGTTCGAATGGATGACATGAAAGGCGGCAAATGGACCGCGTTCGGAAGCTCGGGCGGGGGCAACAATCAGTTCAGGTACCCGGCCGGGATTGCGGTGGATGCCGGCGGACGCATTCTTGTTGCGGATATGGTCAATAACCGGATCGTGCGCGTGGACGATATGAGCGGAGGCAAATGGACAACGTTCGGCAGTCCGGCCGGTCTGCTCAGCCATCCGTGGGCGGTCGAGGTCGATTCTGAAGGGCATCTCTACATTGCTGATATGCTGAATGACCGGATTGTTCGCTTCCTGATGCCGTAAATTAAAAATCAAAGAGAAGTTGGAAATTCGGATTGATTTTATGTCCAGGTTCGATTAAAATTCGCCTTATTAATGGCTGGAAATCCAAAAGATCACAAGGAATTAAAAGTTCTTCAATCTATATTCCTTCTAAAATCCCCGACCAGGGGAGAAATTGCCCGTCACGCGGGGACCAGCCCGGTTTCCGTGACCGCCCTCTTGAACCGGCTGTTGTCCAGGGGTCTCGTTGAAAGGGCCGGCAAGACTCAAAACCGCAGCGGCAGACCTTCCACGATCTATCGCCTGGCTTCCCGGGTGGGATACTCGGTCGGAGTCTCGGTGGATACCTGCAGCTTCAGACTGGCCGCGGTGGATACACGCAGGACAGTCCTGGGGGAAGGGGAGTTCTCCCTTTCCCTTTCCTCCAATCCCGCGAACCATCTTGACGAGATCACCGGGCAGATTTCCTCCGAGCTCAAGAAGCTCATGAGCTCCCCCGGACTGCTGGAACACCGGCCGCTGGCAATAGGAATGTCCATGCCGGGCATGGTGGACACCGAGCGAGGCGTCTGGCTGCAGGGTTTGCAGGTTTCCGGAATCACTCACATTCCCCTCCGAACGATCATGGAGAGAGCGTTCGGGCTACCGGTGGTCGTGGAGGACATCTCTCGCTGCCTCGCTTTCCTGGCCGCGGAACGCCGATGGCCGGAAGCCTCCCGTGACATGGTGTATCTCTCTCTTGGTTCGGGAGTCGGAACCGCGATCATCATCGGAGACGAGCCCTACCTGGGCTCACGTGGTCTTGCCGGCGAGGTGGGCCACCTGGTTGTGGATGTGGACGGGGAGCGCTGTGCGTGCGGGAACATCGGCTGCCTGGAGACCGTTATATCGCGGCCCGGCATCCTTCGCCGGTTCCAGCGAAGGCTCTCCGAAGGGGTCATCTCCAGCCTCCAGTATTTCCGGGAAAAAGGGGCAGATTCCCTGACGCTGGACGCCATCCGCGAGGCAGCCCTCTCCGGGGACCGTCTTGCCCGCTCAACCCTTTTCGAGATCGGGACGTTCCTTGGTGATGCCTGCTCCAAGATCATCACGCTGTACAATCCACGGGCACTGCTCATCGGCGGGCCTGCCGCCACCCTGGGAGAGTTCCTCCGTGAGCCTGTCTGGATCACGATCCGCTCCAAAGTCATTCCCGAGATGCTGGAAGGCTTCACTCTGGACATCGCGATGTCCGACCCTCATGACGAGGCCATGGGCGCCGCGCTTCTGGCCGAGCGAAGGTTCTGGAAGAACGCGCACGCCTCCGGCATTTCCCTGGGCTGATCAGGGCGCTCCGACGGCCGGGCAGGAGAGATCCGCAAGCAGCTCGGCAACGGGGTTGCCGTCTTTTCGGCTGAATCCAACGTGGGAATGCCGCCTCCAACCCTCCGCGAAGCGATAGCGGCCTGACATCTCCCCCACGGCCTGCGCCGCCGCGCGCATGGTCCCCAGGTATGAATCGAAGCCCTGCGTTGCGTCCAGCCATTCCTTCTGGCTTGCATGGCATGCCAGCATCTTCTCCTTTTCATCGATGACCCCGGAGATATCCACGTACATCTCCGGGACTATCGGGCGGCGCATCATGTCCGTCAGGATATGGGGGGTTGCGTGATACACCATGACGTCATTGAGGACGGCCGGCTCCTCCGGGACGGAGCGGTAATTCTTTACGCCGCGGAGGAATGCTGCGGTGACGGTGACCCGGGCCGCGTTCATGTGGTCCTCCATGTAGTCTTCCAGGGACTGCGTCAGGATGATGTCCGGCTTCACCTGACGAACCAGCGCCGTTACCTGCCGGATGAGCTCCTGCGTGTAAAAGACCTCGAGGTCGTCCACCAGGCTTTCATGGAACACCGCGCCCAGCAGGTCCGCGGCCTTCATTGCCTCCTTCCTCCTGACCGCGGCGGTCTCCGCGGGTCCCCGGGTGGCGCTTCCCGCGCTCCCGTTTGCCAGGTTGATGGCGTGAATCCGGCACCCGGCGCGCTTGAGCAGCAGGGCCGTGCCGGCCATCATGAACTCGGCGTCGTCCGGATGACAGGAGACAACAAGCACCGTCATGGGGTGAGTTTCCAGGCGCGGCGGCCTCGCGTCAAGGATTGCATTGCGCCCCCTTTGCGCTCCGCGCGCGCCTCTGGTATACAGGGGTGCATCGGCCAAAGGAGGCACCTGTGGCGAAGACTCTGTACCTGGATCCGGATGCGCCGCTGGAACAGCGCGTTCGGGACCTCATGGGCAGGATGACCCTCGAGGAAAAGGTTTCCCAGATGGTCTATGAATCGAAGGCCATTCCGCGCCTCGGCATCCCCGAATACAACTGGTGGAACGAGGGCCTCCATGGCGTCGGCAGGGCCGGCATTGCCACCGTTTTTCCGCAGGCCATCGGGCTTGCCGCCACTTTCGATACGGCGTTGGTCGAAAAAATCGCTGTCGCCGTGTCCGACGAGGCGCGGGCCAAGCACCACGAGTTCGCCCGTCAGGGCTACCGGCGCCAGTACCACGGCCTCACCCTCTGGAGCCCGAACGTGAACATATTCCGTGATCCGCGCTGGGGCAGAGGCCAGGAGACATACGGCGAAGACCCTTACCTCACCGGGCGCATGGGCGTGGCTTTCGTCAAGGGGATCCAGGGACAGGACCCCGGCTACGTGAAGGTGGCCGCCACCCCCAAGCATTTCGCGGTGCACAGCGGCCCCGAGGCGCTTCGGCACCACTTCGATGCCCGGGTGAGCGCCCGGGATCTTCACGAAACGTATCTTCCGGCCTTCCGTGACTGCGTGATCGAAGGGGGCGCGGAATCCGTGATGGGCGCCTACAATCGCACCAACGGGGAGCCCTGTTGCGCCAGCCCGACGCTGCTTGGCCGGATCCTGCGCACGCAGTGGGGCTTCAAAGGGTACGTCGTCTCCGACTGCGGGGCCATCTTCGACCTCCATGCCCACCACACGGTGACAGGCACGCCCGAGCAGTCGGCGGCGCTTGCGGTGAGAAACGGCTGCGACCTTGAGTGCGGGCGTGTCTACCCCGCGCTGGTCCAGGCAGTGGGGCAGGGCCTGATCACCGAATCGGAAATCGACGCGGCGCTGGAACGGGTCCTGAGAATCCGTTTCCGGCTGGGAATGTTCGATCCTCCCGAACGGGTCCCCCATGCCTCCATTCCTTACGACACGATCGACTGCCAGGAGCACAGGGCCCTTGCGCGTGAGGCGGCGCGCGCCTCGATCGTGTTGCTGAAGAACGAAGGCGGGATCCTTCCCCTTGCGAAGGACCTCGGCTGCATTGCCGTCATCGGTCCCAATGCGGATGACCGTGAGGCGCTCCTGGGGAACTACGCCGGCCAGCCCTCGCGCTCCACCACGATCCTGGAGGGCATCCGGCAGGGTGTCGGCGGGCGGACCCGCGTCCTGTATGCCCAGGGCTCGGACATCCTCAAGGACCAGGACTCGATCTGGGGTGAGAAAGCGGATGACGGGTTTGCCGAGGCGCTGGCGGCTTGCGACAGGGCGGACGCGGTGGTCCTGGTCCTGGGCCAGAGCAGCAGGCTGGAGGGAGAGGAGGGATCGGCAATCCAGTCACAGTGGCAGGGGGACAGGATCAACATCGATCTGCCATCCATCCAGAGGCGTCTCTTCGATGCGGTGGCCGCGAAAGGCAAGCCTGTGGTCCTGGTGCTGCTCACCGGCAGCGCCTTTGCCATTCCGCACGAGCACGAGCTTTCGCGGGCCGTGCTCCTGGCCTGGTACCCGGGAGAGGAGGGGGGGAGCGCGGTGGCCGACATCCTCTTCGGTGACGTAAGCCCCTCGGGACGTCTGCCGGTGACGTGGGTGAGATCCGTTGACCAGCTCCCCCCCTTCACCGACTACGCCATGAGAGGGAGGACCTACCGCTACCTGGAAGCTGAGCCCTTGTACCCGTTCGGCTTCGGCCTCTCGTACACGCAGTTTCGATACGACAAGCTCGGGCTTGCTCCCGTTTCCGTGCGCTCCGGCGAGCCGGCTTCAGTCTCGGTGGACGTGAGCAATACGGGAAAACGGGAGGGAGAAGAGGTGGTCCAGCTGTACCTTTCGTGGCCGCATGCCCCGGGGTCCGCTCCGTTGCGCCAGCTCGGGGGATTCCAGCGGGTTTCCCTGAAGCCAGGTCAGACTTCCCGGGTGACTTTCTCCCTTTCGGCCCGGCAGATGAGCCTTGTGGACGATAACGGAAACAGGTTCGTGGAACCCGGCCGTATCAGCATCAGCGTGGGCGGGAGGCAACCGGACAAGCGGAGCGAACAGCTGTCCGCAACGGCTGTCGTGAGCGCAGAGCTCGAGGTGACCGGCGGCCGCATTTCGTTTCCGGTGTGAACCGCCGCGAAGCCCATCGGCCATTTGACCTATGGCGGCCCGGTGACGGCTCCGAACCGCGGAACCGATCTTCCGCCGGTTTCAATGCGGTGCGCGAGGAGGTACGTTGATCGGATGCCGTCACTCGCCACTGTCTACAAGAGCCATTTCCCCGTTGGCGCCGCGGTGGAGCCGGAGACCCTTGTTTCCCAGGGCAGCCTCCTTGCAACCCAGGTGGACAGCCTCGTCGCCGAGAACGCGATGAAATGGGAGCGGATTCACCCTATCCGGGGCAACGAGCCATCGTCATACGCTTTCACGGGGGCTGACGAGATAGTGGCGTTTGCCCGTGATCACGGGATGAGGGTCCGCGGGCATACTTTCGTCTGGCACAACCAGGTGCCCGGCTGGGTGTTCCAGGGGCAGGCAGGGCAAGCCACCAGGAGTGAGGTCCTGTCGAGGATGCGGGAGCACATATCCGCCCTTCTTGCCCATTTCCATGGCGCAGTCTACTGTTGGGACGTGGTGAACGAGGCGCTTTCGGAAGGCGCAGGCCTCTGGCGCACGGACAGTCCCTGGTTCAAGGCCGCGGGCGCGCCTGTGGAGGGGAGCGAGCTTCCCGAGTACGTTGAAAGGGCGTTTCAGGACGCCCGGTCAGCGGACCCGACTGTCAAGCTGTTTTACAACGACTTCGGCATCGAGGGAGGGGACAAGCTTCAGAAGGCGCTTGTCCTGGTGAAAGCGCTCAAGGACAAGGGGCTCGTGGACGGGGTCGGAATCCAGGGGCATTGGTCCGTCTTCGGTCCTGATGCCGAGACCGTGAGACACGCAATCCAGAGCTTCGCCTCCCTTGGCGTGGAGGTGCAGATCACGGAGCTGGATGTCTCCGTGCATCGCTGGGGTGACTCCTCTTTCCAGCCCGAGCTGACGCCCGAGCTGGCCGCCGCGCAAGCTGACCTGTACGGGTCATATTTCAGGGTGTTCCGTGATGAAGCCCAGGCTCACAATCTTACCGGCGTGACCTTCTGGGGCATCGCGGATGATCATACATGGCTTGACGACTTTCCAGTGAAGGGACGAAAGGATTGGCCGCTTCTCTTCGACACCCATTACCGGCCGAAAAGCGCTTTCTGGACCGTGGCCCAATGGTGAGCCGCCGCCGCTCATCGGCCCGGCCGGTGATCGGCGTATTCGCTGCCCAGCTTGATGACGCCTATCAAACGGCGGTGTGGCAGGGAATCGAAACACGGGCCCGCCAGAGGGGCGTCGGCGTAGTGTGCTTTCTCGGCCATCGAATCGGATCTCCCATCGAATCGGAGGCCGCGGCAAACGCGGCATTCGGGATTGCGGACCGTCGCAGCATCGACGGCCTCATCGTCGTCTCCTCCGTCATCGCCACGTTCCTCGACGCCGAGGGACTTCGAAGGGTCTTCGCGTCACGCAGGGACATGCCCCAGGTTTCCGTGGGGCTGCGCGTGCCGGGCGTGTCCAGCGTGGTCGTGGACGGGACCAATGGCGTTGCCCAGCTTGTGGAGCACCTCATCCGCGTCCACGGCCGCAAGCGGTTTGCCCTTATCCAGGGACCGGCAGGCCATGCAGAGGCGGAGCAGAGACTGAAAGCGTTCTCCGCGGCGCTCGCGGAAGCAGGGATCTCGTTCGAAGGGGAACTGGATGCAACCGGCTCGTTTCTGCGGGATTCTGGCGAGCAGGCGGCGGCAAGGCTCCTGTCTTCGCGCCGGCCCTTTGATGCCCTGGTGTGCATGAATGACAGTATGGCCCTGGGAGCCATGGAGATTCTGAGAAAAGCCGGAATCCGTGTCCCGGAAGATGTCTCCGTGGTGGGGTTCGACGGGATCGAAGAAGGCGAAACGGTGAGCCCGCCGCTCACCACGGTCCTGCAGCCGCTTGGCCAGCTGGGCGCGGCCGCCGCCGACGTTCTGCTGGACCTGATGGAGACCGGCAAGTCGCAGGACAGGGTGCTGGGCTGCACGCCCGTGATCCGTCAGTCCTGCGGGTGCCCGCCGCGCCGCGGCTACGACCCCGGGCTTCACGAGGTTCCCGCGGATGCCACCCCTGCCCAGCAGGCCGCCATCTCCGATCTGATGGAATGCGCCGGAAAGGCGGACGCGAACGGCTTCATAGCACGGCTGAGCTCGGCGCTTTCCGAGACTGTCCTTGCCGGAGGAGACCCGGGTGCCTGGCGCCAGTACATCTCCGTCATCCGACGCTCCCAGGCCCTTCCTGAAGACCTTTTCGAGTTTGCCATGGTCGTGGTGGGAAAGGCGGAAACCAGGCTCCAGGCCGCCCGGCGTGTCGCCGCGGAGGAACGCCTGGCGACGCTGCGCTCCATCAGCTCTTCGCTGGCAGGCGCGTTCGAGATGCCGCTCATGCTGTCCCGGCTGGATTCAGGGCTGGAGCGCCTGGGCATCGGCGGCTGTTATCTCGCACTTTTCGAGACGGGAAAAGACGCGGGATGGTCACGGCTGGTGATGGCCCCTCGCGGGTCTCCGCCTGCCGGGGCCCTGCCCGCGCGCGGGATCCGTTTTCGCACCGAGCGCCTGCTCCCGCCCCGGGCCGGCGTGGCCTGGCGCGACGCCGTGTGGGTGCTGGAGCCCCTCGTGTTCCAGACGGAGCCGCTTGGCTACATCCTCCTTCCCCTCAGCGTGCCCCAGCCGGCGGTGTACGACACCCTGCGCCAGCAGGTGTCCAGCGCCCTCAAGGGCGCCCTCCTGCTGGACCAGGTGCGCTCCCATGAGCGGCGCCTGGAAGCGGAAGTGGACCGCCGGACAGAGGAGCTGACCCAGGCCAACAGCGAGCTGACCAGTGAGATAGAGCGGCGCATGCGGCTGGAGAACGAGGTGCTGGAAATCTCCAATCGGACCATGCAGAGGATCGGCCAGGACCTGCACGACGACCTGTGCCAGCACCTGGCAGGCATCGCCATGTATGCATCCGTCCTTCGGGGAGGCCTTTCTTCCGTGGACTCGGCCGCCGTGGCGTCCATCGAGCAGATAGGAAATCTCCTGGCGGATTCCATTGCCCGTGCCAAGCAGATTGCCCGAGGGCTCTACCCGGCCGGGCTTGAGGAGCACGGACTGGCCGCCGCGGTGGAGGAGCTGGTGGAAGCTGCGCGGCGCAGCCACACGGCCTCCATAGACCTGCGCGTCTCCCCTGAGTTCAGGCTCACGGACACCGACAGGGCGCTGCAGGTCTACCGCATCCTCCAGGAGGCGCTCTCCAACGCGCTCAAGCACTCGGGCTCGGACCGCATCGAGGTGCGCCTGGGCGGGGAGGACGGTTGGCCGCGCGTCCTCATTGCGGAGGTGACAGATTACGGAAAGGGCCTGCCGCAGCGTGTCACCGGTGACGGCATGGGCCTTCGCATCATGCGTTACCGCGCCGCAACGGCCGGCGCGGAGCTTCAGATCGAGCGTCTTTCACCCGGGACCCGCGTTTCCTGCAGGATAGGCGCGGGAGAAAAGGGGTCCTGATGGCGAAGCCGGTCACGTTTCTTGTCGTCGATGATCATCCGGTCTTCCGCCAGGGCCTTGTTGCCCTGATCAAGAGCAGCGACGGCTACCAGGTGTGCGCGGAGGCAGGCTCGGCGGCCGAAGCCCAGGAAGCGCTCCAGCATGCCGTCCCCGACATCGCCCTTGTCGACATTTCCCTCGTGGGCCAGAACGGGCTGGACCTGGTGCGAACGCTCAAGGCATCGCACCCTTCCACGCTGATCCTCATCATTTCCATGCACGACGAGGTGGTGTACGCGGAGCGGGCTTTGAAGGCGGGCGCTCGCGGGTATGTGATGAAGCAGGAGGCGGCTTCGGTCATGCTGGATGCAATCCAGACCGTGCTGTCCGGGAAGATCTACGTTTCTGCTGCCATGCGTGACCGCCTGCTGGAGACGATGTTCAACCGGCGGGAGGAGAACGAGGCTCCGTCCGTGGAGCGGCTGAGCGACAGGGAGCTCGAGGTGCTGGAGCGAATCGGCCAGGGCTATGGCGCCGGGGAGATCGCGAAGATGCTCAACCTGTCGGTGAAGACGGTGAACGCCTACCGGGACCACATCAAGGAAAAGCTCCAGGTGGATGGCGCCGGGGATCTTCGAAGGTTTGCCGTGAAGTGGGTGCAGAGCCGGGATAGGTAGAACAACCTATCCCGGAGCTCGGGCTTCGGCCGATTTTGGAAGCGGTCATTTTACGCTGCCCATGGGCGTCATGGACTTCATGGGTGAGCACATGACGGGATGGAATCTTATTCTCGGATACCTCACCCTGGCGATGATTGCGGCCGTGCTCCTGTTCATCTTCGGGCAGAAGTACATCGTGGCCGGGCTCGCCAGCGGCGCGGTCAAGGGCTGACGGCCGCTTTCCTTTCGCGCGGCGCTTCCGCGGTCTCGGCCGCGCTAGAAGCTGTACCGCGCGTGGGCAAAGACTTCGTTCTGGCCGCTCAAGGCTCCGAACACCGTGGAGCTGGCGGCCTGGATCCAGTGGAAGCCGACAACCAGCTCGGCGTTGTCCATTGGGTGGAGGCTGATGGACGGGGAAGCCAGGATGGCGTAGTTGTTGGGAATGTCGCTCCAATCCTTCACCTCGAACAGGAAGCTGAACGGCCTGAGCGTGAGCTTTTCGTCGAACAGCCGCCATTCGAGATTGACGCAGAAGTAGTCTTCCAGGTTGCCGGCGCCCGCTTCCTGGAAAAGCCCGTGCACGAACTGGCCGTTGAGGTACACGTTGCCGGGGAACGTATAGTCTCCCCCGATCACGTATTTCACGTACGGCGTGCTGTCCAGTGCGGTGGATTGGATCACTCCCAGGCCCAGGCCACTCAGGTCCGTCGTGAGTGTGACCTTTTGCGGAAGGAACACGGCTGCCTCGGCCCAGACGCCGACCCCGAGGATGGATCCTGCCAGATCAGCTCCGAACACGTGCTCCCGGGGAAACATGAGCCCAGCGGTAACGTTCGACGTCGGGCTCGGCGTGGAGAGGACGACGCTGTTGACGATCGGGAGGCTCTGCCTGCCGTAGAGGTAGGACACGGAAAGGTCGTATCCCAGGAGATTGCCTTTGACCTTCAGGCCCGCCGTGACGCTGTCAGCAATGCTCAAGCCCGGAAGGCTGACGTTTGTCGTCACGGCGCCGAGTGAAACCCCGGGAGGCGCCTGCACTGCGGACGGCATAAGGGCGTTGGCCCACTGTCCCGTGGGCAGGACGGCGGGGGTGAACTGCGCCACCGCAAGCCCGGTGATCTGCAGCCCTCCCGCATACACTGTGAGCTCCGCCCCGTCAGATCCGAGATGCCTGCCGAAATCCCAGGGATCGCTGAGATCAAGCGCGTTCACGTTGTCGGTCGGGTTCAGCTTGTCAGCCGTTCCCCAGGCAATGCGCTGGCGGCCAATCTTCAGGTCCACGTTGCTGAAGATAAATCCGTTCAGCTCGAAGTAGGCTTCCCGAAGGTCCAGCGACACCGGCGACACGCCGCCCACTGAGAAAAGGCCAGTCGTCGAAGTCGTGGACGGGGAGAGCCCCGCGGAGCGGATCCATGCCTCCGCGTGGAACTTCGTGGCGTCGGAGGGTTTTGCGTTCGTTGCCAGCTCAAGGCGGTACTCCTGGAAAGTGAGCTGCGGATCGGTTTGCGCGGAAACCCGGTCATCCGTTGAAGCCGCTCCTCCCATCGTGATTGCGCTTCCTGCCCCGGGGTCGAAGGGCTGCTCGGCCCACACGGACGGGGTCAAGGCCGCGACCAGCAGCGCCCACAGCGCTGCGACTGTTCCTGCTTTCATGATGGTCTTCCTACTGGCTGAGATAACGTTCGGTGAACTTGTCGTCCCCGATACCCGTGTCGAGCTTGAGATCGGAGACGATCATCTGCGTTTTGTGCCGCTTCCGGAGGTCCTCCATCGTGGTGTCCATGGAAACCCAATACCCCTGGACCTGCTTCAGGTCGCCGCGGACAAGGACCTTGGAAAGGGTCCCCGATCTGTCGTAGATCTCGATGCGAACGGGGTAGAAGTTGTCGTTGCGGACCGTGACGAGCTGCCGGGAGTAGTCCGAGGATCTGCCAGGCTTCGGCGTGAGCTCCAGGGCCGTCGTATCCTGGTCCTGGCTTTTGATGGCGGCAACCCATTTGCTCGACCATTTCACCGCTTCCAGGTCATCATAGGTGAAATCGGTGCCGGCGAAGTTCGTGTTTTTCACCGAGCTGGCTATCCTGCGCACCTTGTTGAACGCCGGCAGGTACAGGTATTGCATGTCGCCGGGCAGCGAAAGGAATGCGATGCCGCGCTGATCCGCCGGGGAAACAAAGCGCACGAGGCGCTTGTCACGCCCTTTCTGCAGCATGACCATTTCCCTGGTCTTCTGCCCGCCGTCCTTGTCGATCAGCACGAGGTTGACCGTATAGCTCTGGTCCTTCGGGCCGTTGATCGCGTCATCCACCTTGTCAAGGAGCTGGGCCGGCGTCAGGCCTTTGTCCTGCGCCGGCAGGGTGACTGCGGCTGCTGCCAGACACAACGCGGCGGTCACGGTGATCATTCGAAGCCTTCTCATGGCTTTCCTCCTTGGAGATTTTTCCCTTGAAAGCGCCCGGGACGCTCAGCATGAGCGCGGGAAGCAGGCTCAAGGCGCCTGCTCCGCTGCCCATCATCGCAACGGCGGTCAGGATCCCGAACTGCCTGAGCGGCAGCAGATCGGCGAAGAGGAGCGCGATAAACCCCATCGTGACCGCGAGCACGTTGATGATGATGGCCAGCCCCGTGGTCTGTATGGTCTTCGCCACGGCCTCCGCGGCCGTGGTGGAGCCCCGATAATATGTCGAGAACCTGACGCTGAAATGGATTGAATAGTCGATCCCGATCCCGAGGGCAATGGAGCCGACGAGCACGGTTGCCACGTTGATCGGGATGCCGGTAAATCCCATGAGCCCGAACATCAGCACCACGGCAAGGGCGATCGGGGCCAGTCCCATGAGCCCGGCCCGCCATGATCTGAGCTTCAGGGCCAGAAGCAGGAAAATAAACACGAGCGCGATCACGAGGCTTTCCCCCTGGCTCTCCAGGACGCTCTGGTCAAGGTGCTGAGAGATGAGCGGCATGCCTGTGTAGCGGACGTTGAAGCGGATGATCTCGGGAGGATCCCTCGGCACGCTCGTCAGCGTACGGTAGAGCTTCAGCGCCACGGCCGTATTCAGCTGGGACAGCTCCGCGGGGTCATCGGCTCTCTGCACCCGATACTGCATCACCACCCGGCGGTCATCCGGGGAAAGGGAGGGAATGGAGACCTGCACGAGCTCCGTGTCCATTGCCGCGATGTATCGGTCCAGCGAGGCGATCATCCTCTGCAGCTGAGCGTTCTCCAGCAGGCCGACCATCGCCTGGATCTGGCCTTCGTCCCTGTCGTCTGTCACGAGACCGCTCACAAGGTCCTGGCCTTCCAGCATGAACATCAGATTCGCCACTTTTGCCCGATCGTCGGGGACGGTCTTCTGGTTGTCGATGAGGTCGTTCATCTCCGAGATCAGGTCGGCGATGGAGAGGGGGTTGCTCGCGAGGTGCTCCGCCGTGATGAATCTCTCGAAGCGAAGCATCTCCTTGAGGACAAACGGATTCGAAAGGTCCCCCGTGAAGTCGATCTGGAGCGGGCGGGAGCCTCCGAACTCCCGTTGCAGCAGCGCTTCCGTGACCCGCACGGGGTTCCCTTGATTGAGGAAGGTGGTGAACTCCGTTTCGCGCCTGATGAGGGGGACGCCCGCGATCCCCAGCACGAGGATGACCACACTCGCGGCGATGATCACCTTCCGATGCCGGATCACGACGCCGGCCCACTTCGTCATGAGAGGGACGAAGCGGCCTTCGGTGCGACCTGCGCGCCGTGGCGGGCGACGGGAGACCTTGATGGAGCCGAGAATGGCCGGCACGAACATGATGGAAATGAGCAGGGAGAACGCGACGCCGACCGAGGCGAATATCCCGAAGTCCCGGATGGTCGTGAGGTAGGAGCCGACGATGAACGAGGAAAAGCCGAGCACGATGGTGAGGGCGGCCAGGACGACGCGAATGCCGACCTCCCGGAACGCCGACTGGGATTCCTCACCCTGGGCGCCGTAGCGGCTCACCTCTTCGTCGAACTTGCTGAGAATGTGGATGCAGGGCGCTGTCCCGATTGCAACGAGCAGCGCCGGGATGATGTTCGAAAGGAGAGTCAGCGGCACTTTCAGCAATCCCATGAGGCCGATGACCCAGACGGTGCTCATGAGGACCGACCCCAGGGGAATGAGGATTCCCCGGACGGTGCCGAACGCGAGGTACAAGGTCAGGATGATCAGCGCCGAGACAATGGGGAGGAGGATCCGCAGGTCGTGCAAGATGATGGAGCTGAGCTCCGTGGCAAGCAGCGGGTTGCCGCCGAAATACAGCTTGCTTTGCGCGTCCGAACCTGCCGCGGCGGCTTCCAGGCGCTGGACGATGGAGCCGGTCCGGGCGCCTGACCTGATCTGGCAAACGATCAGCGTCGTGCGCCCGTCATTGGAGACGATGCCGCCGCGGTATCGCGCGTTTCCCATGACGGAGGACCTGAGGGCCTGGAGCTGCTCCGGGGTGGTTGGCGGGTCGCCACGCTCGAAGAGACTGCCGATCTCGATGCCTCCGTCCGGTGCCTTGCGAATGTCCATCATTCCGGAAAGGCTGAGGACGCTGGAAACGCCATCCACGCCCTGGAACGCCTGGGTCAGGCGATCAACGTCCCGCAGCGTTCGGTACGTGAATACATCGTCCGACTGGACGGCGACGACGACGACATCGTTCTGTTTGAACTTGTCCCCGAGGTGGTTGAACAGCCGCACGGCGGGGTCATCGCCCGGCAGGTACGTGACGACATCCGCGTTGATCTTCACGTCCTTGATCCAGAAGGCGAAAAAAGCCGTCAAAGCGACAAAGACGACGATGATGGGAGTGCGGTGTCGAAAGGCGAAGGCTGCAAGAAACCTCATGGCGTCACCTTTTCAAGATGCCGTTGAACATCACATCGAGCAGGGAGTCCATGTTCCTGTCGAGCTCTGACGGGTTGATGGCCGCGGAAAACGGGTATTCGAAAGCCCGGAAGGCAATAACGATTGCAGTGGAAGTTGTGTGGACATCCTGAATGGAGAACCTGCCCTCACTAATGCCCTGCTCGAGGATGCTTGAAATGATTCGGATCTCATCCTCATCGAAGATTTCATGGATCCTCAGGAGAAGGTCATAGCGCTCTGGCGTCGCCTCCACGACCTCCATGTGCTGCTTCAGCTTCATGCGCAGCATCTCGGTACGCTTCACGATATAAGCCCGGATCTTGAGCTCAGGAGTCGGCTCCGCGTCGATTGCCTTGAGGAACTCACCGCGAAGCTCAGCGACCTCGTTTTTGAAGACTTCCACAAAGATGTCTTCTTTGCTGGCGAAATAGTGATACAAGGAGCTCTTTCCCATGTGGAGGGCCCTGGCGATATCCGCCATGGTCGTCTTTTCGAATCCGAACTGCTGGATGACGAGTGCGGCAGCTTGAACGACTGATGATTTCTGGTCTTCGTACGTTTTGCCGTACATTTACGTCTCCTGTTAGGCGTTTCGACTAATTAGGACTTTAGGTCTAAAAGACGAATAGTCGAACTATAGCCGGTCTACAGGGAATGTCAAGAGACAACCTTGATAGCGTCTCATTGAGCCGGAGGTTGCGTTTTTTGCCAGGCTCGCTTAGGGGTAGATCCGGGAAATGGTTCGCGGGAAGGGGATGCACTCCCTGATGTGCTGGGTGCCGCAGATCCACGCGAGTGTACGCTCGAGGCCTATACCGAAACCCGAGTGCGGGACCGAGCCGTATTTTCGAAGATCGAGGTACCAGCCGTAGGATTCCTCCGGCAGCTTCTCCTCATGGATCCGTGCCAGAAGCTTTTCCAGAATGTCCTCGCGCTGCGAACCTCCGATTATCTCACCGTACCCTTCCGGGGCCAGGAGGTCGGCGCAAAGGACTGTCTCAGGGTTGGCGGGGTTTTCTTTCATATAGAAGGCTTTGGCCTTGCGGGGATAATTCATCACGAAGATCGGCTTCTCGTGCATCTTCGTAAGGATTGTCTCGTCCTCCCCGCCCAGGTCATCCCCCCATTGGATGGAGCTTCCTTTGCCCTGGAGCGTCTTCACCGCATCACCGTAGTCCATCCGGATGAAGGGCACAGCCACTTTGCGAAGCGGCTCCACGTCACGCTCCAGCACGGCCAGGTCCGCGGCGCAGTTTGCAAGCACATCGGAGACGACACGGCTCACCATGTCCTCCTGGAGCCGCATGTTGTCCTCGTTGTCGAAATAGGCAACCTCGGCCTCCAGCATCCAGAACTCCGTGAGGTGTCGGCGCGTCTTGGACTTCTCAGCGCGGAAAGTGGGGCCGAAGTTGTACACCTTGCCGTACGCCATGCATGCCGCCTCGAGGTACAGCTGCCCTGTCTGGGCCAGGTAAGCGTTGCCCAGATCGAAATACGGGACCGTGAAGAGGGTTCCTGCGCTCTCTCCGATGGAGCCTGTAAGAATCGGTGTGTCGATGAGCAGGTAGCCCCGCTCGTGGAAGAATGAGCGGAAGGATGTGATGGCCTGGTCCCGGATCCGCATGATGGCCGCCGGCCGCGTGGAGCGCAGCCACAGGTGCCTGTTCTCCAGGAGGAAATCTATCCCGTGCTCCTTCTTGGAGATGGGGTAATCATCTGCCGGGTTCTGAATGACGTCGAGGCCGCTCACCGTGAGCTCGTATCCAGACGGGGCGCGCTCGTCCTTGCGGACCTTGCCCCGGACCTTGAGGGAGGCTTCCATCCTGAGCTCGGCAATCCGGGCAAACGGACCGGCCCCGCACGAGGTCTCCTCCGCCACCCCCTGGATCCTCCCCGTGCCGTCCCTCAGCTGGAGAAAAGCTATCTTCCCCTTTGACCTGAGGTTGTAGAGCCATCCCTGGATCTCCACGTCGGAATCGACGTGTTTCCCGATCTCCGCGATCGAAACCATCTGCATTGATATCTCCTAAATGAACTCTTCCCGCTCCCGCAGGATCGTGATCTCCCCTTTTTGCTCGAGAAGCTGCACGTACTCCAGGAAATCCTGGAGAGCCGCCTCAGCCTCGCTCTTTCGCACTGCGCCCAGGGCGTCGGACTCCAGCCGGACCAGCTGGCGCCTGCGCTCCGACAGCGAGGCCAGGATGCGAAGCTTCACTTTCTCCTCTACGCCCTTGGTGAGCATGGCGATTTCCCGGTCGGAGTGGTCACGCAGGACTTTCTGCAATTCCTTGTCCGGGATCTGGAACACGACATCGATGGTATACAGCTTCTTCCTGATCTCGTTGGAGACGTTCGGCTCCAGAGTCTGCAGAATGGCCTGCTCTTTGCCCGGGTCCATGAATCGCAGGATCTCCGTGAGGGCGGCCTTGCCGTCTATTTCCTGGGCAACCGGCGTGCTCTGCTCCCGGACCTTGCCTCGCAGGGTCTCTTCGGCCCTGCGGACGACTTCCGAATCCACCTTCCGCATCCGCGCTATCCTGGGGACGACCTCCCGCTGCACCTCGGGGGGCAGGGCCTGCAGGATGCGGGCGGCCAGCTTTGGCTCCAGGTGGGCAAGGATCAGGGAGGCCACGGGCACGGACTCCTCCCGCACCAGGGAGATGGCCTGGTGGACGTCGATGTCCTGCAGGAAGGAAAACGGCGGGGGGGCCATGTCCTTCCTCACCTTGGCCAGGATCTTCTCCGCTTTTTCCGCCCCGATGGAGGCGGTGAGCATCTCCTGGGCCTTGTCGATCCCACCCAGGGCAATGAGGCTCTTTGTTTCCTGGATGTACCCGAACTCTTCCAGGATCTTGGAGGCCTCCCTTTCCTCGATGCGCTGGGTCTTGGCTATCTCCCGGGTGATGCCCTCGATCTCCTCGGGGGCCATGTGTTTCAGGACCCGCGAAGCCTCATCTTTGCCGAGGAGCATGAGGAACTGGGCCGCCTTGCGGTATCCCGCGTCGCGGCTCGTTTCCTTGATGAAGCCCCGGATGGAGGGATCCGGGCCGCTTTTTTTTGCCGCCCGCGGCTTTCTGGATTTCCGTTTTTCCTCTCCGCCTGCCATTGACGGTATCTTAGCGCTTCTGACCGTGGATTGCCAAGAACGATCTGTCGGACGCGCCCTGATTTGCCGGCGCCCGTGGCTGTTCGTACTGTAGAGAAAGCGAGGCAGCATGAACGCCCTTCAATTCGAGAAAAGCCCTTACCTTCTTCAGCACGCGGCGAATCCCGTTGACTGGAATCCCTGGGGGGAAGAGGCGTTCAGGAAAGCCCGGGCCGCGGGCCGTCCGATCTTCCTCTCCATCGGGTATTCCACCTGCCACTGGTGCCACGTCATGGAGCACGAATCGTTCCAGGACGCCGAGGTTGCTTCCCTGATGAACGAGACTTTCGTTTCGATCAAGGTGGACAGGGAGGAACGCCCCGACGTCGATGCGCATTACATGACCGCCTGCCAGCTCATGACCGGATCCGGGGGCTGGCCGCTCACCATCGTCATGACGCCGGAAGGCACGCCTTTTTTCGCGGGAACGTACATCCCGAAAGAGAGCGCCTACGGCCGCGCGGGAATGCTCGATCTGGTGCCACGGATCCGGGAGTTGTGGTCCACCCGTCGCGATGAGATGGTCTCCTCCGCGGCAACGGTGGCGGCTGCTCTTGCCGAGCAGGCCGAGACCGCTGCACGGGAAGCAACGTTCGATCGCGGCACCGCGGGGAGGGCGGCCCGGGCGATATCCGGTCTCTTTGATGATGCAAACGGCGGGTTCGGCACCGCGCCGAAGTTCCCCATGGCCAGCGCCTACCCGCTCCTGCTCCGTGCGTGGAAAAGGGAGGGCGACGCGCGGGCGCTGGAGATGGTTGAAGGCGCGTTGCGGGCCATGCGCAATGGGGGTATCTACGACCAGATCGGGCTGGGTTTTCACCGATACTCCACGGACCCGCGGTGGCGCGTGCCGCATTTCGAGAAGATGCTCTACGACCAGGCGCTCCTGTGCCTGGCATATGTCGATGCGTGGCGAGCCACGGGGAATGACTTCTACAGCCGGACTGCGCGCGAAATCTGCACGTACGTGCTTCGCGACATGACGTCGCCCGAGGGAGGGTTTTTCACCGCCGAGGACGCGGACAGCGAAGGGGAGGAGGGGAAGTTCTACCTCTGGACCCGTGCCGAGGTGGAATCTGCTCTTGCTGCGGATGAGCTGGAAAAGTTCGACGCGCTGTATCGGAGCGAGGGAAAAGATGAGGTCATCCTGTTTCGCGATCCCGGCGAAACGACTGCTCCCGGCCGCGTGGAGAGCGTCCTTCTGCAACGCCGGCTTGCCAGGAAACGGCCATCCCGTGATGACAAGGTGCTCACCGACTGGAACGGCCTCATGATTGCGGCGCTGGCCCGCGCGGGAGCCGACTTTGATGAGGCGTCCTTCCGTGACGCAGCCTCGCGCGCGGCGGATTTCCTTCTCACGCGCTCAACCGACGGCGCCGGCCGGCTCCAGCACCGCTACCGTGACGGAGAGGCCGCAATCAGCGCATTCGCCGACGATTACCTGTTTCTCATCTGGGGCCTCGTCGAGCTGTACGAGGCCACTTTCCAGACCCGCTGGCTTGATGAGGCAACCCGGCTCCTGGACCTGGCCCTGAAGCTCTTCTGGGACGATGAAGCCGGAGGGTTCTTCCAGACCTCCCATGATGCCCTGGGCGTGCCTGGCAGCCGCATCAAGCCCCTGGTGGACGGCGTCATCCCCTCCGCGAACTCCGTGGCTGTCCTGGCTCTTGCCAGGCTTGCGGAGATCACCGGCCGCCAGGAATACCGTCAGCGGGCAGAATCCGTCATTCGCCTCTACCCGAGGGAGGCGGAATCCAACGGTTTGTCCTTCGCCTTTTTTCTATCCGCTCTGGACTTTTTCCTTGGACCGTCGTTCCAGGTGGTTATTGCGGCAGACTCCGCGGATCCGCAGGCGCTTTCAATGATCCGCGCGCTCCGCGGACGATATTTGCCGAATATGTCCCTTGTTTTGCGGCCCTCCAATGAGGCGGATCCCGACATAACCAGGATTGCGCCGTACACGATGGCGCAGGGCCCTGTGAATGGGAGGGCAACGGCGTATGTGTGCACGGGATGGGCTTGCCAGCTCCCCACCAACGATCCAGCCGTCATGCTGCGAATGCTTGACTCAGGGTGAGTGGCCGGTCTCCTTCTCCATCTTTGCGTACATCGAGTCGAGGATTTCAGGAAGGGGAAAGGGATTCGCATGCTCGGGAATACAGCTCTCCCGGCCCGTATCCAGGTTCTGGTCCCCCACCAGCTCGGTCAGCCCCTCGGGAGGAGCCTGCCCCGAAAGAACGCTGTAGAGGCCCTTGAGCATGCCCACGGCTTTCTGGAGGGCCTCTTCGTACAAGTCGATGAAGCTTGCCGTTGAGACCGTGGTAGAGTCGCAGGGGTGGCACCAGGCGGCGTGGCCGACGTTCAGGAAATCATGGCCGGCGGGGATTTCCCTGGGGTGCACGAGGGCAAGGCGTCTCTGCTGGTATCCATCCTTGCGGTCTTTCCGGTACGCAAGCCTGATGAGATCCGGATTGAGATGATTCGTGAGCTTGTAGAAAAAGATCGTGTCGTGATAGGCATTCTCCACCCGCAGCCTGTCCCGGCTTTTGTAGTTATAGGAAGGGTAGATCGCGTTCAAGCCCTTGACCAGCGCCTTGACCACGGGGTAGGGGAGCATTTTGCCGCACCGGACCTGCGAGAGAAAATCGAAATCATCCAGCGTCCTGCCGAAGCGCTGCTGGAGCACCAGCACATCCAGGATTCTCTCCAGGAAGGGATGGGAGTGGAAGTATCGTTTGGTGCCGGCATCACGGGGGTCGACCCATCCGGAGAAATAGCCGATGTACGGGTGCGTGGATCTGTCCAGCGGACCGTGCGTGGCAAAGCCGAGGATGAAGGCCGAAAGGTCGGAGCCGGGGCCCGAGCCAAGGCGCAGCGCCTCCCGCGTCATCTGCTCCACCAGGCTGCCGAATCCCCGGCGATGCAGCGCAACTCCATAGCGCAGGCCCGTTGGCATGGTCCGCTGGTTATGATAGAAGAAATCCGGTCCTTGCGCGCCGAATCGAAAGAGGTTCCCATGGGCGTCAAGGATGGATCTGGCTTTCTCTCCAAGAGCGGCCCGCAGCGCTTCCTCAGCAAAAAGCAGATGAGTGAAGTGGGCAGGCATGCAGTGAGAATACCATACAAGAGCCGGAGAATCAGCAGGTTGCCGCGACCGTGGCAGCCCGCGCCCCTTGACTTTTTCCTGAGCGCCCGTACATTGTGCCGTTATCGCCGCTGTAGCTCAGACGGTAGAGCAACGGACTGAAAATCCGTGTGTCATCGGTTCGATTCCGATCGGCGGCAGTAAGCCGGACAGTCTGATATGGCCTCCCTTACGCTTTCCTGCCGAAGGACCGCGCCGCCTTCACGGCCGCGTTCCATCCCTCCACAAGCGCTCCCCGTGTGACGTCCAGCATGGACGGCTCGAAAATGGCATCAGCCTGCCAGATGGAGCTGAGCTGTTCCCGGCTCTCCCACATCCCCGCCGCCAATCCAGCCGCAAACGCCGCTCCCAGGGCGGTTGTCTCGAAAGTCTTTGGCCGAACCAGCGGTACGCCAAGGATGTCTGACTGAAACTGCATGAGGAACGCGTTTGTCGATGCGCCCCCGTCCACGCGCACGGAACGGATGGAACGGCCGGCGTCACGCTGCATGGCCTGAACGAGATCCCGTGTCTGGTAAGCCACGCTTTCAAGGCCGGCGCGCACAATGTGCTCCTGCCGGGTTCCCCGCGTGATTCCCAGGATGGAGCCGCGCACATCCGGGTCCCAGTACGGCGCGCCCATGCCGACGAATGCGGGAACGAAATAGACTCCCGCGGTGTCGGGCACCGCGCGCGCCATGGTTTCCGACTCCGCCGCGGAGGAAAGGATGCGAAGCTCGTCCCTCAGCCATTGCACCACCGCCCCACCAATGAAGACCGAGCCTTCCAGGGCGTATTCCAGCCCGGCGCCCAGATCCCATGCAATCGTTGTGAGAAGCCTGTTGCTGGATCTGACGGGCTTCCTGCCCGTTGCCAGGAGGCAGAAGCATCCCGTGCCGTAGGTGACCTTGACGTCGCCGGGCTCCAGGCAGGCCTGGCCCAGGAGGGCAGCCTGCTGATCTCCCAGCACGCCGCGGACCGGGATTGCAGCTCCCAGGAGACTGCGCGGGGCAACGCCGAAATCCGATGAGGAAGGGCACACCCGTGGAAGCATGGATACGGGGACTCCCATTGCCGAAGCAAGCTCGGGATCCCAGGCTCCCTTCCTGATGTCGAACAGCATTGTGCGGGAAGCGTTGGACGGATCACTGAGGTGCTGACCGGTGAGCCTGCTGAGGAGCCATGAGTCCACGGTGCCGAAACAGATCTCTCCCGCCTGCGCCCTGCCCAGATTTCCCTGGTCAGCCTGCAGGAACCACATGATCTTTGTGGCGGAGAAATACGGGTCCAGCAGGAGCCCGGTCCTCTCCCCAATGGTTTTCTCCAGGCCTTCCGCGGAGAGCCGCCGGCAGATGTCCGTTGTGCGCCTGTCCTGCCAGACGATGGCAGGGCCCACGGGCTCTCCCGTGGCGCGATCCCAGAACACTGCGGTTTCACGCTGGTTGGCAATGCCGATGGCCGCTATCTGGGAAGGGGCAATCCGCGCCGCCGCAATGGCATCCCGGGCAGCGCCGATCTGCGTGGTCCAGATCTCACCCGGATCATGCTCCACCCATCCGGGCTTCGGGTAGGACTGGGTGAAGGGTTTCTGCGAGATGGCGATCGCCCGGCCGGTCCTGTCGAACAGGATTGCGCGTGAGCTGGTTGTCCCCTGGTCCAGCGCGAGAATGTAGCTCTCCATGCGGGGAAGTATAGAGCCCGATTATTTGCCGGGCAAGGTTCCAACGGGAGCGGGGATGGGACCCGCGGGAGCGGGCGTCGCGGCCACGGCGTAGGGGCCTGCAAGAGCGCCATACCCGCCCTTCGCGTTGTTCGCAAACACGCGGAAAGTGAAGCCGGGGCCAAGGGCCGGAAAAGCCGTGACCATTTTCTGCACCTCAAGCGGCGGGCCTTTGCGCGTTGCCGCGAAGCTGGAGACGAACTTGCCGTCCTTCCCGTACGTCCATATCTCCATGGAGTCATACGGACCGCTCAGGTGGATTGCCCCGTCGCTCACCGAGGCAGCGGGGTAGGCTGCTGCGGCTGCTTTCACCGCCCGTGCAGAAACAGTGAACGTTTCTTCCGTTGTGTCGCCTCCGGCATTCTGGAGAAGGACCCGATAGCTGCCGGCGGGAACCTCCTCAGAGCCCGGCATGACCAGCGTGTTCGAGCCGATCCACGTCTCACCTTCCGCGGTAGCCGACATCCACGAGGTGCTGTTCACTTTCCAGAAAAGCTCTGCGTCATCGTTGATCACGTGGAAGCTGCTGAGGTTCTCCGTTCCGTTGGGGTCGCTTGCCACAAGGAAAACGCTCAACCCCTCGGAATTAGCGCCCGTGCCGATGTCATGCTGGTAGATGACGCGCGCGTAGACGCGCGATATGACCGGTGGCTTGTTCGAGCAGCCGGCAAGGACGGCAAAGGCAGCAATGGCGGCGGCAATAACCGCCGTCAGGCCGGGCAACCCCTTCACATTTCCTCCAGGACCGTCGAGCGCCGGCAATCGGACAGGCGGCGGCGCAGGTAGTCCAGGTCCAGCCGAAGGTCCTTCACGAGGTTTCTAAAGAGATCGTTTGGCAGCAGGTTCTGCTCGGTGAAAAGGAACAGCAGCGCTTTTTCCGCTATGCAGGAGACGCGCAGGGAGTCCATCATCACGCCGCTGTAAATTCCGTTGAAGTGCCGGTACAGCTGGGAGCGCTGGATATCGTCGCGGATCCGGGAGAGCTCCTCCCGCAAGGGCGCAGAGTCCCCCCGCGAGGCCGCTTCCCCGAGAGGCTTCAGGTAGAGGTACGTGTACTCCTTGCCGGGAAGGTAATGATGATCGTCGCACCGGGTGCAATAGTTCGGCTCCCGTGGATCGTTTACCTCCCTGTCTCCGCCGATCACGATCAGGGGATCGAAATACAGCGCAGGGCATTCGTGCCCTTCCACGGTGTAGTAGCGGTAGGTGTAGTAGGAGTCCTGGAGGCACTCAGGGTGCTCACAGTAGGCGGTGAGGGGGAAGACGTCCGTGGCGGTGTCCAGGAGGAGCTTCGCCGTGGTGTTGAAGATCTCCCTTCGAAAGTTCAGGATGAGGGAGGGGAAGATGAAAGTCAGTCCCCGGCTGCGGGAGGCGCTTTCAACGACGTATGCCAGCCTTTCCTCGTAGAAGGAGGCTTCGTCGATGACCCAGGTTCCGACGCCGGGGTTCGCCGCCATGATGCGTTCCAGGTCGAAGGAGCTTGCGATGGAGGCGATGTTCTTTCCGCAGCGCACGAATCCGCCCCGAAAAGGCAGGGCGTCCGCTGGATAGTCGGGAAATCTCGAGACATCGAGAGCCGACCGTATGAAGAACACGATCCGCCTGTCGGCGCCGTCCGACCTGGTGCTCTCCGCCGCCTTTCCGGTCTTCTTCCTGGCAACCTCGGAATCCCGCCAGATGCGGGCGGAGAACTCCGTCTTTCCCGAGCCCATGGAACCGATGACCAGGATCCTCCGGGCCGGGCGCGAGAAATCGAAATGGTTGAAGGAGCGGTGCACCTTCACCTCGGGAAATCCAAGGCTCTTGAGAAAAGCGCCTGCTTGCGAGCTTTCCAGATCAGCGGCCATTGCAGCGCAGGATAGCCCCACGCGAAGCCGCAGTCAACGCAGCGGCCAACACGCAGCGGCCAACAATTGACAGCCAGGTGATGACGACCTACAGTTCGGGAACTCATATGGCTTTAACCGAAGAACAGGTGAAAAGCCTGCGCGGATTGACCGAGCTGCAGGCTCAGGAAGCTTTGCGCGCTCACGGGATGAACGAGCTTCCCATGGCGGGGAAAAAGGGAATCCTGTCCATCGCCGCCGGGGTGGCGCGGGAGCCGATGTTCCTTCTCCTTCTTGCCTGCGGAGCGCTGTACCTGGTGCTGGGAGACGTCCAGGAAGCCGTCATGCTGCTCGGGTTCGTGCTCGTGATCATGGGTATCACCGTTTACCAGGAGCAGAAGACCGAGAATACCCTCCAGGCGCTGCGGGACCTGGCCAGCCCGCGCGCCCTTGTCATCCGCGACGGGGAACGGCGGCGCATACCGGGACGGGAGGTCGCCCGCGGCGACCTGCTTGTGCTGGCGGAAGGGGACAGGGTCCCGGCGGACGGAGTCCTGCTCTGGGAGATCAACCTGTCAGCGGACGAGTCGCTGCTCACCGGAGAGTCCATGCCCGTTCGCAAGATTTCGGGGGATTCTTCTACCGGGATGGTGAGGCCGGGAGGTGATGACCTTCCCTGCGTCTACTCGGGAACCCTCATCGTGCACGGGCAGGGAGTGGCCGTAGCCAGGGAAACGGGCGCTTCTTCGGAGATCGGGCGCATCGGCAAAGCCCTGCAGGTCATGGAGCAGGAGCAGACGCCGCTGCAGAAGGAAACGGGCTCGATTGTGCGCGTCATCTTCGTCGGGGCCCTCATCCTGTGCGCCGCGCTTGTCGTTGTGTACGGCCTGACCCGCCGCGACTGGCTGAACGGCCTGCTCTCAGGCATAACCCTCGCCATGGCCGTGCTCCCTGAAGAGTTCCCCGTGGTATTGACGATTTTCCTTGCGCTGGGGGCCTGGCGCATTTCCCGCAACAACGTGCTGGCCCGCAGGATGGCTGCCGTGGAGACTCTCGGTGCTGCAACCGTGCTGTGCACGGACAAGACCGGCACCCTGACGCAGAATCAGATGCGCATCAGGATGCTGCGCGTCGAGGAGAGGTCCATCGACGTGACCGAATGGCCGGAGGATCTTCCGGAGGCCTTCCACGAGCTGCTTGAGTACGGGATCCTGGCAAGCCAGCAGGACCCCTTCGATCCCATGGAAAAAGCCATCCACGAGGTCGGCGCTGGCAAGCTCACAAACACAGAGCATATCCACACCACATGGACGCTGGCGCAGCAGTATCCGCTCTCACGCGACCTGCTTGCACTCTCCCACGCCTGGAAATCAATGGAGGGAAGCGGCTACGTGGTGGCGACAAAAGGGGCACCGGAAGCCATAGCCGATCTGTGCCACCTGGAGCCGCAGCGCACGGCTCGGCTTTCCCTGCAGGTGCAGGAGATGGCGGACAAGGGCCTGCGGGTGATCGGTGTCGCGAAAGCGATGTTCGACAGCGTCGAGCTTCCCGACGCGGCCCATGATTTTTCTTTCCAGCTCATCGGCATCATCGGGCTGGAGGATCCCCTGCGGCCCGCGGTGCCGGCGGCGGTCCGGGAATGCAATGAGGCGGGAATCAAGGTGGTGATGATCACGGGAGATTATCCCGCCACCGCGCAGAAGATTGCGCGCCAGATCGGGCTTGGCCAGGGAGCCACGATCACCGGGCCTGAGCTCGCCGGGATGACGGCGCAGGAGCTCTCCGGACGCGTGGCTTCAGCAAGCATCTTCGCGCGCGTGGTGCCCGAGCAGAAGCTGGCCATTGTGAACGCTTTCAAGTCGAACGGAGAGGTCGTGGCCATGACCGGCGACGGCGTGAACGACGCCCCCGCCCTGAAGTCCGCCCACATCGGCGTTGCAATGGGAAGCCGCGGGACTGACGTCGCGCGCGAGGCATCGGATCTTGTCCTGCTGGACGACGATTTTTCTTCTATTGTAAAAGCGGTCAGGATGGGCAGGCGCATCTTCGACAACCTGAGAAAAGCGATGGCGTACGTGATCAGCGTGCATATTCCCATCGCGCTCGCGTCCCTGCTGCCCGTCCTCCTGCAGTGGAAGGAGATGATTCTTTTCCCCGTCCATATCGTCTTCCTGGAGCTCATCATCGACCCGGCCTGCTCGGTTGTCTTCGAGGCGGAGCCCGCCGAGGCGGACATCATGAAAAGGAAGCCGCGCGGCCCCCGGGCGCGCCTTTTTGGAAGGACGAGCCTCATCATCAGCTGCCTGCAGGGGCTCGTGGCGTTCGGGGCCGTCATGGGGGTTTACTCAGCAGCGCTGGGGATGGGTCAGAGCCTGGCGGAGGCGCGGACGCTGGCATTCATCACGCTCATCGTGTCAAACCTCTGCCTGATCATGACCAACCGCAGCTGGTCAAAGACCATCGTGTCTGCCTTCTCCGCAAGCAACCCCGCGCTTCTCTGGGTGGTCGGCGGGGCCCTTGTCTTCCTGGGGCTGGTCGTGTATGTGCCAGGGCTTCGCGGCCTGTTTCACTTTGCCCCCATGCATCCCCTGGACATCGCGATAGCGTTGGCCGCGGGGCTGGTGAGCATTGCCTGGTTCGAGGCGGCCAAGATTTTTCTGCGCCGGCGCACTCACTAGCCCGGCCGCGCGCGGCTCAGCCGAAGAGCGGGAGCTGGCTTTCCCTCGGATTCTTGGGGGATGGCCGGGACGCTTCTTCGCGGCAATCCGCCGGTATCTCCGCCAGGAAGGGGCTGGGCCGGCAGGGCCGCAGCGCTCCGTGCGCGTTGCGCCTGGCGCAGTGCGTTATATGAAGGACGTCCCGCGCCCTGGTGATGGCCACGTAGAAAAGCCGCCGCTCCTCCTCCGGATCATCGCCAAGCGGGACGATGCCCTCCTCCGCGCCGGCCACGAACACGACGGGAAACTCCAGGCCTTTTGCCGCGTGGAACGTGAGGAGTGTCACCCTTTCCGCCCGGCGCGGACCCTCGCTTTCGCGGGTGAGCAGGCTGAGGTGGACCAGGAAAGAAGAAAGGTTCCCCGTATGCTCCCGAGCCGTCTCATGTATCAGCTCGTCCACGAGCCCGATCTCCGGCACTGACCTGTCAATGCTGACAAGCCGCTTCTCCAGCTCGTCGATCACGGGCGCGATCCCCGCCGAGCCTGCCATGTCGCGAAGCCCGTCAAGCCGTCCCAGGAACTCATCAAGGGCATCCCCGGCCGCCAGCTCCTTGCGGGAAACCGGGTCTCCCGGATTCACGATGAGGCGCAACGCGGCAACCAGGTGGCGGAACGGCACTTCCTGGGCCAGCGGCACGTTGTCCTTGAGCGTGAGAGGCAGGCCGGCCCGCAGAAGGGACGGAAGGAGAGCGTCGCGGACCGTACGGGTGCGAAACAAAACGGCGATGTCCGCAAAGGAATGGCTCCCCGGCACGCGCGTGCGGGCAGCCTCCACGGAAACAGAATCCACTCCGCCAACAACGTCCCGTATGGCGGAGGCAATGTAGTCTCCCTCATCTGCCGGGGAGTCGGCCTTGAACACGCGGATGGCAGGGCCGTCGGGCCTGGCAGCCTTCACCCCGGGGACGCCCGGCGGGCGCTGGGGCGCGATGATGGAGCCCGCGGCGCGCACCAGGATCCCGGAGCAACGGTAGTTGGTGGCCAGGGCATACGATCGGACCCCTGACTCCCCGCGAAACTTTTCAAAAAGCGAGCGCTCAGAGCCGCGAAAGCCGTAGATGGACTGGTCGGGATCACCGATACACATCAGCGCGGGCGCAGAACCACCCACGGCGGAGAGAAGCTCATATTGCGGCCGATTGATGTCCTGCAGCTCATCCACGCCGATGACCCGGAATTTTTCGCGTTGTCGGGCCAGGCAGTCCGGGTCCTCGCGGAAGGCTGCCAGCACCCTGGTGACGAGAGAGGAGACATCCACGCCGCCCGTTGCCGCGCACAAGGCTTCGTAGGCAGCCAGGATTTCACGCAGCTCTGCGTCAACCTCCTCGATGCCTTCGTAATACCGTTCCAGGCGCTCCGCCGCTTCCCTGGCCTTGTTCGTTGACGCCGTCCGCGGAAGCATGGCCAGGAGGGACACCCGCTGGGCCGGGCCGTAGACGGTGAGAAGACCGGGGTCGCGGGCGCGAAGCAGTCCGAAGCAGAAAGAGTGAAAAGTCGCCGCCGTGATCGAACCCGCCCCGGGGCCAAGCAGGGCAAGAAGCCTCTCCTGCATCTCCGCCGCAGCCCTGTTGGTGAACGTAAGGGCAAGGACCTGCTCAGGGCCCGCTCCGCCTGTCTGTATTTGGCGGGCAATCCAGCCGGTAAGAAGCCGGGTCTTCCCGGTCCCGGGACCCGCGAAAACCAGGATCTTCCCCGGAGCGGATTCGGCGATTGCCCGCTGCGCCTGGTCCAGGAAGTCCCCTGCCGGGGGCCTTGGCAAGAACGGTTCAGCAGGAACCACGGGCGATTTCAGCGTGCCTTCCCGTCGGGCACGACCCGCCCGGGGCGTCGACGCAGGGAAAAGCTCATCCTGCCCGCGCAGCCGGGCCAGCTCCGGCTCGTCGAACATCCTGATGACGCCGAACTCACCGTCGTAGCCGGGGCTGGGCGTCACTCTGCCCTCACGCATCCTGCGCACCGCTTCGGCCACCAGGGGGCCAAGGGCGCGCTCGATGTCCTGCGCGGCCGCATCGAAGAGGAAAGCGTACTCGTTTCCGAACGCACGGATGACTTTTGCGTGCAGGGCGGCGACCGCTCGTGATCCCACGCCGCTTCCGGTGAGCTGGGAGAGGATTTCCGGCACAGGGATGAGGTAGCGAAAATCCCCACCGCGCTCCGGCTTGCAGGGCTCGCGCCGATCAGCCAGCTCCAGCACCCTGTGCAGGACCCCGACGGTAAGCGGCGCGCCGCAGGCAGGGCAGGCAACCCCTGACCGCAGCGTTTCCTCGGGGTCCATGCACACGCCGCATTTCCTGTGGCCGTCGAAATGGTACTTGCCTTCCTCCGGGTAGAACTCGCACGTGCCCACAAACCCCGCCCCGGTCCGCAGGGCGCCCACCACGCCCTCCCAGCTCAGCTGGGCATCCAGGAGGTTCGCTTCCCTCCCGAGGTTGGGCGGGGAGTGCGCATCAGAGTTGGAGACCAGCCGGTAGCGGTCCAGGGCGCTCCAGCGCCAGTTCATCGGAGGGTCCGAGGAAAGGCCGGTTTCCAAGGCGAAGATGTGGGGCGTGAGCTCCTCGAAGCAATCCTCTATCCGGTCGAACCCGGACTTGGAGCCGAAAAGGGAGAACCATGGCGTCCAGATGTGCGCCGGGATGAAGAAACCGTCCGGCGAAGCTTCCAGCAGGATGGAAAGGAGATCCTTGGGGTCGAGCCCGAGAATGGGCCTGCCGTCAGAGGCGATGTTGCCGATTGCGGCCAGCCTGGCTGAGAGCTTCCGAGCTTCCTCCAGGGTCCGTACGCCGAGGATGGAATGCACCTTGCGCGTCTCTCCGCGCTTCTTGTAGATGGAGCTGATCTCCACGGTGAGAAGGAAACGGACGGGAGCGTCTGCCGGTTCGGCATCCTCCAGGGGAAAATCCCGCGGGGGCTCTTTCAGAACGAAAAGCCCGTCTTTCTCAATGAGCTTCTCCGAGATTTCCTGCAGCCACTGGGGGTGAGTGAAGTCACCCGTGCCGACAACGTTGATTCCCTTGAGCCTGGCCCAGCGGAAGTAGCCTTCGAGGTCCGCCTCCCTGCTCGTCGCCCGAGAGAACCGGGAATGGACGTGCAGGTCGGCTACGAGCCTCATGCCGGGTTTTTCGTGAAGATGGTCCTGAGCTCTTCCTTGGCCCCGTCAAGAACCTCGTTATACTTGATGTCCAGCTGAGAAAGGTACTGTCGGATCATTGCCTGGTATTCGGGATCCGCGTTCGGGTTGATCTTCACCGGCCTTCCCATCTGGCGGGAAAGCTCCTCTTCCTTCTTCTTCCTGACCTGCGCGTACTGGCGCTCCACTGCCTCCACCAGCCTCTTCCGCTCCGCCAGGTATTCCTTGAAGAAGCTCTCCAGCTGGCTGAATATCATGTTCACTTTGCGCGCATCGGAGACAGTGGCTCCGAACGCGTCCCCGATCTTCTTGTTGTTCTTGATCGAGAACTCGTCTACCGGAAGGACCAGATTGGCCAGGAGAGACTGGATCAGCCCATCCCTCACCGACGCAAGCTGCTGCTTTTCATATCCCTTGAGCGCCGCCTTGAGGTCGAAGGAAGCCTCATCCAGCAGCTTCGAAACCAGTTTTTTCCCTTCATCCCGCAGGCGGCTGGTTTCCACCAGCTCCTTGTTGGCTTCGATATCCTTCGAATTTTCCATTGCGATCTGGTACGCGGATTTGATGACTCCCATCGTGTCTTTCTCCTGCTGAAATGTAATCCCCTGGCCGCAAGCGAATCAAGACGCCTCGATCCATTCGAGCTCGGTAACCACGCCTTCCAGGCGCTGGTCCCGCTCCGTGTGCGGCACCTCGGCCACCAGCTGTTCCGAGAAACATATGCCGATTGCGGTGAGCTCCTTCCCCAGGACCGAGCGCGCGTCCCTCAGAAACCTGTCGTAGTACCCCTTGCCTCTTCCCAGGCGGTTCCCCGATCTGTCGAACGCCAGGCCGGGGGTGGCCACCAGCGTGCGCGTCCCGGGCCGGATCATCAGAGGCTCCCACTCCGCGCGCGGAACGGGGATCCCCCAGCGGTCGCGGGGAAGCTCACCCGCATCGGCCGGGAGGAAGAAGAATGCAATGGCATCTCCCTGTATCCGTGGGACTGCCACGCGCCTGCCCGAGGCCTGCGCGGCTCTGATGAGCCCCTGGCTTTCAAGCTCCCGCGGCATGGAGAGAAAGCAGAGGACCACGGCCGCGTCCTTCCACGCCTGCGTTTTCTGGAACCGCTGGGCAACAAGGTTGCTGCGCCGGCTCACCTCCTGCGCGTCGATGCCTGCCAGCAGGCCCTCCATCCGGGCGCGCAATTCTCCCTTTGTCATGGTACAGTAGTACGGTCCGGGAGGAAGGAATGCAAGACCTGTGGGATTTTGTCCGCGGCTCCGTCATCGGGGGGAGGAGACAGCTCGCCACGCCGTTCGGCATACGGCGGCTCACCTACGCGGACTACACGGCGTCAGGCCGGGGGGTGACCTTCATCGAGGATTCCCTGCGACGCCTCATGGAGACCTACGGAAACACACATACGGAGGATGATGCCACCGGGACCGTCACATCGGAGTGCCTTCACCAGGCGGAGCTGGCCATCAAGCGCCTGGTGAATGCAGGGCCGCAGCACAGGATCATCTCCGCTGGCGCGGGCACCACCGCGGCGGTCCATCAGCTCCAGCAGATCCTGGGGATCTACGTGCCGCCCGCCGGGAAGGACTTCTTCAGCTCTCTGCTCCGCGAGCGTTTCACGAATGACGAGCTTCAAGGCTTCACCCGGTGGATGCAGGAGAAGCGGCCCATCGTATTCGTGGGGCCGTTCGAGCACCACTCCAACGAGGTTTCCTGGAGGGAATGCTTTGCGGAGGTCGTCGAGATCGAGCTCGCCAGGGACGGTCTGCTTGACCTGGATGATCTGACGAGAAAGCTCGAGCAACCCGAGCTCTCCCGGAGACGGAAGATCGGCGCGTTTTCGGCAGCCTCCAATGTGACGGGCGTGAAGACGCCCGTTCACGAGGTGGCGCGGATCCTTCACAGGCATAATGCTCTTGCCCTTTTCGACTATGCCGCGGCCGCCCCCTACGAGCGGATCGACATGAACAGGGATGAGGAGTCATTCTTCGATGCGCTGTACTTCTCCCCGCACAAGCTCCTGGGCGGCCCCGGCAGCAGCGGCATCCTCGTCATCCACGACAGGATCTACCGAAGCGATCTGCCCCCCACCGTCGGGGCAGGGGGGACCGTGGAGTTCGTGAACTTCGACGGCCAGTCCTACGTCCCCGACATCGAGGCCCGGGAGAAGGCCGGCACGCCGGGGATACTCCAGACTCTCCGCGCGGCCCTTGCCCTGGAGCTCAAGGAAAAGCTGGGCCCTGACAGGATTGCCGCCCGGGAGGAGGAGCTGGTGCGGACCGCCCACGGGATGCTGGCCGGGCACCCCGGAATCATGCTCATGGGAGAGGCAGGATTGGAGCACCGCCTTCCCATCTTTTCGTTCACCATCAGGGTCGGCGCTTCGTGGCTCCACCCGCGTTTCGTGACGGTTCTTCTGAACGACCTGTTCGGAATCCAGAGCAGGGCCGGCTGCTCCTGCGCGGCACCGTATGGCCACAGGCTCCTCGGAATCGATGAGATGAAGTCCCGCAAGATAGAGCGCACCATCACAAAGGGAAACATCGGCTTGAAGCCGGGGTGGACCCGGGTCAACTTCCACTTCCTGCATACGGATTGCGAAGTTCAGTTCATCTGCCAGGCCATCACTTTTATTGCAGACCATGGCGTCGCGTTTCTTCCATTGTACAACTTCGACATCCACACGGGTGCCTGGCGGCACAGGGAGTTTGCTCCTGCTCCCATCCCGTTCGGACTGGACCTCGGGTTGGAAAACGCGCACGGCGCTGCCGGCAATCCTCCGGAGGCGCCCGACGATGAGCCGGGCCTGAAAGCGCTTTTTGCCGGCTACCTCGCACAGGCCGAAAGCCTTGCGCAATCCCTGCGCAGACGGTTCTCCGGCACCAAGCTCTCCACGACGGAGCAGGACCTCATCCCGTTCCTCTACAGCCGGTCCCCCGAGGAGACGCGTGCGTGAAAAGGCGGCCCACCCAGAAAGACTGGCTGCCGCTTTCACGGACGGAGAAGGCGGCCGCGGAGCTGCCCACGGGGGAAGCTTTCCGGGTCGAATGGATAGACTTCGATCACGGCATTCGGGTCGGGAACCTCGAGCCCCATGAGAGGATAACGCAGATCCTCAAGTATGGGCTGGAGCAGAAGCACGGCACGGGGTTCGTGACCGACAGGTGGGGCCGCGGCGTGTTCTGGCAGTGGATCTGCTGGCTTCCCCGGGCCAACCGGGAGGCCAAGCCAGTTTCCCATGACGTCAACTTCGGTTGCGCCAAGTTTTTCATCTCAGCGGACAGGGATAAGAAGGTATTCCAGAGCGGCCTGCAGATCGAGCGCGGCTCCGTCCGCGGAGACGCCGACATCCCGGGAACGCTGAAGAAAGACTGGGACTGGCACCGGCTCATGCAGCAGTGCGACGACGGGACTGCGCTGGACCGGGAGATGGGCCGGCTGGTCCGGCGGGAGGGCTTCACCGCGCGCCTGGTCGGCGGGACCGCCAGGTCGTTCACCGCGGAGAGCTGGGAATCTTCCCGCCAGATTCGGCTGGCCGCTGGAAAAGCCCCTCCGGATCAGTGGGAGGGCTTCCAGCTGTTCTATCCCATGAGCGCGAAAGAAGTGCAGGCCTGCACCGGCCACGAGCTTGTGCTGGCAATACTCGGAGTGTTCGGCGAAGTGACCGAGGCCATGAACCAGTGCATGCAGGTCAGGCTGGAGCCCGCGCGGCAGCTTCCCCGCATAGGACCGGGCTGAGCCTTATTTCCCAGCCCCCCGGCCTGCACGCCCTTCTGCCTGAAAATCGGAGATTCCTTCAAGAAGATTGCCAGCGCCAGGCTCACTACCGTCAGGGCGAAAAGTCCCAGCAGGGACGCCGTCATTGATCCACTTGGCGCCTTCAGGGCGTCCATGAGGAAAATGAAGATGATGCCGGAGATCTGCCCGGCGACGATGAGCAGCGTGTTCGATGTTCCTTCGGGCGCGGGAAGCGTCATTTCCGCCCCGTACTGGAAGCCGACGGGGCCTGCGCTCAGGAGGAAGAACCCGAACACGAATGATGAGCACAGGAGCAGCCAGTAGCTTGTCGCAAAAGTCACGCCGATGAGGCCCGGGAGAAGCCCTATCATCGCGATGATGATGAACGGCTTGCGCCGCCGCAGGGAGTCGGAGACCAGGGGCAGCGCCACCGCGCCAAGGATTCCGCCAATCAGCATGAGACCGCCGGCAAGACCGGCCTGGGACGTGGAGAACCCGCGCGGTCCCACGATCTCCTCTATCCACGTGGTGATCCCATTGAACATCCCCAGTCCCACGAAGAAGATGGCCAGGAGGAAAAGGAAATCTCTGCGTCGGATCATGCTTCGCAGGCCGTCGAACATGAGAGAGCGCACCTCGTCTTCCGGCCGGCCAACCGGTGTCGGCGGCTTTTCCCGCGCCACCACGATGAAGAACAGCGCCGCCACCACGGCGGCAACGCCCGAGATGACGAGCATCCCCTTCATGCCGTAGCTTGCCGTGAGAATGGGCGTGACAATGAGGCTGAGAAGCACCCCCAGGTAGATGGCCAGCGTGCCGAGGCCCGTTGCCGTGGCGCGCTCATCCGCGGGGAACCATCGGCCTGCCAGCTTGGTGGTGGCCCCGAGGATGAGGGGCTGGCCGACGGCAATGCCCGCCTGGGAGATGAAGACCAGGGTAAAGTTGGAGGCGAAGATCCCCCGGGTCAGGGCAAACACGGCAGTGAGAACGGCGCCCAGGGAGACCGCGCGGCGGATCCCCCACGTGTCGATGAGCCACGCGCTGGGGAGAAAGATCAGGATGTAGATTGCCATGAAGCACAGAGAGAGCAGCCCGATGGCGAGGTCACTCATGGAATAGAACTTCATGGCCTCACTGGTGATGGGGGCGAACGCGATCCACAAAGCCTGGTTGATACCGGTGATCACCATGAACGCGGCCAAGATCAGCCAGCGGTAGCGATACGCTTTCAAAGTTGCTTGTCTCATGTGCGCAACTATATAATCGGTTTACTCCGGAAAGCAAGTCTTAAGGCATCACGCGCCGCGTGCCTCGCGGGTGGCGCGGATGATTGCGGTTGCCATGCCCACAAGGACCATTGCAAGCCCGAGATAGAACCAGAACCCTCCCCGGATGCCGATGGTCTGCGCCAGCAACGCCATGAGGAACGGGAACGTGAATGAGCCGACTCCTCCGCCCGTGGTCACCGCGCCGACCGCCGCGCCGCTCCTGTGGTAGCGGCCGACAATGGCGATGGACAAAGGATAGATGCCGGAAAAACCAAGGCCGGTCAGGAAAACCGCAACAGAAAGCGCCCAGGTGGAGGTCACGAACAGCACCATTCCCAGGGCTGCTGCCGAAAGAATCGTGAGCCCCAGGACCGGGTATTCCTGGTGGGAACCGCGATAGGCGACTGACAGGGAGAAGCGCCCCACAAGAAGGCCGACCCAGAAAAGCGAGACCGCGAAAGCTCCCGTTGAGGGGGTTGCGCCGCGCGCCCGTACGAAATACTCCGCTATCCACGTGGAAACCCCGAGCTCCGCGCCCACATAGAGGAGGAGAAAGATCGTGATCAGGAGCAGGAGAGGCTGGAAAATCAGCGAAAGCCCGTGTCCGCGCTCGTGCTCCTCCTGCTGGCGCAATTTCGGGAACGGAGAAATCCCGAACAGGACGGCCATGATTGCCAGAACCGCCGCCGTTGCGGCAAAAACGGCCAATCCTCCGCCCCCAGCGCCCAGCAGGAACCCCACGGCAGCCGGCCCCACGATGCCGCCTACGCTGAAGGCGGCATGCAACATGTTGAGGAGCCTGCTCTGGCCCTTGCGCTCCATGTGGAGCACTTCCAGGTTCGTCACCACCTCGATGGTCCCCTGGCACAGACCGATGCAGAAGTTCAGCGCTAGGTTCAGCCAGGGGGAGGGCCAGCGGATGAAGAGGGACAAGCTGAGCGCGCCGAGGATCAGCCCGGAAACCAGCACTTTCCGCGGGGCAATTCTTTGAACAAGGATGCCGCACGCGAAAGTCGAGACGAAGTAGCCGACGGCGTTGGCTGCCAGCACCGCGCCGGTCAGCGCATATGACCAGTGAAAGGTCCGGATGACGTGCGGAAGCGCCGCGCCAATGATGGTGAAGACCGCGCCGAATGTCGCAAATCCTAGAAGGAACAGAAAATACAGGCGACGGGTGTGCGGATCCGGGATGTCCATCATGGTGTGGTTGCCTCATAGTTGCAGACTGATGTCACGTGGTCAAGGCGCGGAGACTCTTCTCCCGGAAAGCCGGTCGACAAGGTCGCTATCATCCCTTTTTTATACCGGAAATGTTCCTTGAAGATACCGCTTTCCCGCTAGCACTTTGAAATCTGGATACTTATTCTACTTGGAGGAGGTTGAGGGCATGAAGCGATCATTCGGAATGACTCTTGTGCTTCTGGTTGTCCTTTTCACCCCGCTCGCCATCTGGGCCCAGACAAACGTGACTCTCTGGGACTTCCTGAGCGGCGGGGATGGGGTGAGGTGGAAGGCCATCATCAACGAGTTCAACACCAGCCAGAGTGACATCAACATCCAGGGTACGACATTGACATGGGGGGATCCGTTCTATACCAAGGTGCATACGGCGGTCGTTGCCGGGGAAACCCCGGATGTCATGACCTACCATCTCTCCCATTTCCCCGCGGGCATCCAGGCCGGAGATCTTCGACCCATCACCGAAGATGAGCTGAAGACGGTCGGGCTTTCCTACAAGGACTTCAATCCCGTCCTTGTGGATACGTCCCTGGCCATCAGCAAGGCGTACGGCACCGAAGGGGTCCTCTACGGCATCCCGCTGGACACGCACACGTCCATTCTCTATTTCAACGCGAACATCCTGCGGAAAGCCGGCCTCCTTGGCTCCAACGGCCGTCCCCTGGCGTCTGCGTTCACCGGCATGGCGAACTTCACGCGGTCCCTGGAAAGGATCAAGAGCCGCGCGGGCGTGCTCCCCATGGCCATGTCCTCCGCCAATGACCCGGCCACAGTGTGGCGGATGTGGAGCACCCTTTACTACCAGCAGGGCGGGAACCTGGCGAGCGAAGGCAAGGTGATGCTGGACCAGGTGGATACCCTCGGGAAGACTGCGCTCCAGGCCATGACCGACTGGACCACCAAGGGCCTGGTCCCGGCAAATGTGGATTATGCGGGCTCCGTTGCCCTGTTCAGCTCCGGCAAGGCGGCCTTCATGTTCAACGGCAACTGGGAAGTCCCGACGATGGTGGACCTGGAGAAGTCCGGAAAGCTGCCGTTCAAGTTCGGCGTCATGGCTTTCCCGAAGCTTTACGCGAACCAGGAGACCTGGGCTGATTCCCACAACATCGCCATTCCCAACAACACGAAGACCCCGATTTCAGACGACATGGTGCATGCCGTCCTGACTTTCGTCGCCTTCGTGGAGAAGCACGCCGCGGAGTGGGCCAGCGGCGGCCACTTGCCCGCGTACCTGCCGGTCCTGAACGGGCCGACACTGGCAAAGCTCTATCCTGTCAACGAATATGCGGGTCAGGCCGCCAAGGACGTGCGCCTCGAACCGGTGAACCCGATTTTCGGCGTCGGCGCTCCGACCTATGACGCCGCCGGCAATTTCCTGTCCCCCGCCCTGATAGGGAACCTCACGGTGGCGGACGCGATCCAGAAGTTCAAGGACGACTTGCAGAGCCTCTCGATGTAGGCTTTCGTGTGCGAAGGCCCTGCGCATGCCGCAGGGCCTTCCTCTGGCTTTTCTTTCGCACGGGGGGTGACATGAGCAGTGCGGCCGTTCACCAGGCCGGCGCGGACGCGGCGCCTTTGAGGCACCGTCGCAGGTCCAGGAAGACACCGTGGGGCACGGTTCTCCTGATGGTCCTTCCCTTTGTTGCCGTGTACCTCGTTTTTCTGATCTATCCCACGGTGCGGGTGATCATTCTCAGCTTCACGAACGCGGATATAGCCGGCCGGGGTCATTTCATTGGGACGGAAAATTACGTCCACCTGATGAAGGACTCCCTGTTCTGGGCGTCCCTGCTGCACACCGTCTATTTCATCGTTCTCAGCGTTGTCCCCAACACGTTCGTAGGAATGGTGTTTGCGCTCATGATCGTGCGTCTGAACAGGCTGCGGGGCTTTGTGATGGCGCTCATGTTCCTTCCCTATGTCCTTCCCGTGAGCGTGGTGACGCAGATCTGGATGTGGGTCCTGAGCGCCGCCTACGGGATCGTGAACTTCCTTTTCCACCTGAAGATCAACTGGTTCCAGGATCCCGTCTGGGCAATGCCCGCCGTGGCCTTTGTGACGGTCTGGTGGACGGTGGGCTTCAATATTCTCCTGTTCATTGCCGGTCTCCAGGCCATTCCGAGCGAGTACTATGAGGCGGCTTCCCTGGACGGAGCTGACAGGGGCTTCCGTGTCTTTCTCTACTTCACCTGGCCGCTGATCTGGCCGGTGACATCACTGGTGCTCGTCCTGCAGCTCATCCTGCAGTGGCAGATCATCAACCAGGTGTACCTGCTCACAAACGGCGGGCCTTTCAACTCCACCATCGTGGTCCTGATGCACATGTACATCCAGGCGTTCACGCGATACCGGGGTGGCTACGCGGCAACGATCTCCATGGCGCTTTTCGTGCTTATCCTGATTTCCTCCATCCTTCAGCTGCGCCTGTTTCGATTCCAGAGGGGCGAATGAGGTACAGAAGGGTCTCTGTTTCTTCCGTCATCATCACGGTCATCACCCTGGCAATCGCCGTGGTGTGGATTTTTCCTTTGTACTGGGCCGTCAATACCTCGCTCACCGTCGACACGAAGACAGTGCAGATCCCGCCCTCCTGGTTCCCGCTGCCCCTGGTCTTCGACGCCTACACCTACGTCATCAAGAACACCATGATTATCCGCTGGTATTTCAACACGATCCTGGACTCGGTTGCCATCACCGCAGCCGTTGTTGTGCTGACCATGATGTGCGCGTACGCCTTGTCTCAGATCAAGTTTCCGGGGAATCGCTTCCTGTTTATTGCCGTCCTTGCCGGCTTCATGATCCCGTGGACAACAAACGTGGTCCCGCTGTTCATGTTCATGAACAAGCTGCGCCTCGTGAACAGCTACTGGGGGGTCATCCTGCCCCAGATCGCCTCCCCGCCCGCCATAGTGGCTGCGGTGTCGTACAAGCGCTTTTTCGACCAGATGCCCCTGGAGCTCTCCGACGCGGCGCACATGGACGGGGCGAGTGAGATGCGCATCCTTTTCCGCCTTTTCCTCCCCCTGAACGGTGGAATTTCCTGGGCCCTCGCCATCCTCACGTTCATCTATGCGTGGAACAATTTCTTCTGGCCGTTCATCGTCATCAACTCGACTCCGATGATGACGATCCCCATCGGCATCACGCAGGTCCAGTCGTGGTACGGCATCGCGTACTCCCGGCAGATGGCTTCCGCCGTGCTGGCCGCCATCCCCACCGTGGTCCTGTATCTCGCGTTCCAGAGGCGCGTGGCGGAGGGAGTGGCCATCACGTCCGGCATCAAATAGAGGCAGGTGAGAAGGAGAAAGGAATGGCCGACGCAAAAACGGCGACAATGATCGTGGACAAGGATTTCGTCATCTCCGAGGTGGATCCGAGGCTCTACGGGTCTTTCGTGGAGCATCTTGGACGCGCCGTGTACGGCGGGATCTACGAGAGGGGCCACCCCACGGCGGATGAGGACAGCTTCCGCCGCGATGTGCTGGAGCTTGTCCGGGAGCTCCAGGTTTCGATTGTGCGCTACCCGGGGGGCAACTTCGTCTCCGGGTACAACTGGGAAGACGGCGTCGGCCCCGTGGAAAAGCGGCCCCGCAAGCTGGAGCTGGCCTGGCGGACCGTGGAGCCGAACTGGGTGGGCGTAAATGAGTTTGCCCGGTGGGCCGCCAAGGCCGGGGCAGCCGTGAACATGTCCGTCAACCTGGGAACCCGGGGCCCCGACGAGGCAAGGGCCCTGGTGGAATACTGCAACCATCCCTCGGGATCGTACTGGAGCGATCTTCGCGTCGCGCACGGCCGCAAGGAGCCGCACGGGATCAAGGTGTGGTGCCTGGGCAATGAGATGGACGGTCCGTGGCAGATCTGCCACAAGACAGCGGCGGAGTACGGCCGGGCCGCCCTGGAAACGGCAAAAGTGATGCGCTGGGTCGATCCCGATATCGAGCTGGTGGCGTGCGGCAGCTCGCACCCGAAGATGCCCACGTTCCCGGACTACGACGCAACCGTGCTGGATCACGTGTACGAGCATGTGAACTACGTTTCCCTGCACAGCTATTACGGAAACCAGGAAAACGACACGGCCAACTTCCTGGCCAAGTCCATGGAGATGGACACTTACATCAGGAGCGTCATTGCCGCCTGCGATCTCACGCGCGCCCGAAAACGAAGCAAGAAGACGGTGAACCTGTCCTTCGACGAGTGGAACGTGTGGTATCACTCCCACGAGGCGGACCGCAAGATCGTGCCGTGGAGCTTTGCCCCGTCCCAGGTGGAGGACACGTACACATTCGAGGATGCCCTCCTGGTGGGCTGCCTGCTCATCACGCTGCTGAAGCACGCTGATCGGGTCAAGGTGGCCTGCATCGCGCAGCTGGTGAACGTGATTGCGCCCATCATGACCGCAGACGGGCGGTCCCGCCTGGAGACAGACGATATTTTATCCGTTCCTGCACGCATCCCGGTTCGGGAGAGGCAGGTCGCTTCAGACCATCGTGCAATCACCCCGGTACGACAGCCGGGATTTCACCGACGTGCCGGTCCTGGAGGCAGCGGCGGTTCATGACGAGGAAAAAGGGGAGCTCAGCATTTTCGCGGTGAATCGCGATCAGAAAGGAGAGCTTGAGCTTTCGTGCGACCTGCGGAGCTTCGAGACGCTTACGGGAGCCACCCACACGGTGCTGGACTCCCGGGATGCGAAAGCAGTCAACACGCACAACGCTCAGAACGTAAAGCCGCGCGAGGCCAGCGGCGCGAAACTGGAGAAGGGCCGGCTCAGCGTCCGGCTGCCGTCGCTTTCATGGAACGTCCTTCGCCTGTCGACCCGGAAATGAGGTACCTCCGGGCCTCAATCGACGGGGGGTTCTGGAAACGCTACCGCGACCTTATTCGGGAGAAAACCATTCCCTACCAGTGGATGGCCCTGAACGACGAGATCCCGGGCGCGCCCCGGAGCCACTCCCTTGAGAACTTCCGAATTGCCGCGGGCCGCAGCACGGGCCAGTACGACGGAATGGTTTTCCAGGACAGCGACCTTTTCAAATGGCTGGAGGCCGCGGGCCACCTCCTGCACGACGAGGCCCCGGAGAACGCCGGGATACGGCACCGGGCCGAGCAGGCCATCGAGCTGATTGCCGCCGCGCAGCAGCCCGACGGCTATCTCAATACATACTTCGTCGTGAAGGACCCCGGGGGAAAGTGGCGAAACCTGCGGGAGGCGCATGAGCTGTACTGCGCCGGCCACCTCATTGAAGCCGGCGTGGCGGTCCACAGAAGCACGGGCAACCAGAAGATCCTCGAGGTGGTCCGCAAGGTCGCGGATCTTGTCGATTCGCGCTTCGGGACCGGCAGCGGAAAATCCCGGGGCTACTGCGGGCATGAGGAGGTTGAGCTTGCGCTCGTGAAGCTTTACCGGCTCACCGGGGAAAAGCGCTACCTGGCGCTTGCCCGCTACTTCATCGACGAGAGGGGAAGTCAGCCCAACTACTTCGAGGAGGAGGCCAAGTCCCCGCAGTTCGTTCCCATTTTCGGGATCCACGACCTGGACTACTACCAGGCCCGGGTGCCGGTGCGGCAGCTCCCGGAGGCATCCGGCCACGCGGTGCGCGCAATGTACCTGTGCACGGCCATGGCCGACATCGCGCTGGAAACCGGGGACCAGGAGCTGGGCAGCGCGTGCGATCGGCTGTGGGACAGCGCCTCCCTGCGCCGGATGTACGTCACGGGCGGGATCGGCTCTTCGGCGCGCAATGAGGCTTTCGGCGCGGACTTCGACCTTCCCAATGACACGGCGTATGCGGAGACCTGTGCCGCAATCGGGCTTTTCATGTTCGCAAGCCGGATGCGGATGCTGCGCCAGGATTCCCGCTACGCGGATGTCATGGAGCGCGCTCTTTTCAACGGGATCCTGAGCGGCCTCGGGCTCGACGGCCAGAGCTACTTCTACGTGAATCCCCTCCTGGTCCGTCCGGAGGTCT
The DNA here is from genome assembly GCA_963710335.1 of uncultured Spirochaetota bacterium. Taxonomy (GTDB): domain Bacteria; phylum Spirochaetota; class Spirochaetia; order SZUA-6; family Fen-1364; genus Fen-1364. The sequence goes on from CAVQAA010000016.1 coordinate 76,186, forward strand.
GCGAGAAGAACCCCAGCCGGCAATTCGTGAAGTATCGCCGTCAGCCCTGGTACGGCTGCGCCTGCTGTCCGCCCAACATCGCCCGGCTTCTGGCCTCCCTGGGTGAGTACGTCTACCACCTTGGCGACGGCGCGCTGTATGCCGATCTTTTCCACGATGGCAGCATCTCCTGCACCACGGCCGGCGGGCAGGTGGCGTTCCGACAGCGCACTGACTACCCATGGTCGGAAGAAGTCAGCTTCGAGTTCACGGCGGACGGCCCTGTCCAGCTGGACTTTGCCGTGCGTATCCCCTCCTGGTGCACCGGGGCGTCCCTCCGCATCAACGGCTCCCGCTTCGACCTGGCGCGCGCCATGGAGAAGGGATACGCCCACATGGCCCGTCGGTGGAGCAGGGGAGACCGTGTCCAGCTCATTCTTCCCATGCCGGCGCAGCGCTTTCGCGCGGACCCGCGGGTGGAGGCGGACTACGGGAAGGTGGCCGTGCAGAGAGGACCGGTGGTGTATTGCCTCGAAGAAGCAGACAACGGCCCGTTCCTCCACACCGCCGTTCTGCCTTCCGGCGCCCGGTTGGAATCCAGCCGCCGGGACGACCTGATGGGGGGGATGGTCGTGGTCAAAACGCGCGGGCGCGCATGGGACGGCACGGCTGTCTCACCAGAGCTTTACCGGCAGGACGGGCGCCAGCCCATGCCCGCGCCGAAAGACCTCCTCTTCATTCCTTATTACGCGTGGGCCAACAGACAGCCGGGGGAGATGACGCTATGGGTTCGGGAGTGAAGAGCCTGGACCTCGGGCTGGTATGCTCCCTGGAGCCCGCAGGCTCGCTCTTCGTTGCCGCTGATTCCGCCGCAAGCCAGATGCTCAGGCTCAGCGATTCCTACCTTTTTGTTTTCATTGCCAGGGGAGAGGTCAGCGTGGTGGCGGAGAGGTCCGAGATGCGCCTTCGGGCGCAGGATGCCGTGCTCCTGCATTACGACGCGTCACGCGCCATTGTGTTCCATCACGTTGACGCGGCGGAGTTCTATGCGCTGAAGTTCAAGAGCGTTGCCCACGGGAGCCGGGGGACTTCCCCCCCGCTTTTTGTCCCCGCACGGGGAACGGTGGTCAGCCCGGAAAGGCTCACTGACCTGCTGCGCCGCTATATCGCGGAGCAGAAACGCCGGGGGTCCACACAGTGGGCCCTGTACAACCTGCTGGTCCTCATACTCTGCGAGTTCTCAGCCGCAGCCGGGGGCTCCCTGGACGCCCGGCCGGTCAGCTCGGGGCTGGAGACCATTGCCTCCATGGTGGATGCGTACATCGCCGCGCACTACCGGGAAGCCGTCTGCACGATCGATATTGCCCAGGAGCTTCGCTACAGCCCCGGGTACCTGGAGCGGGCATATCGCCGGGAAAGAGGGATTTCGGTCCGCAGCGCCCTTCACCTTCGGCGAATCAGGGAAGCGCGCGCGCAGCTCCTCCTGCAGCGTGAGACTCACGTGTCGGAAATCGCGGCCCAATGCGGCTACGGGGACGTGGCGTACTTTCGTCGCGTGTTCAAGCGGACAACCAACATGACGCCCGTTTCGTTCCGCACCATAAACGCCGGGCGGCGCGACGGCGATTTCACGCGCGCGGGCTGACGGAGGGCCGGTGGGCGCAGGCGAAGGGCGGTTCAGGTTCCTGCTTTTCAACGGCATCGAGGCGGCGAACGGCGGCCTGTTCGTGTCCCCGGGTTTCGGAATCCATCCCACGCGCGTCATCGACTCCTGCGAGCTGATCTTCGTGGCGCAGGGTTGCCTGGACATGTTCGAGGAGGATGAAACCTTCCACGTGACGGAGAACCAGACCTTGCTGCTTTTTCCCGGGCAAGAGGCACGGTGGACGCCTGCCCTATGCCCCCGATGTCCATTTCTACTGGGTCCATTTCCGCCTTCACGATTCCGGCACCGCGCGCTCCACCCTCCATGTGCCGCGCGTGGCGGACGTGCGGGATCCCGAGCTCCTCACCGAGATGTTCTGCCGGTTCATCTCGGACCAGGAATCCGGGATCCTGGACACGGTAGGCGCGGCTCACCTGGTGGCGCTGATGCTCGTGGAGGCCGGCACCGGGGAGCGGGAATGGACCCCCCGCGCGGCTTCCCGGGCCAGAGAGCAGGCGCCGCTTGCGCTGCAGATCCAGGCATACATCGACGGGAACTTCCGCGGGCCCATCACCACCTCGTCGATTGCGCGGGACCTTCGCCGCAGCGCCGACTACCTAGAGCGGGTTTTCCACAGGCATCGCGACATGTCGATCCTCGAAGCCGTTCACCTCAAGCGCATTGGCGTGGCCCGTTCGATGTTGAGGACCGAAGGACGCAAGAACATCAATGAGATCGCATTTGCCTGCGGCTACTCCGACCCTGGGTATTTCCGGCGAATGTTCAAGCGGCTCACAGGGCTTTCACCGAAAAAGTTCCGTTCCCTGTACAGCCGTATGCACATCAACGCCCATTAAGGAAGAACAATTTTTCTTGACAGGAATAGTATACGGTATACAATACACCCGGCACTCAGAGAAGTGTCAAGGAGGAGAGTTATGAAACGAATGTTCCTGTTGCTTTCTGCTCTCTTATTGTTGGGCGCATTTGCAGCAAGCGCGCAAGCGAAATGGCGCATCGTGCTCAGCAACGACTACGCCGCGAACTCATGGCGCCAGCAGATGCTTCGCGACTGGAAGACCGTGGTGGACAAGGCGAAGGCGCAGGGGCTGATTGCCGATGGCCCCGCATTCACCACGAACGAAAGCTCGGCAGCAGAGCAGGCCGCACAGCTGCAGAACCTGATCCTCGAAGGCTACAATGCCATCGTCATCGACGCAGCCTCCCCGACAGCGCTCAATGGGGCGGTCCGGCAGGCTGTTGCCGCGGGAATCCCCGTTGTCTCATTCGACAATGCGGTGACCGAGCCCTCGGCCTACCGCCTGCTGACAGACTTCGACTTCTACGGAAGCTCGGAAGTCGACTACATCGCGAAGCATCTCACCAAGACCGGCAACCTGCTTGAGATCCGCGGCCTCGCCGGAACGTATGTGAATGACGCCATTCATGGCGGCATAGCGAACGGGCTGAAGAAATATCCCGGCCTGAAGATCGTTGCGGAGGTGTACGGCAACTGGGACGAGGCGACTGCACAGAAGGCGGTTGCCGGCATCCTGCCGTCCCTGCCGAAGATTGACGGGGTAGTTGACCAGGGAGGAGACGGGTATGGCGCGGTCCAGGCATTCCAGGCCGCCGGCCGCCCGCTTCCCATGGTCATCATGGGCAACCGCTATGACGAGCTGCGGATCTGGAAGGAGCTGAAGGAGAAGAACGGCTACGACACCACTTCCTGCACCATCTCGCCGAGCGTCGTGCAGATAGCATTCTGGACAGCCCTCGAAGTCCTGAATGGAAAAGATGTACCCAAGGAAGTGAAGTTTCCGCCGCTGACGATTCCCCTCGACAAGCTCGACTTCTTCCTGGCTCATACCGAAAAGGGCGGCGTTGCCAGCACATTCTATCCCCAGGCGTGGGTTCAGCAGACGATTGCGAACTTCAAGGCGGGAAAACCAGCTCCTCCTGACCCGATGCCGGAGTAAGGAGCTCGCGTCCTTCCAATCTGAGCGCGGTTCTGCGGGCCCCGCAGAACCGCCTTGTTTTCATTCAAGTCATGGTAAACTGGCGGGAGTATGGCGGGAGTATGAAAGAAAAAGGCAGGCTCATCGAGCTGAAGGATCTCAACAAGTTCTTTCTCCACTCACACGCGCTGAACAACCTGAACCTGACCGTCTATGAAGGGGAGATACTCGGAATCGTCGGGCACAACGGCGCCGGGAAATCCACCCTCGTGAACATTCTCACCGGTACCTACCGTCAAAGCTCGGGAGAGGCCCTTGTTCTGGGAGAGCCGCTGGGGGTCGACTACGGGGTCTACTCGGCAAACCGGCTCGGGATCCGCGCGGTCTTCCAGGAGCTGAGCCTGTGTCCCAACCTATCGGTTGTGGAGAACATGCGGGTCTTCCACCCCGCTCTCCGGGGGCCCGGTTGGCAGAAGGTGGCCGAGAAAATGATCATGGGCACCATGGACAGGATCTTCCCGGACCATGGCATCCGCCCGTCCGACATCGTGGAAAACCTGTCCCTGGGGAAGCGGCAGATGATAGAGATCTCCAAGGCTTTCTCCACCACGGAAACCGAGCTGAGGCTTGTCATCCTTGATGAGCCCACCAGCGCTCTCGATCATCACACAACGCAGCAGCTGATTGCTTATCTCAACACGCCCCGTGACGGCGCCCTCAGCGTCATCTACATTTCCCACCTCCTGGACGAGGTGCTTGCCTGCACGAACCGGATCTGTGTCCTGAAGGACGGCATAAACGTTGGAATCCTTCAGACCAAGGAAGCGACGCGACAGCAGATCATCGAGCTCATGGGCGAAGCAAAACTGATCAAGGAGAATGGCGTCGACGGCTTCGAACGGGACGTGAAATCCGGAAGCGCGCCCCTGGTCATCGAGCCCCTGGCGGGGGACGGGCAGCTTCGCATCAAGGTTCGCAAGGGCGAGGTGGTCGGGCTGGCCGGCCTGGCCGGACACGGTCAGACGGTTCTTCTCCGCCAGCTCTTCGACTATCGCGGCAACAGGGAATACCGGGTCCGTGGTCCGGTTACGTTCGTCCCGGGGGACCGGCAATCGGACGGCATCTTCCCTGTCTGGTCCATTGCAAAGAACATCTCCCTCCAGGTGTATGATCGCGTCCGCCGTTTCCTGCTCATCGACCAGAAGCGAGAAAACGACGTGGCCAACCGGTGGAGGCAGACCATCGACATCCGCACGGATTCCGTCAGCAGGGGGATCCTGAGCCTGAGCGGCGGCAACCAGCAAAAAGTCCTCTTTGCCCGGTGCCTCGAATCCAGCTCCCCCATCGTGCTCATGGATGACCCGACCCGCGGAGTGGATGTCGGCACGAAGGGTGAGATCTACAGGCTCATCACGGATGAGAGCAGGAAGGGGCGGAGCTTCGTCTGGTACACGACGGAAATGAATGAATTGAAGTACTGCGACCGCATCTACGTCTTCAAGTCCGGCAAGATAATCGCCGAGCTTTCCGGAGACGAAGCCACTGAAGAGGACGTGCTGAAGTCGTCGTTCTAGGAGGAGGCATGAACGTATTGGCGTCTTTCAAGAAATCGGGCAACCTCCAGATTCTTCTCCTGCCTATTCTCTCAGCCCTGGTCATTTTCATCCCGATTGCTCTTCTTCGCCCCATTGTCACGAAATACATGGGATTGCAGCTCCTGCTGAACATGGCCATCCCGCTCAGCCTCGTGACCATGGGACAGATGTTTGCAATGGCCATCGGCGAGATCGATTTCTCCATCGGGAACCTCGTGAGCCTGGTCACGTGCATTCTCGGCACCGTGATGCCCCTCAACGCCGGCCTTGGCATCGCATTTTTCGTCGGGATTGTCGTGATCTACATGGTCATTGGCGCGTTCCTCTACCTTCGCAAGCTGTCGTCCATCGTCGTAACCATCGGCATGTCCTTCGTCTGGACCGGCCTGGCAGTGACCATCCAGCCGTCACCGGGAGGGAAGATACCTGCCATACTGCAGACCCTGGTCTCCTGGAGCCCGCCGGTTGTGCCTTTTCCGCTCATCTTCCTGTTCGTACTGGCCGTCCTGGGTCACCTTTTCCTGTTCAGGACGAGCTTCGGCATCCTGGTGCGGGGCATCGGCGGGAACGTCAAGGCTGTGGTGCAGTCCGGACATTCCGTCGTCCTGATCGAGGCCGCGGTGTTCGGGCTTGTCGGGCTGCTGGCCATTCTGTCCGGCGCGGCGCTTGCCGGGATCACGACGAGCTCGGATGCAAACGTCGCCTCGAACTACACGCTTCTCAGCGTTGCTGGCGTCATGCTGGGGGGAGGCTCGTTTGCAGGAGGGAAAGTCTCGGCAGTTGGTGCCGTGCTGGGCGCGTGCACCATGACGCTGGTGGGAACCCTCCTCACGTTTCTCCAGATCTCCCCTGACTGGCAGATCGGGTCCCAGGGGTTCATGCTGCTCATCGTTCTCTTCCTGAACGGGATTTTCAAGCCAGCGGAAGGGGCCAGGTATGGGTGATCAACTCATGCGCGTGCGCGCGTTTTCCGTGCGCGAGATATTCTCCACAAAGTGGCTCTGGTCCTACATCGGAGCCCTGATTGTCTTCTGCATTATAGCCCTGGTTTCCTCCGATCCCGTGGGCACTCTGACCGCTTCAATGAGCTTCGCCTCCTTTTTCATGCTCGTGGGCCTGGGGCAAATGCTCGTTATCACCCTCGGACCGGGGAACATAGATCTTTCCATTCCCTATACGATCGGCTTGACCGGCTTCGTGGCGATGAAAGTGATGAACGCCGACAACGGAAACATCCTGTGGGGGATCCTTGCCGGCATCCTTGTGGGCATGGCCATCGGCGCCTTCAACTTCGGGCTCATCCGCCTGCTGCGCGTTCCGCCCATGATCGCCACGCTGGCCTCCGGATTCATCGTCCAGACGCTTTCCATCGTGTTTTTCCGCGGACTGCAGATCAAGCCGCCTGCGGGACTTTCCGATTTCGTGAACATCAAGCTGACTGTCATTCCCATCCTGTTCGTGGTGGTCGTAGCCATCTCCGTCGTGATGCACTTCATTCTCACCCGATCGCCGTATGGCCGCTACATCCACGCAATCGGGCAGAACAGCAAGGCGGCGGCCCTCGCTGCAATCGACCTCAACGTGAACAGGCTTGTCACCTACATCCTCTGCGGCGTCTTCGGGGGGCTTACCGGCATCCTCCTGTCGGCCTTCGGCGGCGGCGTCACGCTGGGCATGGGACATGAATACCTGCTCAACTCCATCGCGGTCCCGGTCATCGGGGGAAGCAGCATTGCCGGTGGAAACTCGAATGTGCCCGGCATCTGCGGCGCCTCCATCCTGCTGCTCCTCATCCTGTATCTCCTGGACATCCTGGGGTTCACCATCGGCCTGCGCTACATCCTGACCGGCCTGGTCATCCTTGCCATCATTTTCGCCAGCAGCCAGATGAATAGAGGCACATGACATGAAGTTCTACGACCTCAGCCACGGGTTCGATGAGAACACCTACCATCCCTTCGGCTTTGCGCACTTTCAGAACATCCAGATGTTTCCCAGTCACGGCTGCCGGCATGCCATTGTCACCATGAGCCTGCATTTCGCGACGCATATGGACGCGCCGTGGCACATGGTCCAGGCGGGCAAGCGCATGGACGGGATAGCCCTCACAGAGCTGATCGGGGAGGCCGTCATCACGGATGTGTCCCAAACGTACGCACCGGAAAAAGGCAGCTCCCGGGAGATCTCCCGTGACGACATCCAGCGCTCCCTTTCCAGCCACCGTGCGGAGATCCGCAGGGGGGACGCTCTCCTTGTGCACACCGGGTGGACCAGCTTGTTCACCACTGACCCCGCGCGCTATTACGGGGGGTACCCCACGCCCAGCCTGGAGCTGTGCGAATGGCTGGTGAAAGCCGGGGTCCGTCTTTTCGGAATCGATGCGCCGGACCTCGATCCGCCGGGAGCCTACACAAGCCAGCCCTTCAGCCCCTCGAATCACCGGATGCTTCTTGGCAACAACGTGTACATCCTGGAAAACCTGGGAGGCCAGGTGGCCAGCCTGCTCAACCAGCGCGTCCTCCTGATTCCGGCTCCCCTTGCGGTTGGAGGCGAATACGCCTCCGGCGCGCCGGTCCGCCTGGTCGCAATGACGCAGGCCTGAAGGCGCTAGATGAAGTCCAGGTGGTGCATGATGTGGCGCTCGAGCAGGGACTCGATCTCCGAGAGCCGCTTGTCATGCATGAGCTGGATGAGAGTCTCATGCTGGCTGAAATACATGGAGAGGAGGTGGGAAGGCAGGTGCTGTTTCAGCCGGAGGAGCTGGAGCTTCGCATCAAGGGTGCGCAGCATGCTGAACAGCTCGATGTTCCCGGTGTTCCTGGCTATTTCCAGGTGAAGCATGCTGTCGAACTCGTACGCTGCGCCGTAGTCACCGGCCTTGTTCGCTTCCGTGCACTTGAAGGCCAGGTCATGCAGGCTGGCCAGGGAGTCTTCCGCGGCCACTTCAGCAAAGCTCCGAAACGAGAGTTTCTCCAGGGAAAGCCTGACCAGCGAGATGTCCCTCCCTTCTTTCGGGCTGATCGTGGCAACCTGCGCGTAGCTGCGCGGTTTGAGGATGACCAGTCCGTACTCGGCAAGCTTGCGAATGGCTTCCCGGACCGGCGTCCTGCTGACGTTCAGCTGGTCGGCAATGCTGATTTCAGGGATCTTCTCTCCGCCTTTCAAGGCTCCGGAAAGAATGAGCTTTTTGATGTGGTCATAGACCTGGTCGGAAATCGTCTTTCGGTCAATGGTGCCTGAGATCGTGGAATTATCGAACATGTCCTCGCCCTTCAGGGACTGCGGCCCTATGAAGATCCCAGATGCTCCTGGGGAGAAACGGTGGACTATTTGTGCATACACAGTACTGTATACGTTTGTGCCAGGAGATGCAAGAATGGCGCTCGCAAGCTGACAATTGAGGCTTGTTGACATACAAACAGTCGTAAGATATTCTGTACATCGTATACCATATACTTTAACCGCTCCGTGATCTAGTCAAGAGGTCAAAAAGCGGCCTGCCCTGGCCGCGGGGGGAGGAAGATGCACTACCACAGCGAGCAACTGGTCAAAGAGATAACGATCCGTGCGCTCCAATCCCGCATTGATGTCCTGCGCATGGTCAAGAACAATCAGACCGGGCATATTGGCGGCGCGTTCTCCATTGCCGAGGTGCTGGCGGCCCTTTATTTCCACCATCTGCGCATAGATCCGAAGCGGCCGGACTGGCCGGATCGCGACCGGCTTCTTTTCAGCAAAGGGCACGCCTGCGCCATGCTGTATTCAATGCTCGCTCATCGCGGGTTCTTCGATCCCAAGGAGCTCATGACATTCCGCTCATTCAACAGCATGCTCCAGGGCCACCCCGACCCGGCCAAGACGCCCGGCGTGGAGATTGCGGCCGGACCGCTGGGCCACGGGATAGCCATTGGAACAGGCATGGCGCTTTCTCTGCGCATGCGCGGAGGCAAACCCTCCAGCAAGACGGCTCCATCCGCGCGCGCTTCGGCGGCGCGGGTGTACGTGATCCTGGGAGACGGGGAGATCAACGCCGGGGTCATCTGGGAAGGAATCATGGCAGCGGCCAAGTTCCGGCTGGGAAACCTGACGGCCATCCTGGATTACAACGGGATCCAGCAGACCGGCGCCACCGCCGATGTCATGCCCACGGAGCCCATTGCCGCCAAGTGGGAGGCGTTCGGCTGGCATGTCCAGGAAGTGCACGGTCACAACGTCGGGGAGGTCCTGGATGCGCTGGATCGCGCCGATGAGGTGCACGCGCGGCCAAGCGTCATCATTGCCCGTACCGTGAAGGGGAAAGGCGTCTCGTTCATGGAGTACGACCACCGATGGCACGGGGCCCCTCCGAACGAACAGCAGTTCGCGCAAGGCCTGGAGGAGCTCCAGAGGGAGGTGGCGGCATGGCAAAAATGATGTCGATGAGGGAGGCCTACGGCGCCGCGCTGGTGGCCCTGGGCAAAGCCAATGAGAAAGTGGTGGCCCTGAGCGCCGACGTGAGCAACTCCGATTACAGCTGGATGTTCGAAGCCGCGTTCCCGGACAGATTCTACAACGTGGGCATCGCTGAACAGTCCCTGGTGGACGTGGCGGTGGGCTTTGCCTACACGGGGCACATACCTTTTGCCAACACGTTTTCCTTCCTTTTTGCAACCCGGGCGCTTGAAATGGTTCGCACCCACCTGTGCTACGGGAAAGCGAACGTGAAGCTCATGGGCGCCTATGCCGGGCTCTCGGATTCTTTCGACGGCCCCACGCACAATTCCATCTCCGACGTCTCCATCCTCCGCAGCCTGCCCGGCATGACAATCGTCGTGCCAAGCGATCCGACCGCCGTGGCCAGGCTTCTGCCGAAGATTGCGGACTGGGACGGCCCGGTATTCTGCAGGCTCAACCGCAACGAGGTGCCGGTCCTCTTCGATGAGTCGTATGCCCCTGAGATCGGGAAGGCGATGGTGCACCGGCAGGGCAGGGACCTTACCATCATCTGCGCGGGCCTCATGGTGTCCCGCAGCCTCGAAGCGGCGGAAAAGCTGGCCTCCCAGGGGATCTCCGCCAGGGTCCTGGAGATGCACACCATCAAGCCCCTTGACCGGCAGGCGGTTCTTGCCGCGGCGGAGGAAACACGCGCCATTGTGACGGCGGAAGAGCACACCGTGCTTGGCGGGCTTGGCGGCGCGGTGGCGGAGGTCACGGCCGCGGAGCGCCCGGTACCCGTGATACGGGTGGGCATCGACGACCGGTTTGCCGAATCCGGTCCCTACGACGCGGTCCTCGAAGCGTACGGCATGGGAGTCTCCCATGTGGTGGCCGCCGCGCGCGCGGCACTGAAAGCAAAGGAGAAATCATGAACCTCGAATCAAAAGCGAACACCCTCCTGGACCAGTTCAAGGCGGGCCGATACGTCCGCGGCCGCGGCGTGCTTCCCCGAACGGGAGAGGTGGCGCGCGGCAACGGCACCCGCGCCCTCCTGGTCCGCGACACATTTGCCGGCAGCGACACGTTTGTCGGCGCGATCCGGGATTCCCTCAAGGCTTCGGGAGTCTCCGTAGTGGAAGAGGTTCCGGGAGCCGGCCCGAATGCCCCCCGGGAAGACGTCAAGCGGATAGCGGACCGGGTGAAAGCCGTTGATCCCGACTTTATCGTCAGCTTCGGCGGCGGGAGCACCATTGATGCGGCCAAGGCGGCGGAGGTCCTGCGAACACTGGGCGGCGGGATAGACGAGTACTTCGGAACCGGGCTTGTTGCCAAGAAGCTTGCCGCAACGGGCAAGTCCCTGAAAGGGCACGTGGCCATCCAGACAGCGGCCAGCTCCGGGGCGCACCTCACGAAGTACTCCAATATCACGGACGTCGCCGCGGGGCAGAAGAAACTGATTGTCGACGAGGCAGTGGTACCTTCGTCTCCGCTGTTCGATTTCAGCGTGACCGACAGCGCACCGAAGAGCCTCGTGATGGACGGCGCCCTGGATGGGATCTCGCATGCGCTGGAGGTTTTATTCGGCGCCGCGGGAAAACCCGGCTATGAGAAGATCAGGGACGTGGCGGAGACGGGGATCAGCCTGATCGTGGACAGCCTTCCCCGGGCCATCAAGAACCCGAAGGATACGAATGCGCGGGACAACCTCTGCCTCGGCACCGATCTGGGGGCTTACTCGATCATGCTGGGAGGGACCAACGGCGGCCACCTGACGAGCTTCTCCCTCGTGGACATCCTCAGCCATGGCCGCGCATGCGCGCTGATGAATCCGTATTACACGGTGTTTTTCGCCCCTGTCATCGAGGAGCCGCTTCGGATTGTCGGAGAGATCTACCGGAAGGCAGGCATGACAAAGGCGGACCTTGGCCGGCTTCGGGGCAGGGACCTTGGCGTGGCCGTTGCGGAGGCCATGTTCGCCCTGGCGCGCTCAATCGGGTTCCCCACCCGGCTGGCCGATGTTCCGAGCTTCACCGATGCGCATATCACGCGCGCCCTGGCCGCGGCAAAGGATCCGCAGCTGGAGATGAAGCTGAAGAACATGCCTGTTCCGCTGACCGCGGGCATGATCGATGAGTACATGGGCCCGATACTGCAGAGCGCAAAGACGGGCGATCTGTCGATGATAAGGAACGCCCGCTAGAAAAGCGCCGCCGGCGCAACGGACATAGCTTGACTCTATGCAGCGTTCGGGTCCAGGAGCAGCTTCAGGCCCTGTTTTTTCTCGAACTTCTCGAACGCGACTGCCCAGCTCCCGAGGGGCATGATGTCCGAGATCAGGGGCCGAGTCTTGACGGCGCCGCTGGCCATCAGCGCAAGCGCTTTTTCCCAGCTTCCGAACCGGCTCCCCAGAGACCCTGTAACGCGAAGCTCGCGGTAGCAGACAAGCTCGAAGTTGACGGATATCGGAGCGCCGAACAGGCCGATCTGGGTGAACTGCCCGCGCCTGCGAAGCGCCTGGAGACCGGCGTCCACCGCGGCCCTGCTGCCGGAGCATTCCAGGACAATGTCCACGCCCGCGCCGTCTGAGACCTCCTGCACCACTTTCGGGAGGGGCTCTTCATCCACTGCAACTACGCGGAATGCCCCCAGCTCACGCGCGGCCTTGAGCCTGTCCGCGTCTCCCTTTGTGCCGGCAACCACGACGCGCGCGCCTGCTGCCCTGGCTACCTGGAGGGCTGCAAGCCCAACTGCGCCAGGCCCCGAAACAAGAACGAGGTCCGCGGGCGTGATGGAGGTCAGGTCGAAAAGCGCGTGCGTGACGCACGCCAGCGGCTCGGTGAGAGCGGCCTCCTCCAGGCTGATTGCCTCCGGCAGTCGATGCAGCCGGGCCGCGGGAACAACGACGAACGGGGCAAAGGCGCCGTCGTACCAGTAGCCAAGCGTCCTGCGCTCCGGGCAGAGATTGTAGAAGCCTGCGCGGCACGCGGAGCATGTGCCGCAGAACGTGAATGCCGTCTCGGAAACCACGCGGTCTCCGATCTTCCAACCCTGGACGTCCCGGCCAACCGCGCAGATCAAGCCGGCAAACTCATGGCCCGTTACCACGGGCGGTCGAACAGGGATGGCTATGTCGCTGTGGAGGATGTGCAGATCCGATCCGCAGATGCCCGTCTTCTCGACGGCTATCTTCACCTGCCCCGGGCCGGCTCGGCTCCGGGACGTCCCGAATCTCCATGTTCCCGCTGCCGGCTGCGTACTTGACCAGTGCTTTCATGCGCTTACCCTCTGGCTGGCCGGCTCGACAAACGGCACGGTCTGCGGGCCGTCCGGCAGCACGCAGACCCTCGACCCTTTCCCGTGCTTGGCCAGCAGGAGATCCAGCTTCTCCTCGATGGACGGGCAGGGGGAGAGCTTTGCCTGGGCAATCTGCGCCGGTGTCAGCCCGCCCGCGTGGACGAAGACATCAGCCTTTTTCACGATGAGCGCCAGGATCTGGGCCTGCCACTGGTCGTCCATCATGAAACCGCTGGCCCGGATGCGCGCCAGAAGGTCATCGGCGTCCCGTGTCTCACGCAGGAGCTTTCCGAAAGAGCCGTGGTCCGGGACGCCGTCCCAGCACTCCGCGGCGACAATGATGGCCCCGCCGGGGCGCGTAATACGGGCCGCGGCGCTCATTCCCTTGACGGACTGGTAGAGGTTCAGGTCCAGGGGGTATCCCGAGTTGGACGTGATGACGATGTCGAACAGCGATTCCACCCTGCTCATTGCGTTTTCTTTCACGAACCGTGTCCCTGCATTGTATGCGCTCACCACGTCGCCGGAAAAGCACCTGGTGATCCGCTTGTCCCGGTTGAGCGCCACGTTTACCAGGAAATCCGGCTTCACGAGGGCCATGGCCTCGTTCACCTCGGCGTGGATGGGGTTTCCCTCCAGCGTGGCCCAGGTGGAAGCGGGATGGTCGATATTTTTCGCGTTGTGGTTGCGCATGACGGTGTCCAGGTGCGCCATGCCGGGCATGACCGCTTTCCCGCCGCCGGAGAATCCGGCGAAGAAGTGCGGCTCAATGAAGCCGGTGATGATCTTGTACGCGCAGGCCAGGAAATCCTTCTGGATCTTCACCTCGTTTCCGCTTTTCGTCACGCCCACCGGCACGTGCTGGCCCTGCGCGCGGGCGTCGTTCTGGATGATCCGGTAGGATTCGACGATCTTCCTGCCAAGCATTCCCTCCAGCTCCTGAGGCGTGTTCAGCCTGTGCGTTCCCGTCGAGTTGAACAGCGTGATGTTTTCCCGGGGAACCCCGGCCGCTTCAAGCTCCTGAAGGATGGCAGGAATGATCTGGTTATTCGGCGTGGGCCGTGTGATATCGCTGAACACCACACCGACGGTGTCCGTGGAGCGGACGCTCCGGCGCAGGGGCGGGCAACCAAGGGGAGCGCGCAGGGATTCTATGACAGCGCTCACCGGATCAGGCAATGAGGGAATAAAGGCCGGCTCCACCACGGTGACGGAGACGCCTTCGGGGATGGTCACCGCGAGGCCATTCTTTCCGTAGGCCAGCTCGACTCTCATGATGCGACCATTGACAGGGAATCTGTCATAATAGTATACAGTATACAATAAGGGCGAGATTGTACAGCTCCTGTGAGGTTGGAGGCAAAGCATGGCCGATCTCGAGAGACAAACAGCAATAGTTACCGGCGCGGCCCAGGGTATTGGCAGGGCAATTGCGTTCGCGCTCCTTGAGCGCGGCGCTCATGTCGCTTTGTGCGATATCCGTGTCGAGAAGCTGGATGCCTTTGCAAAGGAGACATCGGCAAAAGGCCGGGTTCTGGTGAAGAAAGTGGACCTCTCCCGGCCATCGGAGATAGCCGCCTTTGTCGCAGCCGTGGAGACGGAGCTGGGCGGCGTCGATATCCTGGTCAACAATGCGGGCATCCACCCCCTGCACCCGATCCTGGAAATCGACGACACCGAATGGGACCAGGTGCTCTCCATCAACCTCAAGGCGCAGTTCCAATTCTGCAAAGCGGTGATTCCCGGGATGCGCGAGCGCAGATACGGGAGGATCATCAACATATCCTCCGAAGCGGGGAAGAACGGCGGTACGGTGGCCGCCGCGCATTATGCGGCTTCGAAGGGCGGCGTGCTTGCCTTCACGCGAAACCTTGCCCAGCAGGTCGGCGCGGACGGGATAACGGTCAATGCGATCTGTCCCGGACGCATAGCCACGGAGATGTCCGCGGCGGTCTCGGCGGAAGAAAATCAGAAGTTCATCGACAAGAGCATCGTCAAGCGCCTGGGCAGGCCGGAGGACATTGCCTTCGCGGTCTGCTACCTGGCTGACCGTCGGGCAGGCTTTGTCACGGCGGAGACGATGAACGTGAACGGCGGAACTCTGCGCGATTGAAATCGCGGCATGGAGGCGACGATGGCCAGAAAACCAGGCGGCGGGGAATGGGATCGCACGGGAGTGCTGGGGGCCATCCTGGAGCAGGTGAAGCTTCCCAGGATGGCGAGGATCCGGCAGCACTTTGCCGACAACAGCCTGCGGGACATAGCCGCGTGCATCCGGGAGCAGATGGCGCGGCCCGAGATAGCGGCAAAGATCAGGCCCGGCATGAGCGTCGCCATCACCGCCGGAAGCCGGGGAATTGCGAACATCGCGCTGATCCTCAAGGAAATCGTGGCCAACGTGAAGGAGCGCGGCGGCCGTCCCTTCGTGTTTCCCGCAATGGGAAGCCACGGCGGAGCGACGGAGGAGGGACAGAGGCAGCTCCTGGAAGGCTACGGGATCACGGAGCAATCCGTGGGAGCGCCCATCCGCGCTACCATGGAGACGCGGGTAATTGGAGCCACTGATGAAGGCCGGCCCGTCCACATGGACAGGTTTGCCGCGGAGGCTGACGGCATCATTGTTGCAGCAAGGATCAAGCCGCATACGGCCTTCCACGGCAACTATGAAAGCGGCATCATGAAGATGATGGCAATCGGCATGGGCAAGCAGAAAGGCGCGGAGACATGCCACGCCGCAGGGTTCGGGAGGTTCCCCGGCATCGTGCCCGGCTTCGGGAGGATCGTGCTGGCAAAGGCGAACGTGCTCTTCGGCATCGGGATCGTCGAGAACTCGCTTGACCAGACCTGCAAGATCGAGGCAATCCCCCGGGAAGACATCGAGAGAAGGGAGCCCGAGATGCTGGAGGAGGCCCGCGCGCTCATGCCCACCATTCCTTTTCCCGAGTTCGACATCCTGGTTGTGGATACAATTGGAAAAAACCATAGCGGCGATGGCGCTGATCCCAACGTCACGGGGACCTACTGCACTCCCTATGCGACTGGGGGCCCGCGAATCCAGAGGTACGTGGTCCTGGACGTCAGCGAAGAGAGCCATGGCAACGCGCTGGGCGTCGGCATGGCGGATATAACGACTGCGCGGCTGGCGGCAAAGGCGGATTACGACGCAATGTACTCCAACGCCCTGACGAACAGGGTCCTGAACAATATCCGCATGCCCATGGTGATGAAATCCGACATCCTTGCGCTCCAGGCTGCGCTGTTCACCTGCATCGACGTGGATCTGGCACGCCCCAGGATCGTTCGGATTGCTAATACCTCGCACGTGGACACTTTCATGGTTTCGGAAGCTCTTCTCGAGCTGGTCGGTCAGAATCCTTCCTTAGAGGTGATTGACCCCCCTCGAGCGCTTGTTTTTGACTCTGATGGAAACCTGGCGGAATTTTCTTGACAAATACTGTATACGATATACAATTCCGAAGACATATTTCACGGGTTCAAGGAGGTATCTTATGAAGAAGCAACTGATCCTTCTCCTGGTCCTGGTCCTCCTGGCGCCGCTTGCTTTCGGTCAAAGCGGCAAGAACTGGGTTTTCGCGTACGTGACGCCGGGATTGGACGTGCCCTTCTGGCGGGACGTGTCCATTGGAATCCACCGAGCGGGTGACGCTCTCGGCATCAAGATCGTCGATGCGGATTCACGGAACAGCGCTGCCACGCAATTCAAGAACGTGCAGGATCAGATAACGGCAGGCGTCAACGCGATACTCATTTCCCCGACTGACAGCGCCTCCTGCCCGTCCGTTCTCGAGCTGGCGGAAAAGGCGAAAGTCCCCGTCGTCATCGTCGACATCGGCACGGATTCGGGGAACTACGCTTCCTTCGTCAAGACGGACAACATCGGCGGCTCAGGCGAGGCGGCCAAGTATCTCGCCGCCGCGTTGAAGAAAAAAGGGTGGGGCGGGAGCGAGATCGGAATGATCGATGTTTCCCTGGCAAGGGCGAATGGACGCGACCGGCTCAAGGGATTCAAAGATGTCATGGACGCCCAGGGATTCAAGATTGTTTCCGTGCTCGAAGGCAAGGACTACACGAGGGCGGAATCCCTGAAGTACACGCAGGACATGTTGACGGCCCACCCCAATATTCGCGGCTTCTACGGAGCGTACGACGAGGCCATTCTTGGAACGATCACCGCGGTCGAGACCATGAACAAGCAGAATGACCTGCTCCTCGTTTCCTTCGACGGAAGCCTCGAGAGCGTCCAGGCGCTCAAGGACGGGAAGCTCGGCGCCATAGCCGCGCAGCAGGCGGTTCTCATGGGACGCCTCGGGTTGAACGCCGCCGTGGATTTCCTGAACGGGAAGCCCGTCAAGAAGCGGATCGACGTTCCTTGTTTCCTTGTGACGCGCGAGAATGTCGATCAATCCATGAAGAAACTGAGCGAGGACGTCTTCACGACGGGGAAGTAGAGCTCACGGCGTAATCTCGACGTCGCCATGAGGTTGCTCGCCGGCAGCAGCGGGTGCACCCTGCCGCTGCCGGTGTCTATCGGTATACAATCAGGCGGACATGGAACAGGCGCTGCTGACCATACACGACGTACGGAAGAACTTCGGGGGCATAGCCGCCCTCAACAGCGTCTCCCTGGAGGTGCGCTCCGGAGAAATCCTTGCGCTCGTCGGGGAAAACGGAGCCGGGAAGTCGACCCTGGCCAAGATCATCGCCGGAGTGATCGGGCTGGACTCGGGCTCCGTCACACTGGACGGCCGGGACGTGCACTTCCACAGCACCACCGAGGCGCGCGAGGCGGGGGTTTCCATCGTGCTGCAGGAGTTCAACCTGATTCCCGACATGAGCGTGGCGGAGAACGTCTTTCTCATGGCGCCGGAGACGTTCCGGGCCGGTTTCTGGCTGGACCGGCGATCAATCAACAGGCGCACGATGGAGCTCATTCGCCAGATCGAAATAGACCTGAACATCGATCCGACCAGGAAGATCGCAAGTCTCACGGTGGCCGAGCAGCAGCTGGTGGAGGTTCTGAAGGCGGTGTCCGTACGCTCCCGGCTCCTGATCCTGGACGAGCCGACCGCCACCCTCACCACGCAGGAAACGGCGAAGCTGTTTGCCCTTATCCGCAAGCTGAGGTCGGACGGCCTCACCGTGATTTTCGTCAGCCATCGCATCGAAGAGGTTTTCCAGATCAGCGACCGCATTGTCGTTTTTCGCGACGGGGAGAAGGTAAAGGAGTTCATCACGGCGGACACCCAGCAGCGGGAGCTCATTACAGCCATGGTGGGCCGGGACATCGGCAGCCTCTACTCCATCAGGAAGCGCAACCCTCCCGGCGAAGTCGTCGTGGAGGTCAGCAACCTGCGCCGCGGCCATCGGGTGATAGATTGCTCCTTGCGGTTGCGCCGCGGGGAGATCGTGGGGCTCTCCGGCCTGGTGGGAGCCGGACGCACCGAGCTGGTCCGCGCCCTGTTCGGCGCGGACAGGGCCGACTCAGGGGAGGTCACGATCAAGGGAAGGGTCGGCATCGTCCGCTCGCCTGCGCAATCCATCCGCAGCGGCGTCGGCATGGTCCCCGAGGACCGCAAGAACCACGGCCTCCTCACGGAGCTGCCCATCTACCAGAACATCACCCTTTCCTACCACGTGCGCTCCCGCGGGTTCTGGATCAGCAGGGCCAGGGAACTGGCAATGGTGGACGGCAAGGTGAAGGACTTGCGGATCCGGATCGCTTCCAGCGCGAAACCGGTGGTGTCACTGAGCGGGGGCAACCAGCAGAAGGTGGTGCTTGCCAAGTGGCTTCTCAATGAACCGGATGTGCTCCTCCTTGATGAGCCCACGCGCGGCATCGACATCGGAGCCAAGTTCGAGGTCTACACGCTCATCGACTCCCTGGCCGCGCACGGCGTCGCCGTTCTCCTGGTTTCATCCGAGCTTCCCGAGATCATCGCACTTTCCGACAGGATCCTGGTCATGAAGGCGGGACGGATCGTGGCTGAGCTGGATCACCGCGACGCCTCCGAAGAACGCATACTTTCCATTTGCGCGCAAGAGGGGAACCATGTCCACAATTGAACGGCCCCAGTCCCGCCTTGCTTCGGGGGTTTCCGCCTTCACGGGGGAATGGCGGATCGAGCTCGCCATGCTGGCCGCGTTGCTCCTCCTGTGCGTGGTGCTGAGCATCCTGGCGCCGCGCTTCCTCACGTTCGGCAACATCGGCAACCTCTTCTGGCAGGCAACAACGGTCGGGATCATCGCCATCGGGCAGACGTTCATCATCCTGACCGCGGGAATCGACCTCTCCGTCGGAGGCGTGGCTGCCATTTCGGCAATGCTGGGCGGCCTCATCCTCATGCACCAGGGCATGGGAATCGGTCTGGCCGCCATTCTCCTGACCGGCGTTGCCGTGGGTTTTGTGAACGGCTTCCTGGTGGCGTACACACAGCTGGCGCCCTTCATCGTGACGCTGGGCATGATGTCCATCTCCCGCTCCCTCACGTACGTGAGCACCAACGGCCACTCCCTGACCGGACTTCCGGTTGCCTACCGCTTCTTCGGAGCTGCCGAGGTCTTCGGGATCCAGTTCTACACCATCATCTTCGTCGGGCTGTTCGTCGTCGGGCAGGTGGTGCTCACCAAGACAAAGCTGGGCAGGTTCTGGTACGCCATCGGCAGCAATGAGGAGGCGGCCAGGCTGGCGGGCGTCAGCATCCGCCTGTACAAGAGCCTGGCGTACGTGATCTCGGGCTTTCTCTGCGCGGTTGGCGCTCTCATCCTCACCTCCCGCCTGGGCGCCGTGGACCCTGACACGGGCGTGGGGCTGGAGCTGGAGACAATTGCCGCGGTGGTAATTGGCGGAACCAGCCTCTCGGGGGGCAAAGGCAGCCTGGTGGGGACCTTCATCGGGGTGTTCCTGATCACCGTCCTTCACAACGGGCTGAACCTCATCGGCGTGTCCCCGTTCTGGCAGGGCTCAGCCGTTGGTGCAGTCATCATTGTGTCCGTTGTCCTGGACCGGTTGCTGCGGCGCAGGAGGTAATACACATGAGGATCGTCGACGCGCATATGCACCTGGGAGAGGACCTGATGTTCCTCACCGATGATTCGGAGGACGTCGTCCTGAACGCCATGGATGCCAACGGGATCGCGGCTCAGATCCTGCAGCCGGGCATCGTTTCACGGGACCAGAAAAAAGCGCATCAGCGCATCAAGCGGTTCGCGGACGCTCACCCGGGAAGGGCTTTCGGTCTGGCATGCTTCAACCCGCTCATGGATGACGCGGAATATGTCTCCCTGGTCCGCTGGACGGTCAAGGAGCTCGGGTTCAAGGGAGTGAAGCTTCACCCCAACGCCTTCTGCATGTCGCCGTCCCATCCGGCCGCGGAAAAGCTCTTCCGCGTCGCGGGGGAGCTGGACATCGCGGTCATGATCCACACCGGCAACGGCCTTCCCAACGCTCTTCCCTCCCTGTGCATTCCCGTGGCGCGAAAGTACCCGAAAGTGCGCATCGTGCTTGCCCACGCCGGCGGCGGGACGTTCGGCGCTGATGCCATTGTGGCGGCGAAGGAATGCCCCAACATCTTCCTCGAGACCTCGTGGGTCACCGTCTACGACCTGCGCGCCATGGTGGAGACGCTGGGGGCGCGCCGCGTGATGTTCGGCAGCGACCTCATTGCGAACATCCCGGTGGAGCTGGCAAAGTATCGCGCCATTGGATTGTCCGAAAGCGATCTGGAATGGTGCCTGGCAAAGACGGCGGAGGCGGTATTCAGGCTATGAAACACGCGGTTGCAAGCCCGGAAAAGCTCAGGGCGGAAATCCGCCGGGAGAAAGAGCGCGAAGAGTGCCTCAGCGACGACCAGCTGTGGTCGCGCGTGGAAAGCGGCGACCATGTGGGCGCCAGGGGCGCTCTCCTGTTCTTCACCAGCCCCGACCGGCTGTCAGCCCGTCTTGCGGAGCTCCTGCGGCGCATGGAGGGGCAGGCCCGCCGCGCGGATTCCCGGCAGAAAGCGGCTTTCCTTCAGCTGCTCACGTACCTGGCAATCGACCTTGCCTCCGCGATGCCCGAATGGGTGCTGCTCAAGTCCCTGCCAGGACCGGCTCTCCAGCAGATGTCGGAGAGCGTCCTGCTGGTGCTCGATGCCATGAGCGCCGCTGAGCCGCAAGCCCGGGAGGAGCTGCTGACCGCGCTCCGCCGCGACGCCGTTGCCCGGCTGAAAGCTGAAGGGCTTGCCGACGGTCCGGACCTTGTCGCGCATGCGCAGGGTCTTGCCGGCTCCTCCGCCGGCGACTATGCGCGCCGGATCATCGGCGAAATCACGGCATCCAACCTGAGGGCCGCATCAGCCGCGTACCACCAGGGGCTTGTCTCCACGGTGATCGGCAATGACTACGCGGAGTTTCTGCCCTATGTGATATGGCTGGGCGGATCCTTCGTGACCACAAACCCGGTCCTCATCAAGCTTGCCTGGGACATCGACCCTTCCTACTGGAATCAGCATGTCGACAAGGTGATCCTCTCCAGGTTCAAACCTCCCGAGCTTGGCGCGCTGCTTTCGGGAGACGCGCCGGCGCTTGCGCAGGCCATGGAAACCGTTTCCACGCTGCTCACAATCTCCGTTGTGGAGCGTAACTGCAGGATGCTTCGCCCCATCTTCCTGGCAACGGAAGGCGCGCAAGGATATGTGAGCCTTCAAGTGAACCCCACGGCGCACGATGATCCGGAGAAGATGGCCGCTGACGCCGAGGCCATCTACGAAGAGCTCGGGGACCGGTTGGGCGGAGTCCCCAACGTGGTCATCAAGGTCCCTTCCACGGCCGCGGGGCTGAAGGCCGCCGCGCAGCTCACCTCGCGGGGCATCGGCGTCACGATCACGCTTACTTTCTCTCTTTTCCAGTCCCTTCCGTTTGCCGCCGTCCTCTCCCAGGGGCACGCCCTTGTCTCCTACATTGCCCTCATGAACGGAAGGCTTGCGTTTCCCGTGCGGGATGAGATGACACGGAACGCCGTCCCCGGAGGCGTCGAGTCGGCGCGGTGGGCCGGAGTCGAGGTTGCGCGCAAGGTCTGCAGCAGGATGTACGGTCCCCGGCGGGAAGGCGGCCTGGAAATAGACCCCGAGAAAGTGAAAGTCATGATCGCATCTCTGCGCGCCTACGGTGACTGGATCCCCGACATATCCGAGCTCTGGGGCGTGCCGTTGATCACGATTTTTCCCAATATCAGGAGGGCCCTCGACGCCAGGGAGCGTCCCTTGACGGCGGACGCGGTGTCAGGCCGCGCTCCGGAGCACGACCTCCAGGTCCTTTTGAAAAGCGAGATATTCCGCCAGGCGTGGTGGACGGACAGCGACGGCGCGCAGGGAAAGCCGGACAAGCCCCTGACCTTGAAGCCGTCGGACAGCGCCGCGGTTGCCGCGTGGGCCCCCGTGCGGGAAACGCTCACCCAATTCATTGGGACGTACAAAGAGATGGGTCAGATGGTCAAGGCAAGAATGGCCGCCCTCCGGCAGCCTGGTTAGGAGCAGAAAATGGCCCGGATCAAGTTGGGGAAGCTCGAGATCGATCCTTCGCGGAACCCGGCCGTCCTGGACACCACCACATGGGATCCAGCCGGTGCGGTGCGGCAGGCGAAGGCCATGGGCGTTCCGTTCTGGGACCAGGTTGCCCGCGGCCTGGGCGGCGCCGTCACCCGCGCCGGGGCGGCGCTCCGCGCGGAGGCCGGGGAGTGCCGGGTGCATGCCGGCTCGCACGCCACGCTGAGCGGGGCGGACGTTGCGCTTGCGACCCTGGGGGACGGGCAGGACATCCTCATACGGATCGGGCAAAACCATGACCCGGGTACCCTGGGAAAGCCCCTGGACAGCCTTGCCCTGTCCGACGGGCTGCGCCTGACCATTCATCCCACGGACATGCCGGTGCTCCAGCGCTACCTTACGCACGCCAATCCCGAGAAGGCGCCCCGGGCCATGGGCCCGGTGCCCCGCCTGGGCATTGGCAACCGCCATACCGTTGCTGTCTGGCCGGCCGCGTTTCGCGCAATGGACAAGGGAGGTTTTGCGGCGAACGCCATCCAGAACTCCCTGCGGGAGCTCAACCTGATGGAGGACTTGAAGCAGGGCAGGCCTGCCCACGAAAATTACCTGTTCGGGTTCGGCAGCATCGCGGAGGGGCACACGGGGAGCACGTTCGAAGGGCTGCTCCACGCCGGCGTGTTGGCTGCCGTGAAGGCCGCCACCTGCCCCCGGTACGGGGCGGACGCCGACCACATCCAGGTGAAGCGGGGGCCCGATGGCCTTACCCGCGCAAAAAGGGTTGTGGAAGCCTCCCGGTACTACACGTTCTACACCCTGGATGTATCGGACATCCTGGACTACGGCGCCGTGAGAATTCCCTCCGACTCCGACGCCCGCGCGCTCCTGTCCGCCACGCTGAAAGACCCCGGGCTTGAAAAAGACCTGCTCAGCTATCATGGCCGGAGCAGGATCGTGGCTGGCCGGCACTATGCTTTCAGCGATGCCCAGATCAGCAGGTTCGTCGGCAAGTACTGGAATGCGCTGCAGGCCGTGCAGGAGTTGTGCGCTCATCTTTCGAAGCTGAAGGCTGGTGTCCCCTTCGACGTCGAGCTCTCCATCGACGAGAACCCGCCGGAAATCGCCACCGCGGACTGCATCACTTCCGTGGAAGAGATGGTTTTCCTGGTGATCGAGATACAGAGGCGTCATCTCCCCGTGACTCACATCGCCCCGAACTTCGGAGTGGAGAAAGGAACCGACTACCGGTGCCCGGACGGCCTTGCGGGCCTTGAAGCGCGCGTGCGCCAGCTGGAGAGGATTGCGGAGGATTACAACTTCATGCTGGACTGCCATTCGGGGGACGACCTGAAAAAGGCGACACGCCTGGTCTTCGGCAGGGCCAGCGGCGGCAGGATCAATTTCAAGCTTTCCCCCCAGCTGCAGATACTGTTCGCGGAGACCCTGTACGATGTCCAGCGCGAGCTGTTCCTGTACTGGTGGAACGACGTGTATTCTTTCGTCAAGGACGAGGCTGCCAAAGGCTCGTCTTTTGCGGCGAAATGCATGAAGGAGCTCGAGTCGAGCCCGGACCCGCGCCCCGGCGCCAGCCTGTTCCATTATTACTGCTTCGTTTCCGTGGGCAGACGCGATGCCGGCGGCGGGTTCGTCAATCGGGAACGCCTGTACGACCTGTCTCCCAGCCTCATGAGTGAATACAGCAGCCGCCTGGAAACCTGGCTGCTGGAGATCGCGGACGACCTCTACGGCCAGGCGTGAAGGAGGATCGGATACCATGGAGAAAAGACTGGACGGCAAGGTGGCAATCGTAACAGGGGCGGGCTCGGGCATAGGCAGGGCGGCAGCCATCCGCCTGGCCCGGGAGGGCGCCCGCGTGGTCATTGCCGACATCAGCGAGGATTCGGCAAACGCCACTTCCCGACAAGTCTCCGAGATCGGGCCCGGCAGCATGCCGGCCCGGCTCGACGTGTCGAAGCCCGCGGACATCAAGGCGCTGGTGGAGCGCACATCGCGGGAAATGGGAAGGATCGACATCCTGGTGAACTGCGCGGGAGTGGTCCAGAGCAAGCTCTTCCTTGAAGTGACGGAAGCGGACTGGGACCGGGTCATCGACATCAACCAGAAAGGGACGGCATTCACGGTCCAGGCTGTCGCGGCGCAGATGGTCCGCCAGGTGCCGGAGGCCGTCCGGAAAGCCGGCCTGGCAGACCGGTCCTACGGAAAGATCGTGAACTTCACGTCCATCTCGGGCAGACGGGGCAGGGAGTACCAGCTTGCCTACGCGGCCAGCAAGGCAGCGGTCATCAGCATCACGCAATCCGCGGCCCTGGCATTCGCTCCCCTGGGGATCAACGTCAACGCCATTGCGCCGAGCGTCGTCATGACTCCCATGTGGGAGCAGAACAACAGGGAGAAGGAGCAGGCGTTCGGCGTCGATCCCCGGAAAGCAAGTGACGAGTTCGTGAGCCGCATCCCCTTGAAGCGCCCGGGGACAGTGGAGGACATGGCCGGCGCAGTGGCATTCCTCTGCTCGGCGGATTCCGACTACATCACGGGGCAGACCCTCAATGTGGACGGCGGCTACGAGATGGATTGAGGGGGAAGGGAAAGTGCCCGGCTATCGCTACTTCCTCGCCATCCAGACAGTGCTCCCCGACGGCTACCGGGAAGACCGCGTTTTCAGGGACACCCTCACGGCCTTGCAGCAGGCCGGTTTCGACGGAGTGGAGCTCAATGTCCCGGACCCGCGAATGGAGGATCCCCATCGCCTGGCCGCGTTCCTTTCGGATTTCGGGCTTTCTCTTTCCATGCTTGCCACCGGCCTGGCCGCCCAAAGGAACGGCTTTTCCCTGGCCACGACGGCGGAGGCCAGGCGCAGGGAGTCCGTGCAATGGACAAAAGAGGCGCTGGCCTTTGCCTCCGCCATTGGGCCGGTGTGATTGCCGGGTTCCTCAAGGCCGCATCAGGGGAGAACACCCCTTCTCATCGCAAGCAGCTCGAGAAGTCGGTGGCGGAAATTGCCCCCGAGGCCCAGCGGCGGAAAACCCCTTTTCTGGTGGAGGCCATCAACCGTTTCGAATCCCCGCTGGGAAACAGCCTTGCCGAAGTCCTGGCGCTGATGGGCGGGAGCATCAACCCTTTTTTGCAGGTCCTCCCCGATACCTGGCACATGAGCATCGAGGAGCCCCATATCGAGGCATCCCTGGTGCGATTCAAAGACCACTACTCCTCGGTCCATCTCTCGGACAACAACAGGCTGTTTCCCGGTTTCGGAGGCCTGGATTTCGGGAAAATCATCGGCGTGCTCGACGCCCTGGGGTACAGGGGGAGGCTCGCCATAGAGGGGAAACTGAAGGGGTCATTCGTCGAGGACGCCAGAAAATCCGCGGATTACCTTCGCCCTTTCCTTCGCGTGGACTGAAGGCGGAATCCGTGGATCCAAAGCGCGACCTCACGAATATCGCCCTGGCCTCCATTGCCTCCGTGGACCCGCGGGCAATCGTGACCAGGAGCATGAGTGTCGATTCCGGTTTCCTGCGCGTGAATGCCGGCGGCGCCGCGCGTGAGCTCGACCTTTCCCGGTTTCAAAAGATTTTCGTCCTTGGCGTCGGCAAGGCTGCCGGGCTGATGGCGCAGGCCATCGAAGCCCTGCTGGGAACAAGGATCACGAAGGGCCTGATCGTCGTGAAGCCCGGCCGCGAAGTCCGGCTTGCCAGGATCCGCCAGACCACGGGGGGACACCCCGTGCCGGATGAGACGAGCGTGCGCGCGGCCGGGATGATCGCGGCGCTTGCCGATGAAGGGGACGAACGCACGCTCGTGATCAACTTGATCTCGGGCGGCGGCTCTTCGCTGCTTGCGGCGCCCCTGCTCCATGCCGGGCTGGGAGTGACCCTGGGGGACATCCAGCAGACGACCCGGCAGCTCCTGGCCTGCGGCGCCGAGATCCATGAGATCAACTGCATCCGCAAACACCTGCTCCTGCTGGCCGGGGGCCGGCTTGCCCGGCGCATCGCGCCCGCCACGTCCGTCAGCCTTGTGCTCTCCGACGTCGTCGGGGATGACCTTCAGACAATAGCCTCGGGGCCCACCAGCCCGGACACGACGACGTATGAGCAGGCTCTCTCGATCATCGAGCATTACGGCATGGGACAGACGCTCCCCGGCCCGGTCATGGATTTCCTGCGCGCGGGCGCGGACGCGAAGGTCCCTGAAACACCGAAGCCGGGAGCGCCGGAGTTCTCCTCCTGTGCCAACTTCCTGGCGGGCACCAACCTCCTGGCCTTGCAGAGCGCGGCCGCCGAGGCGGCGAGCCTGGGCTATCATCCGACCATTTTCACATCCCGCCTGACCGGCGAGGCCCGTGAGGCTGCCCGTTCCCTTGCCGCGGTGGCCAGGGGCGTGGCGGCCACCGGCGTTCCGTGCGTCCCACCCGCCTGCATCCTGGCAGGCGGTGAGACGACCGTCACCATCCGCGGGAGAGGAAAGGGAGGGAGAAACCAGGAGCTTGCCGTTGCATTCCTCGAGGAGATGGAGAAAGACCCCGCCCTGTTTTCCGGGACCAGCTTCCTGTCCTTCTCAACGGATGGCGAGGACGGCCCTACCGATGCCGCAGGCGGATTTGCGTTCCCTTCCATGGTGCGGGGATCGCAGACCGCGGGCATGAGCATCCAGGAAGCGCTTCGGGAGAATGATTCCTACACGCTGCTCAAGAAGCTCGACGGGCTGTTTGTCACGGGCCCGACCGGCACCAACGTGTGCGACATCCAGATCGCGCTGATGATCCGGTAGTCTTCTTGTAGCGGATAATTGACCTTTCCCTTACTTTTCTTACCGGTGCTGTTCCCCCGTCGCTATACGATTCGACTCAGATGGAAGACGGGAATGGCATGGAGCAGAAAGAATCGGTTTGAGTGCGAGGGCCCGCCCCGGTCCAGCAGGATTCCATTCAGATGAGCCCGCTGGAAGTGTCTCAAGCCGCGGCGGAGATGGTGAAGCGGATTACCCTGTTCGGAATTGTCGCCTGCCATGAGCTTCGCACTCCTCTCACAAGCCTTGTGGCGTCCCTGGGAATGCTCCGGGAGATCCTGAATCCCGACAGCGACAGCCCGGCGGGGAAGCTCATTGACAATGCCCTGAAGAGCATGGAGATACTCAAGAATCGCACGGACGGTCTGCAGGAGATCGTGAACATACGCGCGGGAATAACCGGTGTGCACGTGGGCGCGTTCGACATGGGAGAGCTCATCAGGGGCACCGTGAAATCCTTCGCAAAAAAGGCTGCCTTCGCCGGGGTGGAGATCCGCACGGACATCGCGGAAGGACTGCCCCCTCTCCAGGCGGATGCGTCCAGGATCGACCAGGTCATAGGCAACCTCGTTCGCAACGCGCTGGAGTATGCGGCGGAAGGGTGCCGCATCGATGTGCGGGCGGGCTGCTGGGACGGGTGGATGTTTATCGAGGTCCAGGATTACGGCCCGGGCATAGACCCGGAGCGCAGGATGAGGATCTTCCAGCCCTCCTACCAGGAGGCCCGGCAGTTCGGAGAAGTGGCCGGCATGGGCATTGGCCTGGAGCTGTGCAAGTTGGTGGTGGCGCAGCACGGCGGAAGGATCGGGCTGGTCACCGGGAAGGGGAAGGGCTGCACGTTCACTGTGGAGCTTCCGCTTGCCCAGTCCTTATGATTCGATGGAGCGGGTGGCAACTATCTCGACGCCGTGGAAGGCTCCCAGCAGGTCGCCTTGTCGGACGGGCAGGGTGACCTGCAACCGCGAAATCTCCTGCAGGACGGCGGGAATCAAGTCCCGTGGGCAGGGCTCCCTGCTGCGCACGGGCAACCGAGGGTGGATGGGTGATCCCGTGCGGCACGTGGCCGTGATGACCCTGCGGGGGTCCACCAGCTCGTCCCGCGCATACTGGGCTCCCCGCGAACACTGATTGCCGCTGACGGTGATCGATCCATCCTGCTGGAACTCCGCGGTCATGGCGCACCCGATGGGACAGCTGATGCACGTGAGGTCCTTCTTCATGAGAGGGAAACCTCCAGCACGGCGTCCGGCGGAAGGTCAGCCAGCTCACGCTCCTGCAGCGTGACGCTGATCATCTCCGAGGGCTGCACATGGTTCAGGACCGTTCTCTTGAGCTGGCGGCTTTGCGCCCGGATGGCAAGCTCCGCCTTGTTCTTCACGATCAAGGGGCGGAGGTAGAGGCGGTTGCCCCGCTCGGGGTCCACCCGTGACGGGTTCACGTAACGCACGTTGGAGCCCGGTTTCACCCTGACCTGCCTGGCGGGACGCCTCCCCGAGAGGTAGTCGGCGACAAACCCTCCGGTGAGCCGCGACTCCTCACTCACGTTGTCCACCAGGTCGTGCACATGCAGGACGTTCCCCGTGGCAAAAACTCCGTCCACGGACGTCATCATGGTGGCATCCACGATGGGACCGTTGGTTGCGGGAGTTATGGCGACCCCCGCGGTCTTGGAAAGCTCGTTCTCAGGGATCAACCCGACCGAGAGCAGGACGGTGTCGCAGGCGATAGGGAACTGCCCTGCGGGGTCCGGCGCCCCGTTCCTGATGGGGGTGACGTCCAGGCCCTGCACCCGATCGCTCCCATGGATGCGCGAAACGACATGGCTCAGGTAGAGCGGGATGGAGAAATCGTTCAGGCACTGGACGATGTTCCGGGTGAGTCCGGAGGGGTAGGGCATGATTTCCACAACGGCGTGCACCCGGCAGCCCAGCCACGCAAGCCGGCGCGCCATGATGAGGCCGATGTCCCCGGACCCGATGATCACGATTTCCTTTCCCGGCAGGAATCCCTCGATGTTGATGAGCCTCTGCGCAAGCCCGGCGGTGTAGACTCCGGCCGGCCTGCTCCCCGGGATTCGAAGGTTCCCGCGGTTCCTTTCCCGGCAGCCCATGGCAAGGACCACCGCGCGCGCGGTGACCTTCATGATGCCGTGCTCCGCGGAGTAGCAGGTCAGCTCACGCGCCGCGCCGTTTGCGGCAATCTCTCCGACGGTTGTCCGCGTGAACACCGTGATCCCGGTTTCCGCCACGCCGCGCGTGGCGCGCTCCGCGTACTCGGGTCCCGTCAGGTCCTCCTTGAACTCGTGAAGGCCAAAGCCGTTGTGGATGCATTGCAGAAGGATTCCGCCAAGCTCGTCGTCACGCTCGATGATGCACACCTCGGCTCCACGCCGGCGGATCTCCAGGCCGGCCGCCATGCCGGCCGCGCCGCCGCCAATGACCGCCGTGTCGACGTGGACCTCTTTCACAGGCGCCCCCGCAGGAGGAAGCTTTCCCTCCCTTTCTTCGTGATGGCCTCCGGCTCCAACCCGGTCTCCCTCATGAGGATCTTGAGGATGCGCGAGGTGCAGAAGCCGCCCTGGCAGCGGCCCATTCCCGCCCGCGTGAAATACTTGATCCCGTCCATCGTCGTATGCCCCTTGCGGATGGCGGCAACGATCTCCGCCTCCGACACCTTTTCGCACCGGCACACGACGTTCCCGTACCGTGGGTCGGCGGCAATCAGGCTTTCGGCTTCCCAGGAGCCCGCTTCGCGCAGCCGGGGGACGTGCTCTATGAAGGGGTCGTAATCCTTCTTTTCCACCAGGTCGACTCCCGCTTTGCGCAGCAGGTCCTTGACGTATTCCCCGACCGCCGGGGAGGCGGTCAATCCGGGGGACTGGATGCCGGCCACCTGGATGAAGTGGGGCGCGATGCTTGAAGAGTCGATGAAGAAATCCTCATCCTTTCCGACGGGGCGCAGGCCGGCAAACGATGTTATGATGTCCTGCTGCGAGATGCGGGGCACAAGCCTCTTGGCGTAGTCGAAGATCTTTTCAAGCTCCTCCGCCGTGGTGGAGAGGTCTGTCTTGTCCGTGATATCGCGGGCAGTGGGGCCCACCAGGACCGTGCCTTCCACCGTGGGAATAACAAGAACTCCCTTGGAGTTGTGCGTGGGGACCGGGAAAAGGACGCGGGAGGGGCACGCGGGGGTGGAGCGGTCCAGGAGGAAGTACTCGCCCTTCCTCGGGGTGAGCGGTATCTCTTCCGCCTGGAATGCCCGGGAGACCTCGTCCGCGAACAGCCCTGCCGCGTTGACGACCCACCGCGCGCTGAGGGAGCGCCCGTCCTCGGCGTTGACCCGCCACGCGGCCCCGTCAAACGCTCCCCGCGTCACCTGGAAGCCCGTGAGGAGCTGCACGCCGTTCTTGCACGCGGACTCCACAAGGCAGAACACGAACCGATACGGCTCGATGATGCCGCCGGAGGGAGCGTGGAGCCCGCCCAGCACGTCCGGGGACAGAAGCGGCTCCAGCTCCAGCATCCTTTCCCGTGAGCACATCTCGATCCCGACGGACCCGTTTTCCACCCCCTGCGCGTACAGCTGGCCGATCACCTTCATCTCATCGGAATGCGTTGCCACGACAAGGATGCCGCACCTGCGAAAAGGGAATCCCAGCTCCCGCTCGAGCTGGTCGAACATCGCGTTGCCTCTGATCTCCAGCCGGGCCTTGAGGTGCCGGGAGTTGTGATGGAACCCGCCGTGGATGATGCCGGAGTTCGATTTCGAGGTGCCGAAGGAAACGTCGCATTCCTTGTCCACAAGCGCGACGTCCAGACGATACGCGGAGAGCTTCCGGGCAATGCTGGCCCCGCTCACACCGGCGCCGATGACCAGCACGTCATATGAATCCGTGTTTCGCATCTGTGCGTGAAGGATATCCTAAACCAATGGTGCCAGCAAAGGGAAGGCTTGACTCCTCCCCTCCGCAGCATCATTTTTTGGGGATATGGAAGATATCGGAAAGCTGATCCTTCGTTTGACCACGGCGGGCCTCCTCCTGTTCCACGGAATATCGAAGATCATACATGGCATCCCGATGATCGAAGGGGCAGTGACCGGGTTCCACCTGCCGGCCTTCGTCGCCTATGGCGTGTACATCGGGGAAGTGGTTGCCCCGCTTTTCGTCATTGCAGGGCTATGGACCAGGATTGCCTCCCTGGTGGTGGTATTCAACATGATCATGGCCATTGTGCTGGAAGCACACCGAAACGCATTCGTGCTCCAGCGGACGGGGGCCTGGGGGCTGGAGGCGGAGGCCTTCTACCTTCTCACCGCGCTGGTGATATTCTTCATCGGGGCCGGGAAATACAGCGTCACGCGGGGACGCGGCTCCCTGGGCTGACGCCATCCTGGAAAGCTTCAGGCGAACTGCGCCGAAGTCTCCCGGTACTCCTCGGGACCCAGGAGATGCTCGATGAGCTTCATCCTCTGGTGAAGGTCGGCCTCCAGCTTCATCTCCTTGCCGACGAACATGCTGACAAAGTCGTCCTGAAAGAGCATGCCGGCCGTGAAACACACGCTGGCCGCGGCGCTCAGGGCTTCCGCCACGCTCTTGCCCACCAGGGGGAGCCGGCCCGGAAGCGCTCGTTCTGGTGCGGCAGTGAAAAGGCCTTTCCCCGCAGAACGATGGGTTGAAGGGGCTCGAGGGCTTCCCCTGCATCGGACTTGAGGGCCAGCACTTTTGAAATTGTCTGGCCGATGTCCACCAGGCACCCGATGCTCTCGCCGATGAGCTCCGTCACCTCTCCCTCCGTGGCCATGGCTTCAAGCCGGGTCTTCTTGAGGTGCAGGTAGCGGCGCAGCGGAAACCGGGTGAAGTGAAAAACGTCCTTCTCCAGCTTCCCTGCCAGGGTGCGCAGGCGCGTGAGCTCCAGCTCGAAGAACGACCGGGCAAAGATCGTCGCCCTTCCGTCGGAGAGGAGGCAGGATCCGCCCAGCATGGGGGAGAACGTCCTGTCGAAGCCGCGGATGAGCCGTGAGAGGAAGGGAACAAGGTTCTCCTGGTCCGCCTCGAAATCCACCGGCTCACGCGTCTCTCCGGCCTTGTAGATCTCCCAGAGGGCAGACGTGCGGGGCCGCGCCTGGTCATCCAGGACGACGTAGCGATTGACGCGGCGCGCCTCCTGCAGCTGCCCGTGCAGATCCTTCATGGAGGTGAGGGTGTCGGAGAGATAGTTGTCGATCCTGTCCTGGACACGGGGCTCGCAATCGAAGCCGACGATGTCCACGATTTCCCCGAGGCCCGGGCGCATCAAGTCCCCCAGGGAGAGCAACCGGCGGTGCTTGACGATGTTGAATCCCAGCACGCAATTGTAGAAGGAAGGCAGGGTGCAGTCTTCCGACATGAGGCGGATGACCAGGGCATGCGATGCATCCACTTCCGCCTGCGCCTCTCCCTGCTTCTCGTGGTGGACGCGCAGGGCGTTGAGGATCACGCCCAGGTTTTCCGGGTCATAATGCAGCATCAGGAACAGGCTTTCGATGCGCCTGAGCCTGTCGATGAGGTTCCTGTCGCGAAGATTGAGCCGGGAAAAATCAAAGGCCTGCAGGCGGTCGCACAAGCGCTTCAGGAGCGCCACGAGGTTGTATTGGCGGGGAGTCAGGTAGATCCAACCGCTTTCCAGCACGGGGGCCAGGCGCCTGGCAAGCTCCCCCGCCCAGTCCTGGACCTGCTGCACCAGGAACGCCGTGAGCATCATGTCGAGAGTCATCCCGGGTGGCCAGACCCCCGCCGCAAGGACGTGCGTGCGCTGTCCGAACTCCCGCACCCGGGAGTACTCCCGAAAGAGAAAAGCCAGATAGGACCGGGTCTCGATGGCAGGCTTGATTGCCCTGCTTACGTGGCTTACCTGAGCGCGAGCCGTGAGATTCTTGCCGTCAGGAGACCCGCTGTCACTCACCGGTCAATCCGTGCCAGCCCTCGCACGCGCCCTTACGGCTTCAAGTCGGGGTTGCCGGGGCCGAAATGCTTGAGCATCACGACGGGGTCCGTCCGCGACGGGTTGGAGATCACGACGCCCGCCTTTGCGGCGTCCTCCGTCACGAACAGCTCGTCCATGGTGAGCTGACCGAAACGGATCAGGTTCGGTGACTCGATGTCCCACGGGCCCATCTTTCCATGACCCTGCAGGAGGATCATCCCGTAGGCCCCGCCGTCCTTGATGGTGACGGTCTTCCCGGGAAGGACGGTGAGCTCTTTTGCGCTGTATTCGGCCGACTTGTACGTGATCCAGTTCTCGACGTATCCCTCCGCCTCCATCTGCCCCAGGGGGCGAACGGGACGCGGGGCCATGAAATGGAGGGCTATGAAGTTGGGATCCACGTTGGCTTCCCAGTCCAGGATCTCGATCATGAAGTCGATGTTGCCCTTCTTGTCCGGCGGGGTGTTCTTCCACAACATCTCCTCCGAGATGATGGCATCCCCGGTCAGTGACTGGTACATGGCGAATATGTCGGAAGCCTTTTGCGGCTCGTACGTGCAGAGGCTGCCCGGCGCGTGAAGGATCCCCGCCGGTATGTCCCACCCAGTCCCCGGCTCAAGCCGGGCGGCTGTGGACAGGCTGGTGATCTTGTTGTCGCCCTTGGAGAAGTTGCGAAGGCACTCCGCCACCTGGTCCTTCGTGGTGCCGGGGCGCAGGCCGAAGAACGTGTACGGAAAGTCCGCGCCGTAATTGTTGTTCTGCACGGGGAAGTAGTAGGATTCAGGCTTCCCGTTCTGTCCCACGAGCTTTGCGTGCTTGTCGCGATGATGCACGTGATGGGGGAGCGCTCCCTTGTTGTCGAAGAACTTCGCGAACATGGGCCATGCCTGGTGGGCGTTCCAGATCCGGTTGCCGATGATTGCGCCCTTCAGCTCCGCCACCGCGTCCCGCAGGGTGACCTTCTCGATCCGGCTCCCGTCCTCCAGGACGATGTGGCTCAAGCCCTCATTGGGGCCCGTCCTGGGGCCGTTGTCCGCGGGGGTGGTTGACGCGAACCAGCGCTCATCGATGCCGCCGCGGTCCCCGCCGAGCGCGTAGTAGTCCGCGGGGTGGAGCTTGAGCCTCCTGCCCGGAATGCAGAATGACCGCGGCACCCAGTTCGGGGCCAGTCGCAGAATGCCTTTGCCCTGCTCCAGGGCCTTCTCAACTGTCGATTTTACGGACATGCAGTCCCTCCCTGCTGCCGTAGAGCGTAATCGAAAGGCCGGCGCTCGTCCAGTTGAAAAGCCCCTACTTCGAGCGAAGAAACTCCTTGACGGTGGCCGCGAGGGCAGTGCCGGTGATCCCGTAAAGGGCGAACAGCTCAGCCGAGCTGCCGGCTGGGACGAACTCATCGGGAAAAGCGACCATCTTCATTCGAACCGGCTGGCGCTGGACAACGATTTCCGCCACGGCCGCGCCCAGGCCGCCGTGCACACTGTGCTCTTCCACGGTGACAATGCCTGCGGTGTCCTTTGCCGCGGCGATGACGGCTTCTGCGTCCATGGGCTTCAACGTGGGCATGTCGAGCAGCCGCGCATGGATTCCCGATTGCGCAAGCAGCTCGGCGGCTTTCACGGCGTGGAAGACCGTCTCCCCGGTCGCAATGATCGTGCAGTCGCTCCCTTCGCGAAGCAGGTTCGCCTTTCCCAGGGCAAAAGGGGGCGCACCGGCGGTGTAGATATCCGGCACCGGCGTGCGTCCGATCCTCATATACGCGGGTCCCGCGAACCCCGCAAGAAACCGTGTGGCTTCCATTGTCTGTGCGTTGTCGCACGGCAGGATGACGGCGAGGTTCGGAATGGCGCGCATGAATGCGATGTCATGAAGGGAATGGTGCGTGCTGCCAAGGGCGCCGTAGCTCACGCCGCCGCTCACACCGATGATCTTCACGTTGGAGCCGGCGTACGCCACGTCGTTCTTGACCTGCTCGATGGCCCGGGCCGAATAGAAGGAGGCGGGGCCGCACACAAAGGGCCGTTTGCCGCATCGCGCCAGCCCCGCGGACACCCCTACGGTGTTCTGCTCCGCAATTCCAAGCTCGAGAAACTGCTCCGGCAGGCACTTTTCGAACTCTCCCAGGGTCACCGAGCCTTTGGCGTCTGATGTCACGGCCATGATGAGGGGGTCTTTGCGCGCCATTTCCAAAAGGGTCTCCGTGAAGGCGTGCCGGCAGCTTTTTACAGCTCCACTGGACATGGCGCCTACCCGTTTCCTTCCCGGGATGCGGCCAGCTCTGCCTGCGCTTTTGCGTATTCCTCCGCAGTGGGAACGCGATGGTGCCAGGCGGGGTTGTTCTCCATGAATGAGATCCCTTTCCCCTTGACCGTGTGGGCAATGACGAGGTGAGGCCTGTCGGGATCATCCGGGATCCGGTCGAAAAGCCGCACCAGCCCGTCAAGGTCGTTTCCGTCGACCTCGTGAACCTTCCAGCCGAAGCTGGACCATCGATCAGTGAGGGACTCGATGCGCATCACGGAATCGACTTTCCCGCTGATCTGCAGGTTGTTGTTGTCGATGATCCCGACCAGGTTGCCCAGGCGGTAGTGAGAGGCCGCCATGGCCGCTTCCCAGACGCTTCCCTCCGCCTGCTCGCCGTCCCCCATGAGGACGTAGACCCGGTAGGCAGCCCGGTCCCGCTTGCCCGCAATCGCCATCCCGACGCCGACCGAGAGGCCGTGCCCCAGGGCGCCCGTGGGGATCTCGACGCCCGGGGTCTTCATTGTCGGGTGCCCGAAAAGGCGGGAGCCGAACTTCCCGTATGTGTCCAGCTCCTCCACCGGAAAATAACCTGCCTCCGCCAGCACGCAGTAGTAGCCTTCCACGCTGTGGCCCTTGCTGAGCACGAACCGGTCCCGTTCCGGCCAGGCGGGATCCTTCGGGCGGTGCTTCATCGTGTGAAAGTACAGGGTAATGAGGATGTCCAGGGAAGAGAGAGAGCCCCCCGTATGGCCGCCTCCGGCGCCGTAGATGATTGCAAGAAGTCTTTGTCGCAAGGCAACCGAGAGGCGATGCAGGTCTTTCACGGATTTCACGCTTCCTTGAAGAGGGCGGGCGGCTCGAGCAGGAGCTTTCCTGACTCGAGCCGCGCCCCTGGCTGAAACGATCAGGATCCTGACAACACGAAGTTGACCAGTTTCGCTGCGTTGTCCTTGGTGATGAGGATGCAGTTGACGGTCTGCTTCTCGTCCATGCCCGTCGAGCCCGACTTCAGGAACTTGTCCGCCTCGTCGACGGCGCCGACGGACAGCTGGACGATGGGCTGCAGCACGGTGGCCTTCATCTGGCCCTTCATGATGGACGTTGCCGCATCAGGGCTGCCGTCAAAGCCCACGACAATGACGTCGGGGCGGTTGGCCGCAATGAGGGCGGCCTGGGCGCCGACTGCCATTGTGTCGTTTCCGCTGATGACGCCCTTGATGTCGGGGTGCGCCTGGAGGATGGTCTGCATGACGTTGTAGGCCTGGGTCTGGTCCCAGTTGGCCGTCTGCTGGGCCACCATCTTCATGTCAGGGAACTTGTCCAGGATGCTGTGGTAGCCATCGGACCGCACGTGGGCGTTCGTGTCCGAGTCCTTGCCCGTGAGCTCCACATAGTTGCCGTTCTGGCCCATCAGCTGGGCGAAATACGTCGCTCCCAGCGTGGCGCCCTGGAAGTTGTTGGAGACGATCTGCGCCTTCGCGATTCCCTTGGCGTTGATTTCGCGGTCCACGCAGAACGTCGGGATGCCCGCATTCGCCGCTTTCTGGATGGCGGCCACGGAAGCATCGGCCCCCGCGTTGTCGAGGATGATCGCCGCCGCGTGCTTGGCGATGGCTGTATCGAAGAGCTGGTTCTGCGTGTCCACATTGTCGTTATGGCTGGCGGTCATCGTATCGTAGCCCAGCTTCTCAGCCTCCCCCTTCGCGCTGTTCATCATGGTGACGAAGAAGGGGTTGTCCAGCGATGCCGTGATGACGGCAATGAGCTTCTTCCCCCCGCCGCGCCGCTCTCTTTGGCGCCGCCGGCGAAGGCGATGGTGGAAGTCAACAGGAATACGGATGCCGCAAGGAGCAGAATCAACGTGACCTTGCTCTTTCTCATGTCTTTTCTCCTCTCAGGATCGATTAGATTGTCTCGGGAAGACGCGTTTCTCCGCGCCCGCCTGTCCATGAAAGTCCAAGCCTCCTTTTGTGCTGATATGGATTCTCTCCTTTGCATCACCCCCTTCGCTCCTCCTGGATCGCCGCGACCCGGGAGATGTTCACCTGCAGCTGGTCAATGGCCACCGCCACGATGATGACGACGCCCTTGATGACCATCTGCCAGAAGTCGGAAACCCCGACCATCACAAGACCGTCCGCAAGGATTCCGATGACGAACGAGCCGATGATGGTGCCCCCAATGGTGCCGCGTCCGCCCATGAGCGACGTGCCCCCCAGGACCGCGGCCGCGATCGCGTTCAGCTCATACGTCTCTCCCGATGCCGGGTGCGCCGCCACCAGCTGCGACGTGACGATCAGGCCGCTGAGCGCCGCCAGTCCCCCCGAGATCACATAGACGTAGAAGCGGATTGCGTTCACCCGCACGCCGGAAAGCCTTGCCGCGCGCTCGTTGCCGCCCACCGCATAGACGTGCCGGCCGAACGGCGTGCGGTTGGTTACGAAAGCGGCGATGAGCGCCACGATGAGGAGCAGCCAGATGGGCACGGGCACTCCCAGGATGTCCCCTTCTCCCAGGAAGGGAAAACCCGTGTTTCCCAGGGCCGGCTGTCCGGTCAGGAACGGGAACGTCGAGCCGTTGTTGCTGAGCAGGGCTATCCCGCGCGCCACGTACAGCATCCCGAGGGTGGCGATGAAGGGAGCCACGTTGAGCCGCGTGATGATCAGGCCGTTCGCCGATCCAATGAGGGCTCCCGCGGCAATAGCGATGATCATGATGAACCAGGTGTGGAAATAGACCACCACTCCGAAGAGGTGAAGGGGCAGGCCCGCGTCGATGAGGTAGCCTACGATCATCCCGCACAGCCCCAGGATCGAGCCCACCGACAGATCGATGCCCCCGGAGACGATGACCAGCGTCATTCCAATGGCCAGGAAGGCGTTGATGGCCACGTGGCGCGTCATGAGGAGGATGTTCTGCATGGTGAGGAACGTGTTGGAAAGGATGGTGAAGATGACGATGATCACCAGGAGCGCGATCACCGTGCGGAAGCGCAGGAGCAGAAGCTTCACGTTCATCCGCGGCCGTAATGCGATCCCTTGGCTCTTTTCCATACATGCAGTCCTTGCGTGTCAATTTTCCGCGCCGTTGCCGGCCCGGTCCCTGGCGGCCGATGCGCTCACCAGGTCTGCCTCGGTGTAGGCCCCGCGCTTGAACTCCCCCGAAAGTCTTCCCCTCGCCATGACCAGGACCCGGTCAGACAGGGCCATGATCTCCTTCAGCTCGGAGGAGGCGAACAGGATCCCGATGCCGCTCTGGGCCAGCTCGTTCATGATGGCAAAGATCTCGGACTTGGAGTTCACGTCGATCCCGCGCGTCGGCTCGTCCATCAGGAGCACCTTCGGCCGGGTGAGCAGGGCCTTGGCCACCACGACTTTCTGCTGGTTTCCCCCGCTGAGCGCGGTGATGAGCTGGTCCGGCGATGAGACGCGGATGGACAGGTCCCGCAGCATCTTCAGAATCTCCGCAAGGCCGGCTTTCCTTGGCAGCACTCCCATCCGCGTGTAGCTGGCCAGGCTGGCCAGGATCATGTTGTTGGACACCGTCATGGACTGTACGATCCCCGCGGCCTGCCTGTCCTCCGGCACCAGGATCAGCCCGCGCGCAATGCGCTCATCCACGCTGGAGCCCTGGGACAACCGCTCCTCCTCCACGAGGATCCCTCCGCTGGACTCGGGATGCAGGCCGATCAGGCATTCCAGCAGCTCCGACCTGCCGGCTCCCATCAGGCCGTACAGTCCCACGATCTCACCCGAATGCACCAGGAAGGAAAAATCCTTGACGTAGTCCCCACCCTCGGGACGCGGGTAGGAAATGGACTGGCACTGCAGAATCACCTTGCGCGCCGCGTGCTCGGCGCGGGGCAGGAACGCGGAAAGGCTTTTCCCCACCATCTTCTCGATGATCCAGTTGATGTCCACCTTCCCCACCAGCTCTTCGGCCTGGACCTTCCCGTCGCGGAGCACCGTGATGTGGTCTCCGATCTGCAGCACCTCCTCCAGACGGTGGGAGATGTAGATGACGGCCACCCCCTGGCTCTTGAGCTCCCGGATGACCCGAAAAAGGATGGCCACCTCGTTCCCGGTGAGGGCGGAGGTAGGCTCGTCCATGATGAGGATCTTCACGTTCTGCACGAGGGCTTTCGCAATGGCCACGATCTGCTGCGAGCTCACGCCAAGGTCTCCGACCTTCCTGTCCGGGTCAATGCGGTGCTCCAGCCGGCCCAGAACCTGCGCGGCGATTTCCTTCTGTTTCTTGAAGTTGATGACGCTGCGCGGAGCAATCTCGCGGGTGAGGAACATGTTGTCCGAAACCGACATGTTGGGGCACAGGTCCAGCTCCTGGTAGATGATCCCGATCCCGTGGGCCTGCGCCTCGATGGGGGTGCGGAACCTCACCGCCCGGCCGTCCATGGAGAGCGTGCCTTTTGTCGGCTGCTCCGCTCCGGCAATGATTTTCATCAGCGTGGACTTGCCCGCTCCGTTTTCTCCCACCAGGATGTTCACTTTCCCCGCATACGCGTTGAAGTCAACGTCGCTGAGGGCAACCGTGCCGGGAAAGACCTTCGTCACGGCTTCGGCGCGCAGCACGACTTCTTCATTCATATCTACTCCGCTCCGACGATCACGGGTGTCACCAGGACGTCCCTTGGATTGGCCGTGTCGAAGGTGAAGGCTCCCTTGACGGAGATCTTCTTGCCCACCAGGCCTTTCAGGTCGAGCTTGGAGATCACCTCTTTGCTGACCCGGCTGTTCAGCTCGTCGGAGACTCCGCCGTACTGCATCTGGTTTGTGAACTGCTCGAACGTGATGAACTTGACGGCGTCACGCAACGCCGTGCCCAGGATGATGGGCCCGATCTGGATCTTCACGGGAAGGTTTCCTCCCGGGTAATCGGCTTCCACGGTCACGGTCCCGGTCAGGGACTTCGTGTCCACTTTGGTGACCGATCCGGCGAACTGGACCAGGAAGTTGTACGCGCCCCCGATGTTGTTGCCGTACTCTTTCACCGCCTCTTCGGGGCTTTTCTGGATTGCAGGGATCAGGACGTCGAGGCCCTCCGCCTTCTGCTCCACCGTGGGAATCACCTTTGACTCCCAGATGCCGTCCACGAACTTCGCTCTGTCAAAGGCCGTGCCGCCCTCCATCACGGCGGCCAGGGACTGCGCCGAGCCGATGGGTTTCACCGTTGCAAGCAGACCTGCAAACCACAGGATCACCAGAACAACAACGATCCCAATGGGGACAGCAATCCGCACATACCTGCGCGAACCGGCAGCACCGACCATATCGTTTAGCTCCTGTTTTATACGAACGTACTAGCTCCCGGTGGCCATGTCAAGAAGAAAATCGAAAATAATCGTAAAAATAACAGACAAATTCACCTTCAATTGGTTTCGATTCCTTTTGACAGCGTGAAGCCTCTATGGTAGGATCAAGCATGCTCGCGGAACAGAGAAGACGGCGAATCCTGGAGCTGATACAGGAAGAGGGAAGTGCCAGGGTCAAGTTCCTGAGCAAGATCTTCGAAGTTTCCGAGCCGACGATACGACAGGACCTGGAGCGCCTGGAGGCGGATGACTTCGTCATCAGGAGCCACGGGGGAGCCGTGCTCAAGACCATCCCGCAGCAGGTAAGGACGCTGTCGCTCCAGCATTCCGAGAACCTCGACAAGAAAGCGCTCATCGGCCGGGCAGCCGCCGCACTGGTGTCGGATGGGGAGTCCATCATCCTGGACGCAGGCTCCACTGCCACGGAGGTGGCGAGGAATCTGCTGGGCAGGCAGAACCTGCGCATCATAACCAACGCCCTCAACATCGCCCTCATCGTGGGTGCCAACCCGACTTTCGAGGTCCTGGTGACCGGCGGTGAGTTCAAGCCCCCCACGCTGTCGCTGACCGGGGAAAAAGCGGCGATGTTCTTCTCCCAGATCCATGTTCATAAGCTTTTCCTGGCAACCGGCGGCATCTCGGAAAACGACGATTTGACCTACCCCGGGCTGAGCGACATCCCCGTGAAAAAGGCCATGATCCAGTCGGCGGGGGAGGTCTATCTTGTCGCTGACTCAACCAAGATCGGCGTCCACAGCTTCGCCTCCCTGGGAGGCATCGAGCAGGTGGACTGCCTGATCATTGATTCCGGCATCACCCCTGAGACGCTTGAAAGATTCGAGAAGCGGGGAGTGAGGGTGATCATAGCAGACCAAGGAGCTGCACCCCATGCATAAGAAGCTGACGTTCGGCGTCCTTGTCGGGACGCGAGCATTCTTCAACCCGGAGCTGGCCCGCGCGGGACGGGCACAGATCCTTGCCAGGCTCCAGGCAATGGGCTTCGACACGGTCGTCCTGCCCACGGATGCAACCCCGACGGGCGTGGTGGAGACGATCGATGACGCGCAGAAATGCGCCCGCCTCTTCCGGGAGAACGAATCGAGGATCGACGGGATCATTGTGACCCTTCCGAACTTCGGTGATGAGATCGGGATCGTCACGACTTTGAAGGAAAGCCGCCTGGAGGTCCCTGTGCTCGTCCATGCGTGCGATGACCAGGTGGACAAGGTGGACCTGAAGCACCGCAGGGACGCCTTCTGCGGGAAGCTCTCGGTGTGCAACAACCTGTACAACTACGGCATTCCCTTCACCAACACGAGCCTTCACACGAGCCCCATCGACGGCAAATCATTCGAATCCGATCTCGGCTATTTCGCCGGCGTGTGCCGGGTGACAAACGGGCTGAGGAAGGCGCGCGTCGGGGCCATCGGCGCCCGCCCAGCCCCCTTCCAGACCATGCGCGTCAGTGAGCGGCTCCTCCAGGCCTCAGGGATAACTGTCGTCCCGGTCGACCTCTCGGAGATCATCTTCGCCGCTGAAAGAGTGGCCGACGACGCGAAAGAGGTTTCGGCCAAGGTCGACGAGATCCGTGCCTACGGCAAAATACCGTCACACATTCCGGTCCCGAGCGTCGTGAAGAATGCGAAGCTGTCCCTGGTCATCAGGGATTGGGTCCTGAAGAACAGCCTGGATGCCTTCTCCGTCCAATGCTGGAGCTCCATCCAGCTCAACTACGGCTGCGCCACCTGCACCGTGATGAGCATGATGGGGGAGGAGCTCATACCGGGCGCCTGCGAGGTGGACATTGCGGGGGCAATCTCGATGTATGCCCTTGCGCTGGCCGCCGGCACCCCCTCCGCCCTGCTGGATTGGAACAACAACTACGGCGAGGACAGGGACATGTGCGTGTGCACGCACTGCGGCAACTATCCCAAGGGGTTTGTCGGCGGGGAGATCGAGATCTCCGAGCTGGATGTCCTTGGGCAAACCCTCGGACGGGAGCGCAGCTTCGGCGCCATCAAGGGCAAGGTGCGCTCCGGACCCATGACGTTCTTCCGCATGTCGACGGACGACCTTCACGGAAAAATCCGCGCG
Source organism: uncultured Spirochaetota bacterium (assembly GCA_963710335.1). Taxonomy (GTDB): domain Bacteria; phylum Spirochaetota; class Spirochaetia; order SZUA-6; family Fen-1364; genus Fen-1364. The sequence goes on from CAVQAA010000016.1 coordinate 119,048, forward strand.
TATACCGGTGAGGGGGACTTCACGGATGATCCGTTCCCCATGGCCGGCGGCATCGCGGTGTGCCGGGTGCCCCGCCTGCAGGAGCTCATGGATCACCTGTGCACCAGCGGTTATGAGCACCACACAGCCATGGTGCGCGGCCGCCATGCCCGGGCCGTCAATGAGGCGGTCACCAAGTATCTGAAGTGGGACTGCCATTACCACCGCTGAGCCGAGGCCTGGCGTCATGCAGGATCCGGGCCGCATGCCCCTCATCGTTTCCGTCGATCAAAGCACGTCCGCAACCAAGGCTTTTGTCCTGGATTCCGCCGCATCCGTGGTGGCCCACAGCAGCATCGAGCACAGGCAGTACTACCCCCAGGCGGGCTGGGTGGAGCACGATCCCGAGGAGCTGTATGCCAACACCGTGGCCGCGGTGAAAGAGGCCGCGGCATCTTTGGGGTCCGACAAGGGGAGAGTCCGCGCCCTTGCCATCACCAATCAGCGGGAGACCGCCGTGGTCTGGGATCGGTCCACGGGAAAAGCGCTTTATAATGCCGTGGTCTGGCAGTGCCAGCGGGGAACCGACCTGTGCAACCGGCTGAAGCAGGGCGGCCACGAGGAGGAGGTCAAGGCCAGGAGCGGCCTCCCCCTTGATCCCTATTTCTCGGCCAGCAAGATTCGCTGGATTCTGGACAATGTCCCGGGCGCCCGGCCCGCCGCGCAGGAAGGCAGGCTTGCTTTCGGGACCGTGGATTCCTGGCTGATGTGGAGGCTGACCGGGGGCCGGGTCCATGCCACGGATCCCACCAACGCTTCACGCACAATGCTCATGAACCTGGGGACCCTCGATTGGGACGACGCGCTCCTGGGGATTTTCGGGATTCCCCGCTCCATGGCTCCGAGCATCGCGCTCCCCGGCTCCGTCTTCGGAACCACAACGGTCGAAGGCGTCCTGCGCGAAATCCCGATAACCGGCGTGCTGGGAGACTCCCATGCCTCCTTCTTCGGCCAGTGCTGCTATGAGAAAGGACAGGCCAAGGCGACCTACGGGTACCGGCACCTCCATCATGATGAACATCGGGGGAAAGCCCCTGCGGGCAGGGAGATCGGTGGCAACCTCCGTGGGATGGGCAATCGACGGCCGCGTGGACTACGTGCTGGAAGGCAACATCCATTCAACCGGGGACACCATCGCCTGGCTGCGCGACGGGTTGGGCCTGATTGCCAGCTCGGAGGAGTCGGAAGCGCTTGCGATGTCCGTCCCCGATACGAACGGCGTCTACCTGGTTCCCGCGTTCTCGGGCCTCGGGGCGCCGTACTGGGACAATCAGGCCCGGGCCGCGATTATCGGAATGGCGCGCAACGCCACCAAGGCCCACGTGGTGCGCGCGGGGCTGGAGGCAATAGCGTACCAGGTCCGTGACCTGGTGGACGCAATGCAGGCGGAAGCCGGGGTCACGCTGCGGGAGCTGAGGGCGGATGGGGGCGCAACGAAAAACAGTTTCCTGATGCAGTTCCAGGCGGACATCCTGGATGTTCCCGTGACGCGCTCCGCGCACGCCGACTCCTCGGCGCTGGGCGCGGCCATGATGGCCGGCTTGACCGTCGGGGTATGGCGGGACCTGGCCGCCCTGGCGGGCCTGAGGACGGATCTGCGCGCCGGCACCGCGGAGTTTCAGGGCGCCATGGATGCCGCGGACCGGTCCCGGCGGATTGCCGGCTGGCGGGATGCGGTCCGACGCACCCTTACCCGCGCGCCTTGATGAACTTTCTGATGGCCTTGAGCTGGCTTCTGCCGTCCAGCCCGGCCTCACGCATGACCATGTCCGCCTGCCCGCTTCCCAGGTAATGGCCTTTTTGAAACGGATGTATCGTGGCTGCGCGGCCCCGTTCGCTCGTGATCCACCGGTGCATCGTCGGCAGCGTGAATCCCGTGATCCCCATTGCGGCCTGCGCCGTTTTCTGAGGGTAGATCTTTTCCCTCTGCGCGGGTGACAGCAGGTCGAAAAGCTCGGCGCTTGCCACGTAGAAAACGTCGAGGTCCAGCCCTTCCTTCACGGCAAGGGGAAGCGCCTCCTGCACGAACGCATAGGCCACTTCGCTTCCCTGCAGGACGACAATCCCGTCAGGCTTCCGGCGGGCGGACCTCAGCTTGTAGACGCCGCTTGCCGCGCTGCCGGCGGGCGCCAGGCCCAGGGCCTTGCGATCGATCACCGTCTCATTCGGCCTGGTCACGAAAGGCGCAATGACAGCAGGCTGCCTGGCCAGGGCCGCGGCCAGAAGGAACCAGATCTCCTGCGGGTCCCACGGCGTGAGGGTGATCATGGTCCCGCGGGGAAAGTTGCCCTGCAGGAGCTGCAGCGGTTGCGGGTCCGCGTGCGTGGGCCCGTCCTCTCCGGTTTTCAGCCCGGCATGGGCGCAAACCATGATGATGGGGCGGTACGGTTCCCCGGTGACCGCATGCCTGGCCTGGCTGCCGATTGCGTGCAGCCGGGCAGCCACGTGCCCAAGGGGGGCAAGGAAAGCCCCGTACGATGAGCCGACCCCGATGCTGTGCCCGAAGCCGGAGATCCCGCTGAGCGCGGCAACCATGGCATCCTCGCAGATCCCGCCCAGGGAGAGGAGCCGCGCTGCGGGGTTGGCAAACCCGTTGAAAAACCCTTCGGGGAATCCCGCGCCCACGAGGTTGCTGCTGGTGGAGCCCATGAGGTCGGCGGATGCCGCCAGGAGCGCGCCGCCGCTTGCCTTGTTGTAGTAGCCCAGCGCCCTGCCTAGCTCCGCGCGAAGAGTGGTCACGGTTCCCGGCTTCACCTTGAGCGCTTCGGGCATTGCCCTGCCCTGGGTGGTGGCAATTGCATGGACGGCCTTGATGTCGGGGGCGTTATTCCGGGGCGTGCGTTTTTCCCCTTCAAGGCGATCCCGCGCGCCACGGAGCCTGCCGGAGAGCATCTGCACCAGGGGGACGGTCTTTTCTATTTCTGCACGAATCAGCGACAAGGCTTCCCAGAAGCAGTGGTCCATCACTCCCGGCTCTTTCCCGCCGGCGCACCTCTGATTTTCCGCCGTACACCTGGGAAGCTTTACGGCGTTTCCTTCAAGGAACGGCTGGAGCGCGTCGAAGTAGCCGTCCGCGCAAAGCTTGTGCCCCGCTCCGTGGGAAGCCCTTCCCTCGATTCCATAGCGCCACCCCTTCACCGTGCGATAGACGATTGCCGTGGGCTGGCCGTTGTCAATGAGCTTTGCCCGGCGCTGCGCGGCAACGATCTGCTGGAAATCCATTCCGTCGGGGACCTGGATGACGTTCCAGTCATGCAGCCAGGCCAGCTCCATGGGGTTCCACTGGACGTAGTCACCCGGCTTTTCCCCCTCCCGACAAACCCTGTTGGAATCTATCGACGCCTGGTTCCAGTCCACATGCAGGAACAGGTTCGAAAGCGAAGAGGTGCCGGCTGCGGCCATGGCCTCCGAGACCCTTCCCGGCGTCATGCCCCCTTCTCCCTCGACAACGTGCACGCGCGGGGCGTTGCGGCCGTAGCGATCAAAGGCCCCGAAGGCAAGCCCGACGGAAGCCGCCAGCCCCACACCCGATGCGCCCGTTGCAAGCCGCACATAGGGGGTTGCCGGGGTGGGGTGACCGTCCAGCGCTTTTGCGCGAAGCTTTTTCAGCAGCGGGGTCATGCCCTGGGGGTTTTTGCGGAAGCCAAGGAGGTCTTCGAGGCGCAGCTGCCGGCTCTCTTTCGAAGGGAGAAGCTCCGGAGCGCCGAGCCGAAGCACCTCATTGCGCAGCGCCCACAGGGAATACAGACCGAGGGCCTTGTGCCCGGCCGCATAGGACATGATGTCCGCGTCCTCCCTGTCAGGGTCCGAGGCGTCGTAATCCAGGGCGTCGAACACGATGGACGCGGCAAACCGGCCCGAGGAAATGGAGCCGCCGGGGTGGCCAGACAAGGGGACATAGTTGTAGAGCATGGCGCAAAGGGATCTGTAGATGAGATCCAGCTTCTCGAAAACCGCCAGCTCTTCCGCGGAGAGCGGGGCCTTGGCGGCATCCTTCATCTCTTCCGTGATGTTGACGAAGATTCCCCGACGCGGCGCGAAAGGGATTCCCATGGCTTCCTCCTCGACTAGGAAAGGTTCTGGCCTTTTTCCATGAATCGCGCGAATCCCTTTACGTCCTGGGCCGCCTCTCCAATTCGCGCCACGGCCTGCTTCAGGGATTCCAGGTCAGTGGCGATGGAAAGGCGAAGGTAGTGCAGCTTCTCAGTCCCGATCCTTCCAAAAGACTTCCTGTCCATTGTGGCCACCTGGTACTCGAACAGCAGGAACATCTGCAGGAGCGTGGACGGGGTGGTCAGCTTGCGTACGTCTGTCGGCAGGCCCTTGTAGGCGTCGAAGATGCCGAGATGCTCGCACACGCCGCTCACGTTGGGAAACACGTAGAACGCGCCTCCGGGCTTCTGGCAGCTGATGCCGGGCACGGATGAGAGTCCGGCCACAATGAGGTCTCGTCGCTCCTGGAACGCGTCGACCATTGCGCGGATTGCGTCCTTTGCGAGCGGGGATTCCAGGCCCAGCCGGGCGCCCTCCTGGTTGTAGGGGGCGACGCATGAGAAGTAGTTGATATTGAGGTTCTTGAAGACCTCCGCCTCTTCCGTGGTGGGGAAAAGGGCCCACCCGATGCGTCCACCCGTCCAGGAAAAGCTCTTCGACGCGCCGCCGACCATCACGGTGATCTTCTCCATGCCCGGGAACGAGATGATGCTCTGGTGCTGAAGCCCGTCGAAGAGGATGTGCTCGTAGACTTCGTCCGAGTAGACGCGGACACCGGGCCGGCACTTCGTCTGGATGACTTTCGCTATGTCTTCAAGCTGCTCCCGCGTTGCGACGCCGCCGGTCGGGTTGGACGGGAAGTTCAGGAAGATCATCCTGGTCCGGGGGGTGATAGCGGCCGCAATGTCCGCGCCGGAGAGAGTGAAGCCGGACTCCTCCTTCAGGTGGACGGGCACGGGCCTGGCGCCCACATAGCGCGTGAAGGATTCGTAGATGGGGTACCCGGGGCTGGGGTAGACGACCTCATCGCCGGGATCGCAATATGCCTCCTGGCTGAGGCCGATGGGAGGCTTTCCCCCGGGGAAGACAACGACCCTCTGCGGGTCCGTCGGGATGCCACGGGTCTCGTGGAAATGCCGTGCCACCGCCTCCCGCAGGGAAAGGATGCCCTGTGGGTCGCAGTAATGGGTGTTGTCCAGGTCGATCTGCCTCTTGACCTCATCCTTGATGAAGCCCGGGACCGGAAAGTCCGGCTCCCCCAGGTTGCACTTGATGACCTTCTTGCCCTGGTCCTCGATGGCCTTGATCTTGGGCCCGATCTTGAACGCGTTCTCCGTGTCCAGCAGCCCGATCCTTTTCGACAGCACTGCCACTGGGTTCTCCTTTCGCTGCACGCCATAAAAAAGAGGAAGGCGCGCCGAAGCACAGCTGCACTGTGCATGGACTCTACCTTCCTCCTGTCTTTTGACCTGAGAGATTACCTTTCGCGCGGTCTCCACACAGCTGCGCTGTGCCGTGGCCTGCGCAAGGTTTTTCCCCTTCGGTGTCCGCGGCGCGGCCCACGGAGCTCTCCAGGATTCGCTGTATTGCAGTCCCTTGTACCTGAGAGATTCGTCCCGCCGTACGCCGTCGCGCGGTGAGATTTGCCCCTTCGGCGCCCCTCCGCACAATTCAAGCACAGCTGCGCTGTTCTTGAATTGTGCTAGGGGGACTCTCCTGCAACGATTCTACAGTACGATGAAACGCGTGTTCGCGCAAGAAAAAAGTTGGCGGCGCCGTCAGTTGTCCGCCGCCAGAGCGACGGTCATGGCGGCGAAGGAAGTCCCCGAGAATGTGATTTCATAACTGTGTCCCGCCACGATGGTGAGCAGGATCCCGTTCGTCCATGTGCCGGCCTGGCTTTCTGCGGTGAGGACGCCCTGGCCCGGAGATACGGGGAAGTAGCCCGTGGCAGGGCCCGGGGCAAGCGGGCTGCTGACGGATAATGAGCCGAACTGGATGCTTGCAAGCGTAAAACTGGTTGAGTTCAAAAACCTCACTTGCGTGCCCCCTCCCAGGAGCTGGCAGGAGGAGAGGAGGACAGGAAGAAGCACCAGGATGGCCCGGAAAGCCATGCGCGCACGCATTCTTCAATTATATAGCAGAGTTTGATCGTTTTGCCTTTCTGCCGACAATGTACCGGTAGAATGAAGTTGCCCAAGGATCTCACCCAATGGCACAAATCCACGGCTCTCATTGTGGGCTTCTCCCTCATTCTGGCAATCGGCGTTGTCGACTACGCGACCGGCTACAATTTATCTCTTTCCCTGCTGTACCTGGTCCCGGTTTCCCTCCTGGCCTGGACGTGCGGGAGGGTTTCGGGGCTGGTCGGAGCCCTTCTCAGCGCCTGCGTGTGGGTCTCCGCCGACCTCCTGGCCGGACAGCGTTTCCCGACAACCTTCTTCATCCTCTGGCACGTCCTGACACGCGGGGGCATCCTGGGAACCACCGCCCTCCTGTTCGCGGCCCTTCGCAGATCGATAGAGCACGAGAAGTCCCTTGCCCGGATTGACCATCTCACCGGGGCGGCCAACACCAGGTCTTTCCTGGAAATCCTCCGGTCTGAAATCGACAGATCCCGCAGGTACAAACGACCCTTCACCCTGGCATACATCGACCTGGACAACTTCAAAGTGGTCAACGATTCCTTCGGCCATGCAACGGGGGACCTCCTTCTGCAGACCGTCGTTTCGGTGATCAGGAGCCACGCCCGCAGCACGGACATCGTGGCCCGGCTGGGGGGTGATGAGTTCGGCCTCCTTCTTCCCGAAGCGGATCAGAAGGCGGCGCAGGCGGCGATCACGAAAATGAGGGAGAGCCTTCTCCTGGAGATGGGCCGGCGGGGCTGGCCGGTCACCGTGTCCATTGGCGTGCTGACCAGCGTCGACTCGCAGCTGGGCGTCGATGAGCTTCTCAAGCAGGTCGACAACCTGATGTATGCCGCAAAAGTCGCGGGGAAAAACTCGGTGAGCTTTTTCCCGCAAAACGCGCTATAGTGGCGTGACAGTCCGCGCCAGGCCCGGGCATGAAAGAGCAGAACAGAGATCGATTCGACAGTTTCCTGAAACGCAACAGGAGCCGGCTTGGCCAGGTCATCCATGACCTGTGGGATTCGCGCGACGAAGCAAGCTGGGCAAAAGACCCCTACTATTTCCTTCGACTGGGAGAAAGGGCCACCACCGCCGGGCAGTCGATGTTCGCCCACGACATCCTGCGGGAGGCGTTGGGGGTCTTCCCCGGGCACCTTCTGATCACGCAGCGCTACTGCCTCTCCCTGATCAAGTGCGGGTTTCTTCTCACCGCCAGGGACCTGCTCACCAGGCTGATGAAGGACGGCCATTTCGACGAGGAGACCCTCGGAATCCTGGGGAGCGTCTACAAGGAGATGTGGGCCATCGAGGGCAACGGCGAGCCCGGGCATCCGTACCTGGCGAAGTCTCGGGAGCTCTACCTGGGGGCTTTCCGCAGGAGCCGCGGGTACTACTCGGGAATCAATGCCGCCAGCCTGAGCCTGATCATGGGAGACAGGGAGCTTTCGCAGAAGACCGCCCGCCAGGTGCTGCGTATCTGCGCCGACCTCCTGAAGGACCCCTCCCAGCGCGGCTACTGGACAATGGCCACCGTGGCCGAGGCTTTCCTTCTCCTGGGGCGCCAGGAGCGGGCGGCCAAGTTCTGCCGGCTGGCCCGCGCGCGGAGCCTCCGCAGCTATTCCAACCTTGCAAGCACGCGCCGGCAGTTGTCGCTGCTGGCGCGCTACACGAAGGTGGACCCGGTCGTTCTGGAGACCCTTCGCATCCCGCCCGTCATCGCGTTTACCGGTCACATGATCGACGCGCCGGACCTGCCCCATCCCCATTTCCCGCAGTCCGCGGCCGGGCCCGTCAAACAGCGCATTGCGTCTCTTCTGAAAAAGCTGGATGCCCGCATTGGATACGCTTCCGCGGCCTGCGGCGCGGATATCCTTTTTCACGAGTGCCTCCTGGCCCGCGGCGGAGAAAGCAACGTCATCCTTCCCTTCGACAAGGAGGATTTCTTCCAGACCAGCGTGAGCTTCGGGGGCCCGGAATGGAAGCGACGCGCGCGGACCGTCCTTGCAAAGAGCGCGCTCGTGGAGCAGGCAACCCGCGGCGGATTCCACAACGGCAACGAGCTGCTGTTCTCCTACGCCAACCAGCTCATCATGGGCAAGGCCATCCTTCGCAGCCGGTTCCTGGAGACCGAGCCCCTCCTTGTCGCCGTGTGGGACGGTGAGCACAATGGCAAGCCCGGCGGGACCTCGGAATGCGTCAGGCTGTGGGAGCAAACGGGTTTTCCCATTGTCGTCATTGACCCGGGCACGGCACAGGTGCAAAACCGTGGAGGAGGGGCGGGCGCGGGAAAACCGGCGCGCCGTTCGACGCCGCGCGCCGGAGCACGGTCAGGCGCGCAGTCCAAGGCACCCGCGGGGGCCCGTGATCGCGCTCCCGGGAAAAGCCGCCAGACAGTTGCAATCCTCTTTGCCGACATGGTGGGCTACAGCAAGCTGGCTGAGGAGCAGGTGCCGGCTTACGTCAGGGGATTCCTTAATGGCGTCTCCCGCACGCTTCAAGCATCCGCGGCCGAGCCCTTGTACAAGAACACGTGGGGGGACGCGATCTGCCTGGCCTTCGATGATCCTCTGCAGGCGGCTGAGCTCGCCATTTCGCTGAGGGACATGGTACGGAAAACAAACTGGTCCCGGCTGAACCTGCCGGGCTCCCTGAACGTGCGCATCGGACTGCACGCGGGACCGGTATACTGCCTGCAGGAGCCGCTTCTGGGCCGGCTGAACGTCTTCGGCTTTCACGTCAACCAGGCCGCGCGGATAGAGCCCATCACCAGCCCGGGGAACGTCTATGCCAGCGAATCCTTTGCGGCGCTCCTTCTCACGGATCCAAGGAACCGGCTGGATTGCCGGTATGTCGGGGTCATCGTGCTGCCGAAGAGCTTCGGGAGCTACCCCATCTACCACATAAAACGCATAACGGAAGTAGGGTAGAGACATGGCGACCACTGTACGGAGAACGAAGGCCGGGTCCCGGCGAAAAGCCCGCAAGACCACGCGCCGAGCCGCCAAGCGCAAGGCCGGTGCAAAGCGCGCCCCGGCGCGGCGAAAGAAGGCGCGGCCCGCAAAGCGCGCCGCGAAGAGGACGGCCCGGCGCGGCAAGGCGCGGCGCAGCCGCAAGCCTGCCCGACGCCCGGGCAAGGAAGACTGCCCGACGGCCGACCCGGCGCAAGGGGAAGAAACCGGCGCGAAAGAAGGCAAAAAAGACGGCCCGGCGCAGGAAAGCGCGGCCCGCGGCCCGTTTGAAGCGCAGGAAGGCCAAGAGCCGCAAGGCGCCCGCCAGGAGAAAGAAGAAGACAGCCGCCCGGCGCAAGACCGTTTCGCGTCGCAAGCCGGCCGCCCGGCGCAGGAAAGCCCCGGCGAGACGCAAGGCAGCGACGCGCAAGAAGGCATCGACCCGTCGCAAGACCCAGGCCGGACGCAAGACCGTTGCCCGTCGCAAGGCCCCCACCCGCACCAGCGCAAGGAAGAAAGCGCGCAAGGCACCGGCCCGACGCAAGGCTCCGGCGCGCAAAGCCCCCGCGGCGCGGAGGGTGCCCAAGGCACCCGCCGGCGCGGTTTCGCGACGCAGCTTCTCGCTTCGCCGCCTGGCAGCGCGACTGGCGCCGCCCGTAAAGCCGCCCATCGAAGCTTACAGCGGAGCGAAGCCCTATCTGTTCGCCAGCTACTCCCACAAGAACATGCGCGAAGTGTTCGGCGTCATCAAGAAGCTTGCAGACTCCCGCTACCGCGTCTGGTATGACGAGGGAATCGAGCCCGGCAACGAATGGCCGGAGGAGGTGGGCAGGGCTCTGACCGGCTGCCAGCTGTTCGTGGTATTCATGAGCCCGCAGGCCATGGAGTCCCGCAACGTGAGGAACGAGATCAATCTCGCCTCCAGCGAAAACAAGAACATCATGGTGGTCAATCTCCAGCCCGTGGAGCTCTCCGAGGGTATGAAGCTCCAGATCGGGACCGTGCAGTTCATCAATAAACATGAGCTGGGCGAGGACGAGTTCATGGCAAAGCTGAAGGACGCCCTGAGCCCCGACCTGCGGCTCTGAAACAATCCTTCGGAGGCGTGGTTCTGTTTCCCGCCGTCCGCCAAAGAGATATCTTTGGATGAGAGAAGGGAGTGAAAATATGCCGGTTCGCAAAGGTCACGGGGAATGGCGGGGGGATCTGCAGAAAGGGAGCGGAACCCTCGGTACTGAGTCGGGCGCCCTGAAAGGGCTTTCCTACAGCTTCTCGTCGCGGTTCGAGTCTGGCAAGGGGACCAATCCCGAAGAGCTTCTGGCCGCGGCGCACGCCGCCTGCTACTCCATGGCTCTTTCCGCTACTCTTTCGGGCAAGGGCTACACGGTGAAGTCCGTGCGCACCGAAGACTCGGTCCGCATCGAAAAACAGGGGGACGGCTTTACAATCACCGTTATCGAGATTGACGCGGAGGCCGCCGTGGACGGAATCGATGACGCGACATTCCAGAAGCTCGCCGAAGAGACAAAAGTCGGCTGCCCGGTTTCCAAGGCGCTTGCGGGTCCGAAAATGGTCCTGCACGCCCGCCTGAAAAAGTAGCAATGGGCGACGAAGGATGGCGGATAGTCTGTCGGCGGGATGACCTCACGGAGGGGACTCCGGTCCTCGTCAAGGCGGGAGACGATGACGTGCTGCTCACCCTGCTTGACGGCACGGTTCACGCGGTCGGGAACAAGTGCAGTCATTACGAATGCCCGCTCAACGAAGGGCTGGCGCTGGGAAACGAGGTGACCTGCAGGTGCCACGATGCCAGGTTTGACCTCCGCACGGGAAAGGCGCTCTCTGCGCCCGCCTTGAACGATCTGCCCGCCTACCCCGTTCGCATCGACAAGGGGGACGTGCTTGTCGGGCCGGTCGATAAACCCCGGTTTCCAAAACCCGAAGGAACCGACCAGCGCACTTTCCTCATTGTCGGCGGCGGGGCCGCGGGGAACGCGGCTGCGGAGACCCTGCGCAGGGAAGGGTTCGCGGGGCGCATTCTCATGGTCACGGCGGAGACCGACCTGCCGTACGACAGGCCGAACCTTTCCAAGGAGTTCATGTCAGGCGATGCCAAGCCTGAGTGGATGCCGCTTCGAAGCGCGAAGTTCTACGCCAACCAGAAGATCGAGGTTCTCTCCGGCACCCCGGTTGCGTCCCTGGACCCGGGGAAAAAGACGGCCGTCCTGTCCACGGGCCAGAGCCTTTCTTATGATAAGGCCCTCCTTGCGACGGGTGGCGCGCCGCGGAAGCTGCCGGTCCCCGGGGGTGATGGCGAAGGGTGCTTCCAGCTTCGCAGCTTCGCGGATGCGCGCCTGATAGCGGAGGCCGCAGGCGCCGGCAAGAGGGCGGCTCTCATTGGCGCGGGATTCATCGGCATGGAGCTTGCAAGCTCCCTGCGAAAACGCGGGCTGGAGGTGATGGTGGTTTCTCCGGAAGAGCTGCCCATGGCGCGGCTCCTCGGAGAGGAGGTGGCCTCGAGTCTCAGGAAGAGACACCAGAAGGAAGGCGTGACCTTCGTTTCCGGCGCATCCGTCGCGCAGATTTCCGGCAGGACGGGCGCGAAGACAATCGTGCTTTCCGACGGGAAGAAGCTGGAAGCAGACTTCATTGTCTGCGGGATCGGCGTGCGGCCGGTCGTGGACTACCTTGAGGGCACCGGCATGGTCCAGGACGGCGCCGTGCCGGTGAGCCCGCAGCTTCGCACAAAGTACCCCGACGTTTTCGCGGCAGGGGACATCGCGGTGGTGCCTGACCGCTTGTCCGGCGCCGGCGCGCGCATCGAGCACTGGGTCGTGGCGGAGCGCCAGGGGCAGCATGCGGCGCGCGCAATGCTGGGCTCCAATGCCTCCTACGCGGAAGTGCCTTTCTTCTGGACGCGCCAGACGGGGGTCAGCCTGAAGTACGTGGGCTTCGCCCGCCAGTGGGACCAGGTGGCATTCCGCGGCGACGTGGAGGCGGGGAAGTTCCTGGCCGCGTACTACAGCGGCGGGACGCTTCTGGCAGCCGCATCACTCGGCATGTCGAACGAGCTGACCGCGGTCAAACTGATGATTGCCAGGGGAATGCCGCTCCCGCCGGCAAAGCTGTCTGACGGGAGCGTTGATCTGCGCGCCCTCAGGTAGGCGGCTGGCCTGCCGCCCGCTTTTTCTCCTTGAGGTCATCCTTGTTCAGGATCAGGATGTTGCCCTGGTCGTCCTGGACGAACACTTCCGTGCCCGAGACAGTGATGTAGGTGAAGGGGTCCACTGTACGCTCTGACTGCGCCTGCAGCGCCACGGACTGGTCAAACCGGCCCAGGAAAGCCCCGTGGCCGGAATCCACCACGGCATAAACAGAGGTCCCGGAAACGGCGAGATAGCTTGCGGGGACTATGTTGTCCTTTCCCTGCTGCTGCACGGCCAGGCTGGTGGGGTCAACCGACACAAGCCTCACGGCCGCGTTGCCGCCTGTGCGGCCCGCGGCAACCACGATGACGTTGCCGACCGTGACGTAGGTTCGCCCCCGCACGGAGTTCAGGTCTGACTGGGAAAGAAGCTTGCCGGAAACCCTGTCGACGAGGACCAGCTTGCCCAGGTGATCGGGGGATTCTCCCAGGTCATAGATGAAGAGCACCTGCCCCGGGGCCTGGACCGACGCAGCCGGCGGCGTCGGCGCCTGCGCCGGCTGCTGGGCCGCCTGCTGCTGCTTCTGCTGGATGAGCGCCTGCTCGTCCGCGGCAATGCCGGCCCTCTGCTGCTGGACCGACTGCTGCGCCGCAGTCTGTTGTTGCTGCTGCTGCGCGACCGCCTGCTCCTGCTGCTGGACCTTCTGCTGCTGCGTCTGGACCGCCTGCTCCTGCTGCTGGACCTGAGCCTGGGAGCTGGCCGCTGCCTGCTTCTGCTCCTGGGTTGCCCCCGGGGCCGCGGCCGCAGTCTGGGCCTGCGCGGCTTCCTGCTTCGTCTTTTCCAGCTGCTGCTGTTGCGCGGCGAGGTCCTTCTTCTGCTGTTCCAGCTGCGCCTGCTGCTGCTCCAGCTTCTGCTGCCCCTGCTCCATCCCGCGCTGCTGCAGCTCCGTGATTTCTTTCCTCTCCGGCAGGGCCTTGCCGGGCTGCTGCTGGAGGTTCTGAACAACCTTGGGATTGGCCAGCTGGCCCGCTCCCACGGTGTTGAGGTTTCCCTTCTCGGAACCCTGGAGGGGGATCAGCATCCGGGTGTTCCCGGGCCAATCCGTGTATTTCGTCGCAATTCCGGCATTTTCAGCGGACACGTTTTTCATGACGATCGTCTTGTAGATGGACCCGAAGTACTTGAGGTCACCTCGAAAAACAGCGTTGTAGTACACGATGAACCTGGCCAGCACCAGGGCGTCCGCCGGGGAGTAGGAATACGCGGCCTGGAGGTACCCGGCCACCATGCGCATGATGTTCAGCACATCGTCGACTTCCGCGCCTGCCTCGATGATGAAAATGTCCGCATCCAGCTTCTGGCCTTCCGGGGCCCCCACGGCGTGGATCAGGCGGTACTTGCCGTTATAGGAAAACTCCGCAGGCTTGTCCCCCAGGCCCCGTCCCAGGGACTGGCCGATTCCCAGGATCTGCTCCAGCGTGTCGATGGTGGTGTGCGGGCCCACGTAGTTGATGAAGACGATGTTCGTTCCCTGACCCTTGTTGAGCTCATCCTTGTCGACCTGGAGACCGAATGCCAGCGTTGCGGCGAGCAGCGCGAGGAGAGTGAGGACCCCGGTTTTCATGGCTTTCCCCCTTCACACACACAAGGGTATTCACGGAAGGGCAGGAACGCAAGGAACTGGCAACTCGCGTGCCGACGGCCGTTCCGCTCCCCGAGAATACGCACTTTGCAGGGATAATCCCTTGGGCTTTCACTGCTGCGCCGATGCCGGCTTCCTCTCCTTTTGCAGAGCCGCCAGGGCGGCGGCCCTGATCTCCGGGAAGTACGCGCCGTGAAAGATAGAAAGGAGCGTTTCGGAAGCGGACGGGCTCATTCCCCCCATGGATGATGCTATGCTGTCCAGAGCGTCGACTGTTGCGGCGGCCAGGCGGTTGTCGGGAGGAGAGGTCCCTGCACGGGAAAACGCCGTCGAGATGGTCCTGGAGGATGCTCCGTCCCCGTCCGCCGAAAGCGCCCCAAGGGCCTGGACTTCCGCCGCAAGCGCGAAGTTGTCCGTTTCCGCCCCCACGACGCGAACCAGCGCCCAGCGCGAGCCAGCCGAGCCCACCATTCCCAGCAGAGTAGAGGCCTCGGCCCGCATATCGGGGAAGTCGTTGATGACCCTCTGGTTCTGATAGACCGGGCTGATCACTCCCGTGCCCGCCAGTTGCTCGAGGAGCCTCACCGCATAGAACGTGCTTTTCCCCAGAGAGCCCTGCGCGACGCGCGATCGTATTTCGGTGAGAAAGACTTGCATCTGCTCGTGACTGCCGGATCCCGCAAGGGTCTGGAGGTACAGGTAATCAGGGTTCGCGCTCAGCGCGGCTTCGATGCCCCCTCGAGGCCCGGCGGGCGTCCGGCCCGAATGTTGCTCATCGTGTCCAGCTTGCGGCCAGGAGCCTGCCGTCTTCGGTGCGTTCTGCGGCCGAGGGAACGCGTACAGGACCCAGTCCCGCCCGCCCAGATAGACCGACCCGTCACGAGCAAGAACGCTCGCGCCGGGAGTCCCCACGGTGAAGCGCTGGACAGTTCCCCCCGGCAGTTGCCGCATGAGAAGCGTACCGTCCTGGGAAAAGGCAAGCATGCTGGATCCGCGCATGAGGGGGGGCGAATCGAGCTTCATCTTCGTGTCTTCCTTCCACAGCTCCTTGCCTGAGGCGGACAGGCCCAGGAAAGTCCCCCCGGCTGTCGCCGCAATGATCTGGTCCGCTCCAACGGAGATTCCCACAATGGACGCGTCTGCGTCATGGTGCCACCGGATGTCCCCCTCCGGGCTGACCGCGATGACCTGGCCGTCCGTTGTTCCGACCAGGACGGTGCCGTCGCTGCCTATGGCGGGCCAGGTTGGCTGGGCTGGAAGCGGAAGAGACCACTTGAACTCTCCCCATTGGGTGAGGGCATACAATCGGCGGTCCGAAGCAATGAGATAGATCGTCCCCGCCCCGTCCATGATGGGGGCCGCAAGAAGGGAGCCCGGCAGCGTCACGCTCCATTGTTGTCGTCCCGATTCCGAGATCGAGACGAGTGTGCCCGGGGCAGCGCCGACGTAGACCGTGCCATCCTGCGCAATGAGGGGGTCTCCCACAAAAAGGCCGTCAAAACGCAGGCGCCAGACCACCCCCCCGCGCGGGTTGACGGCAACAAGGTCTCGATTCTTGAGCCCGGCGTAAATCATTCCATCAGCGCCCACGGCAAGGCAATCCCAGGGCAGCCAGCCCAGATCGCATTTCCACGCAAGCTCTCCGCCGGGGGAGACGGCGTAGAGATAGCCGTCCTCCGCGATGGCATAGATCGTCCCGTCAGGCGCAAGAGCGGGCCTGCTGCGGATCTGCCCGCCTGTTGCGAAGCGCCACGAGAACGCTGCCGGCTCCTGCCCGACGGACCCTGTCCGGGCCCCAACCAGCGCGGCAATCGAGCCGATGATGCAGGCCATGAGAAGAGGGAGCTTGCTCTTCACCAGGATGAACGTACCATTTCAGCGAGGATTGGCAAAGGCTGCGGAGGCGCAGGGTGTATGACGGGAGTTCCTTGACAGCCCGGTGAGCGTCCCTATAATAGGGAGAGAGCCCATGATAAATGAAAAGCTCCCCCGCATCTGGTACGGCGGGGATTACAACCCTGACCAGTGGCCTGAGGAGATCTGGCAGGAAGACATGCGGCTGTTCAAGAAGGCCGGCATCAACGTGGCGACGATCCCCGTCTTCTCATGGGCCAAGCTGCAGCCGGATGAGGACAGGTGGGATTTCGCATGGCTGGACCGGGTGCTCGACCTCCTTGCGAAAAACCAGATTTTTGCCTGCATTGCCACCTCCACCGGCGCCGTTCCTCCCTGGCTGGCCACGAAATATCCCGAGGTGCTACGCACCACATTCGACGGGCGCAAGCGAAAATACGGACATCGGCACAACGCCTGCCCCACCAGCCCGGTGTTCCGGCGTCTTTCAACGCAGCTTGCGCGCAAGCTTGCCGAGCGCTACGCCTCCCATCCCTCCCTCGTGGCATGGCACGTGAGCAACGAATACGGCGGCCGCTGCTACTGCGAGAATTGCGAGAAGGCCTTCCGGAAGTGGCTTGAGCGTCGCTACGGCACCCTGGATGCCTTGAATGAGGCCTGGTGGACGGGCTTCTGGGGACATACGTTCACGGACTGGAACCAGATCGTCGTCCCCAACATTCTCAGCGAGCATATGGACGCCACGCACACCGCGTTCCAGGGCATCACGCTTGACTATTACCGCTTCGCATCGCAGAGCCTCCTTGACTGCTACTGCGCGGAGCGCGACGTGCTGCGCGCGGTCACTCCCGGGGTGAAAATAACCACGAACCTCATGGGCACGTACAAGGAGCTGGATTATTTTCGATGGGCCCGGGAGATGGACATCATCTCCTGGGATAATTACCCCGCGCTGGACACGCCGATATCCGAGATTGCTTTCCGGCATGACCTCATGCGCGGCCTGAAGGCGGGCGCGCCTTTCATGCTCATGGAACAGACTCCCAGCCAGGTGAACTGGCAGGACTACAACGGGCTGAAGAGGCCGGGGGCGATGCGGCTGGTCAGCCTCCAGGCCGTAGCCCACGGCGCTGACACCGTGATGTTCTTCCAGTTGCGCCGCACTCGTGGCGCTTCGGAGAAATATCACAGCGCTGTGATCGACCATGTCGGGCATGAGAATACTCGAGTGTTCCGAGAGGTGGCTGCGCTGGGCGCGGAGCTGGCTTCGCTGGGGCCGGCGCTTCTTGATTCGCGCGTGGACTCCCGGATCGGCATCCTCTTCGACTGGGAGAACTGGTGGGCAATCGAGATGTCATCAGGCCCCAGCGTCGCGTTGAAATACGTCGCGCAGGTCAGCGCCTGGCACGCGGCCTTGTGGGAACAGAACTACGCTGTTGATGTCGTGGGCGTGGAAGACGATCTCTCCCGGTATGACATCATCATCGCCCCCGTTCTCTACATGGTGAAGCCCGGCCTGGCGAAGCGGCTGGAGTCCTTCGTTTCCGGCGGCGGGACCTTCGTCACTACTTTCTTCAGCGGCATCGTGAATGAGACGGACCTGGTGACCGTGGGCGGCTATCCCGGGGAGCTGCGAAAGCTTCTGGGCATCTGGGTGGAGGAAATCGACGCCCTGCTGCCGGGCTCTGGAAACTCCTTCCAGGTAAAGAAGCCCTTCGGTGATCTGCGCGGTTCCTATGCGTGCGGGATCCTCTGCGACATCCTGCACTGCCAATCAGCGGAGCAGATTGCAACGTACGGATCAGACTTCTATGCGGAGACCCCGTCCGTCACGCGCAACAGGTTCGACAAGGGATGGGCATGGTACGTGGCAAGCAGCCCTGACCGGAACTTCCTCTCCGCCATGGTGCGATCCGTGGCTCGTGAGAAGGGGATCGAGCCGGTTGCCAAGGTGCCGCGGGGCGTCGAGGCAACGCGTCGCCGAAAGGGTGAGGAGTCTTTCCTGTTCCTCCTGAACCATGGCGATGCGCCGGTCCAGGCAGACCTCGGGAAAGGCAAGCTCACCGAGCTTGCTACCGGCAAGCCCGTGAAGGGAAGCATCCAGATACCAGCCAAGGGCGTCGTGATACTCAGGGAAGGGTAGACCCCGCCGCGCCAACGCCGCGCCAACGCCGCGCGCAACGGCCCGCGACCCTATGACTTTCCCAGGTACGCCTCGCGGATCTGGGGATTGCGCCGCAGCTCGCCGGCAGCTCCGTGGAGGACGATTCGCCCCGTCCTTCTGGAGTCTCCGTCCCAAGTAATTGGATCAAGAAAGTTGAATTCGTTGTTGACTGTCGAAGGCGGTATCAGTAGTCTCTGATCGTTCGCACGATTTCTTATCAAGAGCGACTGAGGGACGGGCCCTGTGACGTCGCGGCAACCTCCTGCAAGGGAAGGTGCCAAGTCCCGCGGAACGGTTGTCAGCGTTCCGAAAGATAAGGAAGAGCGTCTCCTGCCAGGATTCCTCTTCCAACACGGAGGAGGTCACACGTGAACATAGCAACTCAGGCCGCACAGATTGGCGTCGGTTGGGACACGGCAACAGGATCCGTTGCGGTCCCGATCTACCAGACCGCCACTTTCTGTCATCCCGGGCTGGGCAGAAGCACCGGCTATGACTACAGCAGATCCAGAAACCCAACGCGGCAGGTCCTGGAGGACGCCATTGCGCAGCTTGAGGGCGCGGCCAGGGGATTCGCCTTTTCTTCGGGCATGGCTGCAATCACCAGCCTGCTTCTCCTTTTCAAGACTGGGGATCATCTCATCGTCACCGAGGACCTTTATGGAGGCACGTACCGCCTGTTCGAGCAATGCTTCAGCAGGTTCGGCTTGAGCTTTTCGTATGTCGATACCACGGACCTGCAAGCCGTGGAGAAAGCGGTTCGGCCGGAAACCCGTGCGGTTTTCATAGAGTCACTCACCAATCCGCTGCTCAAGGTTGCAGACATTGCCGGCCTTGCGGCCGTGAGCAGGCGGCACCAGCTTCTCACCATTGTGGACAACACTTTCCTGACCCCTTGCCTCCTGCGGTCCATGGACCTGGGAGCCGATATCACCATGTACAGCGCCACGAAATATCTTGCCGGCCACAACGATACTGTCTGCGGCCTTCTTGCCGTAAAGGATCCTGCGCTTGCTGAAAAAGTGGCGTTTCAACAGAACGCGGCCGGGGCTGTTCTGGGTCCCCAGGATTCCTGGCTTACCATACGCGGGATGAAGACGCTCTCCATCCGGCTGGACAGGCAACAGGAGAACGCGGCCAGGATTGCCTCATGGCTGACCCGAAACCCCAAGGTGCGCAAGGTGTATTATCCCGGGCTGGCCAATCACCCCGGCCACCAGCTGGCCTCACGGCAGGGCAGGGGGTTCGGCGCCATGGTCTCTTTCGAGGTCGCAGACCCGTCGTTCGTGGAGCCCCTGCTGGGCGGGACAAAGATCATCTCTTTTGCCGAGAGCCTTGGAGGCGTGGAGACCCTGATCACTTTTCCCGCGGTGCAGACTCATGCGGACATCGATCCGGAGACACGGGCGCGCCTGGGCATCACGCCGACGCTGTTGAGGCTCTCCGTCGGGATCGAGGATGCCGAGGACCTGATAGCGGATCTCGAGCTTGCCCTGGGATAGGGCCCCAGGGCAGCTCCCCTCAGCGCGCGCGTGCCCCCAGGCTGACAAGGTTCGCGAAAAGCCGGTACGCCCCCGGAACCCCGGCAGGAAGCTGCCGAAACCACGCGTACGCCGTGTAGACGAACGTTCCCTTTCCCAGCGTGAGATAAACCTCGCCGCCCTTCTGCTCAGGCTCTCCCGGGTCATGCGATTCAAGAAGGGGGACATACCGTGCATCGAAGGTCGTGAAGGCATACAGGTTGAGGTCCTGTACCCATCCCTCGAAGTCCTGTGGGCCGATGCGGTTCGGTGTGGTGAACACAGGGTTGTCCGGCGCCAGGATCTTCACGGGAGCAGTCTCATCCGTCACCCGTGAGCCTATTTGCACAGGGAAGGGGGCGAGGTTCATCGACGAATAGACGCCCTGCTGGTACTGAACAATCAAGGTTCCCCCGGCGCGAACATAATCGAGAAGCCGCTCATTGGCAGCAACGAAATCAGGCCTGACCTCGGAGGCCCGGATCCCGACCACAATCGTGTCGAACCGGGAAAGGTCTCCCGCGGAGAGCGCATCTTCATCCAGGAGCGTTACATCGAGACCCATGCGGCGAAGCGCCTCGGGGACCAGGTCGCCGCTGCCCATGATGTAGCCGACTTTCACCGGCGCGACTTTCAAGTCGATAAGCTGGACCTGCGCCTCCGCCGGAGCGTACAGGCGGTGCGTCTGGATGTGAGGGTACGAGATTGTTCTCATTGAAAGATCGAACACCCTTCCCCCTGACGAGGCAACGGCCTTGAGCGTGTAGTGACCGGGCAAGGCAGCTTTGCCCGGGGTGACCTGGAAGGCAAGCGCGTCGTGCTGGCCTTTTCTGGCCAGGTTGAAGGGCGCGGAGGCCGGGAATGCCTTCCAGCCGGGCGGTGTTTCCAGCCTCACCTGGCCGGACGTCGCCGCGCTGGCGTTGGACTGAAGGCGCACCACCACGCGGCGGGGCTGGCCTGCCGCCGCAATTGGCACGATCTCCAGGGGCGAATCGAAGGAAACGGCGATGGCGGGAACCACATCGATGTTCCGTCGCAGCTCGCCGCGTGCCTGGTCGACAAGGCGGTACTCCAGGGGTTGCGTCAACGTCACTGAAACGCCGCCGATCTCCGTCTGCGCTTCCGCAATCACCAGGGGCGCGCCAAAGGGCTCTCCTTTGGGCGAGCCGTCCTGCCACGTGTAGAGCCAACCTTTGCGCGGGGCAACCAGCCAGTAAGGTTGCGTGGGGGCGGCATCAGGGGAAACGGAAAGCAGGAAGGAGTCCTCCCTGTCGGGAACCTCGCGCATCTGGAAAGGGCCTGCCATGGTGGTCTGCCCGGCCTGTGCAGCCTCGGTCTGAACGCGCCAGCCCGGGGGCGCTTTCAGGCTGACGCCGGTAATCTTCACGAGTGAGGGCTGTGAGAGGAAGATCTCAACGCGGGATGAAAATGTCTCACCCGGCGCCGCGGTTTCCGTGCTGGAAAGAGCATCCATGGTGGTGCCCGAGGCTTCCCGGAGGGCCAGGACGGCATTTTTTTCCTTGTCAGCCAGAATGAAATCTGCGTCAGCCTTTGCCTGCGCTTCGCCGGCAGCGCTCTTCAATGCAGCGCGGGCCGCGCGGATTGCGCTCACAACATTGGCAAGGGATCTCACCGAGCCGGCCGGCTGCCTGATGTCAAACCCGTCGATCGCCTTGCCCGTCGCAAGGTCAATGGCCGAGAGCGGCGCAGAGATTGCGCCGCCGGGCAGTCCCGTGATGGCTCCCATGCCGCTGATTGACGTGTCGATACCATCGAATACGCTTTTCTCAGAAGGTTGAGTCTTGATCGCCGAGTCCAGGAGGACAAGATCCGATTCCACCGGCCCATGGATCTCCAGGGTCCCCTGCGCCTGGGATTTGTGCTGGCTGCGGCCTTCGGCCGCGATTTCCGCGTAGCTGCGGCCCAGCAGGGGATCCAGCTGCCCTGTTTGCACCGCCGCGGTGGGGGTCTCCCCCGGCTGCGCTGCCCGGTACAGCTTGAGAGCTCGCCACGGCCTCAAGCCCTCCGAGATTTGCTCGGGGAACTGGGCGGGATCACCGGCTGCCCGGTACGCCAGGGGCGCAAGCTTGCCGGAAAGCTGGTGATGCCCGTGCCCGTCCGCCGGGGTCCCGCTGAAGATGGAATACACGACAAGAGGGCGGAACTGCCGGATTGCGCGCACCATGTCTCGAAGGACTTCCTGATCCCCCCAGAACCGCGAAGCTTCCGCTAGGGTCTTTGAGAACCCGAAGTCGTATGTGCGGGCAAAGAACTGCCGGCCTCCGTCGAGCGCGCGGGCCTGGAGCAGCTCTTCCGTGCGGATGACGCCCAAAGCATCGTATTGCTCGGGTCCAATCACGTTCTGGCCGCCTTCCCCGCGGTTGAGCGAAAGGTATGCCACGCGCGCATGGTCCCCCCGTGCGGCGCGCGCTATGAACGCCGAGTCTTCGTCATCGGGATGCGCGCCGATGAGGAGAACGCTGGCGGTTGTGCGCAGCTTCAGCATCTGCTGGAGCACGCCGGCGGCTCCCAGGTCGTAGACGCGACGGACCTGCGCTTCCACGCCTGCTGGCAGCCCTGTTGCCAGCAGGACGATGACAGTCACGACAAAGGGAAGAAACGGCAAGCGGATTCTTTTCCTCATTTCGATGGCCGACCCATGACGTGAAATAAGCCGGGACGGGAAGCGCCGCTGACTGCCATCAAGGCCTGGCGCCGTTCATCCTGAGAAATGCCTGCTCAAGCTCTTCCGGTGAAGCGCGGCTCATTTTCTCGCTGAATCCGTAGGTAATCTGCAGGTTTCCCTCCTGTATCTGCTGGACCACCGCTGCGATGAACTCCCCCAGGGGAGTCGCGGTGGTATGCAGCCCGGCCCCGCCAAGGTCAGTGTTCACCGCGGGAGGGATGATCTCGATGACTTTGATGTTTGTGTCCGCCAGGATCTGCCGCAAGGCTCGCGTGAAGGAATGAAAAGCCGCTTTCGTGGCGCAGTAGACCGGCGCCGCGGCCAGCGGAACGAAGGCCAGCCCCGAAGTCACGTTGATGATGAAAGCTTTCCGCGCCTTTTTCAGGGTCTCCAGCAACAGGTACGTCAGGTGAAGAGGGGCCTCCCAGTTGATGGAGGTCTCCTGCTTGGCCCGGGACCAGAAATCCTGCTGTTCAAGGTCTATGCGCTGCTGGATGCCGGCGTTGTTTACCAGGACGTTCACTTGGGGGTGCTCTCGGATAATCCACTGCGCAAGACGGGCCCTTTCAGGCTCGCTTGTCAGGTCGCATGGATACGTGATGAGGCCCGCGTGCTTTTTCTTTGCGTCCTCCAGGACATCCGTTCTCCGGCCGCACACGATGACCCGGCTTCCCGCTTCCAGGAACTTCTCAGCCAGTCCGAGCCCGATCCCTGATCCCCCGCCGGTGATCAAGACCTGGTTATTCGATAATTCCATGGTCGCCCCTTGCGAAGGGTAGCGAAACCATATCATGTTGGCAACACCGCCAGGCTCTATATGCCCATGTTCGCATATTGTAGAATCGTGCCTGGGAAGGTACTCCATGCCGCACCTTGTTTCACGCAGACATTTCACGTCGATAGCCATATCCGCGATACTCTTCGCGCTGGGGTTCCCCCTGATGATCCATTTTGTCGCAGGCGGGGAGCTTTTCGGCGCGTTCATGGTCATTCCGCTGACTCTGATCGCCTGGAACTTCAAACAAGGCGCGGGGCTCGTTGCGGCCCTTGTCGGGATTGTTTTCACCGAGCTTTTGTTCAACGTCGAGTTCTTTTTCATTCGGCACCTCAGCATTTCCCCCTATTGGGCAATGATCGCGATTGCTCCAGCGCTCGTTTTTCTCTTCGTGGGGATCAGCATTGGACGACTTGGAGAAACACACCGGGAGCTTCAGCGTACAATCGAATCGAAGAATCAACTTGAGCAGAAGCTCATTTCCGCTCAAACGTCTGCCCGCCATTATCTGGACATTGCCGGCGTGCTGCTCATGGTCCTGGACCGCGACGGACGAATAACGCTCATGAACAAAAAGGGTCACGAGGTCCTGGGCTACGAAGAAGGAGAGTTGATTGGCAGGGATTTCATTTCAACCTGCCTGCCCGAGCGCGTGCGGAAAGAAATGGCGGCGGCGCACAAAAGGTTGCTGAGCGGTGAGCCCGCTTCGGAAAACTATGAGAACCCTGTCCTGAAAAAGAATGGCGAAGAGAGGCTTGTCGCCTGGCACAACACACTGCTCAGAGACCAGTCAGGCATGCTTGTTGCAAGTCTCAGCTCAGGGGAGGACGTCACCGAAAGACGCAAGACGGAGGAAGCGTTTTCCAGGAGCCACGCCCACCTGCAGGCGGTCATGAATGCGCTTCCCGACATGATGTTCGAGCTTGATCGGCAGGGGGCCATCTACGACGTGCGCGCCTCGCGCCCGGATCGCCTTTTCTATCCCCAGGTGCTCTCGCCGATCAGCAACAGAATTCAGGACCTTGTTCCCGCTGACACTGCTGAGAAGATTCTGAGCTCGATCGCTCAGGCAGGCCGAAGCGGTGAATACAAGAGCCCGCCTCTCGGCTTTGAAAACGGGAAGGAAACACGATGGTTTGAGCTTTCCGTGGCCGCCGTCGGGAATTACCTCGAAAAAGACTGCCACTTTGTCGTCCTGGCGCGCAATACGACGGAGCGAAAACGTTTGGAACAGCAATTGATCCAGTCCCAGAAGATGGAAGCCGTCGGCAGGCTTTCCGGCGGCATTGCTCACGATTTCAACAATATCCTGATGGTCATCATCAGCTACTGCGACCTGATGCTGAGAGGTCTGGGCGATGAGGAGCAGACGAGAAGCTGGGTGAAGATTGTCAAGGATTCCGCCGAAAGGGCGGCCTCATTGACGCATCAGTTGCTGGCATTCAGTCGCAAGCAGCTTCTGGCTCCAATAACTGTGGACGTGGACCGGCTTGTTGAAGACATGCGCTCCATGCTTATGAAGCTGCTGGGTGAGAATATCGCCTTCAATCATCATTCAACGGGCAACCTGAACAAAGTGAAGGCCGACGCCTCACAACTGCAGCAAGTCATCATGAACCTGACGGTCAACGCCCGTGACGCAATGCCGGACCAGGGAGAGCTGACGATAGAGGTGAACGGCATTGAGCTCCCGGCGGATGATGCCAATCCGCCGACCGAGATGTACCCTGGCAAGTATGTCCTGATTCAAGTGCGCGACACCGGTTCGGGCATGGACGCTGATACAATGTCGCACTTGTTTGAGCCATTTTTCACAACCAAGGAGCTGGGGAGGGGCACGGGACTTGGGCTGTCAATCGTGTACGGAATCGTGAAGCAATCCGATGGCTACGTCTATGTCGACAGCAAGCTGGGCACCGGTACGACATTCCGGATTTACCTTCCCCGTATCGAAGAGGCGGGGGAGGTACACGGAAGCGGCCCGGAGGAAGACCATCGAGGAAAAGAGACCGTCCTGCTGGTGGAGGACGAAGAAGACGTGAGAGGCTTGATTGCACGTCATCTGGCTGGCTGCGGGTACAAAGTCCTTGAAGCGGCAAATGGCGCCCGCGCTTTGGAGCTTTGCCAGGAAGACAAAGGCGGCATTCACCTGCTTGTCACCGACATCGGGCTTCCCGGCCTCAAGGGTTGGAAAGTGGCGGAGGCATTTAAGGCCGCGAATCCGAGCGGACGGATCATTTACATGACCGGATACACAGACGAAGTTGCGCTTAAAGAGATCGGCGCTGATGAAAAAACGGAGATCCTTCAAAAGCCGTTCAGCATGATCGATCTGGCAGCCAGGATTCGCAGATTGCTGGACGAGACGGAGAAGAAAATCGTGTGAACCGGAATTGTTCCAACATTTGTTCCAATGTGCGGAACAATTCGGGCGAAATCTGGAACATTGACGCTGGTTCGAGATATACGCAAGCAGCACGCCGGGCTCAGCCGGTAATCAGTTGTCCATCAAGTCATTGCAGCAGAAGTAATTAGCAAGGTCTTGTTCATCCAACTTATGAGACATCAGGAAAGTAACCGGGGTGGCACGCAAATTGCATAATCCTGGGCACACTTTCTTTTGGAGGTTGTTGAATGCTCAAGAACATCAGGATCGGCCCTCGGCTGATCCTCGTGGGTACTCTGATTATCCTTCTGCCACTTGCGCTCGTGGCCGCGTTCGCAATTATGAGATCCACCCAGGGTCTCGAAGCCACGGAAAATGAACAGCTCGCGGCAAGGTCAAAAGACCTTGCGCTCATGCTGGACAAGGTTGTCGAGGAAGAGAAGAAAATAGTGCTCAATTTTTCCATCGATCCGGACATCATTGCGGCCGCGACCGCGATAGCGGAACCGGGAACTTCCCCCGCGAAAGGACGACCGGGTACCTCAGAGCTCATTGCCCGCGTAAATACCAGGCTCGAGACGTTCGCCAGGACCAAGGGCCTGGGCGAAAGCTATCTGGCTATCGTGTGCACAAGTGCCGATGGGAACACGTTCGCGGCGTCTGATCCAGCATCGATCGGGGTAAATGCGGCCGACCGGGTGTATTTCAAAACGGCATTGGCTGGTTCCTTGAACGTAGGCGCGCCGAGCCTCAACAAGGTGTCAAAGAAACCACAGGCTCCATTCGCTGCCCCTATCCTTTCCGGGGACAAGGTGGTGGGCGTTGTTGCAACCCTTGTCGACATCAGCTTCCTGAAGGACTTGGTGGGCGGCGAGAAAATCGGAAAGACCGGCTATACGGCCATCGTTGACGACACGGGCATGGTGATTGCGCACCCGAACCAGGAGAACGTTTTTTCGATGAACATTACCAAGGTTCCCGGCATGGAAGCCATTGCAAAAAAGATGCTTGCAGGCGAGGCAGGCGTCAGCGACTATACTCTTCAGGGCGTTGCAAAGACGGAGGGGTATGCTCCGGTAACGAGCACGGGATGGAGCGTTGCGCTCAGCCTTCCTAAATCTGAATACCTCGCCGCGGCAGTCGACGTCAGGAACATGATCCTGCTCCTCTCCCTGGCGGCCATCCTGGTTGCCTGGCTTGTCTACCTCCTTTTCTCCCGGAGCATCACAAAACCGCTTGCCAAGGGCGTGGCATTCGCCCAGCTTGTGGCTTCAGGCGACTTTACGCAGCAGCTGGACATTCATCAGAAGGACGAGGTGGGCAATCTTGCTGAAGCGCTCAACGGAATGTCGGCGAAGCTGCAAGACCTGGTGGCCACGATACAGGAGAACGCGGAGCAGGTAGCCGCCTCCAGCGAGGAGATCTCCGCAAGCGCGCAGAAGCTGGCGGAGGGCTCGCAGAGCCAGGCTTCGACACTGGAGGAGACTTCGGCGTCCGTTGAAGAGCTGACCTCCAGCGTCGACATGGTCAGTGAAAACGCGCAGTCACAAGCGGCCGCGGTAGAGCAGGGGGCCAGCTCAATGGCGCAGGTGCAGAAGTCCATCGACGACATCTCTCGCAACCTGACGGAGATTTCCGGGCTGGCGGTACGGTCCGTGGAGAACGCGCAGGAAGGCGCAAACGCGGTTCGGGAGGTGGTGGAGGGAATCACTCTGATCGCCCAGAGCTCCGAGAAGATCGGCGGAATCGTCACTGTCATCTCCGACATAGCGGATCAGACCAATTTGCTGGCGCTGAATGCCTCCATCGAAGCCGCGCGCGCCGGGGAGCACGGTCGAGGGTTTGCAGTTGTTGCTGATGAAGTCAGCAAGCTTGCGGAGCGCTCCTCATCATCGACCAAGGAAATTGAATCCCTGATCAAGGAGAGCGTGAAGAACGTGTCGAGGGGAGTCGAGATCGCCAACGGCTCCAAGGGGGCCATGGAGCAGATCCGCGGCGCCTCGCAGAAGGTCAAGGACATGATTGCAGACCTGACGGACTCCATGCGGCAGCAGGTAGCGGCGATTGCCGAGCTGGCAAAAGCCCTGGAAAACGTAAGCGATATGAGCCAGAGCATTTCCGCGGCTACCGAGCAACAGAGTGCAAATGCAAAACAGGTCTCAAAGGCCGTGGAAAGCGTGAACGAGCTTACGCAGTCTGCAGCATCCGCCGCAGAGGAGATGTCCAGCGCCACCGAACAGCTTTCAGGTATGGCACTGGAGCTTCAAAGCCTGGTCGGACAGTTCAAGATCACTGATCGAAATGGGCCTTCTGTGCAGGCGCTCATCGCTTGAGCAGCTTGAAAGCGATCTCTCTGCCCTGTCCCTGGAACAGGGCGAGGTCAATCCAGATCCCGGCCAGGGAATCCAGAAGGGGGATACGTTCGTCCCCTCCCAGGTCGTAGCATTCGGCGAAACCCGCGTCTCGGGCGAGCTGACGGGCAATATCCTTGGCGCGGGCGCTGGAGCCGGCCATGAACATGTCCGCCGCCGCCGCGCCGAACCGCGTCCGGGGGGACCGCAAAAAGCACGGCTTCCGCTTCACGAACTGCCTCCGCCGGCGTGGAGACGGAGATCATGGGCCCAACAGCCGCCAGTGCCCGAACCTTCTGATCCTGGAGATTTCGCGCTCCGAGATTGATGTGGTGTCCTGCTTTGGCCCATGCCCGCGCCAGAGCTCCGCCGACTTTGCCCGTTCCAATGATCGCGATCTTCACGGCATCCCCTTGCCGAAGAATACGAATGGCAAAGGCTCGGGGCAAGCGCGCCGCGTGATGCCATTTGCCCGGTAAGCGGAGGCAAAGTATACTTCCCGTCATGCACGAGCTTGTTCCCTGGTTCCAGCGTGTTTTCAGGTTTGACGCCCCTGAGGGGATCTTCCCGAACGTCCTGGAAAGAGTACGGGGCACTCCAGCGCGTCTGGAAGAGCGCCTCTGGTCCGTCCCCCGTCAATTCCTGATCCGCAAGGAAGGCGACGCCTGGTCGATCATGGAGAACGCGGGCCACTTCTTTGACCTGGAGCCGCTTTGGGCTGCGCGGGTTGACGATTTCATCCGGGGAAATGAGAGACTGCAGGTCGCCGACCTTACAAACCGCAAGACCAGCGAAGCCGGACACAACGACAGCCCGCTCGACAAGATTCTCTCTTCGTTTCGCTCTGCCCGGTCCGAGCTGGTCAGAAAGCTGGAGACCCTGGACCCGGCCGCTTTCTCGAAAACGGCGCTTCATCCCCGGCTGAACACTCCCATGAGGCTGCTGGACCATCTGATTTTCGTCGCCGAGCACGACGATCACCATCTTGCGCGCATCTCACTTCTCATGCGTACGTTTGGCTGGAACGGGTAGTCACTTACCATTATAGAGTACTGATCTGGCATCCATCCGGTGGCGCTTTTCCGCCGTATATGAGGTGAAGACGGTTTTCGCCAAAGGAGAATGCATGCGCGAATCGACCAAATCGGTGCTGCGTCGACGTATACGTTTCGGTTCCCTGTTGCTGGTCATGGCCTTCGTGGCGGCCTGTTCAATGTCGGGCACCTCAGGAAATCCGTACAACTCCGGTGGATCGTCGGGGGGACCCCCGTACGCCGTCACCTACCGCAACACCACCGCGAACACGACCGGCAGCGTTCCCGTGGACTCCACGCAATACGCCGCGAACGCGACCGTCACGGTCATGGGGAATACCGGGAGCCTTTCCTGGCCTGGTTTTACCTTCACGGGATGGAATACTGCGGATTACGGCAGCGACGGAGGAGGGGGAGGAGGGACCTTCTACGCTCCCGGCGCAACATTTACCATCACCTCGAACGTCGTGCTGTACGGAACCTGGAATCCTTGATCGCTCAACCCGTGGACGACCCAGAACTTGATTTTCCCGGGGTCCGCAATGTAGGCAACATAATCGCCATAACCCAGACGTGTGGCGGTAATGCGCTCTTTGACGCTGCCTTCCACAAAGGGAGCTACCACCGATAGCAGAACAATTGTCGGTCGCTTCATGATTACCCCTTTCTGCTCTCGCGGATGGCTGATTATATACGCCTTTCAAACGCATTCACAGGGAAACTGCGTGGGTTCAAAGGCTGCGGCTCTTGACGGTCTTGTTTGAAGTCCGGAAGATTCTGTCACGAATCCCATGGTAAAAGTATTTGATGTTCAGAGTCTTGCCGATTGTGAATGTCCCCATTGCCGGGGAGCACTCAAACTACAACGTGCGCCCGATCCCCAGGAAATCGTTCAGGACGGCATCGTTTGCACAGATTGCGGCGTGGGCTACGATATTATTTGGGGAGCCCCCTTCCTTGGCGTTTTCGAAAGTGAAGACATTCTCGGGCTAATAGAAATCGCGGCAAATGCCCGGGACGTTCCGAATGCGGATGTCCTAGGAATGCGCCGTCTTGAGGCGCTGCTTTCTGCCTATCACGCCGCCGCTGATCGCAATTCTTTCAAGAAATCCGAGCCGGATGACTTGGTAAGAGCTCCATGGTTTGCAAATCGCTACATTGAATGGCTTCAATTTACCGAGCTTACGACCGGCATTTCGTTCGATGGTCTGAGCGTGCTCGATGTGGGTTCAGGATTGGGTTTCGATTGCTTTCGTCTTCTGGCCGCAGGAGCTAGAGTTACAGCGCTCGAATACAATCCGATGCTGGTACGAAATGGGAGAAATGCGCTACCTGATGCAAGATGGATTGGCGGGTTTGCACATATACTTCCCTTTGCAGCAGGCACTTTCGACGCTGTGTGCTGCAACGCGGCCTTGCACCACATGCGTGACGTATCTCAGGCGCTTGAAGAGATGCTGAGGGTTCTCAAGCCCCGCGGTTGGCTCATCACGACTGGAGATCCCTATCGCTCTCGTAATTACGACATCGCTACAGAGTTCGAGGTTTTCAACCGACATCCGAGCGTCTTGCAGGGCATCAACGAATCTCTGCCTTCGTTCACGACATTCGAGAGCGTTCTTTCTCGCTATCACAACAAGCTTCAGATTGCCCTGATCACTACTGATCTCTATAACTTGAGGTTTCCTTTAAAGAGGACTTTCTGGGAATTCCTTCGTGGGCGCCCTCCGGCCTTCAAACTCATTGATATCCCGGAATTGCATGTTTGGAACTTTGATAGCCATAGACTGATGTTGGGCGACGCGAGCGGCGGAATTGGAATTCGCTGCCGGCTCAAGGCATCCCTGCATATTGCTCCTCGACAACAAAACAATATCGTGATCACCGCGGGCGACTTTGCGGCCACTCTTTCGGACTATTCTGCCGCAATCCAACGCCTTTCTGCCCTTCTCCCCTCTCACCAAATAGACAGACCATTCCCTGGTACAGAACAGACGAAGTTCGAGCTGCTCAACGGCTGGCAGGCGCCGGATGGTAGTGAAGCCCGTACCGGCTACAAGCGTGCCAGGTGGTTTCTCAAGCGACCTATCAAAGCGGAAACCATTTGCTTTGATCAGCGCCAAGTCGAACCGCTTTTGGGGACGCCGGCGCATATCGATGTTCTTATCAACGGCCACCTCGCGACCCAAGTAGCACTCACCGCCGCCGAATGGTTTCCGGTCAAGGTGCCACTAAAAGAAGTCACTCCGGGAGAAGTCTTCGTTTGCGAGTTACAACTTGTTTATCCGCCTGGGGCACCTACGCCAACATTTGAGCAAGAGTTATTTCAAGTACGCGACCGCCGGTATGACCCACAGTAAGGATGATGGTATTCCACCCAATTGGCGTCTCCGGCCAAGAAAGTGAGACTAATCAGTTTTGATTAACCGAACAAGGCAGGACAGCTCGCCGCTGTAACCGAGCTCATTGCGCGGGGACGAATTGCAGCTCGTTTTTTCGTTCTTAAAGAGCCACGAACGCGCCTTGCGAGCTGTCATGCGAATATCGCGCGTTCTAAACACAGACCTAATCATTTTCTAACATTCCCGGGCAAGTTTGGGTACCTAAACCGCCACGCCACCACGGAGGGCCAAAGTCTGCAAGCCGCATAACGGCGCGCATCGGGTACACAGGAGGGAGAGTGTGAGGAACATCGGACTGGTCCCCAAGCTGCTTGGAGGATTTCTTCTCGTGGCTCTCATGGTCATGCCGGTCGGCTATTTCGGCCTGACGAGTGTCACACGCATTGCGGCTCTTCTCGACTCCAGTGTGAAGAGCCTCCTACCCGGATCGGTCTCCCTTTTGAGCCTCAAGGTTGCGACGGAAGAAGTGCAAGCCGCGGAGTGCTTGCTTCTTGTCGCAGGAATCAAAGACCAGGACAGGACAACTGCTTATTCACACCTGATCGACGCCGAGCAATCCGCCGGGAACGCGCTCAAGGCGTATGAGACTCTTTCGAGGACCGATCCAGAGCAGGCGCTGTGGGCTGAGTTCAAACCGGTGTGGGAGGATTGGTGGAACGAGCACGAAGCATTTGTCCAAATGGAGAAATCCTATCGAGCCACTCCATCAGAAGCCCTTCGCGAGAAGATGGTTCAGCAGGTTCTCGGCGTCGAAGGGGCGAAACGTGAATACGCTCTTAGCGTTCTTTCATCCATCGTCGAGCTGAAAAATGGATACGCCTTCCAGGCAGCGCAAAACGGTGAGGATTTGATAACCCAAGTGCGTCGAGCCACGGCTGTCGCGCTTGCCGCCGGGCCGCTTTTAGCGATCCTGATTGCTGTTTCTTTTGCAATTTCGATAACCAGGCCGTTGGCACGAGGGATCGCTTTGGCGGAACTTGTGGCAGCAGGGGATCTTGGACAGGACATTAAGGTCGACCGCAAGGATGAGATTGGAAAGCTCGCCCGCGCGCTTAGTGGAATGGTGGAGCGACTTCGCCTGATGGTGGCGCGGATACAAGAAGAGGCTGACCTGGTTGCATCGTCAACCGAGGAAATCAATTCAGCCATTGTCCGTATCGCGGAAGGCGCGCAAAGCCAAGCATCCTCACTCGATGAAACAAGTGCCTCTGCGGGGCACCTTGCCGCATCCGTGGTGCAGGTAGCCCAGGCCGCCCACTCGCAGGCGGCGGCCGTGACCCAAGGTTCCGTCACTATGGCGCGGGTGCAGCGCGCCATCGAGGACGTCTCAAAAAACTTTGACCAGATTGTTGGTCTGGCCGACCAGTCCATGACGAAAGCCGCTGAAGGCTCCGAGGCAGTGCATCTGGTTACCGGTGGGATGCGTCAGATTGCCGACAGTTCGGAGATGATAGGAGGAATTGTGGACGTCATTTCCGACATTGCCGACCAGACGAACCTTCTGGCCCTCAATGCGTCCATTGAAGCGGCGCGCGCGGGCGATCATGGCCGCGGGTTCGCGGTGGTTGCCGACGAAGTTCGTAAGCTTGCGGAGCGCAGCTCCAAATCCACGAAGGAGATCGAACAGTTGATGAAGGTAAGCACGGACAGTGTCGCCCGCGGGGTCGAAACCGCGGGCAACTCGCAGCTAGCTATGGACCATATCCGGTCCGCGTCGCAAAAGGTAAGGGAAATGGTCTCCGCGGTATCCGTCTCAATGGCGGAACAGGTCCTCGCCGTGAAAGAACTTTCGCAGGTTCTTCGGAATATCGGGGCCATGAGCAAGAGCATCTCGGCGGCAACGGAGCAGCAGACTGAGAAGGCCAGGCACGTCTCAGGTGCGGTGGAAGACGCTAATCAGATCACTCATTCCGCTGCTTTGTCAGCGCAGGAAATATCCGGCGCTGTCTCGCAGCTTTCCGAACTGGCGCAAGGGCTTCAAGCGATAGCAGGCCAGTTCAAGGTAGAAGGCGAATCGAACACTCAAATCGCTGAAGAAAAAGGCCAGAACCAGGCAGCCGATGCAGCGAAAAGCCTGGAGTTGGTCTCTTCTCCAGAGGCCAGTCTTGCTCTCGGCCGCTGAAGCCTATTCGGGCGTTGGCTAGTGGAGCTGTCGGGGCACTAGAAACATTCTTGTCTATGCCAAGGAGAACTGAGCTCACTGAAATTGACAGGACAAGCCGTACTTGTTCTGCTCTCTATGTGCAGCGTGGCTGTTCGTGTGATTCAAGGTTGACGGCATATTAGAAAGCGTACTTGGTTTCTTGGCCTCGTGCCGGGAAAGACCGATCCGCCGTCTTTGGCCGGTTGCTGAGCAATCGACCAAAGGAAGTGTGAGTGAAAATTGCAATCAAAGTTCGCACCCGACCAGATGAGGTCCGACTATTCTAAGAATGTAAGGTCGAACCCTGTTTTTCAGCCGTAGGTCACAACGGGACAAGACTCCAACAGCCGCGTGCTATGATCTTCTCTTGCGATCTTCCTTCGAATAGTTTTTTGTCCCCCAGCTTCTCGAGTCTGATTATTCAGATAATCGCTTAGAAGAGTCTCTGGACAAGGTCCGGCCTCTTGGGCGTGGACGAGCAGACTTGCGAAGTTCGAGGTCTTGGATCCTTCGGAGAGATACGGTCCAAGGATTGACTTCGCAGCATATAGTAGGCAGCTCGCACTTGACTTTCTTGCGGTGTAACAGTATGGTTACTGTAACCAGAGAGTTACGGAGGGCAATCGTGCCAGCGCCTGCAACCAAGGTCAGAGAGCGAAGCCGAGATGCAATCCTCGTGGCCGCAGAAGCCGCCTTTGCCGAACATGGCTTCAGCGGCGCACGGATTGATGATATCGCCGCCGCTTCAGGATTCAATAAGACGCTGATCTTTCGCCACTACGGGGACAAACTCGGCCTCTACACCGAAGTGTTGAAGCGCATCGACGAGGAGATCGCCTTCCTCCAGAGGAACAACTTCGCTCCCTTGCTTCAGGCGGAGAACCTGGTCAGGAACCGCCGGAAGTTTAGATCGCTTCTCAAGGCAATGGCGGGAACGACTTATGACTACATGGTGGAGCATCCTCGTACTCTGAAGATCCTGAACTGGGAAGCCGCCGAAGGCTGGAGGACTTTCGCCAAAATCGCCACGCAGTTTCCGACGGAGGAGCTGAAGCGCATGGAGGGCATCTTCCGCCAGGCGCGGAGAGCGGGGCTGCTCAGGTCAGGGTTTCATCCGCTGATACAGATGTCGATGGTCTCCCAGATATGCGTTTCCTACCTCGGCAGCGTGCCGCTCTACCAGCTACTCGTCTCTGGCGAGGACTTGGGCGGCGAGAGGAGCCTTGAGGAAGCCAAGAAGTATGTCGTGGAGGCGATTCTTCACGGAATGGTAAGAGAGGACTGAGATGGACATCAGGATGATGGCTGAGCTTGTAAAGAAGATCCGAGAGGCCAGACGCCGCGAAGAGTGGACCCGAGCACAACTGGAAGAACACCAGTCTTTGGCGCTCCATCGGGTAAGGGAGTACGCCTATGCAAGGTCTCCATTTTACCAGAGATTCCACAAGGGTCTCTTCACCGCCCCGCTGTCGGACCTTCCGATCCTGACCAAAGCAACGTTGATGGAGCACTTCGATGAAATCGCAACTGACAGAGCCATCCGTTTGACAGATGTTCAGGAACACGTGGCCAGGTCCAATTCAGGGGCGCCATACCTTGGTCGCTACGTCATCAACGTTACCTCGGGCAGCAGCGGCCAGCCTGGGGTGTTCATTTACGACAGACCTGAATGGGCCGCCATTCTGGCCGCAGGGTATTCTCGGCTGCGGGATTGGGAGGGGATGAAGCTCAGTCTCACGCGCCGCACAAGGATTGCTGCGATTGCCTCGACTTCTCCCTTTCATATGTCCGCGCAGGGCGGCTCTACGGTCCAAAAGCTGTTGATGCCAGAACTTCAGATCGCTGCGAGCGATCCAGTTCCCACCATCGTCACGCGTCTCAACGCTTGGCAACCTGAGCTGCTCACAGTCTACGCTTCGATGGGCCGCATCCTCGCCGATGAGCAGATTGCGGGCAACCTCAGGATCGCGCCTCGACTCGTGATAGTCGGTTCCGAGGTGCTCACGCAGGAGACTCGGCGCCTCATGGTGCAGGCTTGGGGAGAAGGTGTCTTCAACAACTACGCATTCACCGAAGGCGGCGGCATCGGCACCGAATGTTCCCAGCATCGGGGAATGCACATGTGGGAAGATCTCCTCATCGTCGAGGTGGTCGATGGGAACAACGTACCCGTCCCGCCAGGAGCTTTCGGCGAGAAGCTGTTGGTTACCGCCCTTTCCAAGCGCGCACAGCCGCTCATCCGCTACCAGGTCGAGGACAGCGTGCGTGTTTCCACGGAAAGCTGTCCCTGCGGGAGGCCGTACAGACTGATCGACTCAGTCCAAGGACGGGTAATGGAAATCTTGCGTTTCCCGAGCGGAACTGGCGGAACAGTGGCAGTGCACCCGATTGCTTTTCACGCCGTGATGGACGGGCTGCCCGTGAACGGTTGGCAGATCGTGCAGGGCGCGGCGAGCCTGCGCGTTCTCTTGGGCGGTCTTCATGGAGAAATCGACGATGCACAGCTTTCCCGCCTCCTGGAGAAGGTTCTGGTCTCGCAGGGCGCCGTGCCGCCTCGCATCGCCATAGAACGCCTTGCTGCCATTCCGAAGACGATTGCAGGCAAGACTCCGCTCATTCGGGTTGAGTGAAAAGGGGAGGATTCATGAAAGACTACAAGGCGGAATCCAGGAAATACTTCGACGAGCTCGCTTCCCGCTACGACCAACACTACTATGGGCGCCACGGGCGGCAGCAGTACCAGCGGGTCGTCGAGGCCGCCAAGGGCTGGAAATTCACCTCCGTTCTCGACGTCGGCTGCGGAACTGGGGGCCTGCTGGCGGCCCTGCGACGGCCGCGAGCGAAGCTCGCAGGCGAAGATATTTCACCCCAGATGATTGCCGAGGCGAAGAAGCGACTCGGCGATTCGGCCGACATGAGGGTCGCCGACTCGGAGAAGCTGCCCTGGAAAGATGGGAGCTTCGATCTCATCGTCTCGACGGATTCGTTGCATCACTGGCCGCACCCGCTTCAGGCCTTTTCGGAAATGAAGCGCGTCCTGAAAAAGGGAGGACACGTGGTCATCGCGGACGTTACCGCTCCTCCTGTGCTCAGGCAAGTGGGCAATTGGAGTGCCCAATTCGGCGGGGAGGGTGACGTCAGAGTCTACTCGGCAAACGAACTGGAGATGATGCTTCGGGAAGTCGGGTTCTTCGACCTCAAGCGGGAACACGTCAGCTTCATGGCTGTTGTGGTGAGCGCGAAGGTTGGCAGGTAGTCTCTACGCCAGCGCCTTGAGCTGTTCGACATCGAGTTCAATCCTCTCGACGGGGCTTTTCCCAAAGTCTGTGTAGCGGATCCAAGTCGGCCGAGCTCTCAGGTAGACCAACCCAGGCCAGGAAAGCCTCGACGGCCCGCTCGGGAACTTGGCATAGTAGACCGTCTTCAGCGCTTCAAGCTCCGCTCCACTTGGCCTATCGACCGCACCTTCGTACTGCATCGTTCGTTCGTCGCCCGTGGTCCATCCGCCGATGACGAACGCGACCTTCGGGTTCAAGGACAGGTTCCTGGCCTTGCGCGTCATGTCGAGGCTGTCGAAGACAATCTCGAACGAGTCGGTGACGGCGATCCCGACAACCCCGGCCTGCGGCGAGCCGTCTGGCGAGACGGTAGCCTGGACCACGTTTGCGTGCTCGCGCATGAACTTGAGAAGGTCAGTTCGGTTCATAGCACCTCTCCTCGGGTGGGGGAATGCCCTGACCAACAGCAACTGGCGCGACGGCCTCCCCGCTTTTTCCCTCTCCTGGAAAACAGGCGATCACTGACCACGGTTCCGCGGATCGAAGGCTTGCAACAGCGGGACAGACTTATCCTCATAATCTACATAGCTGGTCCTGTGATCGAAGAGATCCTTGAGCTTCGGTCTTAGAGCGACAAGTTGGGGATAGTTGCTCAGAATAGGGGAGTTCGGCCAGAACACTTGAAACTTGGGATCGTCGAGAATCAAGGAAGCCGTAATCTCGGAAAACGCCCAGACCTGCCAATCGTTGATTTCCTCCCTCGGGTGGCGTTTTCTCAGAAGCTGGAAGACATCGGAAAGCGTTATCTCTTGAGCAAGCATCTTCCCCTTGTAGTCACGACCACGAACGAAGTTCACCGCAACCTTGTTGGCGTACCAGTTGCTCAAGCCGAGGTGGATGGACGAGATGACACAAATGTACTTGGGATGAACCCACGGTGATTCTGTTGTCTCCACGACCACGTGTGAAAAAAGTGGAAGGAGATCCTTCCACTGAGCCTCAAAGTCAGCCTTGGATGCCTGGATGGCAGCGCCGCCGTTTGCGAAACGGTCCTCGACAAGCTTCGCAGCAAGCTTTTTCGCGTCAGACAGGTCGACATCGCGGATTTCTCGGGCGATGTTGATATCAACCCCCATGCTTTTCGCTCGGGCTTCAAGTCCAGCGGGAGTGTAGGAGCGGAACATGCTGATGACATTTTCCGTGTCATACTCCTTGTCGATGATAAAGGAGAGTCTCAGGTCGGGCGCTGTCGACGAGTTCCCATTGCTCATGCAACCCAGCAACAGTGAGATGGCGAGGCAAATAAGCAGTCTTCTGACTTTCATGGTCCACCTTCGTTCTGAGGAGCCCGGCGCGCCGAATCAGGGAGTCCTCAACTTGCGCTTCGATGGCCTTCTCGACTAGCGCCGCCGCTGTCCCGCCAGGAGAGAACCCGACCTCGACGGTGGCAGCGGAGGGGAGTGGAGCTTGGGCATGGAGCACAAGACAAACCAACAGCAACAGGCGCGATTGTGATAGTGCGCTTCATTCAAGCCTCCTCAAATGATACTCACAACGCCGTCCCTTCTGGTCGGCGCCTCCAAGTCCGCCGATAGCCTCTGGGGATGTCCAATTCGGTCGCGTAGTAGTCGGCGCGCTTGCTGGTGCCGAGGATGCCGACCGTCCCGATCCAGCAGGATCCGATCCCGAGCGACTGGGCAGCCAGAAGGTTCGGGTTTCCGCTCTCCTTGATCTCGGAGACAATCCAGTCGTTCACCTTCGCGATAGACGCCGCGTCGCGGATCGCAGCGAAGTGCCAGTTCTGGGTGTTCATCGCGCTCGGGGCATAGGAAGCGCATTTGAGGATGACATCCAGATCCTCTGGATGCACTGAGTTTATCGGATGCGCACAGAATAGAGAAGCTTGCGAGCCCTGGCTTTGTGATTGCGCGGCCTACTGATCGCGGATACGATGTGTCCGAGCATGAAAGCAGCACGGTCTCGGTACAAGCCGGGGGAGAAAATGTGTGTCGTGGGGGGAAGCTAAAACTCGCATGGGTTCTATACATCCTCCTCGAGCTAATTCCTGCACCCCTCAAGGCACAGCTAATCGTCAACAACGAAGGGGAGATACTAGCAGACCAAATCGCCTTCCGGGATAACCTACTTGGCCTGCGTCCGATATCTTCAGGTTTTTTCGAGACTGCCCAACTCAGCCCGGATGATGCAGGTATTCCTGCCGCTGCTTTCGTGGCGTCGGCATCGGCTACACAGGCGATGAAAGATGCCATAATAGGCATTGGCAAGAACCCAGGCGTTGCAACGGTAGAAGACTGGTATAGCGCCTCGAAAACTGTGGGGCTGTTGGACTTTTCTGCTGAGCATCGGCCCGTGTTGGTTCCGGCTACCCTCTGGCCTGGCAGAAAGGTGCAGGTCGACTCTGTGCTTCTTGCAAGCCTGCCAGACACCGAATTGTTCAAGGCCGAGCCTGCAATATATACGCGGAGTGTCAAAGGCCATTCGATCGACTTCCTAAGGGTCAATCCGATACCACTCCGGATCTTGGTTGACTCCTATCAGGATGTTGATGAGGCCGAGATGGCTCCACCAAGCGAGGCTTCAGCACCATCAAGATGCGAGCGACTTGTACTCAGCCCGCCTGTTTCGTCGCCTCCTTGGTCAGGTCGACTGACTTCGAGGTGCCCCGGCAAGGTCTGAAACCCCAGTCGTAGAAGCGACCGCGAGACGAAAAACAGTTTTGTAAAGCCAAGACCCTATCCGACCAGAGGGTCAAGCAGTACAATGAATTCAGGCCATTCAGTGCTGTGGGTCAGTATAGCTCCTGGCATGGTGTCGGTGTAATCGTGAAAAAGGAGGAGCATATGCTCCAGAAGAAACGTTTGACAGGTCGGAAGGCTGAAGTCACTTTCAGGATGCCGCCTATGGATGACGTCGTAGAGCTCTATCTCTGCGGAGACTTTAACGGATGGCAGGTCAAAGGCACTCCACTCACTCTGGAATCGGACGGTACATGGGTTACTAAGTTGGTACTGGATGAAGGGAAATCGTATCGCTTCCGCTATCATGACAACCAGGGACGCTGGCTCAACGATAACGAGGCGGACGCCTACGTTTCTAACGACTTCGGAAGCGATGACTCCGTCCTGAATTTGATGACGGTAACAAAGAAGCCGTCGAAAGCGAAGGCAACAAAGAAAGGTGTAACGCCAAAACGAAGTCAGGGCAATTCAAAGACTGTTACGAGACGGCGTGCGGAGCCCCAGCGATAGCGAGGGATTTGGAACTCTGACCTTCTGGGTGTAAAGGGCATGAGCCCACTTTGACGAGCTGCTGCGAGCTACCACTATCAATGAAGAGTTAGACTGCGAGCTACTACCATCTTCGACGCCTGGATAGGGATTTCGTGCGAATAAAGTGTGAAGCAGATAAGTCACTGACCTTCCGGCCTCACGTCTACTGCGCAGACTGGAGAGGAAGAAATCGCAAGCCATCTGAGGCAGGACCATCTAGGCTGAGCAGAATCTGCATCGGCTCCTCCTCCGCCATACTCGCTCTTCCACTTGCGGCTCATTAATCAGCTCGGCTCATCCTGAGCAGGGGGTCCGAGGTGCTGTGCGGCGCGGCGAGCATCGAGAGGGCACGCTTTCGAATGCCTGGTATCTTCGAAGGGAGCCAAACTGCGGTTTCCCCTTGCCGCGTCTTGATTGCGAACTGCTCCCTTCGAAGGAGATTCAGGACATCCCCTA
The DNA here is from genome assembly GCA_963710335.1 of uncultured Spirochaetota bacterium. Classification (GTDB taxonomy): domain Bacteria; phylum Spirochaetota; class Spirochaetia; order SZUA-6; family Fen-1364; genus Fen-1364. The sequence continues at coordinate 159,284 of CAVQAA010000016.1, forward strand.
CAGCCTCCCGTTCTCTTTGGCCAAGACCTCGGTAAAGAGCCGTCTCCTTTCTTCCTCTCCCCGCTTGCGCGTAGAGCTTCTTGAGAATGGTCAGCATTACTCTTGCAGGCAAGGGAAGGGGGAGAGAGAGAATTGCGTTAGTAGTCCTCGCTTCACTTTCAAAATCCTCAAACGAGCAGTCTGTAAACCTTCCAGAGGGAAGGTCCGACTTGCCCGCCCTACCAACGATTCTTGAGAAGTGGCACCGAACGAAGAGAGGCACTGCATCGGCAGGAGTTTCGGCTCCGATGATAAGAGTACTCGCAATGCAATCCTGCAGCTCGATACTTCCGACGTCGCAGGTTCTTTCCTCGATTGACAGAGTGTCAACAAGGACTTCTTTTAGAAACAATTTCGCCCCAGAATAACAGAAACCCATTTCCGTGAGAACCAGTAAGATATCTATCGCGAGCGTATGTCCGCGTTGGTTTGCAGCCGCGCTCTCAAGAGCGGAACTCAGTTTTCCAGCCGAAAAGCCGTGCGCGTTGGCGATATAGGCTGCCACCTCGGCACCCAATGGACGGAGCGAAGATTGCCAGTCATCGCTATCCAAGCCATACGAAAAGGGGGCATCTACGTAGCGTATGATGTCGCCCGCTCTGGCGGCCTCCGCAAAGTCGCTGTCAATTAGGACCCGTGAACCGTCCTCAGTATTGGCCGCGCCGAGTCCGGGAAGTCGTTGAAGCAGCACCGAACCCATGTCATCCGGTTCATATCCGCAGACTTTCTTGAAGCACCCGATAATCGTGTCGGGCGGTAAAGGCCCAAGTCCATCTGAAGTTGATCTCGCAGCAGATGCAATCGATTCTATTAGTCTCCTTACCGTGCTTGCATCAATTCCGGCTTCAATCTCAGCTTCTCTCTCCGAGATCCTCTCGAGAAGCTCATCCCAGCCGCTTGCAGGGCTGGCGCTCTCGCCTTCGCCCTCAGGGACCAACAACCAGAGTGTGAAACTTGGGCTACAGACTGTCCAAGAATACAAAGTGGAAGGAGAGGTAGGGTTCGGGGTGGTCCTGAAGGGATCGTACGACAACGCCACTACCCAAGAAGTTCATCTTACGCTGACACCACAGTCTGGAATGCTCAAGGCTAAGGGGAGTGAAGACTTGATTACCGAGGCTTTGCATGCCGAGATTGGAAAAGTCATGAAACAGGTTCAGCCCATATACACCACGGAAGGCATCACACTAAAGACGGAAGAGATTGACGTTCAAATCAGTTTTGCCGTGACCTTGGAGACCAGCGCAGGTGTAGAGAAATTGACTCTCAAGCCTATCACATTAACAGCCAGCGGTGGCTACTCCTCGAAGACGACGAATACAATTACCGTCACGTTCAGCAAGACATAGAGTCGTCTTGTGGCACGCGGCGGACCTCGGTGAAATTGCGAGACCCTGTGCTGTAGAAAACAAGGTTCCGTCTTACAGCTTGGATAGAATGCATTTTGGAGTTCTGACAGTTTGAAAATCTTTTCGTGGATCTTTAATGCCCTTCACGAAAGAGTCATGGGGAAGGACCCAGCCGCGGCGCCAAGGCAAGTGGAACGGCAGCCCCGGTGAACCCAACGCGCGACAGGCGGCGTTGAACCCTATGTAACCCCCGGCTTCAGCTTCGTCGTGCCTGCTCTCTTGAGCCCGAAAAAATCTCTGACAACAGGAACATGACGCGCGGCCGCCGTGAAGAGGGCGACGCACAGCCATGTGCCCGCAACGGAGATCGCCCAGCGGGGCCACGTCGTGAGCCCCGAGCCCAACAGAAGGTAGGTCGCGGCGGTGAGGAACACGTAGTGCACCAGATACAGGGGGAAGGAAAGGTCTCGGGCCGCGGACAGCGCGCGGCTTTCCCGATTGAGGAAGCGCCTGCCGTATCCCATTGCCGCCACGACGATGAGCCAGGCCGCGGCGCCGCGAAAGGCCTGTGTCGCCATGTTGGCGGCGCTCCATCCCGGGGGCACGTCAAAAAGCCGGTAGACGCCCAACCGTGCGATGAAGGCCGTAATCCCCGCGAGGAGGGCTGCCAGCCTGTTGCGTTCCATGGACTCAAGAAGCCCCGGCGCGCTCCCCGCAATGAAGCCGAAGACGAAAAAGGACAGGTAGACTGTGAAGTTGGCCCAGTCGTTGATCAGGTTCTGGAATCCCGGCCATCCGGGGCGGAAAACCGCCTCCAGAGCCGCGATCCAGACCGCCGGAAGCAGAATCAGCGGTCCGCCGCACAGGCGTTTTGCGGCAGAGAACGTCCGAGAGGATACTCCGCGGCGATTCAGGATGAGGAAGAAGGGCAGCGCCAGGGCGGAAAAAACGAACAGGTATAGCAGAAACCACAGGTGCCCGTAATCGAAATTGCCTCTACTCCCCGGCCCCGTGAAGGGGCCATTGAAGAAATGGGGATAGAAGGAGAAGAAGCCCCCGGAGTATGTGCCGAAGGAAAGGGCGCGCAGCCATGACTGAACGGAAATGAAGAGGAGGGTGCCAACTAGAAGCGGGATAAGGAGGCGGTTGGCCCGCTCAGCCATGAAGCGGCCGGCCGCTGCGCTTTTTCAAGGACAGCGCGGCACCCACGCCCGATACAAGGAAAAGAAGGTGCATAAACCAGTTGTCCATGAAGATGGTAAAATAGCGCATGACGGCCGGCCCGGAGTCGGAGCCCAGCCTGCCGCCCAGGATGAGGTCCCTGACCGGCGTGTCATACACATAGACGACGCCCATCCCAGTATAGCTCAAGGCAGCGTGGAAAGGGGCGAGAGAAAGGACCACAAGGAACCGGAGCCAGTCCAGATAGGAAAGGCGCACGGTGCGAAGAGCGGTTGTTTCAATCACGGGAAAGGTAGTTTACGAAGCCCGCTCCAGCGGTGTCAAGCGGGCGAGGTAGACCGAGACACGAACATTAACGAAAGAAACCGCCCGATGAGATCAAAGCGTCGCAGATTGTCTGAAGGGTCAACTTCGGAAGCACGTGTTTCTCGAGCATTTTGCGCTTCGCATGGGCCCATTGCTTGTTGCACCCTCTGCCCTTTGCGATCTGCCGTTTGATGCACGAGCACTCCCCCCACACAAAGAACGGCTTGGAGAACTCTCTGAGGGTGATGGCCTTCTGCTGGGCGTTCCATTTCAGAAGGACAACGGCGTAGCCGTGGGCTTTCGCCTTGTTGTTTTCGCCTGTGGATTCCTTGTGGCGCAAGCCGTCAAGGCCATAGTAAGAGACGAACCAACCGGAGAAAGCCAGCATGGGGGA
>CAVQAA010000017.1:0-281817 GCA_963710335.1 uncultured Spirochaetota bacterium
TGAGTGCCAATCCCTGACACATGCGTCATAACCGCCTCAGACGAGCGGCAGGCAGGGGTCTTCAGAAAACTCCTGGCCCGCCGGATCCAGAGGGGTTTATATCCACGGGAGATCGATTTCCGTGTCTACTCGGATCCCCCAGCCGGAAGAGCCGGATCCGGAGGAGGCTCCATCTGGGCGCTTCTCACCCTTTTGAAAGAGGAGGGGCTGGATCTTACAGGGGGATGCGCGACCGATGACCTGGAGAACGCCGCAGCACGCCTGTGTTCCCGCCGGATTCTTGTGATGCATGCGGGCGGTGAATCGAGGCGCCTGCCATGCTTTGTGCCTGAGGGGAAGATATTCGCACCCGTTCCGGCACCTTCCAGCTCACTGCTTCCTCCTGTGGTGCTGGACGTGGAGCTCACGCTGTTCCTGAAGTACCCATGGAGGGACGGAGAGCTTCTCGTCACCTCGGGTGACGCCCTGGTGGATTTCAACACCGACCTTCTGAACCTGCCAGACGCACCACTATGCGGCTTTTCCGCGCCGGAATCCTTCGAAAGGGGCTCTCGGCACGGCGTGTTTGCATTTGATCCCATAACTGGCGCGGTTCGCGACTACCATCAAAAGGCTTCTCCAGACTTCCTTGCCAAGGAGGCACGCATCGAAGGCACCGAGTCCTGCGCGGTGGACCTGGGGCCCGTGTCATTTTCCGGCAAGGGGCTTCGCGCCCTTTTGCAGGCTGCAACAACTCCTTTGGCAGGAGGAAGCGTGGCGGAGAGGGTGGGTCGCGGGCAGCTGCCCCTTGACCTGTACCTCGAGCTTCTTACGGCCTGTCTTGGCAGTATAGACAGGAAAGCGTATTTGTCCCGGCTTGCCGGGAGAAGCAAGGTTCCCCGGGACGTCCTGGACCTTGTGTTCGATTCATTTCATCCATGCGGCCTCGCAGGCGCGCTGGTGAAGCAGGCTTCGTTCATCCATTTCGGAAGCGTTGCCGAGTTCCCTGAGGCGTGCCGGGAGCTTCGGGCGCGTGATCTTCTGCCTTTCTATTCTCTCGCGCATGAAGAGCTTGTCCCGGAAGCCGGTGCAGGGCTCATTCAGTTCGACTCGGTGGACATGCGCATCGAGCCGGGCAAAGGTCATGTATGCGCGGAAAACTGCCGCAGCTCAACGGTTTCCTGTGAAGGCGACAACGTCCTTGTCGGTCTGAGGAACCTTGCAATCGCGCAGACTCTGCCCACCGGGTTCTGCATCGATGAGCGGAGGCTGGAGGATCACGGCTCTCCCGTAACGGTGAGACTCGTGTACCACAAGGACGATTCCTTCAAGCCTCAGAAAAACGTGGATTCGATCATCTTCTGCCGCAGCCCCCTGAAAACGTGGCTTGCAGACCGCGGGCTCTCAATGCGCGATGTGTTCCCGTCGGGCACGGGGGCGGATCTTTACCAGGCGGAGTTGTTCCCTCCAGGGGCTGGAGACGAGCACCTGGAGGGCTATTGGGCTGTGCCTCCAGACAAGGAGGCCTGGCGGCAGTGGTTCTGCTCAGCCGGTCGATATTCCATCGCAAGAGTGAACGCGCTTACCGATTCGGCCGCGCGTGACTCGGAACGCCTTGAAGCCCGAAAAATAGAAATGAAGCGTGGCTTGGAAAACGGCGGTTTCTTCTCAATGCCTGCCATGGATCTTGCAGAACTTGTAAAGGACGGGCTTGACCCTGCCCCTCTTGTCAGGCGATGTGCGGCTACCGACGAGCCCCTGCTGAAGGCCTATCGCAGCGCGGCCCTGCGCGGGGCCCACGTGCCGCACGTTCCTGTGGCTGACAGAGTCGAAGTACCTTTTGCGCCCAAGGCAGCAGGCGGGACCTTGCGATGCGCCGTCAAGCTGGACCAGATCGTATGGGCTCGCTCTTCGGTTCGACTTGATCTGGCAGGAGGATGGACGGACACGCCTCCCTACACAAACCGCTATGGCGGTGCAGTCCTGAACGTAGCCGTTGATCTGAATGGCCAGAGCCCGATCCAGGTTTTTGTCAGGCGTACACCAGAAGCGAAGCTGACCTTCCATTCGATAGACCTGGGAGTCACGGAAGCCATCAACGATGTCCGCGGACTTCGCGCCTACATGGATCCAGGAAGCCCGTTTGCATTACCCCGGGCTGCCCTTGTGCTGCTGGGTCTTGGCGCTGGCATGCCTGAGGGTGCATCACTGGAGACGGCGCTCCAGACTGCCGGCGGCGGTCTGGAGCTGACGCTGCTCTGTGCGGTCCCGAAGGGGTCGGGACTCGGAACCTCCTCCGTGCTGGCCGGAACCATTTTAGCCGCTCTTGAGCGCTTTTTCGGCATAAGCGCTCCCCGCGAGGAGTTGTTTCTCCAGGTCCTGGAAATGGAACAAATGCTTACTACCGGCGGCGGCTGGCAGGACCAGATTGGCGGGCTGGTTGGCGGGGTCAAGTACGTGGAATCAAGGCCCGCAATGAAGCCCCGGCCCGTTGTCCACCAGCTTGATCCCTGGATGTTCGAGTCCCCCGAGTGCACGGAAAAGATGACGCTTTTCTATACCGGGGTCACAAGGCTGGCAAAGGGAATCCTCAAAGACGTCGTGGATAGAGTGAACGGAATGGAGAGAGCCTACCTGTTTACGCATAACAGGATCGGCGAGCTTGCCCGTGAAGGGCGGGAAGCCATCTCTCTTCGTGATCTCCCCAGGCTTTGCCGCATCATTGGGGATTCGTTTCGGGAAAACATGCTGATCCACCAGAGCACGACAAACCCTGAGATCGAAAATGTGATTGCCGCGACATCCCCGCTTTTTTCCGGGATGAAGCTCCTTGGGGCGGGCGGGGGAGGGTTCGCCCTGTTCCTTTCGCCGGACGCTTCCAAAGCCCGAACCCTCCGCGCCTTGCTCGCCGAAAGATTCGAAAATGAACGGGCGCGCCTGGTTGATTTTTCCCTTAACAAGAACGGACTGGAGGTCACTGTCAGTTGAAAAACAGTGATCTGCTGGAACGACGCCAGATACGGCTCATGATTGCTCTTCTTGCGGCTGCTTTCGTTCTTGGCTGCATCCTGGATTTCGTGCTCATGAAGCGCTACCAGGCGGTTGCCCTGGGGTCCATGGGAGACCTTGTCATTGACAACCTCCCAAAGAGCGGGGTGATCCGTGCGGTGCTTTCCTCCCTTGGCTGGCCTGACGCGCTTGTCATTGGCGGGCTCCTGGCACTGCTGATCGGGATCATCGTGGAGCAGGTTCGACGCCGCACCCTGTCGGTATTCTGCGCCTGGGTCCTTGCCACCGAATCACGAACACGATTTGCGATTCTCGGCATGGCGCTCCTGCTTCTAAAACCCATTGTTGCGCCCGGCGAGCCGTACTTCCAGGACGCTCCAAGCCATGTTTCCCGGGCCTGGTTTGCCTATGTAAGCTTCATCCAGGGCTACATTTTCCCGACTTTCAACAATTACTACCACGCCGGCTTCGCGATGTTCTCCCACTACGGCTTCCTTTTTTCGGTGCTGGCGGGAGGGCTCAACCTCCTTGTGGGAAATATCTACGCCTCCGTCAAGCTCGCAATGATAGCGCTGGGAATCGCTGCCGCTTTCCTTTTCTATGCAGTCGGAAAACAGGTGACGAAGGACCGGGCAAGCGGCCTGCTTCTTTCCCTCATCGTCACCGGAAGCAGCATCTTCATCTACAATATCTTCTGGACAGGAGCCCTCTTCTATCCACTCATTCTCTCCGGCGCGGGACTGCTTCTGCTCTCATATGAGAGATTTCTGGCCGGGAGCTGGCCCTGGTACAGAGCCGTCTTCATGACAGCGCTTGCCGCGAACATTCTGATGGCCACCCATCTTGGCTATGCGGCGCAGGTTTTGCTTTTCTTCATCGTCTACGTAATCGCGCGGCTCGTGACAGAGAAGCCCGAGCTTTGGAAGAGATTCACGGCCTGGGCTGCCGCAAGCCTTGGCATGGCGCTGATCCTTTCTGCATTCGTGGTTCTTCCGACGTTCCTGGACTTGAGGGACGTCAATTTCTACAAGGCATTTCCCTACTCGGATCCCGGCACATACAGGTTCTGGCAGGTCGCGTTCTGGCAGATGCTGATCCCGCACCCGTTCTACATGAGCTACCGCGATTACATGGGCCTGGCGCTGGTCGGTGCCGCCGCATGGCTGGCCGTTCGCGCCATTCGCAATCCCGACAGGCGGCTGGCCGCTCATATTCCCACAATTGCCTCCACGGTTGTCGTCATGGGATACTCGCGGAATGCCATCATCCTTCTGATGGCGGTGGCGCTCTTTGTCTGCCAGGCGTTCGGCATACTCGTTGCCCGGCGGGATGAAAAGCGTGTCGTCTTCGGAGCTCTGGTGCTGTTGCTTCTGGCAGATTCCCTTCTATTCAACAATTTCAACACGTATCGAGATGGGACGTACGAGAACCGGTTCCTTGACAAACTATCCCACGCGCAATTCGGGACTACACTTGGAGTGGTGACGGCAACGACGCTCCACGGTGGGAACAAGCAGGACAATAATGTCTATATCTCTCCATGGCTCAAGCTCACCGGGCACCTGGTGGTTCAGCCCAACGCGATAATGTTGGAGGCGAACAAGCAGGCACTCTACCAGTTTCTGGCCACCCATGATCTGCTGGGCCGGGACATGCTGAACGGAAGGATTACCGTGTCAACGCTGAAAGCGCTGGATCTTGTGGGCGTTCGATATCTGACCTTCCACACCTCGGAAGCCTACTACATGCCTCCGGTGGAGGCGGACGCCACCGTTCTCCGTGACGCTGCCGGACCCTGGATCGAGCTCCCCGGGACTTTCCCGATGCTTTTCTCGCAGCGGGTCGTCAGCTTTGACGATCTTGGCGCAAAAGATCCGGTCCTTTCCTATCGGACTGAGTTCGAGAAAGAGGACGTTTCGCATGAGCGGGCTCCATTGCGCTACCGGGAGAAGGCCGGACAGTACATGCTTGCCCTTGTCGACCTGACGGGACCTTCGCTCCAGGAACCCACCGCGAACCAATTTGTTCTCCGTGTCCCTGTGAGTCAGGACTTGACCTCCCCCGGTTCTGCGTCACTGCAGGTCACTTCATTCTTGGTCGATTCCCAGAAAGTCGTGGCGGATTTTATTGTCAGCAAACCCGGTTTCGTCAGAATCCCCTTTGGCTGGTTTCCGTGGCACACCATCACCCTGGACGGGGCCGCCGCGACCGCTTATCCGGATGCCATGAACATGATCTGCGTTAAGGTCAGCTCGCCAGGGGCTCATAAGCTGCAGGTAGGACCCTCGCTCTCATCAGCCCGAAGAGCCGGAGCCTGGATCACCGGGCTTGGCTTCCTTGCCTTTCTTGCCATCCTTGCAGCGACGGAGGCGTCCAAACGAAGGAAGCCCCGCCCGCTCACCGCATAGACTCCCGCCTTCTCCACACCAGCCTGGTATAGGCAAGCCAGTTGTACGGCATGACCAGAAAGATGATGGTCAGGATCAGCGTTATCTGCCTGACCTCAGCGGTACTGCCGAACAATCTGGAGGCAATCCCGACAGTGCAGAACTGAATCACGATCCCGCCGATGGAAAGGAGATTGAACGCGAAGAATCTCCCCACAGCTCTCAGAACGTCCCGGGCCCTGCTCTTGCGGAAAGTCCAGAAGTTGTTCCAGAGAAAGTTGTTGATGATGGAGCCTTCGATGGATAGCCCGGCTGCCCACGCAGCCGGCTCTGAAATGAAGGCCAGGACAGGCAGCGCGGAAAGAAAAGCGAACTTTCCCGCCAGGGCGGCAACGAACCCTGCCCGAACGAACAGCTCCAGGAGCACGGCGTTGACGACAAACCCGGTGAAACCGACCAGGCAGAAGCGAATGAAGCGCCTGGTCTTCTCATCTGAAAGCCGAAGTCGGATTGCAGTGCCAAGGATTTCGACCGGCGTCTGCTGGGTCATCTTGGATTCGCCGGCCGCGCGCGTTCGAAACTGCAAGGGCACCTCGGAGACGCGCGCTCCCAGGCGGACCAGTCGAAAAAGCATCTCGACCTTGTAGCCGAATCCTTTGCTCCTGATGGAGCCGAGGTCCAGGCTCTGAAACGGACCTCTCACTCTCGTTGCCTTCAGTCCCGTTGTCGGATCGGTGATGACGCGAAACTCAGGGGAGGGAAAGAAAAGGATGAGCCGGGCCAGGAAACCTCCCGCACGGCTGAAAAAGAGCCTCAGGGGATCCCATTTCTCCGGGTAGCCGCCGCCGGGCAGCCTGCGAGATCCAAGGACCAGGTCTGATCCGTTGTCGATCGCTTCAAGAAGCAGGGGGATGGATTCCGGCGGATGCTGCGAGTCGCCATCAAATTCGATCATCACGTCGGCTTTCAATTCATTTACGGCATGGCGAAAGCCCTTGAAGTAGGCCGCTCCTATTCCCTCCTTCTTTTCCTCGACGATCAGCTGAACCTCCGGATGACTCGTCATAAAACCTCGGACTATGTCCGCGGTCCCGTCCGGAGAACATCCATCCACCACCAGGAGGGAGCAATGCCAGGACGCATTGTCGCAGGTTTGCTCCAGGAGGCCGTCCAGAGTGCCGCCAATGGATCCTAATTCATTGTACGTTGGTATAATGACAACAGCCTGCTTCATCATGCATGATTGCCGCGAGAGATGTCTGACAGCGGGTAGACTGTGTACCGCTGATCAGGGAGATGTCAAGGGAGAATGATGATCCTACTGCGGATTGCGTTTCGCAACCTTGGCCGCCGGGGCCGCAAGAATGTCGTGGTAGCCGCTCTCATCGCGGTCGGGATTGCTGCTTTTTTTACGGGCAACGCGGTGCTGGAGAGCTCCATCGGCGGCATTCAGCGGACTTTCTCCGACAACTTCACTGCGGACATTTCCGTCACCCAACGCAGCGAGCAATCCTTCAGCATATTCGGCCCCGACGTCCCCGTGATCGGCGAATACGAGTCGACGCCGGTTCTCCTGAACGCCGCGGACATCGGCACAAGGATTGCCCGGCTACCCGGCATTGCAGGCATGGCATACGTGCTCTCCTCACCGGTTCTCCTGGAGGCAGGAGGCGCCCGCAGTTCTGCTCTTGGCCTGGGAGTCATTGGGAACGAGTACTTCTCTCTTTTCCGCGGTCCACGGTTCGTTGCAGGCAATCCGCCCGCGGAAGGCCAGTCGGGATGGGCCGTCATCACGGAAGAATGGGCCCGGAAAATCCTGGTGGCCCAGGGGCACCCGCCGGTCCCAGGGGACAAGCTTCAGTTCTCCTTTTTCCACAACCAGACTTTCACTATCCGAGAAGCCACCCTTGTCGGAGTCATCAGGTACCAGCCGACCAACGATGCCCTGAACTCCGCGGTCATCATGGATGGCCGAATACTCCGGGACTTGTGCGGGTACTCGCAGATTGCTCAAGGGGCTTCGAATGGGTCCGCCGCTTCGCTGGAGGCCCAGCAAAGCGCAGGGTCGGACGTCGATTCACTGTTTTCAGGAAAACCAGGCCCGGCTTCGACCTCGGGGAAGAGCTCTGAATCATCGGCGCCGGTGAGCATCAAGGAGCTGGAGAAGCTGATGTCGGAAGTGAAACAAAAGGGCGCCGCGGTGAGCGTCCCGCCCCTGGGTCACGACGGCGCCTGGCACTTCATCCTGGTCAAAACGGCGAAAGATGCGAACAAGAATGCATTGATTTCAGCCATCCGTACCGAGCTGAGAGACGCTGCATTTTCGGTTCAGGTGAGGGACTGGCGCGGCACTGCCGGCGCGGTTGCCATCTATGTTTACCTGATGCAGATAGTGCTCTATATAGGTCTTTTCATGTTGGGAGGAATTGTTCTTATCCTGACGATAAACTCTCTTGTGATGTCTGTATTCGAGCGAACCGCTGAGATCGGCACAATGCGCGCCATCGGAGCCAGGCGGGAGTTTGTCAGGGGTCTTTTCATCATAGAGACAAGCGCGCTGACATTTCTTGCAGGCGCCGCTGGCGTGCTCCTGGGTTCCATTTTCGTGCTCCTGCTCGGCAGGTTCCCGCTTCGCTTCAGCAACCAGATCCTTATCCTGCTTTTCGGAGGTCCCTTGCTCCAGCCTGCCATTTCGGCTGCCAATGTCCTTATTTCCCTTGCTGCGTCGGTGGTCCTGGGAGTGTTCGCCTGGGTCTATCCCGTTCGCCTGGCTCTGCGGATCCAACCAGTCCGCGCCATTCACTCTGCCTGATGAGAAGAACAATCCTGCATATCGCATTTCGGAACTTCACGCGCAATGGACGGCGCTTCCTGCTCCTCGGACTGGCCGTCTCAGCGGGGTTTTTCTTCGTTTTCACCGTGCAGAGCCTGGTTTCGGGACTTTCCAACCAGATCAACATTCGGGGCGCCCGGTTCTACGGCGGACATGTCATTGTCAAACCCCAACCAGACGGTACAGGCATCGTGACGGCAGCGCAGGACAAGCTGGTCATGGAAGCCATTACCAGGACCGGAGCGCGGCCCGCGGCGGTTTCGCACAGAACCCACTTCGGCAACTATAACGGAGCGGACGGAGTCGTTTATTTCAACGGTGAGTCTGTGCGGGTTCGCCGGGTCATCGGCATGGATTGGCCGGCGGAAGGGCGGAAGATCGGGGAGTTGAAGTTTGTCGCCGGAAATCCGCAAGACATGAAAGATCCGAAAGGAATCCTGATCTCGGATGTAACCGCGCGCCGTCTGGGAGCTTCGGTGGGAGACCAGATCACCCTCCAGGTGTACCGACAGGGCGGCGCCATCAACACAATTCAGCTCTGGGTGAAGGCCATTTTTCGTGAGGTAAGCATCTTCGGCTATTACACCGTGTACATGGATCGAAGCGTTCTCGATGACACGCTGGGGCTTGATCCGGGGTATACCGCAACAATCGGGATCTATCTGAATGATTACAGGAGAGCAGGCGTTCTTGCAGCAAGCCTGGAGAGAAGCCTGGGACCCGGATATGAAGTCACGCCGGTCCTGAGCCTCATGCCGGAGATCAAGACGACGCTAGAAGCGCTCACGATTGTCAGCTACGCAATTCTTGCTCTGCTATCGGCGGTTATTGCAGTTGGAATCCTCAACATGTACAGGGTTATCATCTATGAACGGACGCGGGAAATCGGTACCATGCGCGCGTTGGGGGTTCAGAGGCCGCAGGTGCGGAATATCATTCTCTGCGAGGCCTTTTTCCTGGCCCTGTGCGGGATCCTGGGCGGTTTCATCGTCAGCCTGCTTGTCCTTCTGGTCGTATCCAGAATCCCGCTGAGCGGCTCTGCCGGATTCGATATCTTCCTGGACCGCGGCCATCTCAGCTGGGTTTTGTATCCCGATATCGTGGGGTTGGACGCAGTCCTGATCACGTTGATAACGCTGCTGGGCGCCCTGAGCCCTGCGCGGGCAGCGCAGGCCATTGACCCCGTGGCGGCCTTGAGAGCTGAATGAACAGGAGCGTTATGACAGTCCGAGCTTTTCTTTTTCTGGCTGCGTGCAGTCTGTTGGCGCCGTTGTCGGCCGCCGGGCAGACGACAGCCGACGCGCCTGATTTCGTCCAGATCCTCAAGAAAGCAGACTCGCTGGTAACGTTTCCGGACACGGATTTCTCGGCCCTGTACAGCTTTGTGCAGGAGACTCCCGGCCAGGGAACAAGCTCCAAAGAGGCAATGGTGTTTCGACGCGACCGGGAGAACACGTACCTCATCGTCATCGTCAAGCCGGAAGGGGACAGGGGAAAAGGGTACCTCAAGTCCGGTAACAACCTCTGGTACTACGATCCGGTGTCGCGAAGGTTCACTTTCACCAGCGCGAAGGACCGTTTCCAGAACATGAATGCCCGAAACTCGGATTTCACGCGATCCAACCTGGCCGGTGATTACAGGGTTGTCGGCTCGCAACGCGCGAAGCTGGGGATTTACAACTGCTGGCTCATGGACCTTGTGGCAACGAGTGACGACATCACGTTTCCAAAAATGAAGATCTGGATTGGCGATGACGGCCTTGTCCGCAAAACCCAGGACTACAGCTATTCCGACCAGCACCTCCGCACCGTTGCCTTCCCGCAATACCAGCAGGTCGGAGATCGCTACATCCCTGTCACCGTGGTCATTGTCGATGAGCTTCGAGGCGCCGTGATCAACGGTAAGTTCGAGAAAGAACGGACGACCTACACGATCTCCCGGCCGTCGCTCCAGAAACTCCCTGACGCCACCTTCACCAAGACCTGGCTGGAGAAGCTGAGTGAATAGGAGAGTCGTCGTTCTTTGCGCGGCCCTTGCCCTGACAAGTCTTTCCGTCAACGCGCAGAGCCAGCCCGGCGCAGGCAATTCTGACGTAGACAACCTGTTCAACGGGACCGACTCCTCTCAGCAACCGTCGCCACCCTCAGAGCCTTCGCAGGCGACGCAACCGCCCGCCGCCCAACCTGCGCAGCCTGCCCAACCTGCCCAACCAGCTCCGGCGTCCTCCCTCCGTCCAGATGACATCCTGAACGACAACAAGCTGCATTTCTTCGGCTCTTTGGATCTCTACGGAAACGTCGGCGGGGGCATCCAGGAAACACCTGACTTCTCCATGATCGGGAGCACTTTCGGGTACGATATCGGCGGCTCAATGACGGCCACCCTGGGCTTTGAAATTCGACCTGCCCCCGAGCTTCGAATACGGGGCAAGTTGAACTACACTTTTCCCGGGTCGGGATCAAGCGCCTTGCCTCAGCTTTCCGAAATGTTCTTCGATTATTCCGTATTGGAGTCAGTGTTCTTCAGAATCGGAATCTTCGACTACACCTGGGGCAACTCTCAGTTCTTTCAGTTCGGCAATCTGCCGGCGAGGAGCCTTCCGGGGTGGAGCGGAACCAGCACTTTGCCGCTGTGGGCGCAAAACAACCTGATCACCACTCTCACGACACAGAATTATCCTGTTTCTTTCAAAATGAATGTGCCCATGGGCTTCAACACCTTGTCCCTGCTTGCCCGGTTTGACCTGGCAAACTACGGAAACCCTCCCATGGAAACGTCGCCCAGCCCGAAGGATGCGGGGTATGGCATCGAGTATGATCTGGTGACCGGACCCATCGAATGGAGCATCGCCGGCTTCTACCAGTGGCAGCTTACACCCCGAACCCTTCTTTCAATGAAAACAAGCCTTTTCGGGTTCGATCTTTCCGCGGAAGGCATTGTGGCCTATCCCGTTTCAATTTCCCGCAGAGGGATTTTTCCCGACTCTTACGCTGGTGGAGGAATCTACGTCGGCGGCTCCCTTCAATACATCTACCCTTCGGCGGTTGTGGGCATTTCCAGGGAGTGGGTGGACGCCAATATCAAGCTCTACGCGGAGTATGCATTCAACGGTGAAGGGAGCCCGGGGGTATCCTGGCTTCCTGATGTAACGGGACCCGGCGGGCACAACTCCGCAATTGGCGCCCGCTTCTCCAACCTCGGCCAATCCGGCATCACCTTGAACCTGCTGTGGCAACAGAACTGGTCCGACGCGTCCGGGCTTGTGGCCCCATTTATCGAGTTCTCTCCTGTCGGATTGACCTCGATCCAGGTGGGGATCCCGTATCTATGGGGCTCAAGTACCAGTGAAGGGGCCAGGAATCGTCTTGTCCCGGGCAGCCAGGGAGTCGAGCTCATTATCCTGGTGAAAATCTCGAGCAGCTTCCGGGCAATGAACAGCACCATCACGGTCATAGGCGGCTCGGGGTTCATTGGAACGGAGCTGGTGCGACAATTCCGAGAGTCGGGCCAGTCAGTCCGTATTTCCGATAAAGCGAAGAGCATCACGTATCCGGAGCTCTGGACCCACGCAGACGTCCGCGACGTTTCGACCCTTATGTCCGCGCTTGCCGGTTCGGACATAATTTACAACCTGGCGGCGGAGCACAAGGACAACGTCCGCCCGCGCTCTCTCTATGACGAGGTGAACGTCAGGGGCGCCGCCAACGTGTGCCGCGCCGCGGAAGCGCTCTCCATTCAAAGGATCGTGTTCACGAGCTCGGTTGCAGTCTACGGTTTTGCGAATCCGGGAACCGATGAGGCCGGCACGCTGCGCCCGTTCAACGATTACGGCCGGACAAAGATGCTGGCTGAGAATGTCTTCAGGGAGTGGGTTGCGCGCGAGCGGGGGCGGTCACTCGTGATAGTCCGGCCTACTGTTGTGTTCGGTCCCCGCAATCGTGGGAATGTCTACAATCTGCTCAAACAAATGGCTTCGGGCCGGTTTGTAATGGTAGGAAGCGGAAGAAACATCAAGTCGATGGCTTTTGTGGAAAACGTCGCCGGCTTCCTGAGGACGGCCGTTGATTTTGGCCCCGGGGAACACCTGTTCAATTACATCGACAAGCCCGACATCTCAATGCGAGACCTTGTCATGCTGGTCAGGGGATGCCTTGGAAGACCCAGGCGCATCGGAGCGCACATTCCTTACGCAATTGGATATGCCGGCGGTTTGCTCGCTGATGTCGCCTCGACGCTGCTTCACAGGGAACTGCCCGTCAGCGCAATTCGTGTGAAAAAGTTCTGCGCAACAACACAATTCAGCTCATCCCGCATCGCTTCCACCGGCTTCCACGCCCCCGTGACGCTCCAGGAAGGCCTTGAGCGCACTGTCAGCTATGAGTTCCTGGCAGGACGGGAGCGGGACGGATCACTGCCGCTTTTCGACAGCGAATGACCATCCCGGTACCACTGAATTGTCGTGCGCAATCCTTCCCGAAAATCAGTCTTTGCCGTGAACCCGAACTCCCGAGCGCGCTCCGTATTGAGGCACCTCCGGGGCTGTCCGTCAGGCTTGCTGGGATCCCATCGGATTGTTCCCGAATAGCCGCACTCCTCAGCGATTATCCCCGCAAGCTCATTGATCCGCATTTCCCTCCCTGAGCCCAGATTGACTGGTTCGGACTCATCGTATTTCTCTGCTGCCAGCAGGATTCCCTCCGCGCAGTCATCGACATACAAGAACTCCCTGCTGGCGTTTCCCGATCCCCAGAGGGCGATTTCGGGTGCGTTCTCCCGCGCGGCATCCACGCATTTGCGGATGAGCGCGGGAATGACGTGGGAATCTTCAGGATCGAAGTTGTCACCGGGGCCGTAGAGGTTGGTTGGGAGCAGGTAGATGGCGTTGAAGCCGTATTGCGACCTGTACGCCTGCGCCTGGACCAGGAGCGCTTTTTTGGCAATACCGTAGGGTGCATTTGTTTCCTCAGGGTAGCCGTCCCACAACGACTCCTCTCGAAACGGCACGGGAACCACTTTCGGATATGCGCACACGGTGCCGACCTGTACGTACTTCTTCACTCCGGCAAGACGGGCTGCTTCCATGAGCTGCACGCCCATGAGGATGTTGTCATAGAAAATTCGCCCAGGGTTCCGCCTGTTGAAGCCTATCCCGCCGACAAGCGCCGCGAGGTGAATCACCACTTCCATCCCTGAAACGGCGCTTACACAATCCTCCCAGACTCGAAGATCAAGCTTGCCCTTTCTTGGAACGCTGATGTCCGCCTCGCGCATGCCGCGTTGATGGGCCGCCGCAAGGAGGCGTGTTCCAACGAACCCCCCGCCCCCTGTCACCAGTATCTTCTTTCCCGCCAGTGTCATCTCACCACTTCCTCAGCCAGCCGTAGCCATTAGCCTCGAGAAACTTCAATCCTTCTCCCTTTGGCGTCTGCCCGACTGCCTGCATGTCAGCGTCCACCATGACCCGAACCAGGTCGCGGAATCCCATGCGCGGCTGCCACCGAAACGCCTTTCTGGCTTTCGATGCGTCCGCGCACAGCGCGTCGACTTCCGTGGGCCGGAAGTACCGCTCATCGATCTTTACGTGCCTCGACGGGTCAAGCCCTGCGTACGTGAACGCTTCGGTGAGAAACTCCTGGACGGAATGGGTCTCCCCTGTGCCGATGACGAAGTCATCAGGCTCGTCCTGCTGGAGCATCATCCACATGCCTTCCACGTAGTCCGGTGCGAACCCCCAGTCCCTGCGTGCGGCGAGGTTTCCAAGGAACACGGTGTCTTCCTTGCCGGCCTTGATCTGGGCGATGGCCATCGTGATCTTCCGCGTCACGAATGTCTCCCCCCGACGCGGACTTTCGTGATTGAAAAGGATGCCGTTTGCCGCATACATTCGGTATGCCTCGCGGTAGTTCACCGTCATCCAGTAGGCGTACACCTTGGCCGCTGCGTACGGGCTGCGCGGCCGAAACGCGGTGGTCTCCGATTGCGGGGGAGCGGCGGCGCCGAACATTTCGCTGCTGGAGGCCTGGTAGAAGCGGGCGTTGATCCCGCTCCTGCGCAAGGCCTCCAGGACGCGCGTGGTTCCCATGGCGGTCACCTCGCCGGTGTACTCGGGGATGTCGAAGCTCACGCGGACGTGGCTCTGGGCGCCCAGGTGGTAGATCTCATCCGGCCGAATGTTGTAGAGGATGTTGGTGATCTGGCCTGAATCGCTCAGATCGCCATAATGCAGGAGCAGACGCGTCTCTTTCCTGTGCGGGTCCTGGTAGATGTGGTCCACACGCTGCGTGTTGAACGTGCTTGCGCGACGGATGATCCCGTGCACCTCGTAGCCCTTAGAAAGGAGCAGCTCCGTGAGGTAGGAGCCGTCCTGCCCGGTGATTCCTGTGATCAGCGCTTTCTTCATGGTCTTTGGCACTTTGTAGCAGAACCAGCGATACCTTGCAATCATCCCCCGCCCTGGCCTTGCGTGGCGGAGGGTTTCAAGTATAATCTCGGGCCAGATTCAGAAAGGGGATTGAAAAATGAAAAAGGCTCTTCTCGTCGGAATCAACGATTATCCAGGGACCCAGAATGACCTCATGGGCTGCGTCAACGACATCACGAATGTCTATGACATCCTGGTGAAGTATTTCGGGTTCCAGCCAGGCGACATTACCATGCTCGCGGACAAACGAGCGACCACGAAAGCCATTCTCGACAGTCTTGAGACGCTGATTGCCGCCGGAGCGTCCGGGGACACTCTTGTTTTCCATTACTCCGGCCATGGCTCTCAAGTGGCTGACACGGAGGGTGATGAAGAGGACAGGAAGGATGAGATCATCTGCCCTTGGGACTTCGATTGGGATGGGAACTACGTCAAGGATGACGATTTTGCGCGGCTCTTCAAGAACCTCAAAAAGGGAGTCACGCTTGAAGTTATCCTGGATTCCTGCCACTCCGGCACGGGCACCCGGGAGATGATTCTTGACCGAAAAACACTTTCAGCGCTGCAGGGAACCCGGATCTCAGAGACGGAGCTGTGGTCCAGCCCGCACTGCATCCGGCCGCGCTACCTGGCGCCTCCCGCGGACGTGGCCCTGCGCGCGGATGAGATATTCGGCCCGGAGCTGACCCTGCGCCGCCTGGCGCGCGGCCCTGCCATGAACCACGTCCTCTGGGCCGCCTGCCGGGACAACCAGTATTCCGCGGATGCTGATGTCGGTGGGAAGCCGGGCGGCGCTTTCACGTATTTCTTCTGCAGGCACCTCAGGGACGCGGCCGGGCGCATCAGCCGCGAAGATCTCATCAAGAGGATCAAGGCCTCCCTTGCTCACGAGGGGTTCTCCCAAGTGCCGCAGCTGGAGTGCGGAGGAATGTGCCGTAAGGCGGAGGTATTCGGGGGCGTGTAGGCTCAGTACATTGTCCTCATGACCAACGGATACATCTATGACTTCGTCATGAAAGATATAAGCGGGGCTGAGGTTCCTTTGCGCAGGTTCCAGGACAAGGTGCTTCTCCTTGTCAACGTTGCAAGCAAATGCGGTTTCACTCCTCAGTATGCCGGTCTGCAGAGCCTCTACGACCGCTACCGGGAAAAGGGGTTCGAGATCCTGGGATTTCCAGCCAATGATTTTCTGTGGCAGGAGCCGGGCAGCGACAAGGAGATCATGCATTTCTGCTCCACGAAGTACGGCGTCAGCTTCCCCCTGTTCTCCAAGATCACGGTGAAGGGAAAGAACATCCACCCCCTTTATAAGTACCTGACGGAGAAGGAGACCAACCCGGGCTTTGATGGAAAGATCACGTGGAACTTCAACAAGTTCCTTGTCGACAGGAAGGGCCAGGTGGTGGACCGCTTTGATTCAAAGGTCGAGCCCCTGGACCCGCGCGTGCTCACGGCGGTGGAGGCCGCTGTCAACGCTCAGGGTGCTCCCTGACGCGCAGGCTCGTTGACGGGAAAGAGGACGCCGGCAAGAATGTAGAGGAAAGCCACCCCGGCAAGCACGACCGAAAATCCGAGAGAAGTGGAAACCAGGCGGGTCAGGACAGAACCCGTCACGGATAAAGCGCCGTTGACTCCCCACGCCCACGGCAGGATTCCTTTTCTGGATTCTGAAAGGGCCGCAAGCCCGGTGGGGAAGGGAATCCCCATGAGAAACCCCAGTGGAGCCACCAGGACGGCCGTGATGAGCATCTTGACTCCAAGGGGGAGCCCGAGGCACGTCTGCAGCAACGGCGGCACCGCGAGCAGGAAGACAAGCACAAAAACTCCGATCCCCATGACCGCGCCCAGCACTTTTACCCTTCTCTCCAGCCGCAGCGTCTCGCTGACAAGGCTTCCCACACCGGAAGAGACAAGAAGAATGGTTATGATGATTGAGTTAGCGTAGACGGGGTTGGCAAGGAAGAATACGAACCTCTGGATGAGGAAGATCTCAGCCATGAGGTAAGCCAGGCCCAGACAGGCATAGTACACGATCACTCCAGCGGTTCCCTCCCTGCCCCTGAACAGCTCCCGCCATCGCAGGATAAGGGGAAGGAGGATGATGAGGGCGCCGAAGATGATGGACTGCAGAAATGTTGCCAGGAGAAGCAAGTAACCCCATTCCTCGGAAATCTCTCCCAGCCGGGGAAGGAACTGTGGAACGGATAGGGGTTTGAGGTAACCCGAATAATAAGGCTTGTCATCTGAAGCCGGGCGTATGTCAAACACGTACTTCGAGAAAAGCTCAGTCTGCCTGTTGGCTAGCAGCCATTCCAGCGTCAAGTGGTACAGATCGACCGGTCGCAAGTCCAGCTCCGGAGCGGCATTTGCAGGCGCAGTCGTATCCGTGGCAGGGCTCCCCGAGCTGTCGGGGCTGCCCGAATAGATGTCCTGGTACCCCTCCATGAGCCTGTCAAAGCTCTTTGCCGCGCTGGGAATGCCCGGGAAGTAGTTCACGTCGAATGACATCCGGCGGCAGTATGCGTTCAGCCGCGCTGTTTCCGCAGCCGTAAAGCCGTCCTTTTTCACGAGCACCGTGGCGGTGGAAAGAAGGAGATTGAAGGAATAGATGTCATTCTGGATGGACGGCATCCCTTCGTCCCGCAGCGCCTGGACAACTGTGGCCAGGAGGCGCGGGACGTTCCGGGGAGGGTTCAGCCTGTCCCAGACCGTGATGGAGAGAATCCCCGAAGGGCTCAGAGACTTCAGGTATTCCCGAACAGCCTCAACGGTATACGTGTAGTTTTCCTCGACTGAATAGCCGCCGGCCTGGGAAAGGCCAGTGGAGTCTATGAGCCCAAGCTCCACCAGGTCGAACTTCTGGTCCGTCGAGCCGGCAAACGCGCGTATCTCCGTATTCACGACTGTTACGCGCGGATCATCCAGGATCCTGCCGGAGAAACGCTGGAAGAACGGGACGTCCCGCAACATGTGCACCAGGTCCGGATCAGGCTCGACCACCCACACTTCACGAGCCTCTTTGTGCAAGGCGGTGAAGATGCCCGCGCCCCCGCCCAACCGCAGGAGCAGGACCCGGGGATGGTTCAGCAGGAGATAAGGCGCCGACATGGGAAGGAAGTCGATATAGCCATCTTCCGGGGGCGAAAGTCGACGCATGACCCCCACAGGCCCGTCCCCGTCGATGTACAGCCCCAGGAACGCATTGCGGGGCATCCTTGCCAGGGAAACGCTGGCAGTGTCGCTCAGCCCGGGGGCAAAATGGAAATATGAGCTTTCGAAGACGCGCATTTCACCCAGCGGGCTGAATGAAGAATACACCTGGCGCGAATCAGGGTACTTTTCCGCGTAGCTGACGGGCTTGAAATCCGAGACGCTTACCTGGCCGAAGCTCAGGAGCAGCGCATAGCCCATGGCGGCAATTGCAAGAGTAATGACGGCCTCAACAGGCCGAACTCGCGGCCTGTTTTCCTCCTGGCTCCAGCGCACGCAGGAGAGCAGGGCAGGTATTGCCGCAAGCCCAACCAGGGGGTAGATCAGGAAGTCCGGGGGAAAGACGAACATGAGGCCAAGGATGGCCAGCCCGCCGAGCCCTGAGCCTATCATGTTCCAGAAGTACAACCGGTGCATACGGGACGAGAAGGCGGAGAACGAGACTCCGACGAACAGGCCCCCGGCAAAAAAAGGGATCCCGTATACCAGGTAGTACCCGCCTATCCACCACAACTGTGACGGGTCGGAGACAATGAGCACCGGGTTGAAAGGAATGTGCTGCGCAACTGTGTGGGCAACTGCCATGGACGGGCCGAGGGCAAAAGAGGACACCGCGAGCCATCCGTCGGGATTTCGCCTCACATTACCGCCAAGGAACGTCAACAGCGTGCCGGCAACTCCGAAGCCCAGGAGGGCGATGCTGATGACCATGGAGCCGAAGTTGGACCAGCTTCCCACCGCAAAGACGCGCATCACTTCGATCTCGAAGCCCAGAACGCACACCGAGACGAGAAAGAGCGCGGCCATGCGTACGTCGGAGAGCTTCATTGGTCTCATGAAAGGCTAGTCTTTTTGATCGTCGGCTCTGTGAACGCCGCCTCCTCGGGCCGTGAAGGGCACGAAGATCTGCTTGTGCTTGCCGTGGTAGATATCTTCGCGCTCCAGGCTCACGGTGCCGTCGGGGGCCACTTTCTTGACGATGCGGAGGATGGTCTGGCCGGAGGGAGGTCCGATGGGGATGACCATGATCCCTCCAGGGGCAAGCTGCTTGATGAGCGCCGGCGGAACATGGTCAATCCCGCAGGTCACGATGATCCTGTCGAACGGGGCGTATTCTTCCCAGCCGTAATAGCCGTCATCCACTTTTCTTTTAATGTTCCTGTACTCGGGATATCGGGGCTCCAGCCGCTGGTAGATGGCGTTCGTTTCCCGCGCAAGCTTCTCGACAATCTCGATTGTGAACACGTGGTTCGAGATTTCCGAGAGCAGGGCGGATTGGTACCCGGATCCCGTGCCGATCTCAAGCACCCTTTGCTCAGGCTGCGGATCCAGGTAATCCGTCATGCGTGCCACCAGATGCGGCCCCGAAATTGTCTGGCCATACCCGATGGGGAGAACCGCGTTCTCATACGCTCGGCGTGGGTCGCGGGCGAAGTATTCGCGCGGAGTGCGCAGGAAGGCCTCACGGATGCGCTCATGCGTAAAGTTGCCCAGACGCTGGATGACCTGGGCACGGTCCCAGCGCGCCTTCAAGAACTTCGCTTTCTGGTCAGTGTGATTTACCATCCAGTCCACGAAGGCCTCGCGACTATTGAACGGCGGGTTGTCGCCGCGGGTGGCAACATCGAAAGGCACGGAGGGCTCAGGACCCGAAAGCAGGATGGGCGTTGCGCCGGACCGCGCATTCTCCAACGGCGGCGCCGGAGCCATCGTGGTCTGGGCCGCTGCTGCGGCCGTACCGACCGGGACGGAGGCGGCCGCAGCCGGCGCGGCTTCAGGGGCTGCTGCTCGGGCAGCTTCGGCCGCCGCCGTGCCCGCAGGGGCGTTCGCGGCGGTTGCGGGTGCATCCGGCGACGCCAGCGGCTGCGCTGCCTGCGCCGTATCCCCCGTGGATTGAGGGTGGATTTCCGTTGTCAGGAGAAAGATCGCAAGGAGGATCAGGAGCCCACCTGCTGAAAGAAGAAGCGCCAGGAGCGCGCCGCCCCTGCGTTTCCTGCCGGGGCTGCCGGCAACGGGCTGCGCCCCCTTTTGCTGCGCGCCTGCAACCTGTTGGCTGGACGGAGAATAGCCGCAGACCTGGCATGGCTTCCCGGGCTCGATGTCGAAGCCGCAGTTGGGACAGGATATCGGCCGGCGTCCCGAGGGATCCCGGCTCTTTTCTGGCAGACTGCTCACCTGTTAAAGCGCCCTCCCGAAATTATCGACCCTTTCACCAATCGAATTGAGAATGCCATGGAATCTCGACGCGAGGATAGCCCTTCCTAAGTATGAATAGTACTGCGGCCTGCCTTGAAAGAATACTGCGCATAGGCTATGAAGAGCGGACATGAATCAAGGCATTGAAAGGCTCGTGTTCGGCGACCGCACCATGATCCTTGTCGGGACCGCTCACGTCTCGCGGGAAAGCGTAGAGGAAGTCCGTCGGGTCATAGAAGAGGAGTCACCGGACAGGGTCTGCGTGGAGCTGGATGACGGCCGGCACACCGCCCTGACGGAGGGCAACTCCTGGCAGAACCTGAACATCGGAAAAGTGCTCAGGGAAGGGAAAGGCTTCCTTCTGATGGCCAATCTGGTCCTGGCCTCCTTCCAAAGACGGCTGGGCAGCGAGCTGGGAGTGCGCCCCGGCGAAGAAATGCTTGCCGCCATCCAGGCTGCCCGGGAAAAAGGTATTCCGTTTTCCCTCTGTGACCGCAACATCCAGATCACGCTGCGCCGCGCATGGTCCCATACCGGGGCATGGGGAAAAATGAAGATGCTCGCCGCCATGCTCACGTCGGTGTTCAGCACGGAAAAGCTCAGCCCCGAGGACATCGAGAAGCTCAAGGAGAAGGATGTCCTCCAGGAAATGATGGAAGAGCTGGCCACGTATCTCCCCGCGGCGAAGCAGGTGCTCATTGATGAGCGTGATACATACCTTGCCGCCAGGATCTTTCAGGCGGAAGGGAAGAAAACCGTGGCGGTGGTTGGCGCGGGTCATCTCAGCGGCATTGCGCGCCACATCCAGGCCTTCAATGAAAAAAACGAGTCTGATGATATCAGCGCGCTTGATGAGCTCCCCAAGCGCAGCGTGGCGGGCAGGGTGCTGCCGTGGGCAATCCCGGCCATCATCATCGCCCTTTTCTCCCTTGGCTTCATTCGCGCCGGCTGGCGCATGAGCCTGGAGATGTTCTGGCGGTGGCTTTTGATTCACGGGGGCCTTGCGGCCGTGGGGTCCCTCCTTGCGTGGGCCCACCCGCTGACCATCCTGATCGCTTTCGTGGGCGCGCCTATCGGGACCCTCAATCCGTTCGGAAAGATCGGCCTGTTCACGGGGGTGGCGGAAGCTTTCCTGCGGAAGCCCCGGGTGCGGGACCTGGAAGGCCTTGCGGAAGATGTGGCCACGTTCAAGGGTTTCTACACAAACAGGGTGACCCACATCCTGATTGTTTTCTTCATGTCCACCCTGGGGGCGGCCATCGGCAACATCATTGCAATCCCATGGCTGACCGCCTTGCTTCGCGGTCCGCGTTGAAGCGGGCCTTTTTTACCTGACTTTCTGGCGAATGGGCCTTTCCGGGCGGAATCGAAGTGAATAAGCTGTGGGATCCTCACCGTTGTTGCGGCGCGCATAGAGCCTGGTCACGTACCTGACCGCCGCCATGCGCATCTCGACGTCCCCGCGCTCGCGCTGGAGCTGATCAAAAAACTGATCCGTGGTGAGCTGGGCGGAAATGCTGCCTCTGCCGAAGCCCTCATCGTGAACTCTCTTGAGCCTTAGAAGCCTGTAGTACACCCTTTCAAGGAGGAACTGGGTCCTGCGAAGCCGCAGGATGGTTCCCGCAACTGCTCGCTTTTCCCGAATGACCTCCGCCCCGCTCCCCATGGTTCCACGCCTGTCCTCATCGATCCACCGGGAAATCATGGACTGCTGGCGCCTCAGCTCCGCGTAATCCCTGTCGAATGCCGTGCGCAGCATCTGGTACCTGCCGGCATTCGCCTGGATGAGGCGAAGTGCGTTGGCGCGCACCGCGGCCCTTCGCTGCTCGGCCCATGTCCGTCGAAAGTTTTCCAGGTCCGAAGTCGCCACCGGGATGCTGCGGAACGGGCCTTCGGCCTGGTTCTCCACCACCGTCCCGGGGACTGCCTGGTATTGCGTCCCGTTCTCCGCAGTGCACTCCACCTCCCCCGTGCTGCATGTGACAAGAACGTCGCCGGCGTCGGAGGCCGAAATCGTGAACTCCGTGCCCCGCACCCCCAGGACCGTGCTTTCCGTCTGCACGTCCATGTCCTGGTCCGCGCCCAGCGCGGAGACCTTGAGCCCGAGGCTGCCGTTGATGAGGTTGATGGAGCTGCGCTGGTGGCCCTGAAGCACGGACAGCTCGAACGTGAATTGAGTGTCAGGGGAGACCGTGACGGTGGAGGCCGGCACCCTGGTAGAGGTCAACTTGACCTGGGCGCTGCCATCATCGCCCGTCTTCAACAAGTCGTAGTTTTCGACCGGCGCCCCGATTACGACCGCATCAGCGGCCAGCGGCGCGCCATCTCTCACCACGGAGACATCGCCTTCCAGAAAAACCGTCTCACCGATCTGTCCTTGCGCCGGGGGTTCTCCGGATGAGGCCAGCAGGAAAGGAAGAAAAACGACGAGGATCGCTTTTCGCATGAACGCCTCCCTCATTCAGCCGGGAACCTGTACCTTCTCCTGTGAAGGTTGATGAGAATCCCGACGCATGCCAGGGCGGCCCAGAGAGACGAGCCGCCGTAGGAGAGGAAAAGGAGCGGGATCCCGGTCACCGGCATGATTCCCATGGCCATTCCCGCGTTGATCACCATGTGGAGGAAGAGCATGGAGAGGATGCCGGCGCCGGCAAGATGGGCAAAGGAGTCGGCCCTCAGGCTCCAAACGATCCCCAGGCCCCTGAGCAGTATCACAAGATAGAGGAAGAACACCAGCAGGCCGCCCAGGAATCCCCACTCCTCGGTCACGATGGAAAAGATGAAATCCGTGCTTTGCGAGGGAAGAAACTGGTAGTGGCTTTGCGTTCCGTGGAGGAACCCCTTCCCATGGAAGCCTCCCGAGCCGATTGCCGTAAGACTTTGCAGGATGTTCCAGCCCGAGCCCTGCGGGTCCAGGTGAGGGTTGAGGAAGATCACGAACCGCATGATCTGGTAATCCTTGAGCGCCAGGCGAACGGCTATGGAGCAGACTGCCGCTATCATGACCATGGAGGCAAGGTAGAAGATCCAGTAGAAGTAGACCCGCCGGGAAGCGCGGAACCCCATGAGTGACAGCCCGGCAACCACGGCGCCCGGAGGGATGAGGTAGAGAAGGGAGCTGGGCTCCCGCATCATGCCAAGGAGCGCCGGGCCATGCCCCGTGCGCTGAAGGATGCTGGGCAGGGCCGCCATGACAATGGTCAGGGCCCCCACAAACAGGATGAAGCAGAGGTGCCGAAGCTGCGCGCCCGCCATGAATGCCATGAACAGGAAGATAAAGATGAGCACAAGCGTGGTGCCGAGATCCGGCTGCAGCAGGATGAGGCCCAGCGGGACCATGATTATGAAAACTCCCAGCAGAAGCCGCGGCAGCTCCCGAACGCCGTTTCCGATGTTGGAGAAGTACGTGGCCAGGAAAAGAATGCAGGAGATCTTCGCGAACTCGGAAGGCTGGATCCCGAGCTCCCCCACGCCCAGCCAGGAACGGTGACCGTTTACGTCCCTGCCGATGGCAAGCGTGACCAGGAGCAGGAGCAGGGAGATTGCGTAGAGGTAAACAGAGAGCATCCGGAGGGTTCCGTAGTTCAGGAAGGAAAACAGGAGCAAGATGCCGATGCCGGAGGCACCCCAGATGAGCTGCTTCAAGTACTCCCGGGAAACAGACATCCCGCTGGAATTGACGCCGCTCGAGTAGATGAACAGCACCCCCATGAGGATGAGAAGAAAAGTCGCGCCAAAAAGGACAAAGTCGAAAGAAAGGGTGACCGACCGTCTCATGGGTGACTTTCTATCATAAAATGGCCACTATTGCATTGCCAGGGAGGACCACGGAATGAGGAGCGCAAGTAAAATCTCCAAGGACTTCTGGGACTACACGACCTTGGACTCCGAGCTTCTGAATGACGCGGCCCGACTGACGGAAAAGGACCTCGAGCAGATGGGTCGTCCCGGCTTCACTGTGAAGTTCTACGACACAATCGAGGCATTTTTCTGCGCCGAAGCTCTGGAATACGTGTGGGCCTGGCGGCAGGCCACTGCAAGCAAGCCTGCCGGTATCTGCGGTCCCATTGGCCCCACGGAGCAGCTTCCCCTTGTCGCCCAGATTGTGAATGACCTGGAGATCGATGTTCGGGGGGGCCATTTCTGGGCCATGGATGAGTGGTATTCCAACGGCACCGAGGTCCCCCTCACCCATCCCCTCAGCTTTGCGCGTGCGGATTTGGACTTGTGCTTTCGGCGGATCGACAAAAAGCTGCGAATGCCGGATTCCAACCTCCACTTCATAACGGCAAAAGGAATCGATGCATATGCCAAGTCGTATGATGCCGCGAAATGTCTGATCATGCAGGGCGGCCAGGGCGAGGTGAAGCACTGGGCTTTCAACGATCCCCCGCGTCGTGAAGGTTCCTACAAGGATTCGCCGCCAAGCCCTGCTGAGTATCGAAAGCTGTCGACGCGGATCGTGGACCTTCATCCCATGACCATCATCCAGAACGCCCGAACATCGGGCGGCGGCGTGGTTTCCGCGGTTCCTTCCCAGGCTCTGTCGGTGGGCCCTGTTGAGACCTGGAAGGCGGAAAAGGTATCCATCTGGCATCCGGGGTGGCACGACAATCCCTTCGGGTTCCGCTTGACGACGCTCATGATCTCCAAGGGACTGCCGGATTCCTCCGTGCCCATGAGCCTCCTGGCGGATCACCCCAACGTGCAGTTCAATTTCTATCGAGGCGGGATCGGCACCTGTGACGCTGAAATGCACTAGCGGCTGTGCACAATCTCGAATTATCGCTATATTGCTGAAATGGCCAAGCGGACCGCGGTCAGCCTTTTCCTGATGCTGGGCTCGTGCCTGCTCCTGGCAGGGGCAACGCTTTCCGACTCCAAGACTCCCCTGACTCTGAGGACAGAAGGGGACGTGACGAATCTTTGCGAGAATGCGTTGTCCCATATCGTGGACGGCGATCCTGCGAAGGGGATTTCGACGCTGCGCCCCTATGCAACCAGCATTTCCACGGAGGACGTCGACTCCCTCGAGAACCAGCTCACAGGACAGGCTGAAACCATCAAGAAAAGCTATGGAGATGCCATCGGATTTGTGCTTGTTTCCATGGAAAACCTCAAGGACACCATCCTCAAGGCTGTCTACGTTGTGAAGTACGAGCGTCACCTCATTCGATGGACGTTCATTTTCTACAAGCCCTACGACTCGTGGATACTGGACTACTTCAACTACGACGACAGAATCGAGGCCCTGTTCTCTCCGAAGGCATCAGAGCCGTCACGATAGGGTTCCTGCGCCTTCTGGTTCGCAACAGGCCGACGGCTCACCGCGGCATCAATAAGAGGCGCTGGGGTCGTGAAGATTCCAGGGATTCCGAGTCCCACAGGGTAGGGTGGTATTTTAGGTTCCGCCAGGAATCGATCATGTCATCGTAATGCGGGTTTCCCGGATGGCCGCTTTGTCCGGTGGTATGAATTGTGACTGATCTGGAGAGATCCGAGAGGTCAACGATCTGCCGCATTGAGGAGACCGAGTATGTACCGAACGGCTGGCTTGTTTTCCAGTCAGTGCAGAAAACCTGCTGGAAGCCGCCGGCAACGGGAAAGGGCCCCCTGTTGAAGATTCTTTCTATGACTGGGATCCCCGACTTCCCGAATGTGAGGTTCTCAAACTCCGCGGTGTGAGCCTTGCCCCATTTCCATTTCTTCAGATCGGGTCCCTGAGCCTTTGTCCCCATCCTCACCGCTTTCTGGAGCGCGATCCCCAGGATGTCATCACGGGACTCCTGCACGTCCAGGGTGGTCGGATTGTCCCACAGGGGATGGTGCGGATCCTTCAACATGACCGAGATTGCGTTCATCTGCCTGGAGTTGTCCTCCAGGAAAGCTTCGGGTATCCACAGGGACTGGGGGACCTTGTTCTTGAAGGTTTCTTCGACAAGAGACTGCCAGAAGTACGCGTAGACCGCTGCCCCGGCGCTCTGCGGGCTCATCCTGTCGTCCCAGGCCACCAGGATGTCACGGGCCGTCTGCTCTGCGCCCTGGAGAGAGAGCTCGTTGAGGTACGGTATGATCTCCCGCGCAAGGATGTTGAGAGTGTCGCCCTGCATGGCCTCCACGCCCGCCACGGTGATCTTGGCCGGAGCGCCGGTGATCATGTCGACAATCCGGCGGGCTCGATAGCCGTAGTCGAAGTCCCGGCCAATGAAGTACTTGTATGAGCCTGTTGTCACCGGATTGTTCGCTGAGGCGATGTATCCTTTGGGCGGGTTGTAGGAAAACGGCAGCTCGTCGAAAGGCACGAACCCTGACCATTCATATTCGTCAACCCACCCTGGGGAAGGCACGGAGCCGTCCCCTTTCTTCCTGATGGGGACAAGACCCGGCATCTGGTACCCGATGTTTCCATCAACGTCGGCATAGACGAAGTTTTGGGACGGGATATCCCAGGAGCGCAGGGCGTTTCGAAACTCCTGGAAGTTGCGGGCCGAATCCAGGAGCACCACAGCCTGGAACGTCCTGTTCTTCATGAAAGCCGTCCACTTCATGGATATGGCCGTGAGGGAAAGGTTCATCGGGAACTCACCGCTGGGATTGATGCCAAACCCCTTGTAGCCCCCGAACGCGCCCTGGTCAGTGATGATAGGGCCGTGGCGGGTTCCCCGCACCATCACGGTAACAGGCTCATCACGCTTCGCCACTCTGATCTGTTCACGTCGGATGGACATGTCAATCCAGCGGCCGTTGACTTCGTACTGGTCGGGGTTCTGCGGGTTGACGTGCTCGATATAGAGCTGCTGCACGTCGGGGTTCGTGTTGGTCACACCCCATGCGATTCTGTCGTTGTGTCCAATGATGACTCCCAGATCTCCGGGAAAGGAAAAGCCGCGCACGTGGAAGAGGCCGGCCGCCGGCTTCCCCATTTGAGCCTCGGAGGCAGTGCAGGACAGGTCCACTTCGTACCAGATGGAGGGCATCTGTATGCCAAGGTGCGGATCATTGGCCAGGATAGGCTTGCCGGTGGCCGTGCGTGATCCCGCGATGACCCAGTCATTCGAGCCGATGCCGGGACCTGTCCCAAACGCAAGGCTTGTGCCGGGATCGAAGCCCCCGACCAGCCGGGTTGAAACACCTTTCAGGGCCGCAAGCTCCTCATCGGTTACAGAAGGGAGCGGGGCAGGGGACAAGGCGGCCGCAGTTCTTTTCAAAAGCGACGCTGGCAGCTCACTGTCGGCAACGATGACCGGCATCCGGTCGTAGCGGTAGTCCGCAAGAAAGTCCCGAGTCTTTTCGATCCCCATGGACCGGACCAGGTCGATGGTGTACAGCTCCTTTCGCATGTTCGCGCCAAGATCCAGCGCCATAAGCTTGAGCCAGGTAAGGGAATTGACCGGCTCCCATGGCTCGATCTTTATCGGCACCCCTTGAAGCTGGAGGAGGGCAAACTCCAGGCCCAGCTGACGCGGTTTTTTGCCTGCAAGGTAGGCGTTCACCCCGTCTGCATACGCCTGGAGGATGCCGCGGTATTCAGGCTCCATTGCATCGTAATCGGCCTCCGCCGCCTGTCGAAACCCGAGAGTTCGAAGGAAGGTATCTACACCAAGAGTCTTGTCGCCAAAGAGCTCAGAAAGCCTGCCGGAACCGATTCTCCGCCAGAACTCCATCTGCCAGAACCTGTCCTGCGCTGTGACGAACCCCTGGGCAAAATAGAGGTCATGCATGTTCGCAGCCCTGATGTGCGGAACGCCGTACTTGTCCCTGAGAACCTGGACCGGCGCCCGCAGCTCTTTTGCGGCTATTGTCCCCTGCGTCTGGGGAAACGAGCTTCGAAAGAGCCAGAGGACAGCTCCTCCCGCAAGGAAAAGCGCCACGACAATGATCCCTGCAACGATCACAAGCTTCTTTGCGATTCCTGTCATTTGTTGGTTTTCTTCAGTAGTGGCCTTGTAATGGCTTGTTCAATCGGTGAGCGCGTGCTGCGAGATCCATCCCGCGGTGTATTCCGCAACCTGTTCCCATCCCGGCTGCGCAAGCGTCCAATGACAACGTCCCGGGAACTCTTTATAGTCCGTGGCAACTCCCGCATCGACATAGCGCTTGTGATTGACCCTGTTCACGGAAGCGGGAACGATTGTGTCCGTGCCTCCCCCGATGATGAGCAGGGGCGGGCGTTGCTTGTTGCCAAAGTTGATCTTGATGGGGCTGTTGCGGCTGAAAGGCGCGAACAGGGTCTGGAAGAAAATCCGTCCCGATTCCGGCACAATGTGCCGCTTGAACTCACGGGCCTGGTAGTCAGGCGCCAATCCGTTGGTGAAGGCATACTTGAACATCGAGTAGCTCATATGCACTTCCTTCCACCATGCCCCCCACGTGAAAAGAAACGGCGCAGTGGACTTGACCGAAGACACGCGCAAGGGAGAAACGCCGCGAGGGGCGGCGGGATCAATGGCGACTCCGGCCGCTCCAAGGCCCATGTTCAGGAGGATTTGAACAAACAAGCCGCCGAAGGAGTGGCCAATCAGGATGGGCGGCGTCTTCTCAATACGGATGCGGGCGGCATACCTGTCAATGATGTCGGAAACGCCGAGCCGCGGGAGGCCGGCCGGAGGATCCGCCCGCAGCATCTGGACTGACATCTCATGCAGGGGCCATGGCGGGGCAAAGCATGAAAAGCCTTTCGAGCTGAAAAAAAGCACCCAATTGTCCCAGCACAAAGGAGTCAACCATGCCCCGTGAATGAACATGATCCGTGCCACAGCTTTCCCTTTCCAATTGCGAATATACACAGAAAACCAGGGGGACGACAGCGCAGGCGTGCGCGCGGTCCGGTGGACGCGGTCACGCGCGGGCGGCGACAACTCCTTGAGGGTTCAGCGAAACGGACAGCGAAGAAGTGATCCCCAACCCGCAAAAGGAGATCAGATTCTCAAAACCTCAGCATCAAACCCACTGCGCTCAGGCATTCTGGCCCAGACGAGCAGTCTTGGACAACGAAACCTATTTGAACGGGCAGATTGCCGCTGGCCAGATGAGCAGTAACCAGCGGGAGATTTCCAAAAAAAGTCCCCCCAAATGCCCCAGCGATTGCAGGTGAAACGTTCGGCATGGCGGAGACTCGGCCGGGAGCGGACAGGATGCCGGCAACGCCTTGAATACTCTGTGCATCGGCTCTGGGGGTTGCGGCGAGAGGCTCCAACGTACTGCCCGCAGGAGAATCAGCCCAGAGCGAAATGCCGGGGATAATGAGCGCAAGACAGAGCAAGGGGAGAAGGCATTTGCGGTCCATTCTCTTTGAATTTACGCGCGCGCCAACATACAATCAAATAAATGTTCGTTATCTGGGTACGGTCTGCTAAGCTGGTCGAATGAAGAAGCTGCTGATACTTGGG
Source organism: uncultured Spirochaetota bacterium (assembly GCA_963710335.1). Taxonomy (GTDB): domain Bacteria; phylum Spirochaetota; class Spirochaetia; order SZUA-6; family Fen-1364; genus Fen-1364. The sequence continues at coordinate 29,426 of CAVQAA010000017.1, forward strand.
CTCATGCTCGCTCCTTTCATGCTTTTCAGCCAGGAGCTTCGCCTCGCCTCTTACAATATGGAACGATTGGGCCAGAACCACAAAAACTACACTGTGCTTGCGAAAGTGGTAGCGGACTTCGACGTGGTGGCTGCGGAGGAGGTCATGAGCGCAACGGGGATGGCTGAAGTGCTTGCGCAACTGGGCGGCCACTGGGCCGATTTTATGAGCGTCCAAGGGGAAGGCTCCAGGCGTTACAGGGAGCATTTCGGTTTTTTCTTTGATGACAAAGTGGAGGTTTCAAAAGATCTAGGCGAGTATCCGAAAGAGGTTGACTTCTTCCGCCCCCCCTATGCAGTTCAATTCAGGGTGAAGTCTACGGGCTTCACATTCAACCTGGTGGCATGTCACATAGTTTACGGCAAGGGTGAGCGGGAACGTGTGGCGGAAATCAGCCATCTCGAAGAGGTCTATCAGTATTTCGATGGCCTTTCCGAAAACAAGGGAATCACGATCATCGCAGGAGATTTCAATGAGGACAAACCCGCAGACTTTGCCGTGCTGTCAGAGCATGGGGACAAGGACTTTATTCCGGCGGGAGGAACAACGATCGGCAAACACGGGCCGGATCACTTCTATGATCACATGTTCATTCCTGTCAACCTTCAGTCGCGCGTGAAGAAAGCTGACGTTGATTACTGGACGTCCGACTACGGCGAATCTCGAAAGAATGAGAGCGACCACTTCCCGGTTTTTGTCGTGCTGAATGTGAAGGAATAGTGGACCACCGACGGCGATGATCCGTTTCTGTCATTTCGAGACGGAAAGCGCAGTATCTCCGATCTCCTCACAGCCCTTTGCAAGCGCATCACACGGGCCGCCGTGGGCCCTTCACGCTCGAAGACGCTCCGGGCCAGCTCATAGGCGGCAACAAACGAAAAATCCCTTGTTTGGGCAGCGATGAGATTAAAGTCCTTCCAGATCAAGACCTGCGATCAGGGCATGATCAGCGTACCGGCTTTGCCCTCGACGGCGGCGCTTGCGTTTTCCAGCGCGGTAATGATGACCTTCCCGCCGCCGCGACGGATGAAGTCGCAGGCGGCTTCGATCTTGGGTCCCATGGAGCCCTTGGGAAACTGACCCTCAGCCATGTACCTGTCACAATCCGCGAGGGTCATGCGGTCGAACCGTTTCTCATCCGGCTTCTTGTAATTGATTGCTACCTTGTCCACGCCGGTCAGGATGAGGAGCTCGTCAGCACCGATCAGGCTGGCAAGAAGGGCCGATGCCCGGTCCTTGTCAATGACGGCGTCCACGCCGCTGAGCCTGCCGTCCGCCCCCCGTTCCACGGGAACCCCGCCGCCTCCCGCGGCGATGACAATCACCTCGGCATTCATGAGGTCACGGATCGTCTTTTTTTCCACGATGTCCAGGGGCACGGGTGAAGGAACGACACGCCGATACCCTCGGCCCGGATCCTCTTTCATGATCCACCCTCTGGCCACGTGGCTTTCGACCTCCGCCGCCGAATAGAAAGGACCGACGTACTTCGTGGGGTTCTTCATGGAGGCGTCACGGGGATCAACGACGACCTGGGTGACGACGGTGACGACGGCCCTTTCCACTCCTTCCTCGACAAGCGCATTATGGAGGCACTGGGCCAACATGTAGCCCAGCGATCCCTGGGTGTCGGCAACTATGACGTTGAGCGGGGAGCGCGGGACCTGCCCGGAACCTGCCTCGTTGCGGATGAGATGGACACCGGCCTGCGGGCCGTTGCCATGGGTGACCACGACCTTGTGCCCTTGCCTGACCAGGCCAACCACAGCGCGCACACTCTTTCGCGCATTGTTCAACTGCTCCTCGATCGTGCCCTGGGCACCTTCCCTGATGAGGGCATTGCCGCCAAGAGCGACGACAATGGTCTTGCGGATCATGACAACGAGCCTCTGCGCTTCGACATGATGGCAAGGCCGAAAAGGAAGCCCGACGCAATGTCGGCGCCTGAGCTGTGTCCGAGCCCGCAAAGCTCATCGAGGGCGCGAAGCGCAGCCGGTTCTTTCTCCTCAGAAAGGGCGTCTGCCAGATCACAGAGCGGCCCGGGCCAGTAGCCTCCGAGCGCACAGCGCAGCTGCGAGGCGCTTATCTCTCCCGTGCCCGCCAGGTTCGCCTCAATGGCCTTGCCGAGGGCGGAGACGAGCACCGGATCGGCGGCCGAGCGCGAGGCAGCCATGAAGCCGCAAAGAAAATCATCCCCGGACGGCGTGAGCCCCGCTCCCATGCCCACAAGAGAGGCGGTTGCCTGGAACAGCTCCGCCTCGAGGGCAGTCACGGCAAGTGCCGCATCTCCGACGTCATGGGCGGAGCGCTGAAGCGCCGCCTGCAGGGGTGGAAGCGGGCCGGCACCACCGAGCAAGCCAGAAATTCGAAGGTCGCAGGAGGTGCGTGATTGGAAATCTTTCAGACGACGCACGGAGGCACGCCATGCGTCAGCAGGTCGGGCAATCAGGGGCAGGATGCGGGGCGAGGGCCGACTTGCCTGTGCAAGGGTCACTCTCAATTCCCCGCATCCTCCTTCCAGCCGGATTGTCTCCGCTGAGAAGGAGCAGCGATCCCCAACGGCAAAGTCGAAGGAGGCGACTGCATGATCAAGGGCCACCGCGTGGGGATAGATGATTCCGCGGGGCCCCATCAGTGCGACAATGAAAGGGCAGCTTTCCACCGCCAGGTTCAGCACGGAAGGAAAGAGGCTGTGCACGCTCACAGCGGCGTCTGGCAAAGAAAGCGCGCGTGAGGCGGCCGGCCCGATCGAAAGCGCGCTCTGGGTCACGGTCAAAGCAGATCGTCGAGGATTGCGGCCATCTCGGTGTCCCCTCCGGCGGGCGGCGACCAATCCACGTGCACGACATCGTAGCCCGCCCGGCGCAGGGTGTCGCCGAACTCCCGAACGCCAACGTTGACAAACACGGGCTTCCCGCCGAGCAGGTCTTTCAACGGGACTGTCATCCTGACACCTCCCTCCGTTCCGCAAGGATCAGTGCGACTTCGCGGCAGAAGGCGGCTGCCTGGGCATTGCTTGGAAACACCAGGACGCCTGCCCTGGTGAGAGCGCCCGCCTGCGCCTCCAGGCCCTGCTCATCCCCGTCGGTGCCGCACACTGACGCGACCACGCAGATGCGGTCGCCCCGACGGCGCGCGGATTCCTGAACGGCCTGGATGGCGGGAATCAGGTCTCCCACAGGATGTCGGGAGGAAATAGCGCCGAGGATGAAATCCAGGAGGATCACGGCCACCGCCGGGTCTTTCCCCTCCTCCTCCAGCCTCTTGCGCCTCAGCGTGGCGTCGATCATGGGGTGAGGCCGGCCTTCGACAAAGACCTCCGCGCCCATGTCGACAAACGAGCTCTCCAGGCTTGACCGGGGATCCGCGAGCTCCTTCATTCCTTCTATGGGAGAGTTGGAATGCACGACGAGTCCCCCGCCGCGGAAGATTGCCTGGGACTGGTAGCAGAAGGTGCCGCCCGCAAAAAGACCTCGCACGTAGCGCTGGCCCGGCCGCATGCCGTCCACCTGAGCGGCGGCCAGGGCGCGGAGCGTCCTGCCTTCTGGCGCCGGCTTGGCCGGGCCCCGAAGCCCCGCCTGACGCATGGCAATGTCCGCCGCCTCGTCGATGAGCGAGGCCGCAAACACTTTTCCCGTCCGGGCAGGCGCGCTTGCGGCGCCAAGCAGACACAAAACGACCGGCTTGGTGCAGCGCGCCAGGCGATCCATGAGCTTTCCCATTGCCCGCTCGCCCGGCGGCTTGGACAGGATGGTGATGACCTTCGTGCCCGGATCCGCCTCCAAAGCATCGATTGCCGTCAACGTCGATATGCCGCCGATTGCGTCGGAAAGGTCGCGGCTCCCTGTGCCGATCCCGTGAGATATGCCCGAGCCGGCCGCATGGATCAGGCAGGAGAGCTCCTGCATTCCGGTGCCGGACGATCCCACGATCCCGATGGGCCCGCGCCGCACGGCGTTTGCAAAGCCAATGCCCGCGCCGCAGAGAAACGCGGTGCCGCAATCCGGTCCCATGACGATGAGGCCCTTGTCGCGCGCCGCGCTCTTCAGCGAAAGCTCGACTTCCACCGAGACGTTGCTGGAGAAGAGAAAGACATTCAGGCCCTGGTCCAGGGCAGCCCGTGCCTCGCGCGCGGCGTATTCGCCGGGAACCGATATTACCGCCACGTTGGAATCCGGGTGCGCCTGGACGGCCTCCGTGATGGAGCGAGGCTCCCGCGCGGCGGCCGTGCCCGGGGAGGCGGTGTCCGGCCTCTGGAGCCAGGCCTCGGGGTCCGAGGCCACGGCTTGCACCGCGGCCTCCTCCCCCTCCAGGGCAAGCACGAGGTCGTTGGGACCCGCGGCCGCGAAATCCGCGGCATTCTCCCCCCGACCGTACCCGAGGTCCGCCAGGACTTTCTTGTTTGCAGCCGTGGCCAGAAGCGCGGAGGCGTCGTGGACTCCCGGCACCCCCGCAATGCGCCGCGCGACCTGCATGAGGAAGACGGAGTCGAAGTAGCGGTTCTTCTTGACGACGGTCAGCCTGATCATCCCAACCTCGCTCAGCCCTTGTACTTTTCCGCAAAGCGCTTCAAGGCCTTGGTGAAGCATTCCATGGGCGGGCGCACAATCCCCCCGCCAATGATCCCGTGACCCTGCTCCTTGTGGGCGATGGCCGTGTCGATCACCGGAACGGTGCCCGTCTGCACGACCTTGCGGATGTCGATGCCCACCGCGGTGCCCTCGAAGTTCAGGGCGGGCATGAGATAGTCCGGGCTCCTGCCCACGGAAATGGAGCGCATGTCGCGGCTGTAGGCCAGGGCCTCCTCCGCTGTGCCGCCCGTGAAGCTGAGAATCCCCGGCGCCCCGCCAATGACGAAACCGCCCCAGCCGACTGACTCCGTGATGGCAGAGTCGCCCATGTCCAGCCCCGCGTCCTCCTCTTTCCAGCCGGGAAGGAGGAGCCCGTTGACGCGGGGGGCGGGAGCAGTGAACCACTCCCCGTCGAGCCCGCTCACGTTGATGCCGAACTCGGTGCCATTGCGCGCCATGGCCGTGACAACGCTGCTTGCCTCTACTCCCCGCGCGGGATCCAGGCACGCCTTGGCTGCCGCCATGGAGATCCCCAGGAAGAGGAAGGGGTGATTGCCCGTGTTGTACAGTGTGGAGATCACCTGCTCTTTGGGGAGCCCCAGCTCCACCAGGACAGGCGCCACCGCGTTGGAAAAGATGCTCGAAGAGGCGACCACTCGGTTGTGCATCTCATCGCCCATGAGCAGAGCGCGCGCCACCATCTGCTTGATGGGAATGCCACCCATTTTGCGGACAGCGGCGCGGAGCGCGGGAGCCCAGACGTCCCGCCACGTTCGGAGGGCGTCCAGCGCGTCCCGGGAGTAGTCCCCGAACTGCTGGAAGCTTTCCACCTGGCGGCAGTACGCCCGGTTGCCGAAGGCCTTGTTCTCCACCACCCACACCCACATACTGCTGGTGATGGTGCCGGCCATCGGTCCGACGGTGGAGTGATGGTGGTTGGGCTCGAAGGCAATCTCACCGGCGGCAATCATGCGCTCCGCCTCCTTCGGGTCCCTGGCCCAGCCCTCGAAGATGCACATGCCAATGGCGGCGCCGCGCTGGGCGCCGCACATGTGAGCCCAGTCCACCGGCGGACCGGAGTGCAGAATCAACCGGTCCCTCATTCCGGGGATGACCTCGGCGGCCGGAGCCACGTCAACCAGCACGGGGTCGGCCGCCGTGATGCGGCGAAGCGTCTCCGCGTTCGCCGCCTCGATTTTTTCCTTCAGGTTCATCTCTTACTGGACCTTCCCGATCACCCCTTCCACGTACCATTTGAAATTGCCCATCTTGTCCCCGCCCCAGCTTTCGCCGGCGTTGATCTGGACGACTCCGGTGTTGTCCACGATAGGCCCGGTAAAGGGATTGAAGCCTTTGGCTATCTTCTCAGCGGAATCAGTCACGAGCGTTCGCACGCTGGGCGGGACCGCCGCGCCGAACGGGGCGATGGTCACCATGCCTTCACCGAGACCGAGATGGGTGGAGGAAGGCTTGAAGGTGCCTTCGATGACGTTTTTCGCAATTTCAGCGAAATACGGGGCCCAGGTGAAACCCAGGCCGGTGATCCATCCCTTCGGAGCAAGGGCGCGCGCCTCTATGGACTGAAAGCCAATGGACATTGCGCCGCGGGCCTCCGCGGTCTGGATGACGGTGGCGGGGGAGTCGACGTGCATGGCAAGGACGTCGCAGCCCTGGTCCAGGAGGGCGTTGGCGGCGGCGGCTTCCTTGGCCTTGTCCGACCATCCGCCGGTCACCACGACCGTGGTCACGGCGTCGGGATTGACCGAGCGTGCGCCCAGCTCGAACGCGTTCACGTTTCCGACGGCGAACCCGATCGGCACTCCAATGACGAAGCCGAGCTTGTTCGTCTTTGTCATCTTGCCCGCCGCGACTCCCATGGGGTACCAGGCGGCTTGCGTGTTGCCGAAGTAGTTGCCGAAGTTGGGCGCCATCATCCAGCCTCCGGCGTGCTCGAAGTACACGTCAGGATGCCGCTTTGCGACATTGAAAGCCGGCTCCTGGTGGCCGAAGCTGGTGGGGAAGATAAGCTTCGCGCCCTGCTGGATCATGTTCTCCATGACGCGCTCCGCCTCCGCGCTCTCAGGAACGTTCTCCGCCTCCAGGACCTTGACCCCGGGGATGTTCTTTTCCACCGTGAGCAGCGCGTCGTGGAAGGAGCGGTTGTAGCCGTAGTCGTTGACGCTGCCGACGTAGATCGCGCCAATGATCAGTTTCGGCGTTTCCGCGGCACCTGAGGTTGCCACCGCCAGGCCGATGGCCAGGACCAGCAGGATGCTCACCAATCCGAGTCTCTTTCTCATGTGATCACCTCTCGGAAAGAACTATGGAGCATGGCAACGCCACGCAGGCACGAAACGCATTCAATCCGACCCATAGAAAGTCCTCCCTAGACCGGCCGGAGCGGCGAGCCTCCGGGCCCCGCCCCATGCCAGGAGCACAAGGAGCGTCAGCAGGTAGGGGATCATGTCGAGGAGAAAAGGAGAAACCTCGGCTCCCCGCGCCTGGAGCTGGAGCTGGAGGGCCTCTGCCCCGCCGAAGATGAGGGCGCCCGCGACAGCCCGCAGCGGGTGCCATTTGGAGAATATGACCAGCGCGATGGCAATGAAGCCGCGCCCTGCGGTCATGCCTTCGGCCCAGGTCAGCGTCAGGGAAAGGGAGAGATGCGCGCCCGCCAGACCGCCCAGCACTCCCCCGGCGAAAAGCCCCTGGAACTGGAGCACGGAGGGATTGCGGCCCGACGCGAAGGCTGCCGCGGGGCTCTCCCCGACTGCTCGCAACCCCAGGCCCCAGCGCGTCCTGAACAAGGCCCACCACACCAGGAGAGCCACCGGTACGGCGAGCCAGATGAGAATGTCATAGTTGAAAAGGGTGGTAGATCTCACCCAGGGCAGCGCGGCAAGGAAAGAAGGCCTCCACTTGGGCAGGCCCACGATGACAGCGCCGACGAACGGGCCGCCCACCAGGGCGCTCACACCGATGCCGAAGAACATCATGGCCAATCCGCTGGCAAGCTGATTGGCCCTTCGGGACACGACGAGCCATCCGAAAAGAAGGTTCGCCATTCCGCCGGCCAGCGCTGCAGCGATAACGCCGAGGTAGGCGCTCCTGGTGGAAGCCGCGACGGCAAAACCGACCGACGCCCCGATCAGGAGAACGCCTTCGAGCCCGAGGTTCACGATTCCGCTGCGCTCCACGATGGTCTCACCAAGGGTGGCATAGAGAAGAGATGCGCCCGAGAGGATAGCCCCCGCGAGCACCCCCAGCATAAGCGGTGTGCTCATCTGGCGGCCCTCCGCGCGGTAGGTCGCGCAAGGACAATGAACAGGAGCATGGCCAGCAGGATGTTGACGACGGAATAGGGCAGGCCCTGCGATATCTGGAGGATGTCGCCGGCCGAGGTGATGATGGCAAAAAGAAAGGCCATGAGAAGGATGCCAAGCGGGCGCCCCCCCGCAAGCCAGGAAATGAGGAAACCCGTGAAGCCGTAGCCGGGAGAGAGCCCCTGGCGGAGCCGTCCATGGATACCCGACACCTCGCCCATGCCGGCCAATCCCGCCATGCCGCCGCCAATTGCCAGCGCGATGACGATCCAGGCGGCCACGGGGATCCCCAGCCGCTGAGAGGCTTCCTGATTTCCGCCGATGGCCCGCATCTGGACGCCCCACCGCGTCTTCTCCATGAGGAGCCAGTACAGGAGCAGGGCGGCAAGGGCGATGATGAGGCCCGCGTGGATCCGCGTGTTGAAGAAGCTCGGTAGGCGGGCGGCGTCCGGAAATGCCGGTGATTGCGGGTAGGCGGAGCTCTCCGGGCTGCGCCAGGGGCCGAAGATGAAGAAGCTGACGATCAGAGGGGCCACGTAGTTGAGCAGAAGCGTCGCAATGGTCTCATTGACGAGCTTCCTTGCCCTGAGAATCCCCGGTATCGCGGCCCACAGCGCGCCCCCCAGAAAACCGAGAAGCGTCACGACTGGCAGAAGGACCCAGACGGGCAGGTGGGGGAAGCCGAGCGCGCCCGCCGTGGCCAGCCAGGCTCCCAGGTAAAGCTGGCCTTCTCCTCCTACGTTGATAAGGCCGAGCCGGGAAGGGATTGCCACGGCGATGGCGGTCAGAAGAATGGGAGTCATCCGAACCAGAAGCTCGGAGAAGCCATAGGCGTTCGCAAGAGTATAGTGGAAGGTATCCACGTAAGCCTTGATGGGGTTCTTGCCTGCCACCAGGAGGATTCCGCCAAAAACGGCAAGAACTGCAATGACCATGCCCGTGTATCGGCCCGTTGCCCGCACCGCGGGTGCAAGACGGCAGGAAGCGGTCCTTTCAGCCGACACCGGTTGCCTCTCTTGATCCTGTCATTAGGTGCCCTACCTGCTCTCCGTTCCAATTGCCACGCACGAACTCCCCGACAATGGCGCCCCCGTACATCACGAGGAGCCGATCACTCATCTCCGCGAGCTCTTCAAGGTCCTCGGAAATGAAAAGGATCCCGCTCCCTGAGTCCCGTACTCTTCGCAGGAGGTCCCTGACAGAAATAGCGCTCCGCACGTCGAGGCCTCGGGTGGGATAGAGCGCGACAACCAGCCTGGGCTGGTGCGCCATTTCCCGCGCCACCACGACTCGCTGGAGGTTCCCCCCCGAGAGCCCTCCCGCCGGCATGCCAAGCCGAGGAAGAGGGAAATCGAGGGCCTGGAAGGAATCCGCCATCCGCGCCTCCAGGGACCGCCAGTCGACTGAAACGCCGCGCCAGTACCGCCTCCCCGTACCGAGGACCAGGTTTTCCCGCACCGACATTCCGGGCACGGCCGCCATCCCAAGGCAATCCTCGGGCACGAAGGCGACGCCGCGGTCCCGCATCGCCCCTATTGACCACCGGGACGCGTCAGCGCCGAGAAAAAGCTTCCGTCCCGCCGCGAGGGGACGAAGGCCAAGGATGAGGTCTCCGAGCTCCTTCTGGCCGCTGCCGGAGACCCCGGCCACACCAACGATCTCCCCCTCGCGGATCTGCAGATTCACGTCCCGGAGCGCCGTCTCGCTTCCCGTGGCGCGAGTGCCCGCGCCGTGCAGCTCGAGGAGCTCGCGGCCGCCCGCCTTTCCCGTGTCCCGATCCGTCACCGCCGTCCGGGTGCCAAGGCCTTTCTCCCCGAACATCATGCCGACGAGCGTTTCGGCATCCGCCCTCCCTCTGGCCAGCTCGCCGGCAACCTGTCCCAGCCGCATCACGGTAACGCGGTCCGCGCAGGTGATGACCTCCCGCAGCTTGTGCGTGATGAAGAGGATCGCGTAGCCCTCGGCTTTCAGCGCCGTGAAAACCTGGAACAGCTCCTCCACCTCGTGGGGCGCCAGGACCTTGGTCGGCTCGTCGAGGATGAGGACCCGCGCCTCCGCGAGAAGCAGCTTAAGAATCTCGACTTTCTGCTGATCTCCAATGGAAAGCTGGCGGACCGGCGCCCGGGATCCACGCGGAGGCCGAAACGCTCGGCAAGACGCCGAATGCGCTCTTCCACTGCTGTCTTTCGCACGACTGCCGGAAGATCGGTGAGAAAGAGCGCGATGTTTTCCACGACGCTGAGCGCGGGGATGAGCATGAAGTTCTGAAAGACCATGCCGATGCCAAGGGCGCGTGCATCCCGCGGCGAGCGCAGGTTCACCGTGATGCCGCCGCGGATGACTTGCCCTGAGTCGGGGCGGGTGAAGCCATAGAGGATTTTCGAGAGGGTGCTCTTGCCGGCGCCGTTTTCCCCCAGGAGGGCGTGGACCTCCCCGTCCCTCAGCCTGAGATTCACCCGCTCGTTGGCCTTGATGTTCCCGTAGCGCTTGGTGATCTCGCGCGCCTCCAGCGCGACGCTATCTGCCATTGCGTCCCATTTTCAAAGGGACCCAGTACTCGCTCCAATAGTCCGGCGAGTCTTGCGAGCCCGTTGCGGAGTAGTACTCGATCTCGGCTGATCCGGCATGCTCCCAGTCCGACGCGGGAAGCCACTCGCTGAAGACCCTTTTGATGGTGTTCTGGAAGTTCGGCCGCAAGGGCCCTCGGCAGGTGAACTTGCCCCACGTGGAGACCGGCACCTCGAAAATCTCGCTCCCCTGCGGCATTCCCTCCAGCGTGAACGGCTTGTTGATGGCGATGCTGTACGTAAAGACGCCGGAGGCCATGTCGAAATCCCTGCTGACTCCGCAGACACCCAGGCGTTTGAAATCAGCCTTGGCGCACAGGGCCTTCCAGCGGCCATCCGTCATCACGGCGTCCCAGTAGGCGGCCACGTCCACAAAGTTGCTCCCGTCCTTTGTCTTGACGCGGATGCTGATGCCGGCGAGCGTGAACGCCGGCCCCTCTTCGATTCTGTATTCCATCGCCGTGTCTCCTTTGAGAACGACAGTGAAAGCCAAGGGCGGATAGCTGTGCAGCTTGACGCCACGCTTGCGCGCGTCGCTGGGCAGACAGCCGAACTCCCGACGAAAGGCGCGGGCGAAAGAATCAGGCGAATCATAGCCGAAGCGCAGCGCAAGCTCGATCACTTTGCTTTCCCCCCCCAACGAGAGGATCATGGCCGCTTCAGAAAGCCTGCGCCTGCGGAGGTATTCGCCGGGTCCGATGCCCGTGATCACCTGGAACATCCGGTAGAAGTGGAAGACCGAGCAATTAGCCTCTTTCGCAGCTTCCTCCAGGTCTGCTTCCCCATACAGGTTGCGCTCGAGATAGTCGATTGCAGCCATCATCCTGTGCTGCCAGTCCATCGGCCGTCCTTCCCCGCTCTGCGGTGAGAGTAGCGCGCCGGTGGCGCGCCGTCCCGACAGATAGTGCTTGCCTCGGTCGGTCCTGCCCCGCCTATCGGCTTGTCACCGCGGGCTTTCGAGGAAGTATAGTTATGATTGTCAAAAGCATAAATCCTCCCCGGCAAAGCAGCGAGCGACATTTCTGATTACAATCTTGGTGAGGCGTGTTATAATCGAGAAATCAATCCTGTTCAGAACGTTTCGGAGGAAGAATATGAAAAAATATCTGCGCTTCGCCTTGATGTGCGTGATACTTGCTGCGGTAGTCCTTGGATGCCCCTCCCCTGGAGGAGGCAGTTCAACCACCTACACCGTGACGTACAACGCCAACGGAGCCACGAGCGGAAATGTGCCGACGGATAGTAATACATACAAACAGGGAGCTACAGTCACCGTATTGGGCAACACCGGTAACCTGAGCATAACAGGCGGCGGCTTCTATTGCTGGAAGGACGGCAGCGGCACCTACTTTAATCCGGGCGTTACTTTCATCATGGGTTCAGCGAATGTGAACCTGTATGCCGTTTGGTTATTCTGAGAAGTAGCAGCAATCTTGCCAGGGCAGGCTGTTTGGCCATGACAGGCCACTGAGGTGGAAAGTGAGAAAATATCGACGCCTACCGGCAGCTCGAAGAAAAGACTAAGTAAGTTATAAGGTGACAGTTCCGGGGGTGTAAAAATACGGCGCCCCCCGAAAGTCTCACCTTGCCCCGCTAAGCAGCGTGTTTTCGGTCGAGGTATGATATAATCGTCTTCTCATCACGGCCCGGCACCGATGTTGGATGGCAACAGTCACGGAGGTGCAAAGTGAAGAAGCGAATAGTGATTGAGGTAGCTCTTGCGGTCCTTTTGGTGGCCTCGGCGTGTGCACAGACGCCGGACTTCTTGAAGCTCATTAAGACCGGCACGCCACAGAGCATACAGGATGCTATCGACAAGGGCGCAGACGTGAATGCAAAGGACAAAAGCGATGTGACTCCGCTGATGCTCGTCGCTAAAAGCAACCCAAACCCTGATGTGATCACCACACTCCTGAAAGCTGGTGCAGATATCGAGGCTCGGGACAGTCCGGACCGCCAGACTGCACTGATATATGCTGCCGAGTACAACTCGAACCCCGAAGTGATCACTATGCTCCTGAAAGCTGGCGCGGATATCAATGTCAAAGACTGGAACAGCTATACCGTCCTGATGTGGGCCGCATACAAGAACCAAAGTCCCGAGGTGGTCATAGCGCTGTTGAATGCAGGCGCGAATGCAAAGGTGAAATTGGGGGACGGAGTGACAGCCTTTGATCTAGCGCAATTCAATGAGAAGCTAAAGGGTACCGACGCCCTCAAGCAACTCGAAGAAGCGTCCAAGTAAACTGCCCCTCAGCGCACCTGCACGACCCGCGGCGCTTGGCAGGCCGCGCACAATATCACGCAATTACTCCAGACTTTCACCCCCAAGCTGTCGAACATGCCCAGCACACATAAAAAAGCCCGTAAAATACGGGCTTTCGCGAAATGGAGGTGGCGGGAGTCGAATCTGTCTGAGGCTCATTGCCTCCCCACTACTGTCGTTCGCGCTTGTCCCTTAACGTACCATGGGATATGGAGTTAGTCAATTCTTTTCGTTCGGAGTTGTTCCTTCATGGGGAGCCTTGTTGACGCGTGAGTTGCTCACACTAGTGCTAACAAAAGGTGACGGCATCGAATCCCGCCACCTTTCCACATGTTCGCGAGGTGTTGGGTGTGCCGCCCGCCACCTCTATGACAAAAAGAAGAGTCCCCGCGAGGCGGCTTCGGCTCACTTGTTCTTCGTTGTCCGCGAAGTGCGATCCTTCGGATGCTGCATGTCTGCGACTGAATCCCTGAGCACCGCAAGCTGCTCAATCAATCCGTCGATCAGACTCTTCAACGCCTGCCGGGTTTTCGGCTTCAATTCCGTTGCTAGCTCGATGAACCGCTTATGTGACAAGTCCCTCAGCGCCTGGATCGGGTCTACCTCTGACATAGGCTCCTCCTTTTGGTCGAAGCCTGCACCCGTGCAAGTGAGCTGTCAACCCATTCCTGCCCCCCTCGGTAACGCGTTCGGCGCATGGGATGTATCTTCGTCGGCATACAATTCTCCGAAGCGATCATCCGTGAAGTCTGGCGCCGCTGCGGTGGCCGGTGTCGCAGCCGTCACCCATGATTGAACTCATGGCTTGCACTTGCAACAAGTCCGTGAGAATCTCTGTTCATAAGGGTCGAAATGATGGCGATCAGCGATGAAAGTTCTGGACTTGGATTTCCCAAATGAATTAACGAAATAGTAGGGAATTCATGGCATAATTCATTACCTGTAAAGGCATAAGGTTATTCCAAGGCAATGAAAAGTGGAGAACCCAATGGGTGAAAGCCGAAAACATGGGTTGCGAGTGGATTTTGATCGCAGTTTGCGGCTTGAGTTCCACGGAGCCACGATCACTTCAGATGCCGGGCTGCTCGCCTATCGTGAACTCGACTGCGCATTGGGTCTTACAGAGATCGCGGAAACATGCCTCCACGATGGGCGACACGGGAAGAACATGCAACATACTTTTGGGGCGCAACTGAGGCAATCGGTATTCAGCCGGCTTGCCGGATATGAAGATACGAACGATGCCGATCGTCTTTCCGTTGATCCCGCAATGCGGCAGGTCGTAGGCGGAAGGGCGACTACACGTACAGCGGCCTCGACAAGTCAGATGGGTAGGTTCGAGACTGAGGTGCTCACACTCCCCGATAACAGAACGGCCTTGGCAAATCTTTCAGGGAAATGGATTGACCGGCTTCGACAACGAATGCCGATGAAGAAGCTCGTGCTGGACATGGATAGTTCAGTCAGCGAGACCTACGGCAGACAGGAGGGCACGGCATACAACGGGCACTTTGGGTGCATGTGTTATCATCCCCTCTTTTGCTTCAATCAGTTTGGCGATGTAGAGTTCGCCCTGCTCCGTGAAGGGAATGTGCACAGCGCCAAGGACTGGAGAACGGTGCTGGAACCAATAGTAGCCAGATATCGCGATCGGGATGTTCCTCGCTATTTTCGAGGCGATGCGGCCTTTGCCAACCCTGAGATCTATAGTTACCTGGAATCTGAGCACTTTCGGTATGCCGTTCGTTTGCCCGCCAATGACGTCCTGCACCGTGAAATCGAGCATCTCATGACGAGGCCGGTTGGGCGTCCGCCCAAGGCTCCAATCGTCACGTACAACGAGTTCCAGTACCAGGCTGCGGCGTGGGATTGTCAACGTCGGGTAATCGCGAAAGTGGAATGGCATCGTGGCGAGCTTTTCCCCAGAGTTGGGTTCATCGTCACCAACCTCCGCTGGAGCAAGAAGAACGTTGTCCGCTTCTACAACCATCGGGGGACGGCGGAGCAGTGGATCAAGGAAGGCAAGAATGCAGTGAAGTGGACGCGGCTCTCCTGTCATGACTTCATCGATAATCATGTCCGTCTGCAGCTCTTCGTCCTCGCGTACAACCTGGGGAACTTCTTCCGCCACACGGCGCTACCGAAGCCGGTGCGTCACTGGACAATGACGACATTACGGGAGAAGTTGATCAAGATTGGCGCCAAGGTAGTTTGCCATGCTCGATACATCATTTTTCAGATGGCGGAGGTCGCGGTGTTGCAGGATTTGTTCGAGGCTATCCTTGGAAGGATACGGCGGCTCCGGCTCCTTGCTGAAGCAGGGTAATCGGGACGAGCTGAAGGAAGGGAATGAGGGAGTACTGTCAGCTTTTCATAATCGAGAGGGAGAAATAGTGCGATGACAGCGCAGATAAAGAGGTGGAAGGAGGATTTTGACGTGGCAACGGCCGAAAAACTGGCTTGACGCGATGTTTGGACGCAGTAAAAATGAGGGTTGGAGATGGGTATATCCTTATGACTGGCAAGAATCGCAAGGTATTTGGGAAATCTCGGCTGATGTCTTTTCCTGCATTCGCTCTATCCGCCGACCAGGCGAGCCCATGACACGTGGCCGATTCCTCCGAATCGTCGTTAGCCTCATTGGGTTGGTCGCCACTTTATTGATACCTCGGGAGACAAACGCTCAGGAGGCTGCGGGGGTTACCCTCGATGAGGCGGCAGCACCCGCCGACAACTACGACAAGGCCGAATTCAGGTTTTGGTACCCGATCGACGCCGGATTCCTAAGGGGCGTCATCGTTCTCGTGCCCGGTTTGAACAGTGATGGCAGGCCCGCGGTTGCAGACTCGGTTTGGCAAGCGTTCGCGACTCGTCACCAGCTCGCGCTCGTGGGTTGCCATTTCACCGACAAACCGCACGATCAGGATTTCATCGAAGAGTACGCGAACGCTGCGCATGGAAGCGGGCAGGCCCTCGTGGATGCGCTCATCGCATTCGCCGCGCGCTCCAGACACCGCGAACTGGCCGGCGCGCCGCTTTTCCTTTGGGGCATGTCGGCCGGTGGCGAGTTCAATTACGAGTTCGTGGCATGGAAGCCCGAGCGCGTCGCCGCTTTCGTCGCGAACAAGGGCGGCATCTACTATTCCGCCCTCGTCCGGCGAGCGGCCAGAGATGTCCCCGGGATCCTGTTCGTCGGGGGGCAAGACCTGGAATCCCGCACGAAAACGATCGTGGGACTATTCACCCTAAATCGCCGCGCCGGGGCGCTCTGGGCGCTTGCGGAGGAGCCCGGAGTCGCTCATATGGTCGGGAGATCGCGCGATATGGCCTTGATCTTTTTCGAGGATGTGCTCGACCTTCGGCTCACAAAACCATCTCCCAACGTTAATGAGCCGACTTCCCTTAAGCCGTTGTCCGAAAATACCGGCTTCCTGGGAGACCTCAAGGCGAAAACTATCCAGGTGATAGGAGACGCGCTCGTTCCGAAGTATTCGACGGCTTGGTTGCCGACCCTGCGCGTCGCCCGCGCCTGGCAGGCCCTCGTGACCGAGAAACCTTTCGATCCAGACTTGCGCTGAAACGGTAAGCGGGCTGCAAGCCCAGATAGGGCGTGATGATCATCTTCTTCTCTGGGTTTGCTTCATCCTCTTCATCCCTGATTTTTATCCTTTCAATCAAGACTTCCTGCAAGTGCTGCCCATTGGTGTTGATGCGTCCGGGGAATATGGATTTAGATGAGGCAACGACCTGGTTTCAGGATGATTTTTGATGAGTCAATGCGGGGGCTTGCGGTCTGCGAGCCTTGGGATTATCATGGGAGCATTAGAAAGGTGGTATAGAAAAGGTTGGAAAGGTGAGCGGGAAGGGTGCAAGAGGGCTGAGCCTTTCCCGCTCTCTTTTTGCCCGGAGTGAATTACTATGCCACGGCGAATTGGCGAAATACTGATGCAGATGGGCGCAATCAAGCCTGAACAGGTAGACGCTGTCCTTGCTGCGCAGAAAGCCGGTGACACGCGGTTGTTCGGCCAGATCGCACTTGCGCTGGGGTTGATCGAAGACAACTCGCTAAAGCGCTATGCCGATTACCTGGATGAGCAAAATAGAGAAGGAAATCCGTAAAGGACGTACTCCGTAGCGGGACAAGGTCAGAGCTTTCCGCCGGTGTTCGATCTTTTATGTAGCGTTATGTATGGGCACGGAGTCCGTTGGCGGTAAGTCAGCGCTGGGAAGGGTCGTCCCTTGTTTCGCGCACTAAGCAGATCATGTACCAGAGCGGGAGATCGTCAGCATGGAGCGCCCCCTTGAGGCGTGACCATGCCTCCGTGCCTTCTCTTGCATTTGAGTGGATAAGGCTCTCAGCGGATCGGGCCCGGCCCGCCACGAATGAAAAGCGAGGGTAACGGTGATGCATAAGGCTAAAGAGGATTCACAAGACGTTAGAGACGAGACCTTTTTGTTGCAACACTCAACTCGGCCCAGTAGCAGTAGTCTCGACCAGATTCGCGAGGAGCTTGTCGCTTCCTTGGAGATATCCCGCGTGGGTTCCAAGGCCGTCGACCCGGTTGCTCGGTCATTCTCTACGGGCAGAATATCGGGGTTGGAGGAAGCGCTGCGGATTCTGGACAAAGCCCTCCAGGAGGAGCATACGGCGCGAATCCGGGCGGCAGCGAAGGATCGGCCTCGTTCTTGAAAGTCCTGGGCGATCTGCCGACGAAAGGGGGGAGGCTATGTCACCAGAGTTTATGTCGGCAGAGGAGAAGGCATCGCGCGAAGAACTTATCAAGGCACTTTCCGATATCCTGGATTCCGCCGGAAGCCTTGAAGAGCTTGAAAAGCAAGAAGAGAAAATGAAGTCCGCCTATGGCTTTTACAAACTGGTGACCCTTCATCACCCCGTCTGGAATTACCATAAGTTCAGATCAAGAGTCAGTAGTGATTTCGTGATTAACCGAAGACGTGTGAGTCTCGGGATCAATCCCTCATTGACCGATGTACGTGTCTACATGAAAGACAAGTTGGGGATAACCCCCTGGAATGAAAAACGTGAGCAATTCTCCTTCACAACTAAACCCCCCATTTGCCTTGACGCCTGACCAAAGCGAACACTTCCATCGACCAAAGGAAAGGAGAGGGGTCGGGGGATGGTTGCTTGTCCTTTGTCTCCTGTTGGTCGGTTTCAGGGGCCTAATGTTTATCTTAATGGTTTTTACCGCGATCTTTTCCTCAGAGCTAAGGGGGATCTACGTCCTCTACGCTCTCATATTCGCGTTCGGACTATCAGTGGGCATTTTTCTCTGGAGTAAGGCACATTTCGCGGTCACTTATGCAAAGTTATACTTCGTCCTCCAGCCATTCCTCCTCTATTTTTTGATTCAAATAGCGGTGCAACGAGACCAGTCCTTTGCCGCTGGCGGTCTCGCCCCTTATGTAGATTCCATTGCTTCGATAGCTTGGTTTTGCTACCTCACGTATTCAAAACGAGTTCAGACTACATACGACTTGAATAAGGACAAGCGTAGCCTATTGCTCGCGACCGTCATGGGTGCTTTCCTTGGACCTTTTGGCACGATCTACTTTCATATTCGGGTTTTTATCGCGGCTGTCGTCGGCTCCATAATCGCACTCGTGATGGCAGTACTCACCTGTCTGATACTTAGATTGTCGCTGCCTTCTTGGATGTCCTTCGTTTGGCTAGGTTTTTACGCAATTGCTAATCTGATAATGGCGATCCAGTGGAATGATAATGTTCAGAGTGGCGAAGATGAAACGGGAGAATGGCAGACTGCGCTCCTTTCTGGTGTCACTCTCGGAGTCTGGGCATTTCGCGTGATGGGTATCAGCACGGCAATCTATACGGCGATACAGTTCTTTACATTTGGCAAAGTGTTTTGGGGGATAGTTGTGTTATTAGTGGTGCCGTGGGCGTTCTCAGTGCCTGCCAAGTGGATCATGAGCATTATTGCGCTCCTGGCAGGACTGGTAGTATCAATTGGCAGCAAAAGACGAACAGAGCAGATTTGAAAAGTCAATACCGGATACTGACGGGTCCGAGTTTGAGGTGGCGGGGTACGTCCACCCGCCACTCCCAGCTGCTCTCGGCTGCCTTTTAGACAAGATCATTTTAAGCTCTACAAGCTGTGTGCGGATCCGGTTAGTCATAAATAGAAGGTCTTGGAGGATTAGCGGTCCGGCCTTATACGCATCATCTTCGCATACGGAAATAAGCTTGGCCAAGTCCGAGGACGGAAAGGACCACTGCGATGTCACTCAATAACGCACGGGCTTCCCGGCCCTTTAGGTCAGCGGGGCTCATCGGAGCGCGGCGAATTCCCCTGTGAGAGAGTTCCGAGCGGATCCGGTCGCGCTCCCTGAGCGGGGAGGGACATAGCTGCCGTCGAGATCCCCTTTGCGCCCTCGGTGCGTCCCTGGCAGCATTGACCGAGGCCCGCCGGCGCACTATGGGCGGGACTCATGGCGAGAACTTGAACTTCCATCCACCGGCTTCATTTTTGCCCTCCATGATAATGGCATCAAGCTGTTCCTCCGGTGAGGCCTTTTCGATCACTTTGTCATGAATCATACCTGTGATATGGTTCTCAGTGAGCGCGATCCAATCGGTGTCATCCGCCTTGATGAATGGGACGATCCAATTATGTCCATCCCAGTATTTCAATCGAAAGTATTTGAGTCCCTGGTTCTTCTTTCCTGATTTTGGTTTGATCATGAATGGTGCAAATGTCGCCTTCAGTGAATAGGGCCCTGTAGCGAATAGGCTCTTCAAAATCTTCAACTTGAGCTTGGCGAGGACGATATCCAGATCGAACAGCAAGATTTTCGTGGGAGAAAGGAGTCGGCGGTTTGCGTGTTTCATTAGCCATGCGTAATGCCTGGGGGTTCCGGAATCTCTTCTCTGCCAAGGGGATTCCCTGCCCCGTCATAAACAAGGATCCAACTTGCCACATCCTTCATTTCCGAGTTCGCCTTTCGTTCCTGGAAAAGTGCTCTCTGGCGGGCCGTGGCGCGATCCGCTGGAGGCCCGCCCTATTCTTTTTACTCTCCCCTTTGTGTTGCTGTCACATGGTGGCAGGCGACATTGTGTAATGTCTGTCAAACGCCACTGCCATGCCCTGCTTGGTGGATCGAACGACTTGCCCTTCTGTGGTGATCTTTGCCTTGCTTGGGAAGTCATTGATTCGTTCGAGTGCAGAAATCGAAAGATACAGGGTGATTTTCACCTTTTCTCCGGTCGGTAAAGGCACCTCCATAGGAAAAAAGGCCCCTCCGGAAGAGATGTCCTGTGTCGATAGCTCGAACACTTTTTCCGCGCCAGGTGACACGGCCTGAACAACGGCAAAGGCCTTCACTGAAAAGCGCTGCAGGTGTCTTCTTTCAGGTCCGATTTCGCTTTCCATATGCGCACCTCTTGGCTCGAAAAAAGCAAAAAGCATGCCATGATTCAGAATCTTTGCATACTCATATTTCTTTGCTGCAAAAAAAATAACAGCGATAGTCCGTGTCTTGGACAATTTCCCCCTTCAAAGCCAATTACAAAAGTGGCACGCAATGTAGCCTGGGCATGCTTGTGAAAGGCGTATAGCTACTTTATTATTACGGCGGGAGGGGAGGAGGCGCAAGATGAATCCTCAAGGATCACTCGCAACCCTCTTTGACCGGATCTGCAGAAAACTGTGCATCCCGAACGTCTTAAGTCCCGGTCCGTTCGACTGTGCTCTCTGCGGGAAGCGTGTGGCCACGATGCGCAAGGCAGTCAAGCGTGAAGAGACCGACGGCGTGCCGCTTTGTCAGTCGTGTTTCGAGCTGGTGTTGAAAAAGGCGGCGCAAACTCCCGAGTACGGGAGGCTCATGCACGATTCCATCAACGACTACGATGAGCACCTCGCATAGTTGCTGCATCCAGGGGGGCCTGGATAAACACAAGGCCCGGGCGACTTGCCCCGCTTAACAAGCCGCCCGGGCCCAGGGAGAAGCCCAACTTTTTTGAGCGTTGGACTTTTTGAAAGCGGAGACCGGGCCTAAAAGGGTAACTGAGTCGACTCGCTGTGCCGAGAACGCGGCAGGCGTCAATGCAATAAAGGAACAATCCTGCTCAGAATGCGACTGTGGCACGTCATCGGGTAGCTCGGCACACCCCCTCATGGCTCCCGCCCCATCGCAGAAAGGCGCGAACTCTCGCGCCGGTTGTCACTTCACACCGCCCACGCGTCCGCGGAGCGTCAGATAGCCGGTGTCGAGTGCGCCGCGGGATGGCAAGAGTTTCCCCAGTAAGCGCGACGGTCGAATAGCTCGACTGCGGGTTTGGCCGCGGGAGTCACGGCCGAGCACGGTCAGCTCTGGGCGAAAAAGCAAGAGTTCACCTCCAGGGGACGGGAAATTAACATTTTGACACAACATTTTGCACACGATTGACAGAGCCTAACCCTTTTTGATACTATGTTTTGCGCTGGGAGGTGCGGGAGGCCTGCATGAAGAGGCTCAGCTTCCTGGCTTTCCTTGCTGCATTGTTGTTTCTCGGATGTACCTCCCTTTCGGATTCCCTGTTCGTTGTTCAGAAGCTTGACGATCAGAGCAAATCGCGCGCCCTGACAGAGGCAGGGGTCGAGAAATACGAGATTTGTGTCGTACGCCAGGCCGAGTACGACAGGATCCCTGAAATCAGGAACTACTTCATTGTCGCACTGCGCTATGATCCCAACAATTCGCGCGCACAGCAGTACTTGTCAATCGTGGCCGTCGTGGACGACTACAAGAATGCCCAGCTGAAACAGAATCTCGGGGCCGCCTCACGCGGTCTACAGAAACCCAGCCGGACCGACGATGAGAACTACGCGATATTTGTCTCCTTGCAGACTGCCGCCAGGATCGACCCCAGCAACCCGGAGGCCCAAAGGATGCTGAATGACACCGCGTCCCTGCGCTCGGCCCTCCTGTCTTCGTACCTGGCCAAAGCAAGGGCTGCAACGGGAAAGGTGGATGACAAGACGCCAGCCGCGGTGAAGGAAAAGCAGTACGCGGAGGCATTCCAGCAAGCCGATAGGTCCCTTGCAATCGAACCAGGGAGCTTCGACGCCAGGAACCAGCACGACACGGTCCGCTCGGAGCTGGCGAAGCTCGTCAATCGACGCGTTGGCCTCGCTCAGAAGGCAATTGCCGCTGGCAATTTTGCTGGCGCGCGAACGCAGGTCAGCGCGCTCGTGGACCTGAACCGCCACGCGGACAACAGCTTCGATACAGAGGTCCGCCAGGTCACTTATTCTCTGAACTACAAGTGGGCGGTGAGCCTGTACAACAAAAAGGATTACACCACGGCAGACGTGAAGAATGAAGCAGCAATGGCGGCGCTGAAGACGGACGAGGCACGGGCGCTTCGAAGGAAGATTGCTGACCAGAGGGCCAAAGAGGTGACCATGGTCTCTTTCGAGACTTCCCTCAAGGATATCGACAACCTGATCGCGGCCGGGGAAATTGTGGCAGCCCACCGCAAGGTCAACTCCCTGGCCAAAATCACTAGGGACCCGGCCGACATGCAGCAGCTTAACAGCAAAAACGACACGATCATTTCCGGCCTGAAGGACCTATACGTCAGAGGCATCGAGGCCTACCATCACGAGGACTTCAAGACCGCGATCGACCTATTGCAGACCGTCGTCGCCATCCAGGTGGACTACGAGCAGGCCTCGGACTATCTTGACAAAGCGTGCTCAAAGCAGAAGCTGCTTGACCAGTATTGAGGAAAGCACCTTTTCGCAAGCTCATCAGGTGTAGGGTGTCGCACCCGCCACCTCCCAGGTAATTGCAAAGCCCGAGTTTCTTGGGCAATGTGCATGAAGTAGGGAAGGAACTCTGAGTGCTGAGTCTAAC
Organism: uncultured Spirochaetota bacterium; assembly: GCA_963710335.1. Lineage (GTDB taxonomy): Bacteria > Spirochaetota > Spirochaetia > SZUA-6 > Fen-1364 > Fen-1364. Next base: position 52,068 of record CAVQAA010000017.1, read on the forward strand.
AAAAGAAGCCTTAGAGCATTTCGACAACCAGCACGATTTCGAACGCATGGCGGCCGACGTGCTCAACGCACTTGGGTATCAAGGCGTTGACCTCATGGCGCCCGGCGGGGGTCCGGACAGTGGCCGTGACATTGTTTTCAAAGACGGTGATGAACAGGGCATGGGCTTCGTCACTTTGCGCGCGGCATAATCGCCCGTTCGGCTGCCATCTTCTCCTCGGGCCTGATAGTAGTAGACGACCTTGCCCGAGGGCATCACGCGGGGGAAGATGGTGAAGGGCTCATGGAAACGTTCACTCATGGAGCGACCTGCTCGCATTGTTGCTGACAATGGCTATTTTCCATTTCAACTAACTCCTTACAGCGCGAAGACATAGGAAGTATGGAGGTGGCGGGAGTCGAACTCTCTCTTTAGCTCCGTCCGTGCTTGCCAGCTATCCGGATTGCAGCTATTTTCCTTAGAAACCTATAGTATGCGTTGACCGGCAATCAAGGGCGGGGCGAGAAACTGGAGGATTCTGTTTACAGAGCTGTTCACAGGCGAGAATATGCTTGACGGGCGATGCCAAGCCATTGTAACATTTTGTTGACATAGTGAGAAGGGACATGAAGATCGACCCTACTCGTGATCGCCTTGTCTATGCGACAGAGCCCCGTCGACCGGGTGGAAAGCCCGGGACTCGCATCGAAGTGCTGTCCAGGCGGTGGGGCAAGGGGCATGTCCCTCCGTATCTTTTTCGCCGGTTTCTTGAACGAGAGAACCTCAGCAATTCGCAGGCAGCGGATTTCATGGGCATCGGCGATGAGACAGTGCGTCGCTACAAGATCCCTGCGGGGCAGAAGTCTCGTAAGTGTCCACGTCATCTTTTCTGGAAGCTCGTGAAGGCGAGCAAGGAGGATTGGCAGAACGACGAATGGTTTGTGAGCACGTTCGCATTCATCAAATAGCTTAAAAAGTGCGGCGGCGGCGCAGGGCGTAGAAGCGAGAGCATTTGGCTTATCGTGCACAACCCTGACAGCCTGGGGCATACGGAAGGTTCGTAGGAAACCCGCGCCCCTGGGACTCACAGGATTCCCACCCCCGACTTAGAAAAGCTCATAACGCGCGTCATGCGCTGTGAGCGTAGTACAAGGGGAATCCTCCATGTCTCAATTCTTACGTCCAACCCTACCGGATCGAATCGCTTTCACAGTCAGGGAGGCGAGCCAAACTAGCTCAATCTCCGAACGTCAGCTCTGGAGATATATCGAAAACGGCGAGCTGAAAGTAGCTCGAATCGGCAAGCATCGCGTTATCATCCCGAGGGAAAGCCTTCTTGCGCTGATTGCCAGCAAAATGAACGCGGGGGCCGCGTCATGAGCGACGCCTCCGTCATCACCGGCTATGCGGCCGCTCACGGGCGTTTGGAAGAAGCTCGCAAGAGATCCCCCGGCATGAGTGACACTGCCCTTGAGGAAGCGCTTCAGCAGGCAGAGATTGCTCTCCTCGGAGAAGAGCCGTTCCCTGACGAGGATGTCTTTGCGATGGCAGGCGCAGCCGCTGAGGAGCTCGCCAGGCGGGTAGGACCATGAGCGGCGCGCCTTCGTCCCTGGATCAGGCTATCGCCTGGCTCCGTGAGCAAGCGGGCCGCCTCAACTATGGCCGGGCGTCAATTGAAGTTGTCGCCCATGCTGGCAAGATCACTCGAATCATCTCTCTCACGGAGAACAGCGTAGCTGGAATCCCGACCGCGACTGCGGGGGCCGATCATGCGGCAGAGCGATAAACCTATCCATGGCCCCGTCTCCAAATGGCTCACAAAGCTATCTCAAGATTTCCGAGCAATTGAAGTCGCGGACATTCGATCAGAGCTGCGCGAACGGCTGCTTCAAGGCCATGTATCGCGCGCGGAATTGGTCGGCGTTTTCAAGGCTAGCCAAGCATTCTATAAGGGCGAGATAACAGCAGAGGGCGACCGCGTTAATGCTTATTGGCGACTCTTGGACGGAGTGCTCGAGGAGAAGCCTTTTGAGGGTGACTATGATGAAGAGCTGGCCGCGGCCGAAAAGATCGTCGCGGAAGAAACGGCCGAGCTCGAGGCAAAGGCAAAGCGGGACAAGAAATCCTCGGAGAAGTTTGCAGGCCTCTTCACTCGAGGCATAGGGCTTTCTCAGATTGCCCTCACCGAATACCAGCCTTTGCGCTGGGCCATTGGGAGGATCTTGCCCGCAGTCGGTTTCACTCTTTTCTCCGCGCCTTCGAAAGCTGGAAAGACTTGGCTCTGTCTCCAGGCTGCCTCTGCCGTTTCTCTGGGGTTGCCGTTCCTTGGAAACCCCAACTACAAGTGCAGCCGGGGGGAAGTGCTTCTCCTCATGCTCCAAGTCTCAGACCGGCAGCTCCATGATCGTATGGAGAGCGCAGGGATCCTCGCGGACGACCGGGTAACGGTTCATCACCAATGGCCAAAAGGCCAAGATGCCTTGGACGCGGTTCGCGAGTGGAAGAGGCTGCACCCTGATTGCTTGCTTGTCGTCATCGACATGCTGCAGCAGGTGAGGCTCACAGACCCTTCGCATGAGCACAGTTACAGCCTGAATGTCGAGGAAATCGCAGGCTGGACGCAGCTCGCACAAGAGCTGGAAATCGCCATTCTTGCCACAACCCACAACCGCAAGGCCGAATCCCTGGACTATCTATCGGACGTCATGGGCAGCGTCGGCGCTTCTGGATCGGCCTCCTCAATCTGGGCGCTGAAACGCTCCCGCGGGAAGGCCGATGCTGTATTGCACACCACCGGCTGGGAAATCCTCGATGCTGAGCTGCCGCTTGTGTTCAACGATGAGGGAGGCGGCTGGCGGCTGCTCGACGGGACCGCCACGGAACACAAGATGAGCGCAGAGAGGCTGGCAGTCCTTGATGCCCTGCGCATTGTGGAAGAGGCGGGACCGAAGGATATCGCGGAAGCCACGGGCAGGAGCGAAGGAGCCGTGAAGATGATGCTTGCAACTTTGTGCAAAGAAGGCCTTGTAAAGCGTATCTCGCGCGGAAAGTACGTAATCCTTACTTCTGACTTACTTACCTTGAACGGAGAAAGTAAGGAAGTAAGATAGTAAGTAAGTAAGGAAGTAAATAGAAGGGAGAGTGAAGGGAGGAGACTCAAGGGCTTGCCAAGGGGTTAATAAGGCCTTGTCTGCACACTATTGGTTGTGAATTGGTCACTTTCTGCACGCAGAATGATTCAGGAATTGTACAAATAGCTGCATTTTGAACCATAGCGGACAATCCTGGATCTGTACCAAGAACACTATTTTCACGGCTTGAAGCCCTGTCGCATTATGAAATGATGGAGTAATCACTGACACTGAGCGCGTGTCTGTCAGCCGATGAACCGCGCGCAATGAGTGAACGCTCACTCATGAATCTGGCGGAGAGGGGCGATTCAGCTCAATTGTTTACACTACTGACTACAGAGGCCAGTTTCACTCTCTACCTGAAACTATAAGTTGTTGTATTGCAGCGGATTATCAGTTTAGAGGTTGCGGGTGTATATCCCGCACACAGACAGTCCGTGGTATGTTTTTTCATACACTGCCCAGCCCACCCTCTAAAACACCCCGATTTTCGAAAACGTACTTGTCGATTTTCAACGCAATCCCCCATCCCCCCGTACTTGGATACCCCCGAAACGCGCCTTGCCCCCGCCAGCAGCGGTACAGGGCATTTCGAAACGGCCATGGGGTGGAGGCAGGTCATTTGGCGCTGGAAGTGGGACCCAAAAGGGTATGCCATACCCGCTGCGCCTTGCCACGCGCGCGCCCTCTCCCCCTGTTCCGCTGGAAGCATATCCATCACTACGGCATGGTTGGGCCGCTGGATCCTCTTCAGCTCTTTCTCTTCCCCTTGCCCTTGGTCCGCGACTTGTCGCTTGCGTCTGTCGACTTCTGATGAGATTCCCTATGTGCCTTTCCGAGATCCAGCGTGCTCGGCGGTGGACCCCCAAGGACCCTCGGCTTGATAGGCGGCGTCTTTTTCTTTGCCATCGTGCCCTCCGTAGACTGTCGAGTATACCCCCCTGGGGGGCGGGAGGAGGTACCGCCGGATACAGCCATGATCCTACGCGCGTGCCCGCTGGCCGCTTTTCTTTTTTCTGTTTTGCTTTCACCGATTGCTCTTGCTTTTCAGTATGTTCCGCTGTACAACCTCAAGTAAAGTATCTTAACCGAGATTCTTGATTAAGATTCTTCTGTGACTGGAGGACCTTCAGATGGCGGGCGGTGGAAACGGTATCGGGAGCTTCGAGCACCTGAAAGAGCCGAACGGCAAAGAAGCTGCAGTCCCCGGCATCTGGCCGGAGAGTGAGGAAGCCGCTTTCCAGGCTGCGATGAAAGCCACGGAAGAGCGCTCGAAGAAGCGGCAGGAGTCAGGAAGCTGATGCACCTGGACTGGACGCACTGGACAACCGAGCAGCTCCGCAAGTTCGTAGGGGAGCAGCCGCGGCACCCGCTGGACTACGGCACAATACCGAGGGAGCAGCTCGAGGCTTTCCTGAGTTCGCATCTGGACGAGCCGGCTTTCCCGAGGTTGCAAGGATGAGCGAGGTTAACAGCTTCGTCCATGGTGCGCGTGTGAATCTTGCAGGACTTCCCCCTGCGCCCCCGGAAGAGCCGTTGAGTTCCCTCCCCCGTCGGAGGACAGCTTCCCCCGTTTCGCACCGCACGCGCCCCCTGATGAGAGAGAACCGACGAAGGCCGAGACGTGGAAGCCCGGGCAGTCTTGCCCCTTCTGCAGCGGCACGGTCACGGAGAGCAAGACCGAGCATGGCCGCTGGACGTGTCAGACCCCAGGCTGTACGTGGAGCTGGTTTGGTTTGAACCTGAGAGGAGTCACATGATGGCAAAGAGTAAGAGTCCTATGGCTCGCGTGTCGATCAACGCCCGTGAGACGCGCATGACCACGTTTTCGCCCTCGCCTGAGCCGGTTGTGAGCCAGAGCAGGCATGGCCGCCCCGTCGACGGAGCCCAGCTCGCAGGCGGGAGGCCGTGGAGCCCCGACAGGACCGCGCAGGGCGGGCAGCGGTATTCGAGCGGCACCAATAACGCTCGCCCGCGGATATCCCCCGGGGAGATTGCGACGAGTAGCGGAAGTTGAGCTTCGCGGAAGCACTGCGCCAGGTTCGTAAAGAGCCGCGTTCCCAGCGACTTCTGTACCCCGGCCAGCCTGTCGCGGTGACGTCGAGGGTCCCCAGGGACCGGACCCATTGGCCAGGCGGCCCGACGCGACACCGTGGCGTCACGGCAGTCTGTTCAGCCCCGAGCGCCAGGCAAAGACTTTGAGGAGGTACACGTGAGTTTGGCGGAAGAGATTCGACGGCTCCCCTCTTCCAGCACGCAGCTCGCAGAAGACGTCCATCGAGCGGAAGCAAGGGAGTCCATGTTCGAGAGCCTCTCCCCGCGGCTTCGATGAGTATTACGGCAACGGAAAGAGTTTGACCCGGAGGCTCGGCGCAACAAGGTCACGGCGGCCAGGGCGGCAGCCGGATGGGCGTCGGATTCGTTCAAGGAAGAGGCGGAAGGGTACAAGCCGCACATCACTGTGAAGGCGCATTCCCGCTTCTCCCCCGTCTCGAAGCAGATGCTTGAGGCGCAGGCGGCGACGACGCCGATGAAGGCGCTTTCGAAAAGGCGCGGGACCTGTACACCGCAGTGAGGACGAAGGGCACGCCTTCGCTGACGACTTCAAAACCCTCACCCCGAGCAGGCGGAATACATTTCCAACCGGATCGATGAAGAGGGCGACGGTGGGGGAGATGATGAGGATTGAGCCCATAGAGGGCTGAAGGTTTTTTGAAGGGGCAGGGCCCATAGCCTGAGCCGGCAACAGCGACAGGGTAACACGGACGCGGCCGCGTTCATGCCAGCCTGTTCGACGGTTGCAGAATCGGGGAGGATGGCCAGCCGGTGCATAGGGAAGCGTTCGAAAGGACGGGGAACCGATTGAAACGGACCACTTAAGGATTATTTCGAGTTAGCCCGTTTCTGTGGACAAGGTCAGGCTTGTGTCCCCAGCAACGCCCAGGTGTCTCTCTTCGAACTGGATTGGGCTGTCGTAACCGATCGATAGTGGCGGCGACGCGAGTTGTAGAACCCTCAATAAACTCCAGCACTTCCTCGCGGGCCTCCTCTCGGTGTGCCGGCTCACACGGTCCAGGAGCTCACATTCCAACGTGGCAAGAACGACTCGCACATCGCGTTCTCGTATGCATCGCCCCACTCCCATCGAAGGCCTCACTCCTGCTTCGCGGCAGCGCAGGCCGAAGGCTACCAACGTGTACTAACTGCGTGATCCGGTGGGTATCACAGATCGTCGCTCGCGTCGGCGAACTACCATCTCCCGTGCGGCAAGGACCAGTTGCACCCTGAGGTGCCCGTAAGGCCCATCCCACCACGCGTCGACCCAGGCATCCAGGACCACCGCGAGGTACAGAAACCCCGCCCAGGTAGGAACATAGGTGATGTCGGCCACCACAGTTGATCGGGACCGTCGGCGGCGAAGTCGCCTTGATCAGGTCGGAGCTACCGCAGCTGCCCGATCCTTCTTGGCGTGGTGGTCCATTGCGCCAACTCACACCCCGCAGGCCTATTTCTCGCATCAGTCGCGCCACGCGCTTGCGTGCGACATGCCTGCCACCGGCAGCCAGCTCCGCGTGCACCCGCGGCGCCCGTAGGTTCCCCATGATTGCTCATCGATACAGCCGATGCGTGCTGTCAGTTTCGCGTTCTCCTGGGGCGCGACAGGGTCGACGTGGGCCCAAGCGTAGAGTCCACTGCGCGACACTCCGACACCCGACTCGACGCGCGATATGTGCTGCACGGCCTGGCTCCATGTAGGCGAAGACCTTCGGTGTGTCGCGCCCGTCTCCTGCGCAGACCCGGCCGCCGCTTTTTTCAGGATGTTGCGCTCCTCGCGCGACACGCGGTTCTGGCGCCGAAGCTGATCAGCTCCTTGCGCTCCCTCAGTAGTCAGCCCGTCGTTGCGCAGCCCGGCATGCCGATCGGCCTCGGCGACCAGTTTCTGATGCAGGTCTCAGTCGGCTCGAACTCGCGTGCAAGGCTGGCCGCTGTTCTCCCGCCGGGCAAGATCCACGATCCGCTGTCGCAACTCCGGCGGATACGGAGGCTTTGTCCGTGGCATCGTTCATGCCTCCCCGAAGGGTGAGCATGTCCACGAGATCGGGTCAACTCCATTTCGCAGGGAAGGGAGCCCGATCGAGGCTCTGGGAAGGGTATGTCCTCCGACAGGATGAGCACTAGGCAGGCAGCGGTTTTTCTCGGAATAGGCCTCTCGACCTTATATGCATGGACTGCAGAAGGGCGCATTCCCTTTTACCGTCTCACTGCGCGAAGGCTTCGCTTTGACCGCGCTAATCTCAGCAGTGGGCCGCGCGCGTCGTGTCCCGGAGGCTGTCCGAGCATAGGCATGGAGGCCTTGGAAACCCGCGCCCGGCGCATGAATGAATTGCTTGATTCGTTCGGCCAGGCGAAGAGCATTGCTTGGAGGGCCACTGTGACGCGGGCGATAAGGCCTTCACGAGGCGTCGAACCTCAGGATGGAACAGGAGACAATCCCAGCGCCGCGAAGCCCTGGACGCAAAAAGTAGAGGTATGAAAGGAACGATCTTCCCAGCGGATGGCAGGCCATTGACCCTACACCGGCGGCGCCTCCGTTCCACAGCATCGGATCTCCCCGAGGGCTGGGAAGTGGTAGAGCCGACGGCGGTCGAGGCACCTGGACTACCGGGGCCCCCGACCGGACGAAGTGCACGCCAAGGCGAAAATCGCTGAGACGCTCTCCGCTCGTTCCGACCGAGCTTCGAGGCCATCGCATCTTCCACGGACCAATAGGCGAATTTCGACCGCCCAGCGCGTCCCTGCCACGAACCTCTCGGCAGCGCGTGCGCGACAGCTTCGACGGCCTGAAAATCCAGGGCGAGGTCGACGACTTGCCGGCAAGCAGTACCTCGGCGACGCCAGCGCGGAGACGGAAGCGGATCGAGGTCTGCAGGGCCAGCGAAGGGCGCTCGGTCCCGCTCTTGGCAATCTGTGCAAAGTTCATTACCGCGATCGCCTACCCATCGGCTCCAGGGCTATCTCATGCCGCGGAACCATCGTACGAGGCGCCGGCCCTTCTCCGTGCTGAGCGGGGAAGCTCAACCAGGCGATTGGCGTCGATCCCGCGACACACTTTCTGGACATGGCGGGAGGAGACCCTGGAGGGTTCCTCGGCTCGATTGTGGGCAGGAACATATAGAAGCCTGCCCGTCGACCAGCCGGCGTCGACCCCGCGCGTGCCCGTGTTTTCCACGGCCTCAGCACGCTTCAAGTGTCCTCAGTGGCGGCCCCCCCATAGGCGGACGGAGACGCAAGCGCCATCATCGATGCGGCTCCCGAAGAGGCGCTCTTCTTCAGCGGCGCTTCGAAAGAGACCATCGACGAGGCGGCGGGGACTCCGGATACCGACCGGCGAATTACCAGGAGTTCGGCGCCGCGCTCGGCGGACAGACGCTGTTCACCATGTCGATGTCCTCTCCGGGAGGCGCCCGTGCTCCCCGGGCCAGACAGCTGCCCGATGCGGCAGCCGCTTCGCGGGCACCACCGCGTGCCTTTCGCCCCGCTGGCGAATAAGCAGAGGAAGCGGCGCAGGGAGCGCTTGCTCTGTTCATCGTCGGCGCTTCGGCATTCAGTTCCATGCAGGCGCTGCGCTCCATGGTTGGACCGAAGATATCGATGCCGCCGTTCAATGAAGCCGTCGGACGCGGACGGAAAGAACCATCGAAGAACACCCAGGCGCTCAGAAGACGGCATCGACCACGGCAGCAACAGAGATCACAGCCGCGCGCCGTGAAGATCAGCGACATCCTGGACGAGCGGACCCCGGAAGAGCCGCGCCGACGGCTCCAGAGAGCAATCAGGTCTACGAGAACCTCGACAGGGAAGTGAATCCTCCGAGGGCGGCACGGACTACGTGGAAGAGGGCGAACAAGGAGCTCGAGCGCGCCAACATGACCGGTCCCGACCTCCAGGCGCGGGTTGAAAGACCCCTACCAGGAGAATCAAAAAACAGCAGACGACCCGCTGGACCGTCGACGCGAGAGTCTAGAAGCCTCCGTTGCCTCGATCCCTCCGGGCTTGCCAATGCGCGGGCCGTCGTCGACGGACTCGGGCACGCCGTTGCGGAGACCAGGCCAGCCCGCTTCCGGCGAGAAGCTACAGGGCACGTCTGGAGCGCGCGGGGCGCAGGACAACTCCAGCGGTGAGGGTTTAACAAGCGTCTCTTTCGGCCGGCGCGACTCGCCCAGACCTCCCCCGGCCCTCAAGCTGGAAAAGACCATCAAGAACGGCGCCCCATGGAAGGTCAGCGAGCACGACTGCGCATTTCTCACCGAGCGCGTCGGCAGGAGGACAAGTTCGCAGCCTGTCCGGGGAAGAGCTCCAGTTCCTCCGTGGCGACATGATCGCGGCCAGAGTACCGCGCCGACCCTCGCCGACAAGGTCACCATCGCAGATCTTCAGGGATTTGAGGTTAACCGCAGGGACATGCGGGCCAAAATCAGGCAGACAAAAACAAACAATCGTGCCAACCGAAGCAGAGCTTGAGGCAGAGAAGATTACACCGCTTCGCCGAGTTCGACATGGATCAAGTGGCCCCGGGGACCCGCGCTCCACGGCTCCCAGAGCCTACCGTAGCGAAGACTTCAGCGGGAGAGAACAACAGCTGCTATCTCCTTCAGCACCCGTCTCGACGAGAGCAGAGGTCTCGCAGACGGCGTGGGGCAGAAGGGCCAGGACAGACAGCGGGTCGGACCGGCGCACGAGAGGCCTGGGCGGCGAACGTTTCGGAGCAGGGCAAGAATTCTCCGCAAGAGCTCCACAGAGGAGCTCACGCGCGCGCAGCGACCCGCCACTACCGGTTCCCTGACGCGGAGACGGCCACGATTCCCTCATGAATCGTTTCAAGCTCATGAGTCCAACCTTCCCGTTGACAGAGGCGGCGGGCGCGGCCTCTTCCATGACGCTTCGCCGAAGACTACGAGGCCATCCGCCTCTTCTCTCCCCGGAGAAGAAGGCGTACCTCAGTGCGCATCGTCGGGGCTCAGGAGAAGTATCAAGCGGCAAGCTAGGCAGAGCCTTCATGCGGTTTGAACAGCGGGCCATCGCCGAGGTCGAAGCTAGAACCAGCTCGACCGTATCCGGGGCGCTAACTTCCTTGAGGACATGGTGAATGGCAGGCTTGCCGAGAATCAATCCATCCTGCCCGGCAACTGGGACGGCAAGCAATTCATTGCGGCCGTTGACAAGAGCCGAACGATTGAGCGAATAGATTCCAAGGCCGGCCTTTTGGGTGCGCGACATCCGCGACGTAGTGAGGGATTCTATAGACTTTGCCAGCAATTACGTGGGTTACGCCGAGCGGGCCAGGGACGCGGCCAAGATGCTTTTCGATCCGCAGACCGTGGAATACATTCGCAACGTTCACGGTTCGACTGCCGTGGAAAATCGCCAAAATGCACTACGACGCATCATCGGCTACCGCTCCCCTGACAAGTGGCTGAAAAGATAGCGCTGAGCGTGAAGAATCGGGGCGTGCTCGGCGCGCTGGGATTCAACATCGGCAATACGGCGCTCAACCGCGCGCTTGTTGTCCGGGCCTCGGCTTTCGTGTTCCCACCCGGGACCTGGCGGTTGGTACAGCGCACATGCTTTCCAACCCGAAAGCCATCCGCCAATGGTGGTACGACCATTCATCGTATTTCCGGCAGCTCGGCGAGCAGGGCACGATGCCCGAGTTCATGCAGGCGGCCAAGGCAGGGACGAAGGCGGGAAGGACTCTCCGCGAGGAAGCAATTGCACCCGAAAAACTCGCCTTCGGCGGGGCGGCCATCAACGAAGCGGAGGGCGCGAAAGTCCAGGCGCTCCGGGAAATGGAAGAGGGCAAGCTCAGCGGTCTCGTGCCCACGGAACGGGTCCCACTGACAAGGACATCCCGAGAGGAAAGGGGAGCGAAGTGGCACGGGAAGCCTATGCCGTGAAATATGGCGAGTTCATCGCCAAACGCTCGCATGCGGGGCCGCGGGAAATGTATCAATCCTTCCTCAGCTCAGACTATGGCCTGCCCGGGAACATACCTCGGCACCCTCTACTCCGAGAAGTCGGCCCTCTACCAAATGGGCACTCGCATCCTCAATAGCGGCGGCAAGAACGTCGGGGCCAAGTTCGTGCGCTTTGTCACGGTCGGCATCCTGGGGGAGGCGCTGATTGCCGCGGGTACCGTCACGGTCTCCAGGCTGGTAAAGGCAGCTGGCTGCAGGAAGAAATCACGGGCAAGAGGCCTCTCACGGCGCCCGGTGGCAAGGAGCACAAGTCCTTTTTGCTGCGCTGCGCTGAGGAGCTTGCGAGCGCCGTTGCCGTGGTTCTCCCTGGGGGCTCGGGCGTTGCCTACACCGGAGAGCGCATCATGGAGTCCAGGCGCGGCAATACTTCGGACGTTGCCGGGCAGTTCAACATCGGCGGCGTGGTGACGCAGCCGATCAACCAGGTCCTCCAAATTGTGAGCGCCACGCGCGACTATGCAGCGGCCCGAGACGGAAGCCGAGCGCAGACAGCCGCAACCTGGCGGATGGTCAAGGCCTGGGCTGCGATGTCCAGCTACTTTACCGGCGTGCACCCGAGCACAACCAATTACGCAGTCGACGTGCTGAAAGAGCTGAAATAAAGTCCGTCCCCTGTGAACGCGCTGCCCCTACCTCAACAGGGAGACTGCGCTCCCCCCCCCGTGAGCCTCTCCGACGCTCAGTCTGAGGTTGCGCGGATCTCCTGCTCGCTGATAAGATAATGTAGGGGCTCAATGTGACAGATTTGGAAGAAATGTACCGGGACTTCTGGGACTACTACGGCAAGTATCACCAGCGGAAAGAAGAAATGGTCTGGCTCGCTTCCAGTGTATATTTTGCCTTCGCCATTGCGGTATTGAAGTGGGCTCACAAAAATGCTGGGGCTTGGGTCGGACGACATATCTGGTTTCAAATAGGGCTGTCCCTTGTATTCATTCTTGCAACAGCCTTCGTGTGGAAGCAGAACGAATACAAGATTGACGCGGCTGCAATTATCAGAGAATTGAGAGGCTTTCTATCGGGATTTGACAGCAAGACTCCTCCGACATTCGCTGACTTGCGTCGGCAACTGGAAGACAAGAAGTTATGCTTTCGGCAAAAGTGGGCTCGACGTCGTAAGGAAGGCTGTCCCGCTCTGATAATCGTCTTGCTGATGATTGTCGTGATTGTTGCTCAGCAACTCTTACTCTGTTGGCGGACCAGCTGATTCGATTCGCGCGCCCCCGGGACCTGGAAAAAATAAAAGCCCCCTGCGCTATGCGCGAACGGGGGCCAGAAGCAGATAGCGGGCGGCCAGAAAAGGGGTGGGCCAACACCCCGGGGCCGGGAAGTGCCCGCGGCAGCCGGCATCCTCTCCGTGCGCTCTATGGTGGATCACATCCACAGATACCGCCGCGGGAGGATTCGTCTCTGCTCATTCTGACTTTCTCTCTTTCCCTCGCGGGTGAAATTGCGCATGAATCGCCTTCAGTCGCTCAGAGTCCACGTGCGTGTAAATTGTCGTCGTCGCTATGTTCTCGTGTCCAAGCAGCTCTTGAATGTCGCGCAGGCCTGCGCCTCCCTGCAGTAAGTGTGTTGCGAAACTATGCCGCAACGTATGAGGGTGCGCATCAGGAATGCCTGCTCTGATGCAGAGCTGGCGGAAGTTCTTCCATACCGTCTTTCTCGATAGCTTTGTACCGCAGTCCGAAAGAAACACCGCCGTTTCGTCTCCTCTTTTTGCCAGCCTTGGACGCGATTGAGTTAGATATTCCGAGAGGGCAGCCCGGGCCCTGTTGCTCATGGGGGAACGAGTCTTTCCTTGTTTCCCTTTCCAATGACCTGGACCATGCTCTGATCGAGGAAGAGGCAGTCAGCAGTCAGGTCGACTACCTCACTGATACGTAAGCCGCAGCTATACATGAGTCGAAGTACATCGCGCGATTGCGAACACCGAAAACATCATCCCGCGGACACAAGTCCAGGAGCGCGTCAATCTGCTCGACGCCGAGGACCCGGGGCAAGCGTTTCGTCATGCGCGGGACCACGAGTCCGCGGGCCGGGTTTCGAGCATGAGCCCGTCCAGGACAAGGAAGCCGTAAAACTGCCGCAGGCCGCTGGCAACGCGGGCTATTGTGCGCACGTCTCGCCGGCGATCTGGCCTTCTGTCAGGAAGCTCATGATGTCGTTGAGATCAGCCTCGACCGCCGTCTTTCCTGCCAGCTTGAGGGATAAAATAAAGGCCCGGGCCGCCTGCGTGTAAGTGCGAATCGTGAGGGGCGCAAGAGCACTCGGCAAACAGGTACTCCGCGAAAAGGTACCTCTTCCCGGGGCTGGACTTCGTGAGTTTCGCTCATGCTTCATCTCGCCTCATGCGTGCGTAGTAGCCGCTGCCCTTCGGCCTCCCCCGCGGGTCGGGTGCCGTCTTTCGTCGACCGTACCGGGCGAGCTTCCTCCGGCGCTGGGGAGTCGGGTTGTAGAGCCGGTGCGGCCTGCCGCCGGGGCTCTCGGAGGTTCCGGTCCTTCCCGAGCGGACCTTTCTTGACGGGGAGATTCCCTGCGCCTTCTCCAGCTCGGCCAGGCGACCGCCGAAATCTTCGACAGACTGCGAGAGCAGCTCTACCCTTGCGCTCAATCGTGCAGCTCCTTGTCTATGCCGCTGCGTCGCGCGAGCATGGCGCCCATGTTCTCAATGACTTCCAGCTTCATGTTTTTGACTTCGTGCTTCAGCATGAAATGGAACTGCGCAATGAGGGAGGAGACCTGTTCTTCAGTGAGGACCTTGGGATCTGGAATGTCGCTACGCCCCGCAGGGGCAGAAGATTTTTCTTTGCTCATCGTGGCACCTCCGTGGCAGTGCCTCCGTGAAACGATGCCAGGGAAACCCGCACGGACGGGCTTTCGGGAGGCGTTCCCTATCCCCGGCGGCCCATGCTACCCGGAACCGCCTTATTAGTCATTAGTGTAATGTACCTTTCACCCTCCTTTTGCTCCGAAAACGTGTTCAGTTGCGGGCCGAAAAAGACTAATATTGAGGTCGCGTATTGATATGAAAACCACCACCACGCAGTGCGTCTCGTGTAGACTCAACCGCGTTCCTGATGCCGAGTTCGCCTGACACACTGACACTGAGACTTGAGGGAAAATCATCAGCAAGGCTCGCATTCGGTTTCGATATTTCCCCTTTCATCTCCACCACCTTCCCCGTGCGAGTATCGAGGACAACGTAGAAGCTGTTACCCGCCGCGAGCTGGTAGGTTCCTACCTGATCAGTTGGAACCGTTTTCTTCTGGTCTGTGTTCATCGTCCCTGTCATGGCCAGAAGGAAAATGATTCCCGCGCCCATCAGCACACCCATCACCAGGTACTTAAGCTTGTCCGACATGACAACACCTCCTCTATCGCACCCTAAAAACGTGCCCTCTTGATAGGCTCAGCAATTCAGCATGCTCAAGGGTCTTTTCTGGTAGCCATACTTTCCCCCTCCCCTCAAAAACGTGCTCCGTGGCGCCCCCCCCTCAACCGCGGGGATCCGTTATCTGGCAATTAGCTTGAGCAGTGCAGTCGAAACTGCACTTAATTCAAGGAAAAACCAGCGCATCTGAAGCCATAGCTTATCAGATAACGTCACGACTATTGCCACGATTCCAATGGCAAGTGATATGAGATTCGCTAGTCGCGCGTTCCGGAGTATCCTTCGTTCTGTTCTTTCGTAATGCGTCAGCCACTGGCCATGTCGTGCACCGCGACTAATGAAGTCGTCTAGCTCATCAAGGGGGACAATAGCTCTGGCCAAATACCCTTTGCATTCTTCATACAGGAGTTCATCTAGGACAACGTCATTAGTTTGTGTCTTAAACAGCACACGAGCATTTAGCATAGGTTGTTGAAAAACAGTACGAACAAGATCGTTGTTTTCAAGTCTGAACCAGAGAGAAATAAACTCTCGCATTGAGGCCCTTAGATTGAGGCCTTCATCCTCTGACAATGTCGTGGCATGCACGTTAAAGTCCCCTCCTAAACTGAAATCATCCCGCGTGGTTGCGTGCGTGCTCCGTTTCTCTGCTAACGCTTTCTTGTGTTGCGTTAGCATGTAGTCAGCAATGGAACGAACGTGTCCAGCTTGGATCTCCCTACAAAGCATTTTTTGTCGTTCACTGAGTTTCATTATCAGATTTCCTCTTAGCCATCGAATATCCGCTCAACGATGCGCGTGGTGAGGCTACAGCGAACGCGCGAGAGCCTTGCCGTGTCATTTCACGCCCCGCCGGCGGCCTCCTGGCCTCCGGCGCACGAATCCCCGCGACAAGCGCCTCCTGCGCCGCGGCCACGTCCTTGAAGTCCTCCAAGCGGAAATCCGAATAGTGCTCGGTCATTTCCTCGCTCTCGTGGCGGATGAGCTGGCGGACCTTCTCTCCCGAGATCCCCCGCGCGCGCATGTAGGTGTTGGCGAATGCTCGCCAGGAGTGAAACTTGATGTTCCGCCGCTCTCGTTCCTCGGCCTTGATGCCAATCTCGTCCAGGGCTCGGTACAGGGCTTCGAGGACCCGGTTGCCGGTGGCGGGGTGGGCGCCAGCCTGGAAACTGAAAATGAATCCCTGCCAGGCGCACCAGGCGTCGATAGTGTCGAACACGAACCGCGGGATAGGAATGTCGTCCACGCGCTTCGTTTTCGTCGTGCCGAGGCCGTACTTTTTACCCCTCCAGGAGCCGGCCACATGCACGTGATCCGGGAACAAGTCCGACCGCTTCAGAGCGAGGATCTCCCCGATGCGCATTCCCGTCACGGACGCCAGGAGATTGGCCGAGTAGTAGACCTGGTTGCCGTCCCACACTTTTTCGATGGTTGCCGGATTCAAGAGCGTGCGAGCCTCTTCGATTGTGAGGATGCCCTTTGCATGATGCGCCGGCTTGAAGCCCTCGACCCGGGCCCAGGGCGTGCGCGGAATGACGCCGAGGCGCTCGGCTTCCCCGAGCATGATTCGATAGATGCTGGCCCGATTGTTGATGCTCTTTCGCGCGGACCCCTTGTCCTGCCAGGCAGCCAGGAGGTCCTCGCAATCCCTCGTAGTGATCGCATCAAGGCGTTTGGCTCCGTGGTAGGGGAGAATCCATGCCTTGAGGTCCCGTAGAGCATCATCGGCGTAGCGACGCGAGACGGCAGGCCGCGATTCCTCCGAGCGGTTGAGCTGGCGGCGAAGGTACTTGCATTCTCCCCACTGCCACCATTTTTCCGACGCGGCCCATTCGCGCAGCGTCGGTGTCTTGATGGGAATGAGCTTGCCCTCACGAAGCAGTTTCTCGCAATGCTTCTCCGCTTTCTTTTCGGTCGTAAGGCCTGTGCTCTGCCCCGGAATGCGACGGCCGTCCGCATCGTACGCACGGTAATACCAGATTTCGCGGCCGTCTTTCATCTTGCGAGGGTAGAGAACGAAATCCTTTTTGTAACGTCCCATATTGTTTACACAACTGTTTACCACATCCTGCGCACGTTGTCAATACATGAAGAAACCCCGCAAAAAGCGGGGTTTTCTTAAATGGAGGTGGCGGGAGTCGAACCCGCGTCCTGGAGCGTTAACCAAGAACCTCTACAGGTTTATCCGCCCTTTAAATCTCGGCGAGAGGTTTGGGAGGCGGCGTCCCGCTTCCCGCCAAAGCCGGCTTTAATGTCCCCGAATGCCCGCTGGCATGCGCTCGGGTAAGCCCCGGTTTGTTACAGGCACCTCCGGATGTTCGGGACCACGCTCCAGAGACCCGTGGCCGCAATTAAGCAGCCATTGCGAAATCTGCGTTGTTGGCAGTTGTGTTTTTGCCATTTTTAGGAGACTGGCGCTCCACCTGCAGCCCATGGCTGAACCGACCCCAGTCGAGACCGTTGCACCCCCCTAGGGCGAGCGCGAGCGCGCCTACTTCACCCTGTACTCGCGCTCGATCTCTCGCTTCTGGTCTTTCTTTCTGATGTCGTCTCGCTTGTCAAAGAGCTTTTTGCCTTTTGCGATGCCAAGCTCGCACTTTACCATTCCACGTTTAAGGTAGACCTTCAGGAGAACAAGCGTCAAGCCTTTCTCATCGGTGACTCGTGCCAGGCGCTTGATCTCTTTGCGGTGAACAAGGAGCTTCCTCCTGCGCAACGGGTCATGATTGACGCGGTTGCCGAAAGCGTACGGAGTGACGTGAAAATCGATCAGCCACAGCTCGTTTTTTTCGACCAGCGCGTAAGAGTCCGCGAAGGAGAACCTGCCTTCCTTGATGGACTTCACCTCGGTGCCCTTCAGGGCAATCCCGCATTCGAAGCTCTCCTGGATGGCATAATTGAACCTCGCTTTCCTGTTGAAAGCGAGTACCTTGATTCCTTCATCAGTCTTTGCCATGGGAACCCTTTGGGCTACGCCTTGCCTAGCCCTGAGCGGCTACCGTCTTGCCAGCGCCACCCGGAATCCGAGATACGGAGTGGACCATTCGGCAGGCTGAGAGCCTCGCGTGAATACGGTGATCTGTTCGGACTGGTTGTTCCAGGCACCGCCCCTGACAGCGTGGTCGGGACCGGGTGCATACGCCCTCTCGTAGCCCGCATTCAGCCGCGGATCAAGGGAAGACAGGAGGTAGCCCGAGGGGGCATAGGGATCAAGGCACCATTCCCAGACGTTCCCCGCCATGTCGCGCAGC
This sequence comes from uncultured Spirochaetota bacterium, assembly GCA_963710335.1. Lineage (GTDB taxonomy): Bacteria > Spirochaetota > Spirochaetia > SZUA-6 > Fen-1364 > Fen-1364. The sequence goes on from CAVQAA010000017.1 coordinate 69,859, forward strand.
CCATATCCATTCGGCTCTGAAGTGCCTGCCCGGGAAGGACCAATGATCCCCTTGTGATAGAACACCGATGCTCCCGGCTTTTCACCCAGGGGAAACGGCATTCCACGCAGCCCGCCGCGCGCCGCCCATTCCCATTCGCTTTCATAGGGAAGCCTTGCGACGTATCCCGGGAGGGCCGCCTGGGCTGACGGAGTCAGCCACTCGCAATACGCCGCGGCAGCGTAATACGAGACGGAGGTGACTGGCGCATCTTCCCGCCCGGCAGGGGGCCTCCCACCTGTCCAATCGGTAAGGTACGAATCATCCGCCAGGCCCGCTTCCTTCAGGCTGGCAATGTTCGCGGGGCTCCACTTCGGATTCTGTGCCACGAAAGCCGCGAATTGCGAGTTGGTGACATCCGTCTCCCCAAGGTAGAAGGAATCTACTGCGACGGGGTGGGGGAGGAGCTGGTCCACAATTTTCCCCAGGGATTCGACGTTGTCATCCCGTCCCATGGTAAGCTCACCAGCCGGGACAGAGCGGTAGCTTGCTCCCCGCAGCACCAACAGTCGGCCTCCCGCGCCCGCCGATGGAGGAAACCTTGCCTGGTAATACTTCGACATGGCGTCCCGATAGTCAGAAAGGTACTTTTGAATCCAATCCGTCGCAGCCAGCTTGTTTGCCTTGTCGCGAGTCAAGGTCAGCAGAAGCCAGGACGGTGTGTTTTCATATTTTTGTTTAACATGTACCGAATCTTCTACAAACGCGATCAGTGAAGACGGATTGAGAAAGGAACCGACTGAAGAAGCGCGCGTTGCCGCTAGAAGCAGCTCCCTAAGTTGCGTTTCCGAGGTAATATACCTGGCTGAGTTGTCCAAAAAATCATACATCTTCAAGCGGGAAGAGTCATCGCTTACGGCTCGCGATGCATCCGAGATTATCTGGGGAATCTCTGGATTCTTCTGGAAGTCCTGAAGGGACCAAGCCAGCAGTCCATCCAGATCAGCAACGGTCAGTTTTTGCTGCATTCGCTTGGTGTCGGGAAAAAGCAGGGTCGCAAACACCCTTCCGGTGACATTCTCTTTCAGGGTGACAGGGGAGAAGTACGGTTTTGAGAGCTCCACGGTACGAGCGCCGCGTTTCAAAAAAACGGTGCAGGGTGTGCTCCCAGCGTAGACTCCGTCTACATTCACGGTGACCTTGCCGGGATAGGTCGTTAGAGAGAGAAACGAGCCGGGAGCGTGCAGGCCCGGGTAGAGCAGAACAAAGAAGAGAATAACGACCAAGGCAAATGCGTACAGACCTGTGAGATAAGTGCCCGGCCGCATGCCCAGGATCCGCTTAAGGTGCACAGCACGCTCGTCAGAAGGCGTCTGGGAGCCGGCCCGGTCCTTTTTCGACATGCGGGGGATTATAGGAATGCCGTACTCGCTTGTCAACGATTCGCCTCCCGTGATACCCTCCGCACGGAGCCGGCATGGCAGAGAATACAAACACCGCGTGGATGCATTGGGAGAAAAACGTCCAGGAAGCCACGGAACGCTTCCTCACCTGGCGAAAGAAACGATCCCTTGCCCGCAAGGCAAGGCAGAAGAAGCGCAATCCTGTCGTGGACTGGATCGATGCAATCGCCTCAGCGGTGGTCATCGTGCTGGTCATCAACCAGTACCTCCTCCAGGCCTACCAGATCCCATCCCCCTCCATGGAGCCCAGCCTCCTGGTGAGCGACCGCATTTTTGTGAACAAGATCGTCTACGGTCCTGAGCTCATCCCTGGAATGCTGAAGATGCCGGGCTTCAAGGTCCCGGCCCGCGGAGACGTGATCATATTTGAAAGCCCAGAATACATCTCAAGCGGACCCGTCAAGGACATCCTTCAGCGGATCATCTACATGGTCACCTTGTCCATCGTGGACATCGACAAGGACGAATACGGCCAGCCCAAGCATCACTTCCTTATCAAAAGGGCCATCGGGATGCCGGGAGACCGGCTTCGCATGCGTGAAGGAAACGTGGAAATTCTGCCCCCTGGCGAATCGACCTGGATGCCTGAGTCGAAGATCAAGGAAAGCCTCGGGATGAGCTATCCTTCCCATCGATCGATCAATCAGGATGAGTACAAAGTCTTCCAGCAGGAGGGCGTCGGAATTGCCTTGCAGCTTGCGGGGCTCTCCGCCACCAAGGATGAGCAGAACGCAATCTCGCGCTACTATGAGGCCACGCAGGACTCGAGCGGCAACATGCATTTCCGGCTCATAGCGCTCAATGACGAGAAATATGTCGAGCTCTGGCAGAGCCACACCGAATGGGCTTTGGAGCCGTTCAACCTGGAGAAAGCTTCGGAATGGCGGCTCCTCCAGGAAGGGTATTACGTGCCTGACGGAAGGATCTTTCCCATGGGCGACAACCGTGACAATTCCCGTGATGCGCGGTACTTCGGCACGGTGAGCCTGGACAAGGTTCTGGGCAAAGGGCTGTTCAGGTACTGGCCACTGGGCAGGTTCGGCATCATCAGGTAGGAAAGGATGATTGGTTCAGTAGAGAGGTATTCTTCCTCCGTTCGAAGGAGGAGGATGTCCCTCCTGGGCTCGCGCACCTTCCGCATCCTTCTCATCGCATTCATCGTTTATATCATCGTATCGCGGTTCATCGTCGCCACCTTCCGAGTGGAGTCTGTTTCCATGGAACCGCAGATAAGCCCCGCCGACAGGGTCGTTGTCAGCTTTCTTGCCTTCGGGCCGTTCGTGCCGTTTTCGCACGCCCGGTTCCCGGGGCTTGCCCTGCCTGAGCGCGGGGATCTGGTCATGGTGCAGCCCCCGTTCTACGATGATGAATCCGCGCTGGTGAAAATCTTCCAGCCCGTGGTGAGCTTTTTCACTCTGCAGAAAGCAACGCTTCGCAGGGACCTGTACGGAGGCAGAGTCAACAGCTACATGGTCAAGCGCGTCATCGGCATGCCGGGTGACACCATTCGGCTGAGCAATTACAAGGTTTGGATACGACCGCGCGGGGCGTCCGACTTCGTTGCCGAAGACCAGATCGTCCCGGTCCGCTACATGATGCGCGGAACATTGAACGCCCGAGGCTGGGATTCCTCTCTGCCGTTTTCCGGCAACTCGGATGAGGTAGTCCTGAAGGACCGGGAGTATTACGTGCTCGGCGACAACCGGCCGGAATCCAGCGACAGCAGGTCCTGGGGCCCTGTCTCCCTGGACAGGATCATGGGCAAAGTGATCTACCGCTACTGGCCGCCGCGCTCAATTGGCAAGCTCTGAGTTTTCCCTTTCCCTGTACGTCCACGTTCCTTTCTGCGTGGACAAATGCCTGTACTGCAACTTCTATTCCCTGCCTCGCAGAACGGTTGATGAGAAAATCCAGGAAGCGGTGGTCGATCAAACCATCGCGCAGGAGCGATTCTTCCTGGATGCGCTGGGGAGTGACGGCCCGCCGCAGACCGTGTTCATGGGCGGCGGGACTCCCAGCACGCTTGCCCGTCCGCTGCTTCGTCGGATGCTGACCGCGCTCAGGTTCCCATCCTGCAATGAGTGGACGGTGGAAGCTAACCCTGAATCCATAGATCAGGAGTTCCTGGACGTCTGCGGTGAGGCCGGAGTCACGAGAATCAGCGCAGGGGTGCAGAGCATGGATGACAGGCACCTGCATTCCCTCCACAGGACAGGCAGCCGCGGGGACATTCTGCGCGCCATCGGACTGCTGCGCGCGGGATGGGACGCAGACCTGAATCTGGACTTCATTGCCGGCATTCCCGGGCAGATGCCCCATGAGGTGGCGTCGGATCTTTGCCTTCTCGACGATCTTGCGGTGTCCCATGTCTCCTTGTACTCGCTGACGTATGAGCCTGAAACCCCTCTGGCCCGCCTTGTCCAGGCGGGGAAAGTCCGTCCCAATTCGGCTGAAAGGGACGAGGAGCTCTGGTTTGCCGGGGTTGAGGAGCTTCAAAGACGGGGTTACAGCCATTACGAGGTCTCCAATTTCTGCCGCCCGGGGAAGGAGTGCCTGCACAACCTGCGCTACTGGAGGCTCGAGCCCTATCTGGGGGTGGGCCCGGCCGCGGTCTCGACGCTGCCGGCCGCCCGGATTGCCGCCATCCTTGGCAAGCCCGAGCTTGCCAAGGATGGCGGCGTGCTTCGCATGACAAACCCCCGCGACATCCACGCTTTTCTTTCAGGCCGTGACGACCTCTGGGGCGCGCAGCTGGAAACCGTCAGTCCTTCGGACTTCCTGCTGGAAACCCTGATGATGGGGCTTCGGCTGGATGAGGGAATCTCCGCTGCCGCGTTTGTTCGCAGGTTCGGCAGAGACTTCAAGGAGATCTTTCCCGGGCTCTGGGAAGCATGGGTTTCACGAGGGGCTGCGCGTCCGGCCGGAGAGCGGCTTGCCTTGAGCAACTCCGGCAGAATGATGCTGGACGGACTCCTGTCCGAGCTGCCGCCACAAGGGAATGAACACGGTCTGAAGGTCTCATGGCCCTGACGGCGGCCGGCGCTGAAGCGCCGCGGCCCTGATTGACTTCTATTTTTTTTTTGTGATACGCTAGGACAAACTTCATAGGAGAAGGGGAAACATGTCGGGCCATAGTAAATGGCATACAATCAAGCACAAGAAGGGCGTCGCGGACGCAAAGCGCGGCCAGATGTTTACAAAGCTCATCAAGGAAATCAGCATTTCCGCGCGGCAGGGCGGCGGAGACCCTGAGGCCAACCCTCGGCTTCGAACGGTCATCCTGAAAGCCAAGGCCAGCAACATGCCCAGGGACAACATCGACCGGGCCATCAAGAAAGGGACCGGCGAGCTGGAGGGCGTGAGCTACGAAGAGATCCTCTACGAGGCGTACGGGCCGGGCGGCGTGGCAATGCTCATTGACGTTCTCACGGACAACAAGAACAGGGCCGCCGCGGAAATCCGCAACCTCCTGAACAAGGGGGGCGGAAGCCTTGGCGCGGCCGGGAGCGTCTCCTACCTGTTCAAGAGGAAAGGGCTCATCACGTACGACGCGTCCAAGTACAAAGAGGACGACATCCTTGCGGTTGCTCTTGAAGCCGGCGCCGAGGACGTGAGCAGCGACGGTGACAATATCGAAGTCACCACGAGCCCAGAAGACTTCGAGAAGGTGATCAAAGCGCTGGAAGCGGGCGGGTTCGAGCACTCCATGGCGGAATTAGCGCGTGTGGCTGACACCAACGTCACACTGGACAACGACAAGACGCAGAAGGCGCTGAGGCTCGTGGAGAACCTTGAGGACCACGAGGACGTCCAGAATGTGGCGACAAATCTGGAGATTCCTGCCGGATTTGTCATGAGCGAGTAGTGTCACGGCCGCGCCGCGTCCGCAATGAGGACACTCATCGGGATTGATCCCGGGCTCGCGGCAACGGGCTGGGGAGTCGTGCGGTTCGACGGCTCCCGGTTCTTTCACGTTGCCCACGGGGTCGTTCGGACGGATGCGCAGTCATCCCTTTCAGACAGGCTTCTCGCGATTCACAGCGCAATCAGAAAGCTCCTTCTCAAATACGGTCCGACGGAAGCCGGAGTGGAGGAGCTTTACTTTGCCCGCAACGCCTCCAGCGCCATGCAGGTTGCCCATGCGCGCGGGGTGGTCCTCCTTGCCCTCGGCCAGCGGGGTATCCCCGTCCAGTGTTATTCCCCACAGCATGTAAAGCAGGCGGTGATAGGGAGGGGGAGAGCGGAGAAGAACCAAGTACAGCGCCTGGTGAGCGTGGTTCTCGGGCTGGAGGAGATACCGTCGCCGGATCACGCTGCTGATGCCCTTGCCGTGGCAATCTGCCACGCGAACAGGTCACGCGTCGATGTTCAACAGCGTAACTGGTGAAATCACCTTCAAGGGGGAGGAGAGACTCTGCCTCCAGACGGGCGGAGTAGAATGGGACCTCACGGTCTCACGCCGGGCGCTGGAGAAACTGCCTCCTGTGGGCCAGGTCGCGCGCATCTACACGCATCTTCTGCATCGCGAAGACTCCATGCGCCTCTATGGGTTCTCTGACACTGCCGAGAGAGCGCTTTTCCTCGACCTCCAGAAGGTGGACGGTATGGGTCCGCGCGGGGCGCTCAAGGTCCTCTCTGGTGTTGATCGGGACAAGTTTGCCCAGGCCCTGGACAACGATGACGTGGATACCCTCTCATCCCTTCCCGGGATCGGGAAAAAGACGGCTCAAAAAATCATTCTGACGCTCAAGGGGAAGCTGACGCCCGCCGCGGAAAGCTCGGGGCGGTCCGCGGAAGACGACATTGCCACGGCGCTTGTCGGGATGGGGTTCGACCGAAGGACCGCCAAGAGCGCGGTGGTGGCTGCGGCGAAGTCGCTGGGAGGCCGTGAAATGAAGGGCGAAGAGCTGGAACGGGAGCTTTTCAAGCGCGCCGTGGCGATTGCCGGCGGAGAATCGAACACGGGAACCGGCGGCCCCTCTGAAGGGAGCGCCACGTGAAGAACCGCCCCCAGGACCCGTCCCCGCGCATGCCGAACCCCAGCTTCAACCCGGCCGAAGACGGAGAAGAGCTGTCCCTGCGGCCGCGGCTCCTGTCCGAGTTCGTCGGACAGGACAAGCTCAAGGAGAACCTTGCCGTTTACATCGAGGCCGCAAAGAGACGCGGGGAGCATCTGGACCACGTGTTCCTTTCCGGCCCTCCCGGGCTGGGCAAAACGACCCTTGCGGCAATTGTCGCCAACGAGCTGGGCGTCCAGTTTCGAGCCACGTCGGCTCCTGCCCTTGAAAAGCCAGGTGACCTCGCTGCCATCCTCACCAGCATCGGGGAGCGCAACATCTTTTTCATAGACGAGATCCACAGGCTCAAGCCCGTCGTGGAGGAGATGCTGTACTCCGCCATGGAAGATTTCGAGATCGACGTCGTGATCGGCCAGGGCCCCGGCGCGCGAACCATCAAGATCCCGCTGCCTCCGTTCACGCTGGTCGGCGCCACAACGAAGACCGGCCTGGTGTCCAGCCCGCTGTATTCCAGGTTTGGCATCCCGATGCGCCTGGACTATTACGAGCCCAACGACATCAGAAAAATCGTGTTTCGCTCAGCCGGGATACTTTCGATCGCAGTTGAGGAGAACGCCGCGGATATGGTGTCCCGATGCTCCCGCGGGACGCCCAGGATTGCGAACAGGATCCTGCGGCGGATGAGGGACTTTGCCCAGGTCTGGGGTAAGGGAATCATCGATCTTCCCATCGTGACGCGAGGGCTTGAATCGCTGGAGATCGATGCCCGGGGGCTGGACAAGCTGGACCGGGAGATACTGCGCACGCTCGTTGAAAAATACGCGGGAGGGCCCGTGGGCTCGGAGACAATCGCGATTTCCATCGGCGAGGCGGTGGACACCCTTGAAGATGTCTATGAGCCTTACCTCATCCAGATCGGGTTCCTGAAACGCACCCCGCGGGGCAGGGTTGCCACGGACGGCGCGTGGGAGCATCTGGGCATCAAGCGGGTAATCCGTGGAGACCAGTCTCTTCTCTTTTGATCTTCCGGCAGAGCTGATTGCGCAGGAACCGACCCAGCATCGCGAAAATGCCCGACTCCTTGTCCTGGACCGCGTGACGGGCGTGTCTCGAGACCAGGGCGTGCGCGACATTCCCGGTCTGGTATCGCCCGGAACGCTTGTAGTTCTGAACGACACCCGCGTTCGAAAAGCGCGACTGTTTGCGCGAAGCGCGGCCGGACGAACGGTCGAAGTTCTCCTCCTGGCCCGGCGGGACACGTCCGTGTGGGAAGCGCTGGCGGGCAGGGCGGGGAACGTTCGCTCCAGGAAAGTCCTCGAGTTTTCCGAGGGCGTGACCGGGATTATCGAATCAGCGGACGAGGATGTGCGATTGATCCGCTTCGACCCTCCCATAGACGATGCCTGGCTGGAGCGCAACGGGCATGTACCCCTGCCTCCGTACGTGAAACGCGCCGACACACCCGCGGACGAAGAACGATACCAGACCGTCTATTCGAGAGTCGTCGGCTCAGCCGCCGCGCCCACAGCCGGGCTTCACTTCACGCGGCGTCTCCTGGAGGAGCTGCGAAGTGCCGGGGCGCAGGTATGTCAGGTCACCCTGCATGTCGGGCTGGGAACCTTTCTCCCCATCCGCAGCGCCCAGATAGAGAACCACAAGATGCACGAGGAAGAGTATTCCATTCCCTCGGCGACAAAGGAGCTGGTCGAAGCAGCCGTGCGGGAGGGAAGGCCTGTCCTTGCCGTAGGCACCACAGTCGTACGAACCCTGGAGACCGCCTGGACAGGCGACGGGCTTTCTGCGGGCGAAGGCCGCACGCGCATCTACATCACGCCGGGCTTCAAGTTCAGGGTTGTGACGCAGCTTTTCACGAACTTTCACACTCCTGAATCAAGCCTGCTCGTCCTTGTGAGCGCTTTCGCGGGGCGCGAGCTGATACTCAGGAAGTACGCAGAGGCGATCAAAAAACGGTACAGATTCTTCAGCTACGGCGATGCAATGCTGATACGGTAAGCGGTAAGGCTCAGTACGTGTGCTGGTCCATCTTCTGGAAGTCAGCGCGGACCTTTTCCAGCCGGGCCAGCTGGGCGTCAATGATTTGCTTGTAGTCCAGGTCTCCTGACTGCACCCGGAAGTTCTCGTCCTCCCACTCCTGGATCTCCGGCAGGTGGATGTCCTGCATGTCCCACGCCATCGCTGACCACTTCTGCGCGTCGGTCCAGTATCCATAGGCGACCCTGTAGATCCGTTCAGCGGTAGCCAGGCTTTCGAGGTTCTGCCGCTTCCATGGGTAGTTGTAGAAGTACGCCACCATCTTGTCGTATTTGCTCCCCAGCGTCAGGTACAGGTAGATCAGCTTCAGGTTCACGTGCATGGAGAAGAGATAGCGATAGCGCCCCCATTCGGTCGTATCATGGATTGTTGCAAGGGCGTAAAGGGGATTGGCAAACGGAGCGAAATCAGCCTTCAGGGCGAGCTCCAGGTACTCGATGTCCTCCATCGCGTCTTCCGGATAGTGGTGGAGGGTCTCATGGTAGAGCCGATAGTACTGCTCGGCGTAGAGAATGCGCCATGCACCCGCGGGAAGGAGAGGAAGAACGATAAGCAGGAGGGCGAGGACCGCTTTCTTCACATCCCTGTTATCGGCAAGCCGGAGAGTATTTTCCAGATCTCCTCATGGATAGCCGCTTCCGGTCTGTCTCCATCAATGACGCAAATCGTCATCCCGCTTGGACGGAACCTCTCCATTGCCGCCATGTAGTTCTCACGCACCCTGGCCTGGAACTTCAGATCGTCGAAAAGCTCTGCCTTGCCACGCGCGGAAAGTCTTTTCTGGCTGACTTCCACGGGCGTGTCGATGAAAAAAAGGCATTGCGGAAGCGGGAATCCCTGGTTGAGGCTGAGCACGTAGTCCAGCCCGCAGTCAATAGACTGATAGGCCAGGCTCGAAAACACGTACCGATCACTGATGACAAGCTCGCCGCGGGAGGCCCTGGCAAGGATCCCCGTCTGCGGGGCGTTCACGTGCTCATTGCGGTCCGCGGCGTAGAGCATGGCGATGGTCGTCGGGAGAGCTTTTACGTCGCGCGCCAGGATTGCGCGAAGGAGCGTCCCTACAGGACCGTCCGTGGGCTCCCAGGTTGCCACGTGCCCCACGCCGGCGCCTTCCAGCCTCTTGGAAAGCAGCGTAAGCTGCGTCGAGGTTCCCGCGCCGTCGAGCCCTTCCAGAACAATGAAACTTCGAAGTATATTCGTTTTCATCGGGCGCCGATTGTAATGCGAACCGCCTGCCTTGTCATCGTCACTCTGCTCTTCTCCATTGCCCCTCCGGGATATCCGCAGGACAGCGCTGCGTCACCGGGAGGAGGCGCTTCGGCAGGCAGCCTTGACCAGGAAATCACCGTAACAGGCGCAGACGAGACTGCCCTCCCGGTTCCTCCCCCCGGGCTGCCGGGACCGCTCGTAATCCCCGACCTGGACCTGCAGAAACCGCCTTCACCAGAGCGCGCTCCGGTGGTGCCGCCGGCTGGAGCATGGGCACCCCTGCCATCTGAGTGGCGAGTATCGGATCCCGTTCATGAAGGTTAGGCCGCTTTCCGTCATCGTCATTGCTGACGCGGAAAAGGAGGACTTCAGCCGGCGCGCGCTTCCGTGGCTGGCTGCCCTCACCTCCATTGCCGTGGCGCTGGCACTATCAACAACGATCGTTTTGCAGCGCTACGAGGTCGTCCTGCCTGCCGGTCCGATCGAAGTCTCGCTGGACGCAGGCTCCCCCGTGGACTCGGGGGACGAGTCTGCCGTCGATGGAGCGCGCGCGCAGTCGTCGTCCAGGATCAATCTTCCCGTGCCGGGGACAATGGCCGGGGTTGTATCCGGCCCTCCCGTGGTTTCGCCCGGCTCCCGGCCGCGCATGCGTCCGGTTGGAGCACCAGGGGGCGAGATCGGCAGCCTGCCTCGGCCATCGGCTGAGGAGGTTCTTGCGGATCTTCCCTCATCGTCCTCCACGCCGGCGCAGTCAGTCGAGCAGTTCGGGTGGGAGCAGGGAAGGGCACGCAAGGTCCTTTCGCGCCGCGATCCGCAGTTCCCCGCTGTTCTTGGAGCCTCGGGTGTCGAGGTAGAATGCGCTGCGCGCATAACAGTGTCCCCGTCGGGAGCGGTGACGCATGTGGAAATCACCCGCAGTTCAGGATATACTGAAATAGATGCCAGTGTTGAGGCAGCCCTCCGTGAGTTCCTCTTCTCACAGGTGGACGGGAGGAATAACGCGGTTGGAACGGTAACGTTCCGCTTCCGCCTGGAGAAACGGGATTGAGGAAATCTTTCGTCACGCTATTTGCCCTCGTGAGCCTCGGAGTCTTGCTGGGACTGACTATAATTCTGGGTTCAGCCGTCAGCAGGGAAATGACGCTGCGAATGGCAGAGCTCAAATCAAAGAGCATTGAGCAGCTCGAATCCGTTCTTGGGCACACGGTGACATATACAAGCATCTCCCCGTCCTTTCTCAACTACCTGGAGATTCGCGGCCTGACCATTCACGACGGAGCGGATCCGGACAAGGCTCTCCTCACGATCCACCGGGTGCGGATCTACTACAGCCTGGTGCACCTGTTGATTCGGCATGACCCCGTGGGGGCCCTGCGCGAGATACGGATCCTGAACTCGCGGTTCTCCCTGGATCTGCAGAAGGATGCGACGGTCCTCGATCTCCTTCAGAAGCTGACCGCGGCGGGAACGGGGGAAAGCGGCCTTCGGGCCCGCATCACCGGGGCGGATGTCGACCTGACCATTATCTCGGACGGAGTGACGCTGTCCATTTCCCACCTGTTCTTTCAGCTTGATTCGGAAAGAGACGCTCTGGCCGTATCTTTTCGCGGGAACTGCCACGGGGTCTTCCCTTCCGGGTTTGACTTCTCATCCGCCTTGAACGTCGGGGGAAAGATCGACAGGGCTTTTTCCTGGTCGGACTTGACTGTCAGGATCCAATCGTTCGAAAGCTCTCTTGTGGATCTTGAAAAACAGACCTTCCAGGTGGTCTGGAAGGGGAGCCAGGTCCAGATCCAGAAGATCCAGGACAGGTCCCCGATTGACCTCGGCGTGACCGCGGACCTGGCCCGGAAACAACTGACGGTGAGCTTCCAGACCGACGGCCTCCGCCCTGACCAGCTGGTGCGGTTTTCCCATGGCCTGGCGAGGTTCAACAACTGGCTCAAGGCCCCCCTCACCGCGGCAGGCCACCTCACGTATTCCATCGGCAGCCGCAGTCTCTCCTACCAGGTGGGCGCCTCCATCTGGTTCGAGGATCAGCTTCCCATTCACGACCTGACAGTTGATTCGACCTTCACGGGAACGGAAAAGGGGGGATCTTTTTTCCCCCTGCGGATCTCTTCCCCGTCGGGAAGCCTCCAGTTCGACGGAAGCATCTCGTATAAAGACTTCTATCCCGAAGGATTGCTGACGCTCGTCAACGTGGACGCCGGAACTGGAAAGCGTGTGAATGCCGACCTTGCCATCAAGCGCAGCAACGGCGGGCTGACCATCGCGGGACGGCACCTGCTTGTGGGAGAGGTCGGGTTTGATGACTTCTCGATTGCGCTGGCCCCCGAGGAACGGGGGACCTCTTTCACCCTGGAATCCTCGTTTGCGGACACGGCAAGCGGCCACATTTCCGCGCACGGCGAGCTGTTGCTTCGAAAGCCCGTCCGCAGCGCCTTGGCTCTCGGTGACGCCACGATTGCCAAGTTTCCCAGCATCACGCTCTCCGCCTCCCTGCGCGACGTGCCGCCGGACAAGCTGTACCATCTCCTGGCCGGGGCCGAAGCCCTTTCCAAGCAGCAGGAAGACATCAGGAGCATGCTGACACGCTACGTGGTGAGCACGGATCTGCAGGTGACCACGGACCTGTCAACGGCGACAGTGAGCAGCAAAGGGGTCACAATCACGGCAGTCGACGACCCGGCAACCGTGGTCCGCTTTTCCGGCCTCGTGGACTCCACGCACATTGCCATCAACGATCTCTCCGGCACATGGAAAGGCTACACCCTGGCGGGGTCATTCCAGGCTTCTTTTATCGACGAGGGACAGCTGGGATTCTCCTCCAACCTCACGTTCCTCGGAACCCCATTCTCCCTCCAGGGAAGGTATTCGAGCGCCGGCGGCCTCTATGCCAGCGGCTCGTACGGACTGGAAATGAACGTCGTTCCGAACCGTGATGGCACGTATTCACTCCAGGCAAAGGCGGCCAGGCTGCCTGTTCCGTTTGCCGGTCCCACGGTCTCGGTTTCTTTCGACGTGAGCGGGTTGTATTCCGGACCCGGTGAGTGGGTGGTGCGCGCTCCCTCGTTCTCCTTCTTCAATGTCCCGCTGCTGGAGTCCCGGCAAAACTCCATCAACTTTTCCGCACGATTCACTCCAAGGAGGCTGGAGCTTCAGAGGATAAACTTCACCGACGCGTACTCGGCCCTTGCCGGCTCCGCCGACGCAACGATTTCCATGCCGCCTGATCCGTTCGATCCGCAATTCCTGGCGGGGCTCGTCGTGCAATTCAAAGGTATCTTGCGGGGGCGGTCAGGAGCCGAATCATACACCGCGCAGGGCGGCCTGAAGGACGGAGCGCTCGGGATCACCGTCGGCTTTGATGGAGTGCCTCTGGTGCGGATGCGAGCGCTGTCGGTCAAGGGGGCTCTCTCGGGCACAGGCACCATCAGCGGACCTCTGGCAAAGCCGTCCATGACATTCCTGGTGAGCCTGAAAGAAGGCCGTCTGGGCACAGACCCCATTTCCGTGGAGACGAAAGCCAGCCTGGAGCCGGATTCAGTCCAGCTCAGCTCCCTCAACCTCAAGTACCTCGCCCACAGCCTGACCGACGGGACGGGTTCCCTCGACTTCAAGAAAGGCACGTTCTCCTTCGGCGCCCGTTACGCGGGGGAGTATTTCTCCGATCATGTCCAGCTGCAGGCGCGGCTGGAGGGTCAGTTCACCGCGCCGGCTCCCGGCGCTTCCAAGCCGAGCATCCTTGACCAGGTGCTGCAGGGAAAACTCAGCTTGAATGACATAAGCGTCCAGGGAAAGCCCTTTCAGCCGTGGTCGGTCAGCTTCCGCGCGGAAAAGGGGCGCCTGACGCTGGATGGCGGGCCCGGCAATTCCATTCACGGGTTCTTGGATTCTCACCTGGCTTTCGCCATGCATCTGGCCCGGCCCCTTCCTTTTGTCGGCGACGCCGGCGGGAGGATCATCGGCGACCAGATTGTGGCTTCGGCGGCGATCGAGACTTTCGATGCCACCGTCCTCAACTCCGTCCTGAGGACCGCACCCGTCACCACTCAGGCAGGCACGATCCCGGTGCTCAGCTTCACTTCGGGTACGGCGTCGGGCCGGCTTTCCGTCAGCGGCCCGGTCAATGATCCGGATTTCAACGGCGAGCTGTCCGTCTTCGGGGCCGGCGTCAGGTGCGCATATTCCCCTGACGATGCGGGCCCCATCACGACGAAGCTCATTTTCGACGGCAAGGGGTTTCACTTTCCCCGGGTCCTCGTGAGCGCCGGCCCCAGCCGCCTGAGCGCGGAAGCAACCTTCATCATCGACCACTGGGCTCCCACAGCTTTCGATTTGACCTTGCGCACGGAGAGCGAGACGCAGGCCCACCTCAGGGTGAAGTTCGGCCGGATGATTGCTGACGGGCACGTCCAGGGCAACATGAGGATCGCCGGAGACGACACCAGCACCAATGTCACGGGTGACATCCTGGTGACCGATTGCCGGATCACCCTGGGGCAGGCACCCCAGGGAGTTTTCGTTCCGGAGGAGCCCCCGACTTTCCTGACTTTGAACGCCGAAACGGGGAAGAGGGTGGAGTTCGCCTGGCCATCGGAGAGCTACCCGGTGCTTCGCACCACGGCCAGCCCGGGCGGAAAGCTGGCCATCACCTACCGCGGGGACACCGGCGCCTACACCGTGAAGGGGACGGCCGGGGTGCAGGGCGGGGAAGTCTACTATTTCGAAAGAAGCTTTATTCTCAGGAAAGGCTCCATCACCTTCAACGAAGATCAGCAGAACTTCGATCCCCGCATCAACGCACGCGCGGAAGCCAGGGAGTGGGACCCGTCCACGGGAGAAGAGATCAGGATCTACCTGGACGCAGATAACCCGCTCAGCAAGTTCACCCCCCGGTTCAGCTCTGATCCTCCGCGCTCGGAGAACTACCTCATGGCGATGATCGGCGCACCGTTCATCACCCGCGCCGAGACGCAGGGCCTCCCGCTGTCGGCCGCCCTGATCTCCTCCGACGTCGTCAGTCAGGCGTGGGTGCTGCGGCCGCTCGAGCAACGGCTTCGCGATGTCCTTGGCATGGACATGGTGTCCGTTCGCACCCAGATCATCCAGAATCTCCTTGTTCAGAAAATCTTCGGAACCACGCTGAATCCCCTTGACAATACCAGCGTCTCTCTTGGAAAGTACCTCGGGAACGACCTGTTTCTGGAAATGCTCTTGAGGCTGCAAACGCAACCGGTTCCGGGATCATCCGGGCTTTCGGTGAACACGTCGGGAGGTGGCGTGGGACTCCCTCCCATTCCGGCAAACACCCTGCCCACCCCCGGGATCGGGCTCACACCGCAGTTGGAGTGGAGCATGGAGTGGACTACGCCGTTCTTCACGCTCGACTGGATATTTCAGCCTCAGCACCCCGAAACGCTGTTCTTGACGGACAACGCGTTGTCGTTCAGCTGGAGGTACTCGTACTGATGGCCCTGGCGAGCGCCGGCCATCTGAGCGCATGCTAGCCGCGGCGTGAAGCCGGCAGCAAATAGAGGATCCCGTGCTAAAGGAGCCCGATTGATGAACCGTGCCACGAAGATGCTCTTCGCGACTGCCGTGCTCACCGCCGCCCTGGGCGCAAGCCTGACCGCTCAAGCCCAGGACCAGGGAGGGGCTGCCCAGGGGACTGCGCAGCCCTCCCCGGGCGCAGGACAACCTTCACCGGGGCCTGCGCTTCCGCTGGGTGCGGGGCCGGATCAGCAGGGCGCGGTCCAGGGCCAGCAGGGGACCTCCCAAGATTGGTACGTCGGCAAGCCCATCAAGGACTTCACGTTCTCGGGGCTCATTACCGTCAAGGCTGAAGAGCTGAAGCCCATCCTGGCCCCGTACATCGGACAGGCCTTCAGCGTGGATCCACTCCTGTGGGAGATCGAAGGAAAGTTGTACGCGCTGGACTACTTCGAGACAGTCGTGCCGAATGCCCTTCCCGCGGATGACTCGAAATCCGGGGTCATCATCCAGTTCGACGTCAAAGAGAGGCCCGTGATCGAGGCCGTTGACGTCGTCGGGAACAACGGGATCCGCACAGGAGACATAACGGACAAGATACTCCTCAAGAAAGGGGACCTCGCCAACCAGACCAAGCTGCAGGCAGACGTCGAGGCGGTGCGTTCGCTGTATCTCGAAAAAGGCTACTCGAACGCGGACGTGAAGGCCAGCTTCATCGCCAGTGACAAGGACAACACCGTGCGGGCCGTCTTCACGATCACCGAGGGGCTTGCCACCACTATCAAGGAGGTACGGTTCTCCGGCAACCACTTCGCCTCCGACAGCACGCTTCGCGGGCTGATGAAGACGAAGCCACCCTCGCTGTTCGACGCCGGGACCTTCCAGGAATCCAAGCTGGAGGACGACAAGGCGGCCATCGTGGCCTACTACACGGATCATGGGTTCATCGACGCGAAAGTGGACAAAGTCACCCAGGAGATCTCGAGGCAGGAAGGCAAGAACTCGCTCATCATCACTGTCTACATTACCGAGGGAGACCAGTGGAATTATGGCGGGTTGAGCGTTGAGGGAAACCAGATATTCACCACCAAGCGCCTGACGGAGCTTGTCACGCAAAAGCCGGGAAAGACGCTGAGCCTCCAGAAGCTCCAGGCGGACATCGGGCGGATCCAGGACCTCTACTACGAAAGCGGGTACATATTCAACACGTTCGAGCGCAAAGAGAGCCGGGACGACGCTACAAAGACAATCACCTACACGCTCACCGTTGGCGAAATGGACAAGGCGCACATCGAGAGCATCATCTTCAAAGGCAACACGAAAACCAAGGATTACGTTCTGCGGAGGGAGCTGCCTTTCGAGGAAGGCGAGGTCTTCAACAAGGAAAAAATCATCGAGGGGTACCGAAACCTCGTCAACCTGCAGTACTTCAAGACCGTGCAGCCTGACACTCCCCAGGGCTCGGCATTCGGGCTCATGAACGTCGTCTTCAACGTGGAAGAGGCAAGCACGGCGGACATAAACTTCGGCATCACCTTCTCAGGCGCCCAGCAGCTGGGGGACTTTCCCGTCTCGGGCGTCATCAAGTGGAACGAGCGCGACTTCCTGGGCAGAGGAGAGACTGTCGGCGTTGATCTGGAGGCGTCCCCCCTCAAGCAGAGCCTTTCCCTGAGCTTCCAGGAGCCCTGGCTCCTGAATCAGCGATGGTCGGTCGGCACATCGCTTTCTGTTGACCATTCGAACGAGCAGAACGTGCTGATGGACATGCTTCCACCGGTCTTCAGCGACAGCGATGCCCCGAATGCGGCTCCGGATCCCTACACCTCACGGCAGGACTACCTCAACGCTCTGGAAGCAGGTCTCAGCATCCCTCCCCAGTACCTCATGAGGTACGACGCGTACGACATCGTTCTTGGCTTGAATACGGGCTACAGGTTCATGACGCCCCTGGGTTTCCTCGGGTTCACGGGAAACTACTCGCCCTCGGTGCGCTTCATTCATTATGACGACACCTTGTACCGGCCTTTCGAAGTGACAGTTCGACAGAACAACAACTCCTGGAACCTCATCGATTCCCTTTCCGTAGGCGTCTACCTGGACGGTCGTGACATCTACTGGAACCCCACGAAGGGCTACTACGTCGGTCAATCGGTCACCTACACGGGAGGGTTCATTTTCGGCTTCAGGGATTACATCCGCACCGATTCCACGCTGGAAGGCTTTGCCACGCTTCTGAACCTTCCCGTGACGGAAGGCTGGAGCCTGATGTTCGTCCTGGCAGCTCACTCGGGTCTTTCCATGATACTGCCCAATTACGGGTACAACCCCTACACGGGGCAATGGGGCGTGTACACCCTGACGGATGACACGGACCTTCTGTACATCGACGGAATGACAGTGGGACGCGGCTGGCGTGTGCTCTACGGCAACGCCCTGTGGGACAACAAGCTCGAGATGCGAATGCCCATAGCCAAGGACTACGTGTGGTTTGTCGGATTCTTCGATGCGGCGGCCCTCTGGCCCGATGTCAGCCTCATTGGCGGGAACCTCAACAACTACTACTTTTCCTACGGCCTGGGGCTTCGTTTCGTGATTCCGCAGTTTCCCATCCGGATCTACCTGGCCAGAGATTTCAAGATCGACAACTATGGGAACGTCACCTACCAGCCAGGCGATTTCAGCATCGGCAGCTGGGGCCTGAAGTTCGTCATATCGCTGGGCGGGGGCACGTTGTTCTAGGGTGAGAGGAGGTCTCTCAGATGAGAAGGCTCTTTGCGGCCCTGGCGGCAAGCATTGTCCTGGCTCTTCCCGTTTCGGCGCAGCAGGTCACGAAAGTCGGGATCTGCGACTTCACGCGCGTGCTCAGCACGGCCTACAAGGAGTCGAAGGCTTACCGCGACTACGACGCAGCCAAGGCGGATTATACAAAGGAAATCACCGCCACGACCCGTGACATCACGGACCTGGAGAACCAGAAGCTCGACGCCGACAAGGCGGGTAACCAGGACCTCTCCCTGAACCTGGAAAAAAAGATCGCGGACAGGAAGGCATACCTGGAGAACTACCGCCGGGTGAAGCTGGCCATCCTTCAGCAGCAGGCTGACAAGCTTCTCAGCGGGCCTGTGCTCAAGGAGATCATGGACGTGGTGAACTACATAGCGGAGGGTGACGGGTACGCGCTGGTGCTTCGAAGCGACGGGGACTTCGGCGCGGGGATCCTCTATCGCATCATGGAGATCGATATCACGGACAAGGTGATCAAGGAGCTCTTCAACCGGGCGGGAAAGACGTACACCGGAGGACAGTAGTGGGGAGGATCCTGGGGGTCGACCTGGGCACACGGCGCGTCGGCCTTGCCCTCACTGATCCCTTGCGAACCTTCGGTTCCCCTTTTACTACGCTCACCTTTACTTCCGAAAAGTCCCTTGCGGAAGAGATAGCGCGGCTGTGCGCAGAACGCGACGCCGACCTGGTTGTGATTGGCATGCCGTACGAAGCCGACGGCAGCGAAGGGGAGGGCTGCGCGCGCGCCCGGCGCATCAAGGAGCGGCTGGAAGCCACGGGCCTCAGCACAGCGTTCCAGGATGAGACCTGGACCAGCAGGGACGCCGAGGCCGTCCTGAGGGAAACCGGGAAAAACAAGCGCAATTCCAGGGAAGCGGTGGACATGATCGCCGCCTCACTTATCCTGCGTGACTACCTGCAGCATTCCGCGGGCCTCCCGCCGGCGAGCCGCTGACCATGCCTGAGCTCAGCCCCATGATGGTCCAATATCGCGGCATCAAGGAGCGTTTCGCGGACTCCATTCTCTTTTTTCGTCTGGGTGACTTCTACGAGATGTTCGACCGGGACGCCGTCGAGGCTTCCTCCCTGCTCGACCTCACGCTCACCCAGAGGGCCGGGGTCCCCATGTGCGGCGTCCCCTACCACGCCGCGGAAACGTATATCTCACGCCTTCTGTCAGCGGGCAGAAAAGTGGCGATCTGTGAGCAGACAACCGGCCCGGGCAAGGGCTTGATGAGCCGGGAGGTCCAGGAGGTGATCACCCCCGGGACCGTGCTGGATGATGGGCTTCTCGTTCGCGCGTCGAACAACTATCTCGTTGCAATCGCGAGGACAGGGGAGGCCATGTCCCTGGCGTATGCCGACGTTTCGACGGGCGAGCTTGCCGTCACTGCATTTCCCTTCGCGTCGCGGCAGCAGATCCTGAAGCGTGAGCTGCACCGGCTTGAGCCTCGGGAGGTGATCACCCAGGAGTCCCTGGTGGTGGAGGATCAGATCCTGAGGGACTTGCTGGGAGAGAGGGAAGGCCTTCTGGTCAACCGCCTGCCGGACTGGAGCTTCGATGCCGATGCCGGCCGCAAGCGCCTGGAGCGGCAGCTCGGAGTGGCAAACCTGAAAGGGTACGGGCTTGGGCAGGATTCCCCGGAGGTGGTAGCCGCAGGAGTCCTGCTGGAATACCTCGGAGAAACCGCCAAGAGGGCGCTGGACCACATGAGCTCCCTCAAGGTTTACGCGGATCGCACCTTCGTCGAGCTGGACGAGGCGTCACAGCGCAACCTGGAGCTCGTCGCCAACCTCCAGGACGGGAGCCGGAAGTTCAGCCTTCTGTCCGTTCTGGACCAGACAAGGACTTCCCCGGGCGCCCGAAGGTTGAGACGATGGATCCTGACGCCTCTCAAGGATTTGGATGCAATTCAGAAGCGGCTGGCCGCCGTGGAGTCCCTCTACCACGACCAGGTGCTTCTCTCCAGGTTGCGGGGGATGCTGGGATCGGTGCTGGACATCGAGCGTCTGACCGCCCGTGTAGCCATGGAGAAAGCCCACGCGAAGGACCTGCTTGCAATCGCATCGAGCCTGGAAGCGGTCATCGAGGTCGGTGCCCTCCTTCTGGCCGCCAGCCGCCAGTCCCTGGCGGACCCCCTGCTGGCCCGGCAGGCGGAGATTCGGGACCTGGCCGGCCTCCTCGCAAAGGCAATCTGCGAAGAGCCCGCGATCGTGCTCAACGAAGGCAGCCTCATAAAGCGCGGCTTCGACGCCGAGCTGGACCGATTGCACTCCCTGAAGGACAACGCACGTGAGATACTTGAGAAGTACCTTGAAGAGGAGCGGCGCGGGACGGGAATAGCATCGCTGAAGCTGCGCTACAACAGGATCATCGGGTATTCCTTCGAGGTGACCAAGTCCAACCTGTCCCATGTGCCTCCTCACTTCATCCGGCGCCAATCCCTGGTTGGCGGAGAACGCTTCACCACCGACAGGCTGGCGGACCTGGAATCAGAGATCAATGACGCTTCCGAAAGGGTCGTGGAGATAGAAAAGACCCTGTTCCTCCAGGTGCGCCAGCAGGTGAAAAAAGCGGTGCCCTGGCTCCTGGAGGTATGTGAGGCGATCTCCGACCTCGATGTCTTCCAGTCCCTCGCGTTCGCGGCAACCATCCACGGATACGTCAAGCCGGTCGTGACAAATGACGCCTCGCTGGTCATCAAGGACGGAAGACATCCGGTTGTGGAGGCGCACCTTCCCGGCGGCGGCTTTATTCCCAACAGCCTGGACCTGCCGGAAGGCGGCAAATCCTTCGTCATCCTGACCGGGCCAAACATGGCGGGGAAGTCTACTTTCCTGCGCCAGGTGGCCCTGATCACCCTCATGGCCCAGACCGGGTCCTACGTTCCTGCTTCGGAAGCGAAAATCGGCCTGGTGGACAGCATTTTCTGCCGTGTCGGTGCGTCGGACAACCTGGCCAGGGGAGAGTCCACGTTCCTCGTGGAAATGAACGAAACAGCCCACATTCTGCGGGCAGCCACGGACAGAAGCCTGCTCATCATGGACGAGATCGGCCGAGGCACCAGCACCAGCGACGGTCTTGCAATTGCACGGGCGGTCTGCCTGTTCATCCTTGAGCGTATCCGCGCGCGGACACTTTTTGCGACGCACTTTCACGAGCTGACGGACCTGGATCACCCGGCCGTGGCAAATCTGTCCATGGATGTACGGGACCAGGGCGGGGAGATCGTTTTTCTCAAGAAGGTCAGGGAAGGGCCTTCCAGCAATTCCTATGGGATCCACGTTGCAAAGCTTGCAGGACTGCCTCAAGAAGTGCTTGCCCAGGCGGAAAGGATGCTGGCGGATCAATCCCCATCCGGCAACGCCGCCCGGGTTCCCAAGCCATCAGAGCCGGTTTCCCAGCGGGAGCTTTTTTCCCCAGGGGACATGGTGATAGAGGAGATTCGCGGCCTTCCCCTTGATTCCACGACTCCGCTGGAAGCCATCAACAGGATCTCCCGCTGGAAAAAGGAGCTCGGGAGCGGCGGGAAGTGACAAGGAAAGTCGGCGCCCTTGCAGACTTCCTCGAAGCGCTCTTTCCCGGCCGGTGCCTTCTTTGCGGCCGATGGCTCCTTGCCGCGGAGTCGGAGGGGACGCCTGTGTGCGGAGATTGCCTTTGCTCCCTTGCTCCGCTCCAAGCGCGGCGTTGCGACACCTGCGGCACTCCGCTGGTCTCCGAAAAGACGACATGCGTTCGATGCCGCGGCGCTGACTTCGCATTTGACCGTCACTTTTCCATTTTTGCATACTCAGGCCGGGTGCGAGACCTGATAGCGAGCTTCAAGTTCGATAAACGCACGCGGCTCTCAGGCCTCTTTGCCGATCTCCTTGGCCCGCAAATCCTGGCGCACTATCCCGGCGTTCCCGTTGTCCCTGTTCCGGGCCGCAGATCCGCGGACGCGGTAGAGCTGATAGCAAGAAAACTCGAGTCCCGTCACGGTATCGAGGTGCTCAGGCTGCTCAGAAGGTCCGGCGGGCGTCCCCAGAAATCGCTTGACCTGCGGCACCGGAGGGAGAACCTGCGCGGAAAGATACTGCTCGCGGGCAAGGCGGTTCCCGGGGAAACGCTGCTCTTTGACGACGTCTTCACCACAGGAGCCACGGCGGACACCTGCGCAAGGGTCTTGATAGAAGGTGGCTGCCAAAAGGTGTCCGTGGTGAGCATCGCCATGGAAGAATAGGATCGACGGACGCTACCGGCGCTTCAGAAGCACTGCGCGGTGTCCCAGCCGCTTGATGCTTTCCATCGTTTTGAAACCGCGGCATTTTTCAAGGACCCGGAATACCTCGGTGCTTGCCCCCGCGGCCAGCAGCACGCCACCCTTGCGCAGGAGCGTTTCCGCCGATCGGGCAAGGTCGATATGCCAGGGTGCCTTGGGAACCGGACGAAGCAGGGCGCAGAGAAGATCAAAGCTCCCTGCTTCGAATGCTTCAGCCAACCCAGCCTCTGTTGGCAGGAGAAGGGCCTGCACTGCTTCCCTCCCTGCCTTTGCAAGATTGCGTGCGGTCATTGCCAGCTCAAGCGCGTCACGACCTGCCAACCGTACGCGGGTGAACCCTCGGGCGCGCCTTCGTTCGGCAAAAACGGGAAGATGCCCCTGACCGGGATTCCAGAACAGGACATCCCCGCTGATCAGGTCCGGGGAAAGGACCTCCTGGGCCAGCTCCACGGCGTATCCGATAGTGTCGAAATCCGGCAGGTTGTAGGCGGTCTCGAGCTCATAATCGAGGCTTCCGGAGGAAAACTTTCGGCGGGCGCGAAGGTAAGGTTCCATGACGTCCGGCGGTTCGAGCTTGTCCTGGACGATCTCCGGCCTTTGAAAAAAAAACACGGAATGCTGCTTTGTGCTCTCGGTGTGAAAAAGAAGGCAACCGGATGACTGGATTGCATCCCGCGCCAGCTGTTCCAGGGTTGATACAATGACCACGGCACCCATGCCGGCAGGGGTGAGCCGGTGAGGCGTGGCTTGGAAGAAAGCCTCGAGCACGGGGCGACCCGCCTTTGCCGGCAGATTCGATACAATCAGGTCAAACCGGCGCCCCGCGAGGTTCCAGAAAGCCAGGCCGCAATCGAGCTCCACGTTTTCAACGCCGGTGGCTTTCGCGTTTTCCCGGGCAAAGGCGACCGCAAGCGCGTCACGGTCCTGGAGCACGACATGTGCGGCAGGCGAGGCCTGGGCAAGGGTGATCCCTATCACCCCAATTCCGCACCCTACGTCAAGGACAGTGGAAAACCTTGTCAGATCGAGATGTGCTGCCATGCTCTTGAGGAGCAATCGAGTCCCTGCATCGATGTCATTGCTGCTGAAAAGCCCATGGGAGAGGTGAAAGACGGATTCCCGGCCCTTGTATTTCAGAGACACGGTCTTGTTCACGTACTCGGTGGGGAATTTCGTCTCGGGCACTGTCACTCCGTCAGTTTATCCCAACGGGAAGGGCGGGCAAAGCACGGCCCGCGCAGGCCCCGGAGCGGCCCCCGGGCGTGTTGACATACGGCTGCATTTGCTGTATTTTAAAGACCAAGAAAGAGTCGGCCCAGACTCTTTTTTTTGTGCGGTGGAGGTTTCTCGGGGTTCCACGGCCAAACGAGCGCAACCCGGGAAGAGGCGGATTCGTTGTACGCTGAGAGTCTGGAAAAAACCGTGCGAGAAGTGGTGGAGCCCCTCCTTTCCGGACTGGGGTATTCCCTGGTGGAGCTTGCCATCGGCAGGCTTTCCGGCTCCACGCGCGTCAACGTCGTGATCTACCGGGAAAAGGGTGTGGGAGTCGATGAGTGCGCGGATGTCTCGGGCATGCTCTTCCCCCGCCTGGAGACGATCGAGGCTCTGGCAAATCCCAGCCTGGAGGTAAGCTCACCCGGGATCGACCGCGTTCTGAAGAGGCCTTCCGAGTACTCTGTTTTCCGCGGCCGTGGGGTCCGCATACTGGCGGGAGACGCGACGGAATGGATCGGCGGGATCATCGAGCGGGTGGAGGAAGCGACGTTGTGGCTGAGGAGGGGGAGGGAAACACAGGGGTTCGCGATTTCCGGCATACGGAAAGCGCGACTGGACTATTCTGTGGAGGTTGAGGAAACAAAAAATGCAGTCTGATCTTTCCCAGGCAATCAAGCAGCTCGTGCAGGAGCGCGGGATCCCCGAGGATCTCGTCATGAGCACGATAGAGAACTTCCTGCTGGCTGCGTACAAGAAGAAGTACGGCGTCGTGGACAACGCCGTGGTTCGTTTCAGCGAAGACGGCACCGAGGTCACTCTCTTCGCCAAGAAGAAGATCGTCCTGGACGACGACCTGGAGGATCCCGTCTACGAGATACCCCTGGTGGAAGCCCTGGAGCTGAACGAGGAGTGCGAGATCGGTGACGAGCTGCTCATCGAAATCAACCCCAAGGAGTTCGACAGGGTTTCCGTGCAGAGCGCCAAGCAGAAAGCGCGGCAGAGCCTGCGGGAAATCCAGAAGGACACGCTGTACTCCGAGTTCAAGGACAAGGTCGGAGAGATGATCATCGGCTATTACCAGAGGGAACGAAACGGCAACATCTATGTCGACCTGGGAAAAACCGAGGGCATCCTCCCCAAGAAATACCAGTCACCGCGGGAGATCTACCATCCCAACGATCGGATCAAGGCGCTGATCTATGAGGTGGTGAAGACCCCGACAGGGCTCCAGATCGTGCTTTCCCGCAACCACGCGGAGTTCGTGAAAAAGATCTTCGAGCTCGAAGTGCCCGAGATCTACGACAAGACAATCGAGATTTCAAAGATCGTCCGTGAGCCCGGCTATAGAACCAAGATAGCCGTCCGATCCACCCGTGAGGACGTGGACCCCGTGGGCGCGTGCGTCGGGTTGAAGGGTGTGCGCATCCAGGCCGTGGTGCGCGAGCTGGAGGGGGAGAAGATAGATATCCTGCGCTACTCCCTGGATTCGCGCAGCTTCATCAAGAACGCCCTCTCCCCGGCCGAGGTGAACCAGGTCGTCATCCTGGACGAGGCGAAGAAGCTGGCCCTGGCGATTGTTCCCGACGCGCAGTTCTCCCTTGCCATCGGAAAGCAGGGACTGAACGTGCGCCTGGCCAACAGACTCACGGACTGGAACATCGACGTGAAGACCGAGACCCAGTTCTCCGAGATGGACATTTCCGCCGAGGCCAAGCGCGCCGTCTCCGCCCTGTTCGGGGAGACCGAGGAGGAGATCCAGAAGATCTCCGAGCTGCCCGGGATTCCTCAGCGGCTGGTGGAGATACTGGAAAAGGACAATATTGCCGACATCGAGAGCCTTGTCGCGTTGACCCCGGAACAGCTGGCCGCCCTTGAAGGGATCACAGCAGAGGACATCCAGACCATCCACAAGATCATAGAAGAGAATGTGGAGATCGTGGAGGAAGAGCAGGCTCCAGCCTCGGAAGAAGAAGAGGCCGCCGCGGAAGAAGAGACTGAAGAGGAGACCGCGGAAGCGACTGAGGGAGAGACCGAAGAAGCCGCTGAAGAGCAGGCCGTGACCGTGGAAGAAACTGCAGCGCCTGAAGCGGAAGCAACTGCCGCGGAAGGCGTCGCCGAGGCTCCGCGGGCGGAAGAGGCCGGCTCGAAAGAGGCCGCCGAAGAGACCGTGGAGGAAGAGACCTACGAATGCCCGGAGTGCGGGACGCCCATCACTCCCGACATGGCTACTTGTCCAAACTGCGGCGTCGGTTTAACCTTCGAGGACGATTCTGAAGACGAGCCTGCAGCCCCCGATGCGAAGGCGCCGGGGACAGGTGGATCGATTGAGGGAAGCGCCGCGGGCGGCGAGGGAGAGTAAAGAGCAGGTATGCCTGAGGAACTGGACAGCAGGAAGAAGCTTAAGACCACCCTGATCAAGCACAAAAAGATCGAAGAGGAAGCGCCTCCCGTCGTGGAAGAGCCCTCGGAAAAAAAGAAGGTCGTGGTGGTGAAGAAGAAGGTCGTGGTGGTGGCCAAAAAGACTGTCCCCAAGGCACCATCGCAGGCCCCGGAGCCACCGCGGGAAAGACCCGCACCAACCAGGGAAGCCCCTTTGGCAAAGGAAGCTGCGCGCG
This sequence comes from uncultured Spirochaetota bacterium, assembly GCA_963710335.1. Taxonomy (GTDB): domain Bacteria; phylum Spirochaetota; class Spirochaetia; order SZUA-6; family Fen-1364; genus Fen-1364. The sequence continues at coordinate 95,955 of CAVQAA010000017.1, forward strand.
CGCCGTCGGAAGCGTCTGAGGCTGGGAAAAAGCGTGAGCCCCAGCGTGAACCCATTCGACCTTCGGTTCGAACAGGACTTGGCGGACCGCGCACCGAAGAGAAGCCTGCGGCACCGCGTCGCGAAGAGCCACGCCATGAGCCCGCGGCCCCCGCGCGCCCTGCCGCACAGGCGCCCGCCTCGTCGCCGGCGCGTCCGGCGGCCCAGCGCCCCGGCAGCGCGGCTCCCGCACCCGCAAGACCGGGATCCTCGGCGCCCAGCGCTCCGGCTCAGGAGTCTCACAGGCCCCGGTTCATCCCGGCTGACAGGGGCGCCGAGCCGCGCCCGTCCGTGCGGGAAAGCGTGCGTGAAAAAATGAGGCTCACCCCGCTTCCTCCCCGGCAGGGCGGGGCTCCCATGCGGACCGGACCGGGAGGTCCGCCGAGCCATGCCCCGTTCAGGCAGGGAGGCCGCCCGCCTTCCCGTCCGCCTGCTTCCGGCGGCCAGGGCGGTCCTGCGAGGACCGAGGAAAAAAAGCCGCCGGCCAAGAAGTTTTTCTCCAAGGCCAAGAAGAAGATCGAGTATCCCAAGAGGAAGCACGATCAACCGGAGGAGAAATACCTCCAGGTCAAGAAGAAAACCGTCGTCATGGCGAACCCGGTCCCCAAGGAGATCTCCATTACTGAGGGGATCACGGTCTCCGAGCTTGCCCGCAAGATGAACCTCAAGGGATCTGACCTTATCCATAAGCTCATGGGCATGGGGATGATGGTCACCATCAACCAGCAGATAGACTCGGACACGGCCTCCCTTCTGGCAGCGGAGTACGACTGCAAAGTGAACGTCGTCTCCCTCTACGACGAGACGGTTATCGAGGAAGAGAAGGAAAAAGAGGAGGACCTCAAGCCCCGGCCTCCCATCGTCACCATCATGGGGCACGTCGACCACGGAAAGACCAAGCTGCTGGACGCAATTCGCAGCACGAACGTCGCGGAAGGCGAATACGGCGGCATCACGCAGCATATCGGCGCATACTGCGTGGACCTCCCCCAGGGCAGGATCGTTTTCCTGGATACCCCGGGGCATGAGGCATTCACAATGATGCGCGCCCGCGGCGCACAGGTGACCGATATCGTCGTGCTCGTTGTTTCCGCCGTTGACGGGGTGATGCCCCAGACCGTGGAGGCCATCAACCATGCCAAGCAGGCCAAGGTGCCCATCATTGTCGCCGTCAACAAGGTTGACCTCCCCGAGGCCAACGTCGACCTGGTGAAAAAGCAGCTCACGGAGCATGGCCTGGCCCCCGAGGACTGGGGCGGAACAACCATCTACAACGAGGTGTCCGCGCTGAAGAAAACAGGCATCAAGGAGCTGCTGGAAAGCATTCTGCTGCAGAGCGAGATCCTGGAGCTTCGCGCCAGCTACGCCAACAGGGCTTCAGGCATCGTCCTGGAATCCCGCGTTGACATGGGCCGTGGAATCGTGGCCACCGTCATACTGCAGAGGGGGACCCTCAAGGCAGGGGATTCGTTCGTTGCCGGCATCTATTCCGGCAAGGTCCGCGCCATCTTCAACGACAAGGGAGAGAAAGTCACCGAGGCAACTCCTTCACTTCCTGTCGAGGTCATCGGGTTCACGAGCATTCCCAACGCGGGAGACCCGTTCCAGGTCACAGACACCGAACAGACCGCGAAGACCATTGGAAGCAAGCGCCAGGAGCTGAAGAAACAGGAAGAGATGAAGAGCGTCAAGAAAGTGACGCTGGACAACCTCTACGAGCAGATCAAGGAAGGCCAGATCCAGGGGCTGAACGTCATCATCAAGGCGGACGTGGCAGGGTCAGTGGAGGCACTGAAGTCATCCCTGGAAAGGCTGTCGACCCAGGAAGTGAAGCTCGAGGTCATCCACGCGGCGGCGGGGGCAATAAACGAAGGTGACGTGCTCCTTGCCTCTACGTCCAACGCTCTCATCGTCGGGTTCCACGTTCGGCCCAGCTCGGCGGCACAGAGCCTTGCGGACCGTGAGAAGGTGGAAATCCGCAAGTACAACATCATCTACGACGCGCTGGAAGACATCCGCTCGGCCATGGAGGGCATGCTGAAGCCCGAGTTGCGCGAAGAGCAGATCGGCACCATCGAAGTGCGCAACACGTTCAAGATCCCCAAGGTCGGCACCATTGCGGGGTGTTTTGTCACCTCGGGCAAGGTTCGCCGCGGGTCGGACGTTCGGCTTATCCGGGACGGCGTCGAGATCTGGAAGGGAAAGATATCCTCCCTCAAGCGCTTCAAGGACGACGCGCGCGAAGTGGAAACGGGATTCGAGTGCGGCATCGGCCTGGAAGGCTTCCACGAAATCAAGGAAGGCGACACGCTGGAAGCGTACGAAACTCACGAGCTCGCCAGGAAGCTGGAGGGGAGCCGGGATGGCGGAAGTAAGGCTTCGGCGAATTGAGAGCCTTCTGCGGGAAGAGATCTGCTCCATGATCTTTCAGGGGGAAATCAAGGACCCCCGGGTGGAGCGGCTCACAACCGTGACAGAGGTGAACGTTTCTCGAGACCTTGGCCATGCGAAGGTCTGGGTTTCCCGGTTTGGAGACAGGGCCGCCGTTGCCGAAAGCGTGCAGGCCCTGAACCATGCCGCGGGATTCATTCAGACGGTCCTGTCCAAGCGCATGTCTCTGAGAGTTTTCCCGCATCTGACTTTTCTTCTCGATGATTCGATGGAAAACGGGTTCCGGATTGCTAAAAAGCTTCGGGACGTCATGCATTGATTGAAGGAATCATCCTTCTTGACAAGCCACAGGGACAGACTTCATTCCAGGCTCTTTCGCACATCAAGAGAAAGCTCGGAACTCGCAAGGTAGGGCACGCGGGAACACTCGACAAGTTCGCTGATGGCTTGCTTGTCGTCCTGGCGGGGCGGGTGACCAGGCTGGCGGGGCTTGCCACGGCAATGGACAAGGAGTATGTGGCTACCTTCACGTTCGGGCGACAGACGGACACCCTTGATCCGGAAGGCGCCGTGGTGGCCGAAGGCCCTCTACCGTCACAGCAGGACCTGGAAGCCGTCCTGCCGTCTTTCACGGGACGGATTCAACAAGTTCCCCCCGCCTATTCAGCCGTCCATGTCGGGGGAAAGCGCGCATACGAAGCTGTCCGAAAAGGGGAGACGGTAGTCCTGGCCCCGCGGGAAGTGACCATCCACAACATCCGCCTCGTTTCATTTGTGCCGCCTCTTGCGACGCTCCAGGTGGTCTGCTCGAAAGGAACATATATCCGTTCCCTGGCGCGTGACATGGCGGCGCGGCTGGCTTCCTGCGCCTTCGTATCGGCCCTTCGCAGGACGCGGATCGGAGGTTTTCGCGTTGAGGAGGCGAGGCCCCCCGTTGATTTCGATCCGGCGCGTGACCTTCTACCTCCTTCCAGGCTGTTTGATGCGTCCTTCGGGCTGCAGCGCCTTGCCCTTCGTGAGGAATGGCAGGAAAAAGCCGGCCGCGGAGCTCCCATCAGGGACTGCTTCTTCATCGATCCCCCGGCAAAAGACGGCGTGTTCGGGGCGTTCGGAGTCTCAGGCGACCTGGTGGCGGTCCTGGAGAAACGGGGAGAGACGTATCACTACGCGGCAACTTTCCCCCTTCGGGGAGAAGCCCTGTGAGAGTGGTGCCCTGGACCGAGCTCCTGGCTGGCCGGCAGCAAATAGAAAAGCCAGTCCGGCTCACAATCGGGGTGTTCGACGGGCTTCACGTTGGCCACAGGGCGCTCCTGGAAGGCATTGTCGGCTCCTCAGAACCCGGCTGCGCGCTCGTGATCACCTTCCCGCGAAACCCGGTCCAGATTCTTGCCCCTACGCGGTTTCCCGGACTCATCCTCAGCTACCGTCAAAAACTTACCCGGTTGTCGCAGCTCGGCGTCGAGCTGGTTGTGGCAATTGACTTTTCCGATGAAATGAGTAATCTTTCCGGAAGGGCGTTCATCAGCCTGCTGAGGGATAACTTAAACATCGAGAAAATAGTCGTCGGTGAGAACTTTCGGTTCGGAAAGAACAGAGAGGCCGGTTCCGGCGACCTGAAAGAGATGCTTTTCGATACCGGGATCGAAGTGCGGGTCAGCCAGCCTGTTCTCAGGGCAAACGCCATCGTGTCCAGCTCCCGTATCAGGAAAACCATCCAGGAAGCGGATTTCGCGGAGGCAAGGGCGATGTTGCTGGCGGATTACAGTGTTGACCTCCGCGGCATCGCGGGCCGAAGCGAAGCATCCGGCGCCGCGCGCTACCCGCGCTCCGAGCTGCAGCAGGTGCTGCCCCGGCCCGGCCGGTACGCGGTGAAATGCGAATGCAGCGGCACGCGGAGCGCCGGGGAGCTTGAGGTCCTTGAGGACTCAATCCTGCTCACAACGAACGGCGGGAAGCAGGCGACCACGGTCATATTTCACTGAAAGGAGTCGGATACATGCCACTGACAAAGGAAAAAAAAGAGGAAGTAATCAAGACGTTCGGAGCAAACGACAAGGATACGGGAGCCACCGAGGTTCAGGTTGCTCTTATCACCAAACGGGTGGATGAGCTGACGGAGCACTTCAAGCGGCACCCCAAGGACAGCAATTCCCGACGCGGCCTCCTGAAGCTCGTCGGCCAACGGCGCAGGCTGCTCGCGTACTTGAGGAAGAGAAACCTCACGAAATACCGCGAGATTATAGAGCGCCTCAACCTGCGCAGGTAGCGCGAAGGCAAGGACACAGATGGAACATCGTGTATCATTCAAAATCGGGGAAGAAGAGCTCATCCTCGAAACCGGAAAGATGGCCAAGCAGGCAAACGGCGCCGTGTTTGCGCGCCTGGGCGGCTCAGCGGTGCTCGCGACAGCGTGCTGCGCGAGCAATGAAAAGGAAGACCTCGACTTCATCCCCCTGTCCGTGGACTACCTCGAGAAATACTACGCGGCGGGAAAGATTCCCGGCGGGTTCATCAAGCGCGAGGGCAGGCCGAAGGACAAGGAAGTTCTCGTGTCCCGGCTCATCGACAGGCCTATCCGACCGCTTTTCTCACGGTTATTCAAACGCGAGATCCAGGTCATCCCCATGGCCATCTCGACTGACCAGGTCAACCCGCCCGACATCCTGGCCATGAACGCGGCCTCCGCCGCCATCACGGTCTCCGACATCCCGTTCGAAGGGCCCATCGGCGCCGTGCGCATGGGCTACGTGGGCGGCGTGCTTATCGTCAACCCGACTTTCGACCAGATCGAGCAGAGCGAGATTGACCTCGTGGTCGCGGGAACGGCCAAGGGGATAACGATGGTGGAGGGCGGCTCGCGGCAGGTGCCGGAGGACCTCATCATCCAGGCCATCGAGATGGCGCACAAGACCATCCGCGAGCTGTGCCGGATCCAGACCGAGCTGGCCCAGAAGGCCGGGAAGAAGAAGCTGCCCCTGATCGAGAAGCCGTCTACTTTCACTCTCGGAGATGAGATCAGGAAGTGGGCGCAGGCGAAGCTGGATGTGGCCTGCTTCGTGAAAGGCAAGGAAGAGCGCAGCAAGGCCATCCGCGCGGTTCGCGACGAGGCACAGGCAGCGTTTGCCGATCGCCTGGCGGAGACGGACATCCGCCCCTTCAAAGCCCTGTTCGAGGACATGGAGCAGGAGATCATGCGCTACTCCATCGTGGAGAAAGGACGGAGAACGGACGGAAGATCCCCCACGGAGATCCGTCCCATCACCTGCGAGATCGACGTCCTCCCGCGCACCCACGGCTCGGCCCTTTTCACGCGGGGTGAGACCCAGGCGCTCGTCGTCACGACGCTGGGAACGGCGCTTGACGAGCAGATCATGGACAACATCGACGGGGACACCAAGAAAAACTTCATGCTGCACTACAACTTCCCTCCTTTCTCCGTCGGGGAAGTGGGACGGCTGGGCTCTCCCGGGCGCCGGGAGATCGGCCACGGGCATCTCGCGGAGAGGGCCATCAGCATGGTCCTTCCGAAGAAGGAGGACTTCCCGTACACCGTCCGAATAGTTTCCGAGATCTTGGAAAGCAACGGCTCCTCTTCCATGGCCACGGTGTGCGGAAGCACATTGAGCCTCCTCAACGCAGGGGTGCGGATCCAGAAACCGGTGGCAGGAATTGCCATGGGTCTTGTGAAGGAAGGCGACAAGTTCGTCGTCCTCAGCGACATCCTTGGCGAGGAGGACCACCTCGGGGACATGGATTTCAAGGTGGCCGGCACGGAAGACGGGATTACAGCCCTCCAGATGGACATCAAGATCGAAGGGGTGAGCGCAGAGATCCTCCGCAAGGCTCTCGGTCAGGCGCATGACGGCCGGATGCACATCCTGGGGATCATGAACAAGACTATTTCCCAGCCTCGAACAGACATCTCTGATTTCGCCCCCAAGGTCATCTCCATCCGCGTGCCCACGGAGAAGATCGGGCTGATCATTGGCCCGGGCGGGAAGAACATCAAGGGCATGAGTGAGAAGACAGGCTCCCAGATCAATATCGATGATGACGGGATGGTAACCATCTACAACCGCCAGAAAGAGGGCGCGGAAAAAGCCCAGAAGATGGTGGAAGCGCTCGTCGAAGAGGCTGTCGTCGGCAAGGTGTACACAGGTCCGGTCAAGCGGATCATGGATTTCGGCGCGTTCGTAGAGATCCTCCCCGGCAAGGAAGGCCTCGTTCACATTTCCAAGCTGGCTGCCACCCGTGTTGAGAATGTCAGCGACGTCGTGAAGGAAGGCCAGGTGCTGACCGTCAAGGTCACGGAGATCGACCACATGGGGCGCATCAACCTCGCGACGCTGGAGGCCCTGGAGGCAAACCCCGGGCTGATGACGGAAAAGCCTGAAAGACGGCCGCCGCGACGCGACGGGGACCGCCCGTTCCGGTCTGACAGAAGGCCGGGGGGGCCACCCCGGGGCGGATCCCATGACGGCCCGCGGGGCGGAGGGCCGCGGACGCACCGGAGAGATGGGTGATCCTCACGGAGAAGCTGGCCAACGGAGCGTCTCTGCTCCTGGAGCCGGTCGACCGGACGGACACCCTCTGCATAGGATTCTGGTTTCTCCACGGCTCCCGTGACGAAAGCTCGGGGGAAAGGGGCTACTCCCATTTCCTCGAGCATATGCTTTTCAAGGGGACCGGGAAGAGAAGCGCGTTCGCCATAGCGCAGGAGATCGACCGTGTGGGCGGGATCATCAACGCCTTCACGGAGAAGGAATCCACCTGCGTCTACGCAATCATGCCGAAGGAGCACCTTCGGCTGGCATTCGACGTTCTCACCGACATGATCACCGGCTCTCTCCTGGACAGCACCGAAATGGAAAAAGAGAAGCTGGTCATCATGAACGAGATCAGGTCCGTGGACGACTCCCCTGAGGAGAAGGGTCATGACCGCTACCTGCGCGAGATGTGCGGTGACCACCCGATCTCTCGAAAGATCACCGGCGAGGTGGAAGAGGTGGAGCAGATCTCCCAGGCGGATCTGCTGCGCTTCTATCGGGAGCGGTTGGTGCCAAAAAACACCATCATCGCGGTGGCCGGCAACTTCTCCGTGCCGGAGGTACGCAGCCTGGCCCAGTCGGTCTTTGCCGTGGACAACCATGGCCCGGGTCCGGGAAAACGATCAGCCCCGCCCTGGAGTAGAAAAGTCGCGGTTGTTCCTGACAGGTTCAACCAGGTGCAGATCTATGCCGGCACCTGCTACCCCTTGAGCCACGAGCTTGCCCACTATTACACGTCGCTGGTCTTCAGCACCGCTTTCGGTGAATCCATGAGCTGCCGCCTTTTCCAGAGATTACGGGAGCAGCTGGGACTCTGCTACACGGTGTACGCTTTTCGCTCCTTCTTCTCCGACATCGGGATGTGGACCATCTATGCAAGCGCGACCCCCGGCCAGGCCCGCAGCCTGCTGGAAGCGCTGGACGCGGAGCTGGCCAGGCTGCTGACAGCGCCTCTCAGCCGTGAGGAGATCGACGACGCCAAAAGCCACCTGGCGGGAAGCATGATACTCTCCAAAGAAGACATGGAATCCCGCATGAAGCGGCTTGTGCGCCAGTTCGTAACCATGGGCAGGGTCCTGGAGTTCGACGAGTCCCTTGCCGCGCTTCGAAACATTGCGGACTCCGAGATCGAGGAGTTCGCGCACCAGTGCCTGCGGCGTGACGCGTTCAGCCTGCTTGCCTACGGCACCCGCGGGCTCAGCGGGATACGCAACTTCAATTTCACTTTTCCGGGGTGACGGCTGTGGAGAATCCCATTGTCAATTGCGCGGTCACGGGCGGCGCCCTGCCGGAGTACCAGTCCGACGGCGCGTCCGGCGCGGACCTGCGCGCCTTGCTTGCCGAGGACCTCATCCTGAAGCCGGGGATGCGCGCCCTGGTCCCTACCGGCCTCCAGATGGAAATACCGCGGGGCCTGGAAGGGCAGGTGAGGCCGCGTTCAGGCCTGGCTCTCAAGCATGGGGTGACGGTGCTCAATTTCCCGGGCACAGTTGACAGCGACTACCGCGGAGAGCTGAAGATAATCCTGATCAACCTTGGAGAAAGCGATTTCCGCGTTCGAAATGGCGACCGGATAGCGCAGATAGTCTTCAGCCCGGTCCAGCGGGTCTCCTTCCATCGCCGGGATGAAATTGCTTCCACTCCCAGGGGGAGCGGCGGTTTTGGCTCCACGGGGTCGTGAAAATCGGTCTCGATTTCCGGCCTGCTTCCTGCTCCTTCTCCTCGCAGGCGGGCTGGCGTTTGCACAGTCTCAACCTCCTGCCTCTCTTCAAGCCGCGCGGGACGCGCTCCAACGCGGTGACAACCAGGCGGCGCTCTCTATCCTTCGCGCGGTGCGGGCAGGGAACCCGAACCCGTCCCTCCTTGAGGACTCCTTCGCGCTGAGCGTCCAGGCCGCCCTGGCGGCAGGAGACCAGTACCTTGCGCGCTTTTTCGCGCAGAGGCTGGTTGCGGGCTCGCCCGGCTCAGCCGACACTTTCCAGTCGTGCCTCAGGGTGGCCTCGAAAGCCTACGCCTCAAGGTCGTACGCGGCAGCCCTGGAGTTCTACGCTGACGCGGTCTCCAGCTTCGATGCGGGCGGGGCAGGGCCTAGAGTCGATTTTGACATGGCCCTGCTTCGCACTGCAGAGCTGCTTCTCTACAACCGGAAAGACGCACAATCAGCGAGCTCGTATTTTCATCGTATCGACCCCGGCAATATCCCCGGGGATGAGCTGACTCTGCTTCGCGCAATGCGCGTTCGGCTTGCCTGGAACGTTCTTACCCCCCAGAAGCTCGGGTTGCCGGATGGAAACGTGTCCGCGCTCAGGGTGGATGAGGACGATGTATGGGTCGGCACATGGAACGGCGGCGTGGCCCGCTATTCGGTGTCGGCGGGGCGCGCGGACTTCTTCCCTACTCCGACGTACCCGCGTTCGCTGGAAATTGCCGGGCGCCGGGTGTGGGTAGGCGGCATGGACGGGCTCTCCTGGTACGGGAAGGCGACGGGAAGCTGGGCAACGGATCAGGCTTTCCAATCGCCCTCACCCCGCAAGGTCCAGGCGCTGAAGCTGGCAGGCGGGATGCTGTATGCGGGCACGCTGGGCGACGGCCTTTTCAGGCTGGGCGCACAGGAGCCGGGCGGGCAGGGGGAGCTTCGGCGTGGACCCCGGTCAGCGACGGCGGGCTGCCGGGACTGTTTGTCACCTGCATCGAAGAATCCCGCAGCAGCGGCTCGTTGTACATCGGGACTCTCGACATGGGGCTGGTGATCATGGACACGCACACGGGCATGATGAAAAGTCTCTCCGAAATCGTTCCTTCCTTCGCCGCATCCAATGTCACGAGCGTGCTGGAAGACTCCGAGGGAAGAGTCTGGATTGCGACGTACGGAGACGGTCTGTATCTCTGGATGCCGAAAACAGGGACCATTCAGCGTTTCAGCAAGTCAACCGGCCAGCTGCGTGACGATTGGGTTCTTGCCATCTGCCAGACGGATCGGGCAGTATACTTCGGGAGCTTCGGAGGAGGCGTCAGCGCGTTCCTCCGGCAAACAGGCACATGGCGAAAGATCGGCATCTCAGACGGCCTCGGCTCACTCGATGTCTCGGCAATTGCCTGGAGGGCTCCGTACGTTTTTTTTGGCACCCTGGGAGCAGGGGTGAGCGTCTACGATGAGGAAGCTGATGGTCCGTAGGTACGGGCGCACGTACCTGTACGTCGGCCGCGAGTACCTCTTCTCTTTCGCGGTGGCGTTTCTCTTTTTCTTTTTCATATTCTTTCTGAACCAGATCCTCGTCATGGCAGAGGAGATCTTCTCCAAGAAAGTACCCTTCTGGGACGTGCTCCTCCTCGTCATCTATTCCCTTCCCATTGTCATCGCATTCTCGTTCCCCTTCGGCTCCCTTGTCGGCGCCTTGATGGCGGTGGGCAGGCTTTCTTCGGACAACGAGCTGCTTGCCTTCGGCGCCCTGGGGGTGCCGTCACGCCACCTGGTGACCCCCCTGCTCATCGTCGGGCTGCTGTTCTCACTCGTTTCCTTCGTCATGAACGACTACTTCCTTCCCCTGGGCAACATCCGGTTCGCGGAAATCTACCGTCGGATCCTGTACTCCAATCCCGCGGTGGAGCTTGAATCCCACTCGATAAAGAAGTACGAAAACACCACAATCATAACGGGCAACGTGGAGGGAAAGCTCATCAAGAACCTGCTCATCATCGACAAGTCCCCGGAAGGCAACAGGCGGATCATTGCCGCAAAGGACGCGCACCTGGAGGAAAGTCGGGCGCAAAAAGGAGTGGTTTCCCTGACCCTGGATTCCGTGTTCACCCAGGTGAGCATCCCTTCCGAAGGAGACCGCTACGACTACACGACGTCGCAGTCCATGGTGTACAACATACTTCTCAAGGACATCTCCATTTCCCTGGGAGGGATCAACCCGTCCTACCAGAGCTCGGTGGACGTGTGGAAGGAAATCCGCGGAAAGCAGGTGGACCAGGACAAGGCGCAGCGTGAAAAGGATCAGAAAGTGAGGGAGCTCCAGTTCGGCCTTGCCTCAGGGCTGCGCTCCGCTGTCCAGATGGCAGCAGCCGACCCGGCACAGTATGGCGGCGCCCGCCGCACGGTCGTGGAGCTCTGGCGGGACCTGGCCGCCGAGAAGGCCAGAAACATCACGGACCAGTCCCTGCAGGCGTACCTCCTGGAGTTCTACAGGAAGTTCTCCATGCCCGCCGCCTGCCTGGTCTTCGCTTATTTCGCGTTTCCCGTCGGCGTTCGCGCCCGGCGGAGCGGCCGCACGGTCGGGTTTGCCGTGGGCCTTTTCGTCTCCATCGTGTACTGGGGTATGCTGTTTGCCGGCCAGACATTCGGGGTGAGGATGTCGCTTTCCCCGGCCTTTTCCATGTGGTTTCCCGACGTGATCGTCCTCGTGGCCGCATTCGTCTTTTTCGTCATCAGAAGGGCGAAATGAACATTCTCTACCGGATGGTGATCCGCCAGTTTCTCCCCCTTTTCCTCCTGGCTGTCGTTTTTTTTGTGCTCCTCCTGCAGCTCATCGACGTCTTCGGGAGCATCTGGCGGTATTTCGCCCATGATGTCGGGCTCGGCCAGATCGGCTGGATTGCGCTCCTCTACACGCCGAAATGCATCTCGTATGCATTGCCCGTTTCCTTCCTGTTCGGAATCTCGTATTCCCTCGGGCTGTTCTACGCGAACAACGAGTTGTTCGCGATTTTCGGCTCCGGGGTCAGCCTCCAGCGCCTCGTGGCCCCTTTTGTGGCCCTGGGAATAATCCTGAGCGTCGGATCATTCTTCTTCGAGGACGCAGTGGTCATACCGACATTTCGAATGAAAAACGATGCGTACTCGGACGCGGTCAAACAGACAGTCTCCCTCAGCCAGTCGAACGTCACGGTCACCAGCCCGGACCAGCGCGTCGTGTACCAGGCAGATTACTATAATGACGCGGAGCAAAGGCTCTCCGGCCTGACCATCGTGGTCCGCGACGCGCAGATGGACCTGTCCCAGCGCATAGACGCCCAGTGGGGTGAATGGAAAGGATCACACTGGGTGCTCCACGATTGCCGCGTCTTCACCTGGGACCAGCAAGCCTCGATTCTCAAGAACGAGAATGCCGCGGTCTGGGATTCGCCCCTTCTGGGTGAGCCCCCGGATACTTTCCGCAAGCTGTCTCGAAACGTGGAAGAGATGGACCGGGCGGAGTCCCAACGCTATGTTGCCGCCATCCGCAAAGCGGGGTTGCCGTTCCGGGAAGCCCTGACTGATTACTATCGCAAGTACTCTTTTGCAAGCACTCCTCTGATCGTAGCGCTCATTGCAAGCAGCCTGGGCAGCACTTTCAAGAAGAACATCCTGCTTATGAGCCTGCTTGCGGCGCTCGTCATCTCCGTCGTCTACTACGTGTCCCAGATGGTTGCCGCCATTCTCTCGAAAAACGGTTACATCCCTCCCCTTGCAGGGGCATGGAGCCCTTTCTCCCTTTTCCTCGTGCTCGGTTTCATGCTATTCAGAACTGCGCGCACCTAGGAAAGGAAACGGGGGCATGGAATACGCTGCGGGAGTCGATTTCGGGGGCAGCTCAGCAAAAATCGGGCTGATCGGAAGGGATGGCTCGATCCTTGCCCGAGACGCCGTGCCAATCGATCCGACAGCGGATTACGAGGGAGTCCTCAATCCCGTGGTCCTGCGGCTCAAGGCCCTTGTCTCCTCCCGGCCCGCGCGTGACAGGCTTGTCGTCGCGGGAATCGGGATGCCTGGCTTCATCGAGAAAAGGGCCGGAACGGTTGTGGGCGGGGCGGAGAACATCCCCTGCCTTCGCCAGAAATCACCCCAGGAATACCTGGAGCACGCGCTGGGCGTTCCCGCGTTCTCGGAAAACGATGCAACAAGCGCTGCGGCCGCAGAGCTTGTATTCGGCGCGGGGAGAACGTTCAGGAACTTCCTCCTCATCACGCTGGGCACTGCAATCGGCGGGGGACTGGTCCTGGACGGCAGGGTATACCGAGGGTCCCGCGGGTTTGCCGGGGAGGTGGGGCACCTGTGCGTGGTGGCTGACGGGGTCCTCTGCAATTGCGGCAGCCGGGGGTGCTTCGAGCAGTATGCTTCCGGAACGGCCATGGTGCGAACCTACCGGGAAAAGCTTCTCAAGCGCGGGCGCAATGATCCAGGCTTGACCGCGAAGACGGTGGCAGACAGAGCCAGGTCAGGGGATGCTTCAGCGCGGGAAACCATTGAAGAGGCCGGGCGGTATGTCGCGCAGGCCCTGGGAAGCATCCTCAACCTCCTGGACCTGGAGGCGTGCCTGGTGGGCGGTGGGGTGGCAGAGGCCGGAGAAATCCTCCTGGAGCCCGTGAGACGGAAGCTGCCTGACTACTGCTGGCCGGAGATAGCGCGGGGAGTGCAGGTCCTGCCCGCCCAGCTGGGCAACGACGCAGGTATCCTGGGAGCCGCAGCCCAGGCCCTGGAACGCATGGACCGTCCGGAAAGCCTGCAAGGCTCGGTGGATTGATGCCATTTACCGTGTCGCTTCGTGACCCGGGCTGCCGGGCCCGCACTGGCTTGCTTGCCCTCAATCATGGGACCGTGTCGACGCCCTGCTTCATGCCGGTGGGAACCAACGCCACGGTCAAGGCAATCAAGAACCGGGACCTGGAGGAAATCGGGGTCAACCTGATCCTCGGCAACACGTACCATCTCTACCTGCGGCCGGGCCGGGAAGTGATAAAGGGGGCGGGCGGCCTGCACGCCTTCATGGGATGGAGGCACAACATCCTCACCGACTCCGGGGGCTACCAGATCTTTTCCCTGGCCTCTTTTCGCAAGGTGGAGGACGAAGGAGTCACATTCCGCTCCCACCTTGACGGCTCCTCTCATCGGTTGACGCCGGAGGACGTGCTGGACATCCAGATGGTCCTGGGAAGCGACGTCATGATGCCGCTGGATGAATGTACTCCGCCGGGAATCACGCGGGATGAGGCCGTGAGCGCTCTCCAGCGGACCACGGCGTGGCTGAAGCGGACAGGCAGCGCGTGGAAGAGCCAACATGCTGAAATGACGGGACAGCTGTTCGGCATCATGCAGGGCAACTTCTTCAAAGACCTCCGCCAGAGGAGCGCCCAGGAGATCGGGGCCCTGGACCTGCCAGGGTACGCCATCGGCGGCCTTTCAGTGGGGGAAGAGTTCCCTGTGTTCCGGGATCTCCTTCATCATTCCGCGGCTCTCCTCCCCGACGACAAGCCGAAATACCTCATGGGGATCGGCACGCCGCAATACATCCTGGAAGCCGTGGAAGCAGGAATCGATCTCTTTGATTGCGTTTTTCCAACGCGCACGGCGCGCAACGCACAGGTTTTCAGCTCTGAAGGGCCGTTGTCCTTGAGAAACGAGAAATACAAGAACGACTTTCGACCCATCGACGACCAGTGCGAATGCGAGACATGCAGAAACCATTCCCGGGCATATCTTCGCCACCTCTTCAAGGCCAGGGAGATACAGGCGGCCGTTCTGGCCACATGCCACAACCTCACCTGGCTCCACAATTTCGTCCAGTCCATCAGGACCGCCATTTCCCGGGGCGAGTTTCTGCGCTTCAAAAGAGAGGTCCTGGGTCGGCTGGGGGATGCCGATGAAACGCCGCGGGCGGGAACGGACTGATGCGGACCGCCCTTCTTGCCGTTGGAGTCCTGGCGTTTTCGGCCGCGGCGCTTCGTGGACAGGCGCAGAAACCCCCGGGTGCGCCACCACGCGCGCCGTCCGCTTCAATGGTCTTTGACCAGGTCTCCGTTCCCCGTGAAGCCATTCGGGACGCGCTGGGCTACCTGGGCGTGCCGTACGTGAGCGGCGGGACTTCCATGACCGGGGTGGATTGCTCCGGCCTCGTATTTCGGGTGCTCCGGGACACGGCGGGGCTGTCTGTTCCCCGAAGTGTGGAGGCTCTCTTCCATGCCGGGTCGGCGGTGACGTATCCCATGCACATCGGAGATCTGGTGTTCTTTGACACGGAAAGCCAGGGGCACCTTTCCGCTCCCACCCATGTTGGCCTGTATGTCGGCAGCGGCAAATTCATCCATGCCGCCTCGGAGGGAAGCCACACCGGCGTCATCGTCTCCCTGCTGGAAAACCCGTACTACCATGACAGGTTCCTGGGCGCGCGCCGCTTGATTCCCTGGCGGCAACCCGTTCTTGACCTGGTTCTGACCGACACCCCAAGGGAGCTGACGACCACCAGCCCGTTCCCGTCCCGGGAAAAAATGGCCATCGAGGTCTTCAATCGCATGACGGGCGGCGGACCCATGGACCTTACAATCTCGAAGGACGGCATGCAGGTCCTTGCCACCCGCATAGCGCCGGGTGCCGCAGGTCCGTCGGTGGTCTCCCTGGTTCCGGACGCCGGCACGTGGGACGTCAGGGTGAACCGTCTCTGGAGGGGCCGCGAGCTCGAGCGCGTCACTTTTCATGTCGAGGAATAAGTGAATGAGTGAAATCGCGCCCGGTATGCCGCGCACGGACCGGCGAAGCTCCGTTTCGGCGGTCATTGTCATGGCATGCACGGCCGGGTCCCGTCTTTTCGGCTACGTCCGTCAGGCGCTGTTCAGCTACTACTTCGGGGCATCGGGGGCAGCTGATGCGCTGAACGCCGTCTTCAACATCCCCAACAATCTCCGCAAGCTTTTCGCTGAAGGCGCGTTTTCCTCCGCGTTCATTCCCGTGCTTTCTTCCACCATAGAAGAGGACCCGTCCGGGGCCAGGCCGCGCAGGCTGGCCAGCAACCTCGCGGCCTTCCTCATCATGGTGCTGGTCCCCCTGGTGGGGCTGAGCGTCGTGTTTCCCAGGATCTTCGTTGAAACCCTTCTGAGATTCTCCGATCCGGCCAAGGTGATGGTCGGGGCGCAGGGGATGCAGTGGATGTTCAACTACATCCTGCTGGTCAGCCTCAGCGCGCTGGTGATGGCAGTGCTGAACTCCCACGGGGCGTTTGCCGTCCCGGCCCTCAGCCCGCTGCTTTTCACGCTGGCCACCGTCCTTTCCATCGTGTTTCTCAACGGAAGGTTCGGCATCCTCTCCATGGGGATCGGGGTCCTCATTGGAGGCATCCTCCAGCTCCTGGTCCAGATCCCCTCACTGCGAAGGCGCGGATATTCCGTGCGGCCCGACTTCCGTCTTGCCAATCCGGATTTCACCCGCACCATCCGGCTCTGGCTGCCGTATCTGGCCTCCGCCTCCATTCCGACGGTCACGCAATTCTTCGCCCAGCTCTTTGCCAGCGGCCTGGAAGACGGAAGCGTATCGGCAATTGTCAATTCGGTGATGTTCCTTCAGATCCCCATCGGGATATTCACGGCTTCGATAAATACCGTGCTCTTCCCCAGGATGAGCAGGCAGGCAACCCGTGCAGACAAGAAAGGGCTGCAGGGTTCGGTGTCCTACGGAATCGAGTCCCTCATCGTTCTCCTCGTTCCTTCGACGGTGCTCCTGTGCCTCTTTGGGAGGGAAATCATCGCCGCTGCGCTGCAGCGCGGGCATTTTGCCCAGCCTGCAACGTTGATGGCGTCCCGTGCCCTCACGGGCTACGCGGTGGGGCTTGTCTGCATGGGCGTCTACCAGTTCCTCCAGCGGCTGTTCTACTCCTTGAAAAGCTTTTCGGTTCCCCTGGCTAGCGCCGTGTTCGTGGCAGTGCTCGATATCGTGCTTTCCCTGGTGCTGAAGGAAACGCCCCTGCGGGTCAGCGGCCTTGCCTACGCCAATTCCATTGCCTTCACCGCGGGAGCGGTGATGCTTGTCGTCATGGCACGCCGCCGGCTGGGGGGAATGGGGCTCCTGTCCATGCTTGCCGCGCTGGGCAAGTCTCTCCTGGGATCCCTTCCCATGGCGGCTTTCATCGTCCTTTTCCATGCATGGAAGCCGGGACTGTGGATGAGCGGCGGCAGCCTTCGCGGCGTCACATGGACAGCGGGGGTGGTTCTTGTGGCTGTGGCTCTTACAGCCGGGGTGTATCTTGTCCTGAGGGTTCCTTTCCTTGCCGATGTGATTGCAAGGAGGAAAAAAGAGTGAAGCGCGCGTCCTGGCTTCTTTTGTTTCTCCTGGCCGGCCTGCCGGGGCTGCTCGCCGCGGACGACCAGGCGGCCCTGGATCGGGTCCGGCAGACTCTCCTGTACGGGATAGACAGCCAGATCCTGGAGGCGGTGCAGCGGCTTTCTTCCACCCATGACGTTCGTTTCACGAAAGAGCTGTCTTCCGTTCTGGCGGATACACGCTCGGCGGACGTGAAAAAGGCGATTCTGGGATTCCTCGAGGATCAGGGCCTGAAGGACGGGGAGGGGACTGCCCGTCAGATCCTTGGCGACAGCGACAACCAGACCGGCGACCTGCTGGTTGCTGCGATCCGCTACCTTTCCGCCATTCACGCGGCGGGGCAGTCACCCCTGCTCATCCCTCTGGTCGATTCCAAGGACAGTGGCGTAGTTTCGGATGCAATACGGGCGTGCGGCAAGTCCGCTGAGCCTGGCTGCGCAACCGTATTGGAATCCAAGCTGAAAAGCCCCGACTTTCCGGACGCACGCAGGTCGGACGTGATCCTGGCCCTCGGCGATCTCAAGGACAAGAACGCCGTGGATGACCTGATTGCGATAGCCAAGAACACCGATGAGGACAAGATCCGAAGGGTGTACGCGGCCGACTCCCTTGGCAAGATCGGGGACGCGCGCGCGCTGCCGGTCCTGAAAGCAATGTTCTCGGAGAATGACGCTCTCGTGAGGGCATACGCGGCCTCCGCTCTTTCCCACTTCGGGCTGGAAGGCGTGTTCCCCATGCTGATCCAGGGCTTGAAGGATGATGACTGGAAGGTCCGCGAGCAGTGCGCAAAGGCGTTGACCGGCAACCTGTCGTCAAGCCAGGCCGATACTGCTCTGCCCGCGCTCCAATACAAGGCGCGTTATGACCCCATCAGCCAGGTGCGCGTGGCCGCAATCAAGGCCATCGGCGGAATGGGGGGCGCGCAGGGCGAGGATACCCTTGCCATGCTCTACCAGGGAGCCGGATTCCCTCCGGAAACCCGCGAAAACGCGCTCAAAGCGTTGACGGCCCGGGACCTGTCTCGTGCCATAGAAGCTGCCAACGCTGTGATCGCGGCGGAAGGAAAAGGAGTGGACCAGAAACCGATCGAGGCCACTGCCCGTGTCTTCTCAGAGGCACAAGGAGCCGGCTTGAAGGACGTCTACGGCGTCATGCTGGACAGCCCCGACGCCGTGGTGCGCGCCTACGCAGTTCGCGGAATCGGGGCGAACGGCTTCTCCGACTTCAAGGTCAAGCTGAAGGACATGTCCCAGAAGGACCCATCACCCCTGGTGCAGCGGGAGGCCGAGAGGACGCTGGAGAAACTCTAGGGTCCATCCGCCTCAAAGCGCCATCGACCTGCAGGCGCTTCTATGGCTCCTTGCCCTCATACCTCACGGACCGCATGATCCTGTTGATCTCATCCAGCGGCGACACCCACTCCCTGAAGTGGATGCTCATCTCCCTGCCGTGCGGGCCGACAAACGGGATCTCCACGCCCAGGCAGTCCTCGATGGAACCGCTGACTCCGGGGAACATTTCCGTTCGAAGGGGAGTGAATACGTACTTTCCCTGCTGGTTCCTGATCTCCGCAATGCGGGAAGGCACGCGCACCAGGAAAATGAGGTACGGGGAACGGCCTCCTCCGATGCTTCGCCCGCCGCCCTCCTGGATCCTGTGCACGTTCCGGAATCCGACCTGGGGATTCTGCAGACTCACCCGCATCTCGATGAGAGGCGGAAGGCTGCCCCGCTGGAGCTCCGACCTGGGCAGCGATCTCTTGAGACTCAGCACGGTGGGCCGTACGCGCTTCCCGCCGAGGGGCGCTCCGGTAAGGCGCCCGGCCGACCCGCCAGTCAGCAGAAGCGGCACCCTTTTGCCCGTACCCGGGCGGGCACCTGCGCGTGCCCCGGTGCTTTCAGCCGTAGTGCCCGCGGGAACGCCGCGCCCGGATCCGGGCTCCCGGTCCGCGGCTGACGGCATGACCCTGGACTTGGCGAACCCGGTCACGGGAACTTCCTGCATCTTCTTTCTCAGGAAGAGGAAAAGCCTGATCAGCGCATACAGCAGCAAAAGCCCGACGAGAATGTAGATCACGTACAGGAAAGTGAGGCGGGGAATGGGCAGGCCGCCCCGTCCGGTGTAGGTGAACGAAAGGGTTCCCGAAGTGGGTGATATCCGAATGTCGTTTTCAAATACGAGCTGGACGTTCGCCGCGTGGTCTCCCTGGGGATATGACAAGGGAAGCCGGATGGGCACGTCCAGGGCGGCTTCGGCGTTCGGGGCTACCGTGATGTTCACTTTTCGGTCCAGAAGCTCCGCACCATCGCTTTGCACGCTGGACAACCGTACGATAATCGGCTCGGACTTCCAGTTTTTCACCCGGAACGGCGCGACAAACCGGTTGCCCACCTTCCCCAGGTTTGCGGGGAAGATCAGGGTGGGGAAGCCTGTGGTCATGCCCGTGACGGACTGCTTCTCCTTGGTGTTGTACGGGACGGCGGGGACCCCCAGGGTCTGGGCCAAGTCCGGAAGGTAGCTCTTCATGCCCTCCTCTCCGGGTGCGGGCTCAGGCGGAACCTTGAGGATGTTGAGCTTCCACCCTTCTTTTTTCATTGCCGAGGCAACATCATCCACCGCTTTCCGGACCGCCTCGTCACCGAGAAGCCTGCTGGCGCTTCCCGGAGGAGGGTCATTCACCCCATCCGTGATGAGGATGATCTGCTTCGGGTTTGTCTCCGGCAGCTCCTTGACGTACTTGTAGAGGAACTGCAAGGCGGCCACCAGATCCGTGTACCTGCCCAGGGGATGGAGAAGGAGGATCCGCCCGAAAGCCCTGTCCGCAGCTTCAGCGCTGTTGATCTCCAGGGCGATCTCCACCTCCGGCGTGCTGTCGAAGCTGAGCAGGTGAAAGCCGTCCCCACGATGAAGCCGGGTGGCCAGCAGGTCGTGGACGAGGTAGTTCATCAGGTCGTCAAAATACGGGAACATGCTGGCCGAGGTGTCCACCATGACCACCAGGTCGATGTTCTCCGCGGCTGCCGGCATGACCGCAAGGAAGAACGCAAGCACAGCAACAGCGATCAGGAGGCCGCGCGCGGCCCTGTTCAGTCCGTTGTTTTTCATATGTTTTTCAGATCCGCCTTCTCGATGTTCTCGACGATGTAATGAAACTCGTTCTGATTGATCGTGAACGCGAACTCCTCTCCGGGCTTGTGGTCCCAGAGGGCAACGCCGAGGGGGGAGAGGTACGAGATGACGTTCCGGCTGGGATTGGACTCCCAGGGCCCGAGGATGACGTATTCCTCCACCTGGCCCGTCTTCATGTTTTTCAGCCGAGCACGGGTCCCGAAGGAGATCCTGTCCGTCCGTGCCTCGTTTTCATTGAAGATCTGCGCCTGCTGGACCTCTTCCTTCAGCTTTGAGGCGGTGACCTTGAGCATCTCCTGCTTTTCCAGCGCCGCTTTATACTCCGCATTCTCACGCAGGTCGCCTTTGCTCTGGGCCACCCCGATCTCCTTCGAGTTCTCGGGGATCTCCACGTCGATCACTCGCTTGAGGTCCTGCTGCTTCTTCTCGAAGCTGGCCCGGGTCACAAGAAGGCCAAGACTGACTTTCTCCACCCCCGGCTCTCCCAGGAAGTGGAAGTCGGGGAACTTCTCCTTGATCTTGTGTTTGAGCTGGATTCTCAGGGACGGGTCCAGCTCCTTGACGTCGTCCACGAGCGTGAACAGGCGGGTGATGGAATCCCTGTCTGCGGCCATGAGGAACTCCAGAAGCCTGCCCTCTTCGAAGAGGAACTCCTGGATCTGGCGGTTGGTCTTCCTGTTGGCGCTGGAGTTCTGCTTGTTGGCGATGTCCCGGTAGCTTATGTCCAGGAGGTGGATCATCCCGATGAAGACCTTTTCCCGGGATATGGAGATGCGCTCCTCCAACCAGCGCTCCCGCAGGAGGTTCTTTGCCACCCAGACAAACGCGTCCCTCTGCTCGCGGTAGCGCGAAACGATGGAGGAAAGCATGCTGCCCAGGACGTCCCACTGCGCGTTGCCGACGAGCTCGTCGACAATGAACTTGGAGGGGAAGATCACGAACAGGCGCGAAAATACCGTGGGCCAGTCCGCGATGTTCTTCTTCACGGCCACGAGGAAGTCCTTCTTGAGGTCCGGGTCATCGAGCCGGGTGAAGGTTTCCTCCAGCGCGTCCATCTTCCCGAAAAGCTCCCCGAAGGTGATCGGGACTCCTGTGGAGATGAAAGGATAGAAGGCGACGATCTTTTGAATCAAGAGCCAGCTTCCCAGCACCGTCTCCGAAACGGCCGTGTAACCCTTGAGGAAGGCGGTGAAGTAGGAGAACATCTCCGTGAACCAGTCCGAGTCCGGCTCCGCCCGGCCGCCCTGGATGTAATCCTCTATGGTCTTCACTCTCTCGAAGAAGCCCTTTTCCGCCTTGAACTTGTTGTAGATCTTCTCCTCGAACGAAATGGGCTTGTCCCGCACGACGAACTGGTCCACCTTGTCCGGGAGGTTGCCGAAGGCTGAGTCCTTCTTCAGTATGGAACGGGACTCCGTGCTCCACCGCGACCATTCACCGGCGCTGAGCACGTCGGGGACAAGCTCCGCTTTGATCTTCTTCATGTCGGCCTGGTTGCCAAAGCTCCGGATGATTGTGCGAAGGGCCCACGCGGGCTCCGCCTTGACCTTCTTTGCCAGTTCCTCTTTTGTGACGGTCCTCTTGAGAACCCAGATGTGCTCCGCCGAAAGAACCTCCAGCGCGCTGACGGCCATCTTCAGCGACATCTTATGTGACGACTTGTTGGAAAAGTCGATGGTGAACGTGTCATCCTTGCTGGCAGAGATCCTTCCTATTCCCCACGTTCGGTGGAAGACGTAGTTACCGGTGTCGAATGCGATGTGCTTCTCGAAGTCGGCGATTGCCTCATGCACGTTGCGCCAGTTCTGAGTCAGGTTGGAGATCTTGATATATTCCTCCAGCTGGCTGTGCTTGGCGTATTTCTGCCGATAACACTCGATGATATCCTTTCGCGCCGGGCCGTTCTTCGAGTCGTAGGCAAGGATCTTCTTTAGTATCTCGATCGAGGTGTCCCAGTCTTCCTTCTCCTTGTAGTGGGGGATGAGGGTGGTCAGGAGCGCGGCCGCGCGCTCCCCGTTGATCAGGCGGGCAATGCGCCCCTCGATGTGGAAGAAAAAGTCGATATCCTCAGGACTGAGGTGGATGAGCTTGTCCCACAGCTCTTTTACGCTGGCGAACTGCTTTTTGTTGATGAAGCGGTGAATGGCCTTCTTGTAATAGTCCACGGCCGCGGCCAGGTCTCCGTCCTGCTCGCGTTTCTCTCCGAGGATCTTGACGATGTCGGCTTCCTCGTAGTCCACGCGAATGAGCCTGTCCCAGATCTCCAGCTTCTTCACGTCGTCGTTGCGATTCTCGAAGCATTCGCCAAGGGTGCGAAGGGCGTACTTGTTCTCCCCGTATTCCAGGATCCTCTCAGCCAGAAATTCCACGACGTTCCATTTGTGGTTGTCCATGAAAATGCTGATCAACATGATCAGGTTGGTGTCATCCACCAGCTCGCGGGAAAGCGCGAGCACCCCGGAAAGGTACAGGGCAATGATCGAGTTGCTTGTATGCTTCAGATGCTCGCCGGCAACCTCCCTCACCTCCTCGGCAATTCCTTCCGTGCGGGCCTGCTCGATGAGGGCGTCAAGATCCTTGAAGTTCGTGATCGAGTAGCTGTTCAAGGTGGCCCGAGTCCACTTCTCCTCATTGAGCAGATCAGTAATCGTCTTCAGCAATTCAGTTGCCATTCTTCACTCCTCTATGGCGATATCATTCTTCCTAATTCGTATATTCCCTGTATACCGCGGGGCTCAGGTCTCGAATCTTTTCCAGAACCTCCTCGATGCGCTCCCGCTGCTCTCCGGCTGCAATGTAATGATCCACGAGCCAGAAGTAGCGGTTGATCAGGCGCGGGACCACCAGGTCACCTCCGCTTCCAGCCTGCTCTTTCTCCAGCTGGTAGATGGCCTGCTTGAGCTTGCCGAACTCCAGGGGCTTCATCTCCCGCCTGACGTTGAACACCCCCCAGATGTTGCCCCAGACGGGGACCCATTCGTTGAGCGCCGGCCCGGAGACCCCCATTTCCCGCAGCTTCCCGGAAAGGCGCGTGATGAGCGGCGATTCGAGGCCGGCAAGATCGATGGCCTGGGCGTCGATGAAAAAGGCCTCACGGAAGAATACCTTTGCCAGCCTGGTGTCGCTCACCAGGGAGTAGCAGTCCGCCAGCTCTGCCAGGATCTTCGCGTCTTCCTTCCTCTCCAGGTTGGCCCTCTCGAGGTGCTCGATGGCCTTCTCATAATTCCCGATGCCCTTGCAGCAGCGGCCCACCTGCAGCAGGACGTCGGGGTCGGTCGGCTCCTGATCAGCCGAGGCGCCGAGATAGCTCACGAGCGCGGAGGAGAAGACGTGCTGCTTGATGGCAAACAGAAACCTCTCCGGCACATCCGCAAGCCGCTGGGCAAAGACCAGAAACAACCTCCAGAGAGCCAGCAGTGTCTCTCCTCGCTCAAAGCCGTCCCGTGGCACGAGCCCCCTTTCCAGGCGCTCGCTCCAGAAAGACGCGCACTTCAGCACCGAGGCGGCGCCTGGGTATTCCACGTCCATTTCCAGCACCTTCTCCAGCGCGTCGATTGCCTCAGCGAACGCTCCCTCTCTCAGATCCTGGCAGGCGGTATTGAGAATCTGAGCAATTGTGTCGTCAGGAATGAGCCGCCTCTCTGTCGTGCGATACAGTCTGCGCGGCGCGCCGCAGGAAAATGGCGTAAACACCGCTGGAAAGAGCAATTACCGTCTATCACACCCCGCCATCAGTATCGCATTCCCGCTGTTTTTCGTCAATGACACCAGTCAACCGCGGGAGGCAGGCCGGCTGGCGCGGTCGCGTTTGCAAACACGCAGGCATTTGATACAATGAGAAGAGTATGCGGAATGAATCACAATCCGAACGCCGCACAGACCATGCGGCAGGCCCACGAAAGATTTTCGTTGCGCCTTCGGTTCTTTCCGCGGATTTCGGGTCCCTGGCGGATGCCGTTCGCCTGGTGGAGAAAAGCGGAGCGGATTTCGTCCATCTCGACGTCATGGACGGCTGCTTTGTCCCGCAGATCACTTTCGGCCAGAAGGCGGTCACCGACCTGCGCCCGGTCTCCTCCCTTCCCTTCGATACACATCTCATGATCTGCCAGCCTGAGCGCGCCATTGACGGGTTCTGCGAAGCAGGCACGAACTATCTCACCGTCCACTGGGAAGCGGCCACGCACATGCACAGGATCCTCACGTCCATACGTCAGAAAGGGAGCCGACCGGGCGTGGCCATCGTGCCCTCCACCCCGGCTGAGGCCATCTCCGAGGTCCTTTCCCTTGTGGACCTCGTTCTTGTCATGACCGTCAACCCCGGCTTCGGCGGCCAGGATCTGATCCCCCGGTGCCTGCGAAAGGTGGAGACGCTCGACAGGCTGAGGCGGGCAGGGGGACACCAGTTCCTGATCGAAGTGGACGGCGGGATCAACAGGACCACCATACAGTCGGCGCTGAACGCCGGAGCAGACGTCATTGTGGCAGGCTCGGCGTTTTTCAACGCCCCTGATCCGACGCAGGAAGTAGCCTTCCTCCGAGGCAAATGGTAGAATCCGCTGCGACAGGGACCGTGACTTTCGTTATAGTTTGGCGCGCAGCCAGTCGAAAGTTTAAGGAGGTGATGAAAAAGCGCATGACGCACCCGAAAGAGGCTGTATTTTTCCTCCTGATTTCGTTGTTCGGCCTGTGCGCTCTCGCGGTCTCCGCGCAGACTTCCAAGGACATGAGCAAAGGACTCCAGCTGTTTCGGGACGGCCAGTTCGAGAAGGCACTACCGGTCTTTCGCGCCGTGATCAGCGACCCTTCGGCCTCTGACCAGAAACCGGAAGCATATCTCCTGATCGCGAAATCCTACATGGCCCTCGGCAAGCTTGATGACGCCGACAAGAGCCTGGAGTTCTATCTTGCCAACTTTTCCGCCGCAACGGACCATCCAGAGGCGCTCTACCAGAAAGGCAGGCTCCTGTTCCTTCAGGAGCAGTACGAGCAATCCATCCAGGTCCTGCAGCAGTTCATCACCGCGTATCCGGCGTCCCCTTTCATTCCCAACGCCTGGTTCTGGGTCGGAGAAAGCCTGTACAGCCTGGGGCACGTCGAGGATGCCCAGAATATCTACCAGAAGATTCTCACGGACTTTCCTTCCAGTGTGAAAGTGGAGGCCGCGCAGTACAGGATTTCCCTGATCCAGCTGCAGAAAAAAGAGATCGAGCTTGCCCGACTCCTGAAATGGAGCCATGAGGACTTTCTCAGGAGCCTGGAGGAGTTTCAGCGCCGCGAGAAAACCTATGAGCAGGCAATCGAGGCGTACCAGAAGAAGCTCATCGGGGGGGGTGCGGACCAGGATCAGAAGACAATTGCCGATCTCCGAGCGGAGCTTACAAAGAAGACCGCGGAAGCCCAGGACCTCAGCGCAAAGCTTGCCCAGCTGGGGACGGGGTCCGCGGCAAGCCCCACTTCCGGCAGTCCAACGCCCGACAAGCTTGCGGAGATCGAGCGCCGTGAGCGCCTCCTTGCAATCAAAGAAGCGGCCCTTGCGCTGAAAGAGAAGTACCTGGCGACCATGGAATCCTCGGAGGGGACAAAATGAGAGCAGGCACCGGCCGGCTGCTGGCGTTTTTCCTGCTTGCTGCCTCACTTCCCCTTCAGGCGCTCGAGCTGAGCCAGGGAAAAATCAGACTCACCCTGGCAGAAGACGTCGGGAGGTTCTCCGTGGCGTACCTTACCGCCTCCGGCGCCTATGTTCCGCTTCTTTCGCCGCAAGATCCTCGCACGACGATGTTGAGCGTCGTCCTGAATACCAGCATTTTCAGGATGGGAGACTCCGCGGGATTCTCCGGGGCCGCCGAGAAGACACCCACGGGCGCGCGATTCGTCTGGAAATCGGACTTTCTCACGGTCACGGAAAGCTTCTCTTTTGTCTCCTCCCCCGGGGCCACGGCCGCTGACGGCGTGCGCATCGATCTCACCCTGCGAAATACCTCCCGCCAGGATTTCACGGCGGGTGTCAGATACCTTCTGGACACGTGGCTCGGTGAAAGCGGCCCGACCCCTTTCGCCACGGATACCCTGACCTCCATCACGCGTGAGGCAACCCTTGCCGGCCGCAGCCTCCCGCGCTGGTGGGTCTCCCCCCGTGCCGGTGACTCGGAACAGCTTGGCCTGCAAGTCATGGTGACTGCGGAACAAATCACGCAGCCGGACAGAATCGTGTTCGCCAACTGGAAAAGACTGAGTGATTCCGCGTGGGGCTACAACACCTCGCGCGCCCGCGACTTCAGCCTCCTTCCCTACTCGAAGAACGACTCCGCGGTGGCCCTGTACTACGATCCACGTCCCCTGGCGCCGGGCGCCCAGTTCACCGTGACGCTGGTGCTGGGCAAGTACAATCCGGCCGGGTTCTCCGCAACCTCCGCCGTGGCCGCGGGAGACTTTACCAGGTCCGTCCAGCAGTCCCTGGCTGCCGGCAAGGCGGCCGCCGGCGCAGCGGCTGGCCTCCGCGCGGACCTGACCACGGTGAATGAAATCCTGTCGCGCGTGGATTCTGCGCTGGCGCCCGGGGCTGACATCGCTGGGGGTGACCTCTCGGTAATGGAGTCGGCCATCGGGGACCTGAAGGCTCGCTCTTCGACGTACAGCAAATGAAGGGAAAAGGCCTCGGCGAGGCGCGAAGGCTCTATCGGGCCAGAAAGTTCCCCGATGTCATACGCATCCTGGAGCCCGAGGTCTTCCGGTACCGGGAAAGCTTCGACTATTTCTCCCTGCTGGGCTTCTCCTGCCTGCACACGGGCGACCTTGGCGGCGCCTTCTCGTACCTCAGCAGGGCACGGCATCTGTCCCGCGACAACGTGAGCGCCCTGCTGGGGCTGGCTGCCATCAATTTCCGCCGGCATGAGACGGACGATGCCATCAAGCGATGGCTGGAAGTCCTCGAGCTGGATCCGGGAAACAAAGTAGCGCGCCGGGGAATGGACCTCCTGCGGCGCGGCCTGTCGCAGGAAAAGCTTCAAGAGTTCATCGATGCTGGGAAAGTCCGCAGTCTGTACCCGCCGCTTCCCGCGCGGGGCAGGGCAGGGCTCATCGCAATCGTCGTCCTGGGGGTTCTCGCAGTCGGCGCTGCGGCTTACCTTGGCATCAGATTTTTCCCGCAGCGCGCCGCTGAACGCCCGGGGATCTCCGGGATAGACATCCCGGGGGATCTTCCGCGGCTGACCGACACGGGGTCGGACTTCACGTACATGATGACGGAGGCCGATGTCCGCAAGGCGTTCAACAAGGCGAAGGGCTTTCTCCTGGGGTATCGTGACAACATGGCTACCGTGGAGATAAACAGGATCCTCCTTTCAAACGCGTCCCTTCCGGTCAAGGAGAAGGCGCGGATGCTCAAGGGCTTTGTCACGCAGCCGGACTTCCTGACACTCAGGGACTCCTTCCCGTACACCACCGTTGCGGCAGAGCCTGCCCTGTACGACGGATGCTCGGTGAGCTGGCGCGGCAAGATAGCAAACCTCAAAGTCGGAAAAACCGCCATCATCTTCGACCTTCTTGTAGGCTACGACAAGGAAAAGGAGCTGCAGGGAATCGTTCCCGTCACCCTGGGCTTCGCCGCGGACCTTGCGAACGGGGGCGGCATCGAGGTCCTGGGCCAGATTGCCTACCAGGTGGGCAAGATCGGCCTCACCGCCATCTCAATTCACAAGCTGGCAGGAAACTAGGCGAACTCCAGTGCGCGCAGTGGTTCAGCGAGTACGCGATGCAGCCGTCGTTGTTGACGGCCGGCAGGTCGGCGCCATCGGCTCGGGGCTGCTTGTGTACCTGGGAGTCGGCAGAAACGACACTGACCGGGACTTGCGCGTCATCTGTGACAAAATCACGCATCTTCGGATTTTTCCCGATCAAGACGGGAAGATGAATCTCTCCGTCGCGGACGTTCACGGGGAGATCCTCCTGGTTTCACAATTCACCCTGTATGGAGACGCTCGGGAAGGCCGGCGCCCTTCCTACACCGAGGCCGCGCCTCCCGACCTGGCAAGAACCCTGTATGACAAGGCCGTGGAAGTGCTGCGGTTGACCGGTTTCAAAGTGGCAACCGGTGAGTTTCAGGCGTCCATGGAAGTTTCCTACACAAACGTCGGCCCGGTGACGATCCTCCTGGATTCGGAGAAAAAGTTCTGACCCCCAGCCTCCGAAAGTTCAGGGCCCTTATCTGGGAGCATTACCGAAGTCACGGAAGGC
This sequence comes from uncultured Spirochaetota bacterium, assembly GCA_963710335.1. GTDB lineage: Bacteria > Spirochaetota > Spirochaetia > SZUA-6 > Fen-1364 > Fen-1364. The sequence continues at coordinate 124,361 of CAVQAA010000017.1, forward strand.
AGATGCCATGGCGCCGGAGAAGGACTCCGTACAGGATCCTGGTCTCGGAAGTCATGCTCCAGCAGACCGGAGTCGGCAGGGTGCTCCCGAAATACCGTCAGTTCCTCAAGGCGTTCCCCAGTCTGCGTTCCCTTGCCGAATCCAGCGTCCAGGACGTGCTGGGCGTATGGAAGGGCCTCGGGTACAATCGTCGGGCCCTGGCCTTGCGGAACGCGGCGCAGGCGGTTCTGCGGAACCATGGCGGCCGGATCCCCAGGACCGTGGGGGACTTGAGCTTGCTGCCCGGCATCGCGCGCGCCACCGCCTCGGCAATACTAGTTTTTTCTTTTGACATCCCCCTTGTCTTCATGGAAACGAACATCCGCCGCGTTTTTATCCACTTCTTCTTTCCCGGGAAACGGAAGGTCGCCGATTCTGAGATTTTTCCACTTATAGAAAAGACCCTGGACCGGGAAAACCCGCGGGAGTGGTACTACGCCCTCATGGACTACGGCGCATTCCTCCGGGGCTCCGTGGCAAACCCGAACCTGCGAAGCGCCGGCTACACCCGCCAGGCTCCGTTCGAGGGGTCTCTTCGTCAGCTCAGGGGACGCGTCCTTGAAATCATGCTGGCGCTTCAAGGCGCGACGGGCAAGGAGATTCAGGAATCCCTGCCCAACCCTGACCCGCGGCTGGGGCAGGCCCTGGACCGGCTTGTTGCCGAAGGGTTCCTCGAGGAAAAGAACGGCCGCTATTTCTTCAGGTAGTCGTCCGCGTTGAATGGCGCCAGAAGGGGAGAGAGCGCAAGCTCGTTGTTGAGACGGAAGACGATGTCCGCGGCAAGTGACGCCGAAGGGATGACCTGGAGGCAGGGAAGGCTTTCACGGATTTCCGCGGTGCAGGGGATTGTGTCAGTCACCAGGATGGAGCCGATCAGCCCATCATCACACAGCTCTTTCAGCCGCTCCCGGGCAGGTGGTGAGAACACGGCATGCACGATTGCCACGTTGACCGATCTCGGCCTCAGGGGGGCAAGCTCACGCACGAGCTTGCAGATGGAGTCTCCCGTGTCGATCATGTCGTCGATGATCCAGATGGTCTTTCCTTCGATTGGCTCCGCCGTCAGGATCGTGATGGATTCCACGGAGTTGGCGGCGGAGTAGTTCCTCTGCTTGTGTGAAATGACTATCCCCGTGCCAAAGGAGGCCGCAAAGCGTTTGGACAGGGCCTCCCCGCCGGCGTCCACGGAGCAGAAAAGCCATTCATCATGCACCACCGTGTGCAGGCGCTCGCTGGTCCTGATCACATTGTCGCAGATGTAGCGCTCCAGAAGCGTCCTGCCGGGTATGTCGTCCACGTCGCAGATTGCCGGGTCGATGAACGTCTTGGACTTTTCCGAGTGAAGCTGGAACGTAATGTAATGGTTGATTCCCAGGCTGAGCAGGACCTTGAAGTGCAGCCAGAGCCCGACAGAGTTTCTGCGGGTGAGCCTGTCCGACCGGCCGGGGCTGCAGTAAGGCTCGAAAACCGTGATCCTCCCCGCCTGCGCCCTTCGCAACGCGTCCACGGCGTGGTAGGCCTCTATCTTGTTCTCTTCAGATGACAGGCCAAGCGCATTTCGGGCCGCTCCTACGAAAAGAAATACGTCGCAGCCCCGTACGGAGGTCCCGACCTCGGCCTCCATTTCCCCGTCTGCAAACCGGGAGACCGAAAGGTCTCCGTGGATTTCAGCCTCTGTCTTGTCCTTGAAAGGCGGATATGCGCGCAGGGTGCGGGTCACCTCGCGGGCGTATCCCGCGAGGGCCCGGGTGGAGAAGACCAGGAGCCGTCCGCGCATGGGTGGAATCTACCAGAAAAGCCCCAGGGAGTCCACGCGTGCCATCGCCCGCCGGCTTCTTATCGCGCCGGACCTGCCAACTTGCGGGAGAGCAGGCGCGCTTTTTGAACGAGGTCCTGATCCCGCGAAAGGCGTGCAATTGCAAGACAGGGATCCAGAAAGTCAGGGCTGCCGATGGCCTGAACTACGACAAGGAAATCGAGGGCAAGCCCGGTGTCGGGAAGTGAGAGGTTTCCGCCGGTCTGCTCCAGTTTGCCGATGATTCCCTTTCCGATGTCCATCAGCACCGGCAGACTGTCCGCCCCTCCCAGGCGCGGCAAAAGCAGAACTATCGTCCCCTTGAGCTGGGGATCACCGAAGCCCCCGATGCCCTTGACCATGTCGGCCAGAACAGATGCGTTTGCGTCAAGCCTGTCGCGCAGCACCGCGTCCCCGAGGGTCTGGTCGAAAAGCGATCTCATGACACGTCGGAGGAGGTATTCGGTCTTGTACTCGCCGGTTTTCGAAAAGCCTGCAAGGAGCCAGGAAAGGATGTCGGCCGCGTAAGGGTCCTTTCGCAGCCCGACCGAATCACAGATCTGCGAGCTTGTCTCGAAGTCCGAATCTTGCAAAAGGCTGATGATCAGGGAGTCGTCGGCGCGATTGCTGGCTTGCACAAACGTCGCCCAGTCCGAAGGGTAGGCCGCGGCAGCACAGAGGGTGAAAATTGCAACGAGGAGCGTTCTACTGGACATGCTCCGACTTCCGGTTATACTTATCGGCACCCGCGGCGCAATCGGCGCGGTGTTTCCCCTGTACTGAGAGAAGGAAGAAGCGAGGCAAGAACGGATGGCAAAAAAGGAAGTCCCGGCCACTGAGAAGAAGTCGCCTGTGCAGGAGGAGAAGGCGCGCGCTCTGGAAGCGGCCCGGCTGCAGATCGAGAAGCAATTCGGCAAAGGGTCCCTCATGAAGCTGGGGGAAAACGCCGGTCACACCGACGTGGACGTCATCCCGTCGGGCTCCATCCTCCTGGACGCCGCTCTTGGCGTGGGCGGCTATCCCCGGGGGAGGGTGATTGAAATCTACGGCCCCGAGTCGTCCGGCAAGACCACCCTTGCCCTCCATGCAATTGCGGAATCGCAGAAGCTCGGGGGCATCGCCGCATTCGTTGACGCGGAGCATGCGCTTGACCCCGTGTACGCAAAGAACCTCGGAGTCAACGTGGATGAGCTGTGGGTTTCCCAGCCAGACACGGGGGAGCAGGCCCTGGAGATCGTTGAATCGCTGGTACGCTCGGGCGCCATGGACATCATCGTCGTGGACTCGGTGGCCGCACTCACCCCACGGGCCGAGATCGAGGGTGAGATGGGAGACTCCCACATGGGCCTTCAAGCCAGGCTCATGAGCCAGGCGCTGCGGAAGCTCACGGGAACTATCTCAAAAACACGGACCTGCCTCATATTCATCAACCAGATCCGTATGAAGATCGGGGTCATGTTCGGCAACCCCGAAACCACCACGGGCGGGTTCGCGCTGAAGTTCTATTCAACCATCCGACTCGAGGTGCGGAAGGTGGAAAGCATTGCCCGCGGAAGCGACGAAGTGGTGGGCAACAAGGTTCGCGTCAAAGTCGTGAAAAACAAGATCGCGCCGCCGTTCCGCAAGGCGGAGATGGACATCATGTTCGGCAAGGGAATCTCCGCGGTGGGGAGCCTGCTGGAGGCCGCCATCCAGAACAACCTCGTGGAGAAAGCCGGGAGCTGGTATTCCTACGGAAAAGAGCGCATTGGCCAGGGTGTTGAGAACGCGCGCCTTTTCCTGGAGTCCAACCCGGCCGTCTACTCCGAGCTCGAGAAAAAAGTGCGTGAGATCCTCTTTCCGACGCCCGGATCAGCCGGGAGGCAGCAGCTGCCCAGAGACAGCCAGGGTGTCAAACCGGCCGCGGAGCCTGCTGCCAAAGCCCCTGCTGAGCCAGCCCCTCCGCGAAGGCCCGCGGCAGAAGAAGACGCGCCGGGAGAGGAAGCCGCAGATCCGGACAAGGAGCTTTTCTGAGAGGAAAAAGGCCCGGGACTCCTGGATAGCATGCCGCACACCTACTACATTTCACTCGGCTCCAACCTTGGCGACAGGGAACGCAACCTCCTTGGAGCGTGGGAAATGATGCGGGCGCACGCAACGGAAAGCAGGCTCTCCAGCCTGTACGAGTCGGAGCCCATGTACGTCACCGACCAGCCCCTTTTCCTCAATGCCGTGGGCATGGCAGTCTCGGCGCTGGAACCCCCGCAAATGCTGGATGCCGTTCATAGGATCGAGGCTGAGCTGGGGCGGGATCGCGGCCGGGAGAGGCGGATGGGGCCGCGGACGGTCGACCTGGACATTCTTCTCTGTGGAGACCTGATCGTGGATCAGCCTGATCTGATGATCCCTCACCCCCGAATGGCCGAACGCGGTTTCGTGCTTGTGCCGCTGCGGGAGCTGTCCCCGCGGCTGCGGGACCCTCGCACCGGCCTCCTCTTTGCCGATCTCCTGCCGGCCCGAATCCAGGGTGTTTACTCTTATCCCCGCCGGTAGTATAATCTCCTGTCGATACAGAACAGTGCCAACGATACCACCTCTCAACGACACCCATACTGAAGGGAGCCCGGCCTCTGACCCCATGCCCGACTCAAGCGTGAGCCAGAAGCAGCATTTTCATCTCGGTGATTTCGATGGGCCGCTGGACCTCCTTCTCTTCCTCATCCGCAAATCGGAAGTCAACATCTACGACATTCCGATTGCGTCCATCACGGAGCAGTACCTTGCGTATCTGAACTTCGCCACCAAAGTGGACCTCGACACGATGACGGAGTTTTACCTGATGGCCGCGACCCTCCTGTACATCAAGAGCAAGATGCTTCTCCCCGTGGAGCTGAATCTTGATGACGAGATCGAGGACCCCCGCAGGGACCTCGTGGAAAAGCTCATCGAGTACCAGAAGTTTCGTAAGCTGTCCGATCTCATGGCCCAGAAGGAAGGGGAGGTGGAGTGGATCATCGAGAGGACGCGCAGCCAGCGGATCCTTCCCTTTTCCGACGAGGGGATATGGGAACAAGTGAGCGTCTGGGATCTCCTGCAGACTTTCTCTTCCCTTCTGACGACGCTGTCCTCGGAGCGGATCATCGATCTGTATGAGGAAGTCAGCGTCAATGAGAAGATTACCCTGATCGCCGAGCTGCTGGAGGAGAGGGAGGAGTTTCTGTTCACCGAGCTGGTGAGGCGGCGAAGCATCCTGGAGATCGTCTGCGCTTTCTGGGCGGTCCTTGAGCTGGTGAAAGAGAGACGCATCTCGGTGATGCAGAACAGGCTGTTCGGAGACATCAGGGTTCGGGCGCGCAAAGAAGAGCCGGCGGCGGCGCTGACGGAGGGAGCAGACGGAAATGGAGCTGAGTAAAGACGCCGCGCTGGTTGAAGCCATCCTGCTTCTGGAGAACGATCCCGTGGAGCTTCGCAAGCTGGCATCCATCGGCGGTCTTTCCCCGGAAGCAACCGAAGAGGCCATCGAGCTGCTTCGTCAGGGGCTGGAGGCTGACGGCCACGGGCTTGAGATCGTGGAAATCGGAGGCGGATTCGCGTTCGCTCCTCGCAAAGCCCTGTGGGAGAAGCTGCGCGAGCGTTACGGCAAGAGCAGTGAGAACAACCTTTCCAAGGCCGCCCTGGAAACGCTGGCAATCATCGCATATTCCCAACCCATCACGCGGGGGGAGATCGAGAGCATCCGCGGCGTGTCCGCTGACGGCATGATCAAGCTCCTCATCAGCAGGAACTTCATCCGGGAGGTGGGAAAGAAGGACGCCCCCGGCAAGCCGGTCCAGTACGGAACGACGAAGGAGTTTCTCAAGGCTTTTCGTCTGAGCACGATTTCCGATCTGCCGAAGCTCGACGGCCTGGAGAGGGAGCGCTTTGAGCAGGAATAGCTCGGACGCCCAGAGCGCGTCCCTCAAGGACGCAATACGGCTTCAGGTCTTCCTTGCGCGCTGCGGGCTGGGCTCGCGTCGCAGCTGCGAGACCTTCATCCTCCATGGAAGGGTCACGGTCAACGGAGTGCCAGTCACCAAGCTCGGCACCAAAGTCAACATGGGCGACACCGTGACTCTGGACGGCCGGACAGTTGTACCCTCCAGCAAGAAGATCTACATCGCCATCCACAAGCCACGGGAATACCTGTGCGCAAACAGTGATCCCCAGCGCAGGCCGCTGGTCAGCCAGCTGTACTCTTCCGCAATCCGGGCCCGGCTCTTTCACGTGGGGAGGCTGGACTTTCTTTCCACCGGCCTCATCCTCTACACCAATGACGGGGAGTTCGCAAAGCTCGTGTCCCATCCCCGTGCAGGTATCGAGAAAGAGTACCTTGTGGAAACGGGCAGGGCCGTTGATGATGCCTTCCTCCACCAGTACTCCAAAGGCATACGCGTGGGTGACCAGGTGTACAGGTGCAAAGCCTACACCCTTCGCGGCCCCCACTCTGCGTTGATCACGCTGACCGAAGGAAAAAACCGCGAGATCAGGAATGTATTCACGAGCCGCAACATAAGGCTCAAAAGGGTGCACAGGCTCCGTGTGGGCCCCATAACGCTGAAAGGGATCCCTCCGGGCCATTTTCGAAGGCTGACGGAGCGGGAAGTCAGGTGGTTTTTCGACCATGGTGTTGACTCCTAATCTGACTTAGGTGTAGAATGCCGACTGAGAGAGAGGGAAATCATGGTCGGCATTGTATGTCGAGTCAGTACGGAAGAGCAAAAGAAAAACGGATATAGCCTGCCTCTTCAGGCAGAGCGCGGTATCAAGTTCGCAAACTCAATTCACCAGCATCACGAGGTCTACTCGGAAGCAGCATCAGGCGGCAGCCTGGAGGAGCGCAAGGAGTGGCGCCGTCTTCAGGGTGACATCCTTGCCGGTAAAGTCAAAATGGTATGGTGCCTCTCAGAGGATAGACTCACTCGTGACCGTGTTGACTCTGCAATGATGAAAGCCTTCCTCAAGGAGAATGGCGTCCAGCTGTACTTCGATGGCAAGCGCTATGACTATGATAACCCGACCGATGAGCTGATCGGCGGCATCGTCAGCGATGTGAGCCAGTTTTTTAGAAAGTATCAGAGGATGCGCACCATAGAGGGGGTGACCGAAAGCATCAACACCGGCAATCGGGCGGTGACATTCCTCTACGGCTATCGAATAGACAAAGCCGGGCAGTGGTCAATCATCGATGAGGAAGCAAAGGCAATTCGCCGCATGTTCCAGCTGCGTTCAAAGGGAATAAGTGTCAGGCAAGTAACACGTCAGCTGCGCGCTGAAGGATACGTCAGGTTCAACACAAGCGGAAAGCACAAAGGGAAGACTTGCCGGTGGCACCACACGACCGTCAACAAGTGTCTCGGGAATGAGCATTACTTCGGATATGTCAGAAACAAGGCTGGTCAGCTTATCGAGTCAAAGACGCTGCCGGCTATCATCGATGTTGAGCTGTGGGAGTCGGTGCAGAGAATCAACCGATTGGAGCACCATCACAATTTTGGACACAGTGCGGCGCATCTTGTCAGTAATGTTCTTCGATGTGGGAAGTGCGGAAGGCCCTATCATTTCCATGGGTACACGAACGCAAAAAATCCAGAGCTTCGAGAAGATGCGTACCTGCATAACGATGACGGCCCGGCCTGTGACCAAAGTCCAAAGCGCATCAAGTTAGATTGGGCTGATGCTGTGTTTCAACTGGTGTATCTCATCTCCGTCAGGGACACCGCATCGGTGCAAAAACTATACACGAAAGCATCCAAGTCAATAGAGCGCCAACGTGATCAGATCAAGGAGGATGTGCAGCGCATTGATGCCAGGCTCGCCGAGCTATCAGCGCAGAAGACTCGCCTTGTAAGAGCCATTGCCAGTGGCACCATCACCGAGGCCGATGCCGGGGAAGAGATGAGCAGGATTAATGACGAATGCATCGAGCTGGAGAAGGCAAAGACTGAAAGCCGGCATGACTTACAGCTGAAGGAAGACCACACAGAGCTGCTGGTCAGGGAGTTCAGTGTACAGAATTGTGAGAAGTTCACGCACAGCAAAACCACAGACCGTGAACGCAGGGACATGCTCCGCCGTATCGTGGAGAATGCAGTCATTGAGAACCGGCAGATGACGATCAAAATGATATCTGGAAAAACATTTGTCCTCAGCTATGAGCCAAAGGATGAGCAGTCAGTGGTGAAGTACCTTGCACACCTGGCAGGCATCGAAGTTGCAACACTGGAGAGTGATACATTGGCGGGTCTACTCCATGCGGTGAAACGACAAGGCACGATACAGTCGGTGGCAGTCGGCATCGAGGTCATGGGCGGAAAGCGCGGACGCATCGGCTCATCGGTACTGGAGCCCAAAAGCTGAAAGGGAGGGGCGGTATGAAGGAAAAAAAGACTCAAAAAAGCGTAACATTGGCGCGTAACAAACCGGTTGCGAAACGAAACAAAACGACTGAGCTGCAAAACATCGCCATTCGCATGATCGTGAACAATCCTGGCATTTCCTATACTGATATTGGCAAGCATTTGCACCTCAACAGGGTGGTGGTCAGCCGGTGGTTTCATCATGACCCTGACTTCATCGAGGCACTGGAGAAGGCGCAGTCAGCACCTCGTGAGCGGCTCACTGCGGATGAGTTCATGGACCGTCTGTTGCCCGGGGAACGCGAAAAGTTGGTTGCACTCCTGGGTGCACAATCAGGTGGGGGCAGGGAGCCACATAGACCAATTCGGTTGAATAGGTTGCGTGCCTCTGCTATGCGTCTGACAGAGCCAGGCAAACAGGAAGCGATGATCCTTGCACTCGATGAGCTGCTCGGTGACCTGATGGTCCACTGGAGGAAAGCAAAGGGAACATGGCCGACAGCGGTTGCAAGAGGACTGCTGGCAATGAGACGCGAGACTGCCGAAATCCTTGAGAATTGCGAGGTTTACCAGTGGTCGCAGGGTGATCGTGAGAGTCCATTCCAGTTATCAGATGATGTCAGGGGTGAGAAGCTGGTACTTGAGCAAGAAAACAGAACACTCGATGCGATGGAGCGTGGTGAGGACCCTGGTGACCCGTGGGACAGTGAGGATGCACCTTCAGGAGATGGTGAGGACGGTGGAGATGGACAAGGAGAGTAGCAGGTGCCCTACCAGGTGAGAGGGAAGGTGAGAAAGGGAACACCTCCACAGGGATACGGTGCAAGATGAAGGGGAGAAGGAGAAAAAGTACAAGTGAAAAATGTCACCTCTACTCAGCTAGCAGGAAGAAGGAGGTTTAACGTCTCCAGCGTGAGGATGGACTAACAGCTGTTAGTGACTGAAACCCTTGCAGAAATTGTAATCCATGAGAGGGCAGACGTAGCAGCGGTAGAAAGCCGGAAAGTGGTAGAAAGGGGCTGCCCAGTGTGGACGCCGTGAGCGCGTGCCTGCGCACCCCATGGCCAGTGAGCTGCTGCCCCCTTGCATATTGCCCGGTATTCTCGTACAATCGGCAGTTGTAAAACATGTGTCAAACGATGGTGGAGAGGAGAGGCACACCATGACGGGAATGATGGTCGACAGGGTCAAAGCTGAGCGTGAGGCACGGGTCAAGGCGATGGTATCAAGGCTGGCCAAGTTGCCGGAGCTGTCTGACCTGGACGCTGAGGGTCTGCGTAGGGTTGCCGATGGCGCGCTGTTCGATGAGATGAAAGCGAAGATGAAACGAGCTGCCGATATCGAGCGTGTTGACTATCAGGATGAGCGCGCCAAGTTCATCGCACAGGCAGGGCGCACACACTCAGAGAGGACCCGTGATCTGTACCATCGAGGGTTGTTGAGGCTGGAGAGCTGGTGTGCGGTGCATGACCTGGCACCCCTAGAGCTGGACCCGGCACATGCTGATGACTGGGTTGAGGCAGAGAAGGCCAACAGTGCACCTGCCACAGTCCGTCTGATAGTGGCAGCTGCCTCATCATTCTGGACCTGGCTGGAGAGACGGCACGTGGAGCTACGCAACCCATTCCGAGGCACCAGGAGCAGACCACAGAGGAAAAGTGTGCGCAGGTTGGAGATCCCGACTGACGATGAGGTGGCGCTCATCGAGCGGTCAGTGCCTGCCAGGTTACGAGCTGCTGTCATCGTCATGAGTGAAGTCGGGTTGCGTGTCGGTGGACTGCCGGGGCTATCGATATCGGGTGCCAGGTGGACCACCACGAGCAAAGGCAAGGCGCAGTCCGGCAAGGTGCCCGACAGCGTTCGAGCTGCCATCGTCAAGGCGGGTCTATCACTGCGCACCCCGTTCAAGGACTGGCATCCTGCTGCCATCTCAAAGGCGTTTGAGTACTACGCTACCAGGTTGCACGATGACGGCAAGATACATGCAGTGTACAGCGTCCACGATCTACGGCACGCATTCGCTATCAGGCTGTACCAGGACACCCGCGACATCTACCGAGTCAAGCAGGGACTCGGCCATTCCTCGGTATCGGTGACAGAGGCGTACCTGCGCTCGCTGGAGGTGGAGGAGCTGACGCAGTGATCGTGACAAGCGTGGACCAGCACCAGGTGACCATTAGGCTATCTGTCAGTGAGCTTGAATACCTGGTCGACTGCTGGCACTCGATGCAGCAGTCACAGCAGCTATCAGAGGATGAGAGTCCCGAGCTGGCCGGCCAGGACGCTGCTGCTGTTGCCTCAACTGCGATGACTCGGCTCCTCAGACGGGATGCATGGCGTGAGCTGAGGAAACTACAGTTCTACCGTATCGTTCACCACACGATGAGCTGCGGGGGTGTCGAGCTGGACCCTGATGATGCTGAGGCATTCGAGCAGGCTGCCTGCGCCATGCTCCAGGACGCAATCAAGAGGCTGGGGTGATCGCCCCTCAATTGGTTGTCAGGACCATCAAACACCTCACTGACGATGATGGCAGTTTGTCCACATTGCCCGGCAGTTAAATAATTTGCAATTCGTGTTGTCGGGTCCGGACTGCTGGAGTATATAGTAAATGAGACCGGAGAAGTCCGGCAGATGAAAATGGCTCGCAACGCTGACGACGTTCGAGCCGGTGGCACTGATGAATGGAGGTTCATCGAATGCGAGTCAAACAGTATCACAGACGCACCACGGCGTCAAACACCACTGACACCACACCATCAAACGGCAAGGGCGAATACCGACCCCAGCAGCGTCAGCGTGAAATACTCGCTGCTGCATGGACTCACGTGCAGAGTGTAGCCTACCGAGTGTCGTTGCGGTGGCTGTTCTATCGACTCCTCCAGGATGGCTACTACTCTACGAAAAAGGACTACCGGGGACAGTTCAAGCCGTTGATGAGCAGGGCGCGTCATCGGCAGCTGGACGGCTGGAGACCCGATACCCTCACCGATGAGGTGCGGTCTGCCACCTACGCCGAGGGGAGCACAGGTCCGGCCACTGAGGCAGAGTTTAGAGCCATGGCAGTAGAGCGAGTCGAGCGCATCCTGCCACCACTGGCACACTGGGGGCGTCAGCACTTCTATGTGGAGATATGGTTTGAGGCAGCTGCCATGCGCTCACAGTTCGAGTACTACACCGAGGGCATCATCCTGCGCCCGTTCGGTGGTGATCCATCGATACCATATCTGTACCAGGCGTCCTGTGAGCTGGCAGGGCAGGCAGAGGAGTATGACAAGCCGGCCGTTGTGTTGTACTTCGGTGACCGGGATGACAAGGGTGAGAAGATAGCCAAGGCAGCAGAGCGCAACGGACATGAGTGGTGCGCCGTGGACTTCCAATTCATTCTGTGCGGTCTGACGCTGGAGCAGGCACGCTCGATGCACGTACCTGAAAACCCTGATACGCTGGGCAGCTACCAGTGGGAAGCGCTCACCGATGAGCAGGCACGGAGGATCATCCGGCAGGGCATGGTGCACTATGTCAGTCGGACGGCAATCAATCAATCACGTGAGCACCGTGAGCAGTTGGTCAGCGAATTGACGCCAAGGCAGTCAAGCGGGTTCTCGGGAGAGGTGCGGCATGAGTGCAAGTCGAGGAGTAAAGGAAAGGGAGGAGTGAGGGCATGAGGTTGATATTAAACAAGGTCAGAAGCACGACAACAAAGGCGCAAGAGTCGAGGATACGAAGGGCGCTGCGCAGGAAGGGTTACCTGCTAGGGAAGTCCAGGGACCGCACCATACACGCTGACAACCTGGGTGAGTATATGGTGGTGAACGCTGACACGAATATGGTGGTCACGGGGTCGAGGTTTGATGCCTCACTCGATGACATCGGGGAGATGATGGAGGAGCTGAAGCCTAACAGGATGGCAGGCAGACTGTGATGAGAAAGCGGGGAGTGTGGCAATCCCTCAGTGAAACAGGGGACGCAAGCGTGCAGCTCTCCGGCGTTGCCGGGTGAGTGGGCAGCGCTGCACTCTCTTTAATAGGCCACCGTCTGTAAGCGCTTTGGCAGGGTGTGGAACAAGCAGACGTCGAGCTGGCGCAAACCACGGACGGCAGCAGGCACGACATGACTAGAGTCGGCCATTGCTGCCCGTGACAGCGCAGAGGTGAAGATGTAGAATGGGGTGGGCTCTGGAGACAATAAAGTGAGAATCCGAATAGTCGTTGCCATAGTTTTTGCCCTCGTCATGGCGGCTTCGGCATGTGCACAGACGACAGACTTCTTTGAGCTGGCAAAGACCGGAACACCACAGAGTATACAAGCCGCTATCGACCAAGGCGCTGACGTGAACGCCGAGATATCGGAAGTCACCGCGTGGGGACTATCGGATAGTAAGGTTAACAGCGATGCTCGTACTCCTCTTATGTGGGCAGCAGCTTACAACCCGGACCCCTATGTGATCCTCACACTCCTGCACGCTGGGGCAGATATCAACGCGAGGCACAAGGTCGACGGCGAAACCGTACTGATGTATGCTGCCTGTGATAACAAGAACCCGGCCATCACCACCGCACTGCTACAAGCAGGAGCTGACCTTAAAGCCCGGGACTCGGACGGAAACACCCCGCTAATGAGAGCGGCCTTCACCGCAAGTCCCGCTGTGATCATTACCCTCCTGCAAGCTGGAGCAGATGTCAACGCGAGGGGCACGTACGATACGACCGCGTTGATGAACGCTGCGTTTAATGGTAACTCCCCTGCGATCTCTGCACTCCTGCAAGCAGGAGCTGACCTTGACGCTCGGGACTCGAACGGCATGACCTCGCTAATGCTGGCTGCCCAGGGCATAACCAAGGCTCCTGATGACAACTACGAGGCTATAACCGTTCTCCTGAAAGCAGGAACTGATATCAACGCTCAGAGCGGGGCCGGCTTTACTGCTCTGATCTGGGCAGCCATGCTGACCAGGAACCCTGAAGTGATCAGTTTACTCCTGAAAGCCGGAGCGGATGGGAAGGCGAGAGACGAACTTGAGGGAAAGACAGCCTTCGACTACGCAAAGAACAACGAGAAGCTGAAAGGCACCGCCGCCTACTGGAAGCTCAACGACGCGCAGTACTGATACAGCGGGTCCTCAGCGGACCGCACCACTAGAAATCTGGAGGCATAATGAAAAAGGTGACGAGATCTACTAAGACACTTCGTAAGTCCATCGGGGTCTCAGCCGATAGGGCAAGATTATGGTTTGAAAGTCGAACGCAACTCAAATCACGTGAGCAGTTCAAAACCAAAGGTGGCCTCGACGATACTCGTCGTGGGGCGGTATACGCCTACTTCCAAAGAGACGGGCACGCGCTGTACGTCGGTCAGACGGGAGGGGGCGTCAAGGCTCGTATTCACTTTCAGACTGCGCCCCACGAGAGAACGCGATGGTGGCCTAAGTGGACAGCTATGCGCTTCATTCAACTCAAAGACGAAATGGACAGACTCGTTCTCGAATTGCATTTGATTTTGGCCTATAAGCCAAAGTTCAATAAAAAACCCGGTGCAAAGAACCTTGACGAACTATTGCCCCTCTGACATTGCAAGGGCTGCCACGTGTGGGTTTCAGGGAGGGGATGATAGAGTAGCGATAGAAAGTGCAGGGAGGTGACGGTGATGAAACATAAGGTCGTGATTTTCCCCCTCTTGGTCTTAATCGGAATAGTAGGCTGTTCAAAAGCTCCGACCCCCAGTGCGCCCGCGACAAGCGAGACAAAGGGTGGTGTCGTCGCGTCCGTAAGCACACGGATCGAATACAAGATCACATGGAATCACGAAACCCCGAACGGTGACACTCGATACGGTTACACTCGATACATTGTAATCAGCCCAAAGAACCGAAACGAAACTGATCTGAAGGCTCTGGGTGAGCAGTTGAGGGACGAGACCGCGATCTTGTCGTTTGCTGGCGTCTTCGTTTTCGACAGCGAAAAGGCGGCTCTGTTGAGTCGACAGGAAGCTGAAGGTCAAACCCTATCTGACGACGAAGCCGCATTTGCAGACAAGCACGCTGTTGGCTTTTATATAAGAAATATCAACACCGGTGTAAATAGGCTTGACATGATGGTGAACGGTGCGAAGGGCAAAACAGACACGATCAACTATTAGTGTTCGCGGAGTTTTCTGGACAGAACGGTCTGCCGTGAGATGATCGGGGCGTATCGATGAGGTGCGCCCCTTGTTTTATATATAGCCAAACAGTGATATTCTTTGCAGTGAGTGAGAAGAGGCACACCATCAAGGGAGGGCTCTGGTGTACCAGAAGGTTTCTTTTATCCTCCAGTGTCGAGCCTGCCATTATCAACTGCGGATCACACCCTATGAGGCACAGTGTTGGGACTTCTGGGGGTGTCCCGTTTGCAATCTCCAACAAGTGGCGCAGCCCTATGCTAAAGCGATCGACAAGCCACACCTCACACATCCGTGGCGACAGATACGACGCCCGGCCAAGCACTTGAGCTGAGGTCCACCAGGCACCAGGTCCGCGAATATGCGGGATGGACAAAAGTCATTGGGGATGGACAAAAAGCAAATTGTGTGAAACACTCTACCCATGGGCAAGAATAAGAAGCAAGGTCTGCGTTACTTGTCGGCAGTTGAGATCATGAAAAACTTGGAAGTGTCGACAAAGCCGGGTTTCCTCTCCGTCCGTGTCACACCCGAGCAGCGTGAGGCAATCCTCGGACTGCTGGGCACCGATGTCACCTTGAGTGCATTCACTCGCCATATGTATGCGGCATGGATCAAGCACGATCAGGCAGACGACGGTGCCAATGAGCAGTGGATGTCCGTCCTGCGTGATCTGCCCGAGCAGGGACGCAAGGAACAGCGTCCAGCGCAACGATACCTTGACGGCAAAGGCAAGTCACGACAGGGCCGTCCTGCATGGGCCACGATGTTTGATAACAACGGCAACGGCAGCGGTCCCGAGCGGTGAGGTGCGAGAGGAGAACGTCAAACCCGCGTTTGACGATGGAATGCGGAGGACAACACAGGTGAGCAAGACGAGTTTCGATACAACACTCGATGAGGCATGGATCGAGGCGTGTGGCAAGCTGGAGAAGACCGTCCGCAAGGGTCAACGCAAGATCGCACGCAAGGCAGCGAAGAGAGCAAGCAGGAATCCGATCAAGCTGACGCTGCGCAAGGCTGACATCCTCGCGGGTCTTTCTGATGCAGCTGCACGTGACACCACTGGCAGCGGACTGATCGCAAGGACTGCCGTGGCACAATTCTTGAATCGTGGTGTGATGCCACCGATGGCGCTGCTGAAGTCTGCCGGGATCGTTGACTCACTGCTGAAGGCCAGGCCATACAGCGGATACGCAGGCAGCACAGACACGAATGAGGAAATCTATCAAACCCCCGGTGACCTGTCCGAGAGTTCACAGAATGCACCGCGCCGTCCTGCTGGCAGAACACCAGGCCGTTCATATGGCACCCGTGGCCAGGACTCGCAGGACACAGCGTCAAACGTCGAGGGTGTGAGGGATGGCCGTGAGGGCACTCTGCTTCACCTTGGGGGTGAAGGGGATAACTTGGCAGAGATGTTGAGACGCAACGCACCTCCGGACCCCATTGCGGAGTTGATGGGGGTCAGACGTCAGATACTTCCTGCTGGTGGTTTCGGTGGTGACTCGCAGGCTCCAGGGTCCTCGCACTATGTGGGGGAGGGCAGCGTCGAGCGGTCAGGGTTTGACTACAACCGGCATGCAGGACTTGCCGACAGTGAACCTGATGAGGTGGCACGTGTTCAAGGTGAGGTGTCGGCCATCCCGGAGGGCATGTCCGAGCTGGTCAACGATGAGCGGGGCATCCCGTCATATGACTTCTGGAGCAACCGACACGCGCGGATGTCTTGTGTGACTCCTGCCGACTTCATACAAGCGGTACCGGTTGCCGTGAACGCTGGCCGGTTGTCGCAAACCGAGGGCAGCATGTACGGTCAACGGGCAAGCAAGGGTCAGCTCATCCCTGAGAAGATACTGCGCCTTGTGATGGACGGACGTCCAGGAGAGAAGTGAAATGGCAGCTATCACACAAGCGCAAATGCTCGCGGGTCTCCAGCAGGCCATCATCGATCTGTGCGGGTTGCTCCTCAGTCCCGGCAGTGGGCAGGCTCCAGCGATGGCAGCGTATCAGGACGCCTTGAACAGCGTTGACCTGCTTGATGGGTTTATCACAGCACACCCGACCTTGACGGACACTCTCTCAGGGTGAGGCAGTAGATGAGAGCGTGTGTGAGCTGGAGTCGATATCGGGAAGCCTCACTCCTCAATGTCATGGGGAGAGCTTCTCAGAATACGGACATCCCGGACCTGAAGGATATCGAGCAGCTGCGCACGGCTGCCAGTGGTGCCCGGAGGATCATCGCAACGTTTGACATCCTGGACGTGACCGAGAACGGTGGTGGCCCGGGCATCCCGACGCTGGAGCTGGGCAGTTGTCGGGAATGTTGGTTCTTGGGAGAACAGGTAGAAGCTGCGCCCCCTGTCGAGGACACGGGACGCGGCACGGGTGCCTCTGCACCTGCTGCCAGGCACTCATCGCAACGCCGGGCGCATCGTGATGTACCTCCACCACGGCCCCGGCAACCTGTCTCCGGGGAGTCGGCATTATGCCCGGCTCCCCACTTCTGAGGTGGTGAGATGAGCAGCCGACCGGTGCGGTTCTCATTCGCGTCTGAGGAGGAGCGGCAGCAGTTCGAGAAATACGCTGCTGCCAAGGGCATGACCTTGTCGGAGCTGGCCAGGGTGGCCGTCTACCAGGTACGGGAACAGGATGAGTTAGGGGGCATCGACATGGTCGGACTGGACCCTGATCTGAAGGCAGAGGCCACTGCATACGCTGCTGTGAAGGGATACGGACTCGCTGCCTTGGTACGGGTTGCCCTGGTGAACATCATGGCGCGCAATGGTCTCACCAAGGGTCAACAGGCCAAGTACGACAAACTGCACGGCAGACTGCTGGAGGGGGGGTTGCGCAGTAGTGCAGACGCAACTGGTGACATCCTGGACGGGGCTTCAACTACTCCCGAGGATACCTCCAGCGTCAGCTGAGGACCCTGGTCCTCCGGCAGGTCCCTGGAGGGCCGTAGACAATGCTGGTGGACCCTGGACAATGCCGGGCGGTCGAGGGTGGTGTCCGAGTGCGGCAGGATCCTCCAGGATCGCACCACGGGTCACCACCGAGCTACCAGCCTACCCCAATACCGGGAGAGGACGGCGGCAGCGTTCGAGGCATCGGGCCTTCCGAGTAGGTGCCTCAAGCGTGGTGAGGTGGACGGCGCACCCGGGTTCCGGAGTGCTGGCCACCAGGCCGACATGACGGTGCGCGCTGTGTTTGGTAGGACTCGCACGGTGCGCACCACTTTTGACAGTGGCATCGATGTCCTGCGTCAATTCCCTTGGTCTCCAGGACGTGGTATCCCGGGGCGCTCGTTCAACGGCGGGCGCTCCACTTTCAAGGGGTGTTGATGAGGAGTTGCAGGGTTGACCTGCTGGTGTGTTGAGAACATAGTCCGGACATAAAAGAGCCCACCGTAGCGGGTGGGCAGGTGGGCAAGCGGCCCACAGGTGGAACTAGCACCCATGAGCGTCGATAACAACGATAGACCCCAAACACCCCACCGTCAAGCGGCAGGGCGCGCCCGCTCCAGCTCCGTCCACACCTTCGCCACTCTAGATGCGTTCAAGAGACATACCCTTCCTGCTGACGATAATAAGAGACGCTGTGAGTCCACCACTGCTGTACTGTCCATGTGTCCAGCCACAGATGAGCTGCTGTTGGATACCATCCACCTCTATGCACCCCGTGGCACCTGGACCCCACCACTTACCTGGCAGGGATGGCACACTGGCCGCAGGCCGTACGAACATCACTGGCACGACTACTCCACCGGGTGGCACCTCCGTACTCGTGGTGGCACTCTGCGCATCGAGGGTAGCATCCGTACACTCGTGGATATCGACAACTTGTATCCTGCCACAACACGTAGTCTGCCTGTGTTGCACGACTACCTGACAACCATCAGACGCAAACTCAGACTCTCATTCATCATTAACGATCTGCTCCTCAGTCGTGTTGACCTGGCAGCTGATGCACCACTTGACTGCATGCTGTATATCTCAGAGGCAGCACGAGCGCAGACCATTGAAACTATGCGTCTCTCGATACCACCACACCTCTGGTATGACGGATATGCGCTGTGGACATCGGGCAGGGAGCAGGCACTATGCCTGTACAACAAGTCCGTGGAGATGTGGCAGCACGGCAACCTGTTGCGTGTTGAATACCGAATGCTGCGACATCGTATCGCTGCTGCTGCTGGCATCTCCACCATCAAGGACCTGGAGGACCCTGATCATCAACGTGGGCTATGGTGTGGGGTCTGTCGGAAGCTGATCGATGCCGTCAGTGTCAGTGCGGAAGGGGCCGCAGTCTGGAGGGCGTTCTCGATATGGATTAACAGCATGCAGCCGACACCACATACGCTGACAGACAGAGAGCTGGACGCGATGATAGCCGGGTGCGGGAGGGGAAAACTTGACCCAAAAAGAAGCGGGATCGCATTTATCGAGCTGAAAAGCGGGATGACGAGGGCAAGGGGGTGAAGAGGTAGGGCGATGGCAAAGGACTTGGAAATGCGAAGGATGGTGATGGCATGGCCTGAAAGGATGAGGAGCACTGGTCTAGATTTGTCCAAGAAGCGCCCGCAAGTCCTATCGCCGGACGTGCCGGAGGATGAGAGGGCACTGACAGCAAGACTGAAACAGGTTCAGGACTTTATCTTCAATCCTGCGGAAACAGAAGAACACAAGCCCTTTGCTCGGAACTTGGAGAGGGAGATCAGCGATAGGCTATCGATCCTCTCCGGCCAAAGGAGTAAGAGACAATCGACGGTGAATCTCGTGTTTAGCGTCATTGCCGGAGTCGGGGCGATAATCGCTATTGTGATTGCAATCATAGGTCTACTTAGGAACTGACCGGAACAGAGGAAGAGAAGATGTCTGATCCTATTACCTTAGTGACTGGCACGTTGACTGCACTGAAAGCCGCATTCGACGTGGTGAAAACCCTGAAGGATGCTGACAAAGCATTCGTCGAAGCAAACTATAAGGTCCAGCTGTCAGAGGTGTTTGTAACTCTTGCCGATGCACGCGGAGGCATTGCAGAGCTTAAGACGGCTCTGCTTGAACGCGATCAGGAGATAGGTGACTTGAAGGAGAGGCTGCGAATCAAGGCAAAAAAAATCTGGGAACAACCTTGCCTTTGGCTTCAGGAAGAGGGCCGACGGGACGGACCCTACTGTCAGGTTTGCTATGATCGAAATGAGAAGCTGGTTCACCTTCATAGCTACGGAGACGGCTCCTACCAGTGCCCTGTGTGCGATAAGTCATACTACCCACCGGACTGGGGGGGAAGCAGCATTGCTTAGGAGATTGGGATCAATATGGCAGCCGGGCTGACGCGGAGCTGGACGACGATGATTGCTGCTAGGAGGCAGGGGGTGGCGGGATGAGTGGAGGATACTGATATGCCATGGACTCAGGTAGTTTTATTGGTCCTATCATCGGCAGCCGTGGGCGCGCTGGTATCCTCGCTGCTCACACTCCTGGGCAGTGCTCTGGAACGCAAGGCAAGACGGCAGGAACTACTGCTGACAAAGGCAATCGATCTGGCAATCAATAAGACGCAGATAGCCATGACTGTGGCAGAGAAGACAGGTGCAAAGGTCACGCTGTACGACAACGTCGGGCTAGCTGCTTCATATCTCAAGGAGCTGGAGAGTCTTCTCAATACGGGTGACCTAACCGCACAGTACCTCGACAAGGAGAAACGCAGCATGGACTCGATACGGGGGAAATGAGGTGGACGGTGGAGTGATGGACACCCTATGCGCTCGGCTCGTTATACAGTCTTGTAGCTGGTCAGCGGTCTGTCAGTGGGGTGGGGAATGAGCATGGTCACAATGCGAGCTGAAGTGGATGCCTTGATGAAAGCCGAAGGGCTCACCTTTTGCTATGGCACCGTCCAGTCGAAGCCGGGAGAGTATGCCGAAGCTGAGTATTATCCGGCCACAAAGACTATCATCATTGATGAGATGCTGAAGGGCTACCCTGATGACTATCAGGATGAACCTCTGACACTTGCGCACGAAGTGGGCCATCACTTCGACTTACAGAAAGACGGTGATCCTTCGGTATCGAAAGACGAACGCGAGCGCCGCGCAGATGAGTTCATGGTCACTCTCGCTGACAAGCACGGCCTCGGGGGGCACGCTAGAAGGATAGCTAACTATCACCGTCCGGGGTCCTATTCTGAAGGATCGTCGGCGGAGTGATCGTTGCCACACTGACAGAAAGTTAGTAGACTCTCCCTAACAATTCATGCAAGTACAATCCACGAAAGAGGGCCGACCGTCAGATTGTCGGTCTATTGACCATGGTAGCAGCGATTGACGGGCCCGCGGGTGTGGGGAAGAGCACGGTTGCCAGGAGGAGTGCCGAAGCTGCAGGGCTTTTGTACGTGAACTCGGGCAGCTTCTACCGCGCCATCACGTTCGCGGTGCTTGAAGCGGGAGAGCCTCCCGAGGACCCGCGCCGTGTCCTCTCGATCGCGCAGGCCTGCCGGCTGTCAATGAATGGCTCATGCCTTACCATGAACGGACGCCCCGTGGAGGACCTCATCCACACTGACGCCGTGGACCAATGGGTGGCACCCCATTCCAGCATTCCCGAGGTCAGAAGCATCGTGAATGAGAGGCTGCGCCAGATCGCGAAGGGCAAGGACGTCCTGGTGGAAGGGCGGGACATCGGCACCGTTGTTTTTCCGCAGGCGGACGTAAAGATCTTCCTGGATGCAGATGTCGCCACCAGGGCGGCGCGAAGGCATGCGCAGGGTGTCAGTCATCTTCCCCTCGATCAAGTGGAGAAGTCCATTGCCGCGCGGGACACGATGGACAGGAACAAGCCAACCGGGAGGCTTCAGGCAGCGGCGGATGCCATCCGCATCGATACCTCTCACTTGACCATAGATCAAGTTTGTGACAGAGTGATTCAAGCTATTCTCGTGAAAAAAAATTACCCGGGAGATATACGCCGAATATGAGCACAGAAGACAAGAAGAAGCTCGCTCCGGAAGCAGAGACTCAGCTCCAGGAGCAGTACGTGCAGTCCCTTCAGCCCATCGAAGAGGGCCAGATGATACCCGGGCGTGTCATCGAAGTGGACGACGACTACGTCTATGTAGACGTGGGCTACAAGTCGGAAGGAAAGATTCCGGCGAACGAATTCGACGTCAAGCCCGCCATGGGTGAGACAGTGTACGTGATCCTTGTACGCAAGGAAGGCCGGGAAGGCCAGGTCATCGTCTCCAAGCGAAAGGCAGACGAGAAGATATTCTGGAAGGATCTCCGGATCGCCTTTGACGAGCACAAGCCGGTCCAGGGCACCATCATCCACAAGATCAAGGGCGGCTATGAGGTCGACCTTGGAAACGACATCAGGGCTTTTCTTCCCCTGTCAAAGGTGGACGTGAAGCGGCCCAGCGAAAGCTCGGACTACGTGGGCGTGAAGTCCTCCTTCTACATCGACCGCCTCTACGCCAAAGGCAAGACAAACATCGTGGTTTCCCGGCGCGACTGGATGGAAGAAGATATCCGAAAGCGCAGGGAGGAGTTCTTCGGCCAGGTGAAGATCGGTGACGTGGTGGAAGGGATCGTGAAGAGCTTCACCTCCTTCGGCGCGTTCGTGGACCTGGGCGGTTTTGACGGACTTTTGCACATCAACGACATGAGCTGGGGACACGTCACCCGGCCCAAGGATTTCGTACGCCTGGGTGAGACAATCCAGCTCAAAGTAATCCGCCTGGAGCCTGAGGAAGGCCGCATCAACCTCAGCCTGAAGCATTTTACGGAAGATCCCTGGAACCATTTCGAAGAGAAGTACCACATCGGGGACGTCGTCAAGGGAAAGGTCACGAAGCTCGCGGATTTCGGGGCTTTCATCGAGATCGAGGAAGGCATCGAAGGCCTTGCGCACATCTCCGAGCTGTCCTGGGTTCGCAAGGTGAAGCACCCCCGGGAAGTCCTCAAGGTGGGTGACGTGGTGGAGACCAAGATACTCAACTACGACATCCAGCAAGGGAAGCTTTCCCTTGGTCTCAAGCAGGTCCTTCCCAACCCCTGGGACGACATCGACCAGCGTTACCCCACCGGCATGAGGCTGAACCGCAAAGTGGTCCGGGCAAGCCCGTACGCCCTCTTCTTCGAGATCGAGGAAGGGATCGACGGCGTTCTGCACGTGGACGACATGTCGTGGACAAAGAAGATCAGGAACGCCTCCTCTTTCGCAAAGATGGATGAAGAAGTCGACCTCATGGTGATCGGCATCGACAAGGAGCGCGGCAAGGTCCAGCTGGGTGTCAAGCAGCTTTCTGAGGATCCATGGGAATCCATTGCCCGCGCGTATCCCCGCGGCAGCGTGATCAACGGGGAGATCACCAATATCACGGATTTCGGCTTCTTTGTGCGCGTCCAGGGCGGGATCGAGGGCCTGGTCCACAAGATGAACATCGTGGATGACAGGGCGGAGCCCGTGGAGACGGCCATGGCAAAGTACAAGGTCGGCGACCAGGTTCAGGCGGTCGTAACCGAAGTGAGCCCGTCCAAACAGAAGCTGTCGCTTTCCCTCAAGGATTACGTCAAGCGGGTGCAGCGGGAAGAGATGGACAAGTACATCCATGACGACTCCAAGCAGGAAACCGTTTCTCTTGGCGACATGCTGAAGGACAAGATAAAGGGCTAGCGGCCGGGGGATGTTGCGATTCACCGCGGACCGCGAGAAGCTTGAGATCCTTTTCGACATCTATGCGAGAATCAACTCGAATTACGCCGACCTGAAGGCGTTGCTCACAGAGATTGTCCGTTCGGCAACCGAGCTCACCGAGGGTGAGGCCTCCTCGCTCATGCTTCTCAACCCTGAGAACAACAAGCTGTATTTCGAGATTGCACTTGGCCCCAAGGGGCCGTTCCTCAAACAATACTCGTTGAACATGGGGGAGGGGATTGCCGGATGGGTGGCGCAGAAGAACACGTCGTTGATCGTGAATGACGTGGCGCAGGACCCACGCTTCTACCCCGAAATAGCGCAAAAAATCGATTTCCCCGCAACCTCCATTCTCGCGGTGCCCATGAGAGTCAAAGACAGGCTTGTTGGAGTGGTGGAAATCCTCAACAAGAAGGGTGGAAAAAGATTCGGGGAAGAGGACTTGCAGTGGCTGGAAGCTTTTTCCACACAGGCCGCGCTTGCCATCCAGAACGCGCAAAGCTATCAGAAAGCAAAGAATGAGCTTTCGATACTGCAGGACAAGGTCAGCACGGACCAGGGATACCACACATTCATTGCTGAAAGCAGGGTCATCAAAGAGAAGCTGGAAATTGCGCGCAGGGCTGCGGCAACGGATTCCTCGGTCCTCCTCCTTGGGGAAAGCGGCGTGGGCAAGGAGCTGTTTGCCGAGCAGATCCACCTGAACAGCCCCCGGAAAACCCGGTCATTCATCCGGGTCAATTGCGCGGCAATTCCGGAGCCGCTCTTGGAGAGCGAGCTTTTTGGCCACGTCAAGGGAGCGTTCACGGACGCCATCGCGGATCGGCGGGGAAGATTCGAGCTGGCGGACGGCGGGACCATTTTCCTGGATGAGGTGGCGGACATGCCACTTGCCCTGCAGGCAAAGCTTCTGCGCGTCATCCAGAACAGGACCTTCGAAAGGGTGGGGTCCAGCGAGTCCATGCAGGTGGATGTCAGGATCATTGCCGCGACCAACCGGAACCTGGAAGCGCAGGTCAACGAAAAGAAGTTTCGCGCGGACCTTTTTTACCGCCTGAACGTCCTTCCCATCAACATTCCGCCCCTGCGGGAGCGCCGGGAGGACATTCCCCTTCTTGCCGAGTTTTTCCTGAGAAAGCACTCCCGGGAAACGAAGAAGCAGATCCAGGGCTTCTCAGACTCCGCCATGCAGGAGCTCCTGTCCTACTCCTGGCCGGGCAACGTCCGGGAGCTGGAGAACTCCATCGAAAGGGCGGTTGTGTTTTCACGAGACGACATGATACGCCCGGAGTTCCTCATTCTCAACGGGGGACCCATCCAGGACGGTGATACCTACTCACAGAAGACCCTGCGGGAGGCATTGAACATCTTCAAGAAACACTTTATCACGAAGGCCTTGGAAGCGAATGGGTGGCATCAGACCCGCACGGCGCGGGCGCTCGACATCCAGAGAAGCTACCTGTCCAAGCTGGTGAGAGAGCTGAACATCATGAGGGAAAGAGGAGTATAGAGCGAATGCAGCCAGTGCAGCAGACACCCGATCGACACCAAGTAGTCACAGACGTGCCACTTCGACGCAGGATCAGCAACTTCCTTGCGGCAACCGTCAGCCGGTTCCGCATCATCCTGCTCGTGGTCCTCATTGCGGCCGCAGCGTTCCTGGTAGCCTATTTCGTCTACTCGGAAATCTCACGGAAGCTCACCAACGATTCGACCGTTCTTGCTGAGAACGCACAGGACCTGTACGACAAGTGGCAGGCGGAGTCGGATGCGGCGAAAAAGGGCGCGCTGGAGAAGCAGCTCATGGACCACCTGGGCGTCCTCACCGGCCGCTACGCCCGCCAGTACGGGGGCCAGCGCGGCCTTTTCATCCGCGCGGACGTGTTCTCCCAGAAGAAGGCCTGGAACGATGCGCAGAAGGATTATCAGGCCCTGGCGGCGCGCTTTCCCGCCAGCTACCTGGCGCCTATCAGCCTCTTCGATGCCGGGGTCTGCCTGGAGGAGAAGGGAGATTCCGACGGCGCTTTGAAGCTCTACCAGAAAGTCTCCGACGCCTACCAGGACTCGCCGGTTGCCCCGCGCGCCATGTTCGATGCGGCGCGTCTGCAAGAGCAGAAGGGTTCGTTCGACGACGCTCACAAGACGTATGACCAGATTGACGGCCTGTACCCGGCCAGCACGTGGGACAAGCTTGCCAAGAACAGGTTGATCGAGCTGCGGGTGCTGGGAAAGATAAAGTAGAAAACTCCGACAAGGCCCGGCGCGCAGATCGCGCGCGCCGTGAGGAGGGTGCTCGCGTGGCAGAGAAGAGAGGCACGTCGAAGTTCCTGGAGACCCGCTACTTCGGACTGGTCATTGGCCTTCTGGTCTTTGGCCTGCTGTTTGCCTTGAGCTTCGGCACGATCCTGGTCAAGCAGGTGGATCAGAAGCTGTTGGACTTTAACTTCCGCCTGAAGAACTCCATCGGAGCCACGAACGTGCAGGAGGGGGTCTCGGTCCAACAGGCCAACCCCCGGATCTCCCCCGACATCATGATCATCGGGATAGACGACAAGGCCCTTGCGCGGTTTGGACGCTGGCCCTTCCCCCGCCGGCGGCATGCCGATCTTGTGAACGCGTTCACCCGCATCAAGAACCAGGCTGACAGGGAACGAGCCTTGTTCCTTGACGTCTTCTTCATCGAGCCGTCGGAGACCGCTGAAGATGACGCCATGCTCGTCTCTTCCATCAAGAACAACAGCAGGGTGTACCTGGAAACGGTCCTCACGCTGGACGAAAACCCGCCGGGCACCGCGCAGGAGTTCTTTGGCAGGCAGGATGCCCTGTACCAGAACGTGGGCAAGATCACAAACATCAAGGGAGACTGGCAGAAAGTCAGCACGTTCTTCGGAGTCGACTCTCCTCTGAAGCCATACGCCAGTGCGACGCACGGCTACGGCCACGCGAACTTTCTTGCCGACCCTGACCAGGTGTATCGACGGCAGCCCCTGGTGGCGAAGCTTTCCCAGCTGGAGGAAGAGATCCCCCTGGACGAGCTGACCGTGGATCGGTCTGTGGACCGGGCGAACTTCGAGCGGCTGGCCTGGATCGACAGATCCAACATTCCCCACGACATCCCGTATCCTCTCACCCCGACGGTGCTTGCAAGCCTCAAGCGGCAGATGGAAAGAGGTGCGCCGCAGAAAGTGGAGCAGTCTGCCGACGGGAAAACGCAGAAATCCTATTACGTAGTCCGCGAGTATCGGGATACCTTTCTGCCCTCCATTACGTTGTCTCTGGCGCTGGAATACATGCACAAGACGATGTCCGACATCGAAGTGGTCCTGGGAAAATACATCCGCATTCCCGATCCCCAGATGTTCAACGAGGACACACAGCAATGGGAACCGTACAAGCTCACCGTACGGCCGCCGCAATATGACAAGGACGGCAACGTGGTGAAGGAGGGGGTCTTCCGGACTCTCACAGAGCTTCGCATCCCGATTGATGAGACCGGAGCCATGGTCATCAACTTCATGGGCCCGGGATCGAGTGCGAACCCCGAAGAACGCCAGACTTTCCCCGTGCGCTCCTATGCCGGGTATGCCGGTACCATCACCTCCCCGGATCCGGCAAAATGGCCGCCCACCAAGAAGGTGGGAAATATGATCCTCATGATGGGCCCCTTTGCGCAGGGGATGGCGCAGGATGAAAAACCGACGCCCTTCGGACTCATGTACGGGGTCGAGATCCATGCAAACGCGCTCAACACCATCCTTATGAGCAATTTCCTCAGGTCCGCCGATCCGTGGCTGCAGACTTTGATCCTTTTCCTGATTGTCATGCTTACGTCCCTCATGGTTTCACGGCTTTCCACCATCTGGTCCCTTCTCATTTCCATCGGCCTGATCCTCATCTACTTCTTCGTGTACCTTATAGTCTTCGAGCAGAATGACGTGGTCCTGAGCTTTTTTGCTCCGGCCCTCGGCGTTTTCCTCTGTTTCCTGGCCGTGGTGGCGTATCGGACCGTTTTCGAGGAGAGGGACAAGCGGCGCATCCGCGACATGTTCGGCAAGTACGTCAGCCCCGCTGTTGTTGATGAGATCCTGCAGGCACCTCCCGAGCTGGGAGGGGTGGACAAGGAGCTGACGGTATTCTTTTCCGATATCCGCGGCTTCACAACTCTCTCTGAGAGCATGACGCCCCAGGAGCTGGTCAACCACCTCAACCTGTACCTGACGGCCATGACGGACCTCATCCTGGCGTACAAGGGTACGCTGGACAAGTACGTCGGAGACGAGATCATGTGCTTCTGGGGAGCCCCGTTGCCCCAGGAGGACCACGCCCTCCTGTCCTGCAAGTGCGCGCTGAAACAGATCGAGGTCTTGAAAAAAATGAACGCCTCGTGGCCCCCCGAGAGGCGGATCAACATTGGGATCGGCATCAACACGGGGATCATGACAGTGGGCAACATGGGATCCATCGGAAGGATGAACTACACTTTGATGGGGGACAACTGCAACCTCGGCGCCCGGCTGGAAGGCACGAACAAGGAGTATGGCAGCACGATTATTATCAGTGAGTTCACCTATGCCCAGGTGAAGGAGAAGGTGGTGGCGCGGGAGCTGGACAACATTCGGGTCAAAGGCAAGAACAAGCCGGTGCTGATTTATGAGCTCGTAGACGTTCCCGAAGGCCTGGAGCCCCCCGTTGCAGACGGCGTCGGGGCCTCACGGAAGACCGCAGTGAAGTCCGGGGCGGGGGCTTAGGGAAGGGCAGTGCGCTCACTGAAACCTCTCCTTGCCGCAGCTCTCGTCATCGCGGAGGTGGGCTGCGGGCTGCCCAACCCGTACTACCTTGCACCTCCGGGAGTAGGGAACTTCCCCTCAGGCGCAGGGAACAACGTGTGCACCTTTACGAGCCCCGGCGTACGCAGCAGGGTCGAATTTCATAGGGTTTGAGATCTACTACAAGTTCTACAACCCTCAATCGCCGCCAGGCCAGAGCGATCTCAACCTTGGAGGCGGAGGGGGAACTGGGCCCTTCATACTTTTGTCCAATGGATTCAATCCAATTACCTTGTCCACTGATAACGCTCCGTATTCGCAGACAATCCCCGTGATCCAACCCGCGTCAGGCGACATTCCGAACGGCCTGACCTTTTCATTGACTTTCAACATCAATTCTTCGGCCACGTACAGTTATACCGGCGGAGCAACAAGCCCGAGCACGGCCATAGCGATAGGGCGCAACCTGGCGAACACTACACAGCCGGGAGGGACGGGGAGCAGGTCGTTCCAGCCCGGCCTTACGCCGACGCCAGACTATCAGTCCAGTGACTCCGATGTTTCAGCGGTTTATTCACAGTGCGCTCCCCAGGGCCAGGCCTACATTCTTTTGTACGGTCTGAGCTATGGTCTTCAGAGCGGCAACGTCACCGAATATTCCACGCCTGTCTGCCTTGGATATGTTTCCCTGAGTCCATTTCCTTAATAAGAGGGTTCTTCAGATGTGGTTCTACTATTTCAACGTCGGGCTCACATACGTGACTATCGGAGTTGCCTCAGCGGTCTTCTTTTTCTTTGTGATCAAGAAACCAGTCCTGGGGAAGCTTTGGGGAGCAATCATAGTCGGGCTGGTCGGATCTTTCCTCGGCGGCTTGATCGACCAGATCTTCTCCAAGGTCATCCAGTATCTCTCTGACTTCAACTCCGTCAATGTCTTCTCCGCCCTGACGACGTCCCTCCTGATGATCTGGCTTCTGTCCAAGGCCAGTTACCCCAGATGAGCACGTCAGCATCCGACGGAAGCATTCGAAGCAACATCCGCCCGGGCTGCCGGGTCTCCATTGTGCAGAAGCAGGACCAGGGGACGGGACGTCTCACGGAGGGAATTGTCCAGGACATCCTGACGAGCTCTCCTACGCACCCTCACGGGATCAAAGTGAGGCTTGTCTCCGGCGAAGTGGGACGGGTCAAAGAGGTGCTTCCGTAAAATCCAATGCCGCCCGGTCCCGGCTACTTCGCAACGGAAACGTACGTGGAATAAATGAGGCTGTTTGTCGTGGTGTTTTCCGAAAATATGATCGTATAACTGAATCCCCCTGCAATTGGCTGCTTTGCCGGCCATTGGTAAAGGATCCCATTCGTCCCTTTGGTATACAGGTAGTAGGAGCCGGGATCCAGGGAAATATAGGGGGACTGCTGCCCGGGCGTCAGCGCGGTCTCGTAGTCGATGGACCCCAGCTTGATTGCCACGAAAGTGTAGGCGGAGGTATTATTCTGGAAGCTGACCTGGGTCGGGAAAAAGAGATTGCACTGGGCAAGGGACACTATCATGACGGCTACTGCGATTTTTCCCATGGCTGACGGCTCGCGAAGGGATTTTCGTTGATGCCCCGGCCTCTGTCAACCGCCGTTCTTGCCTCCCTGATCCTTCTTCTGGGCTCCTGCAACGTCGGCAATCTGCAGGGCACGGGGGGCCCTTTCGCAACTACCATTTACGCAGCTACTTCCTCCGGTCTTTCGGCCTCCCCGAATGGCGGCACTTCCTGGGTGACTCAGGGCTTTGCAGGGAGCGCCGTGAACGGCGTTTTCGCAATCAACTCGGGCACGTTTATCGCCGTGTACGCTGCCACGAACACAGGGCTCTCCGTGTCAACGGACGGCTCCACCTGGGCATCCACGGGGCTCAGCTCCACGCAGGTAAATGCCGCCTTTGTGTCGGGGACCAGCATCTACGCAGCAACGACTGCCGGGGTTTCGATCTATAACGGAACCACCTGGGCAAGTGACACTCTTGCAAGCACGGCGGGCGGTCTGCCGAGCAATACAGTTCAGGGAATCTACGTTGTCGGATCAAGCATTTTTGCAGGCACGAATGCCGGCCTTTCCGTTTCGGTTGATGGTGGGACGACATGGACCGCCTATACCACGAGCAGTGGCCTTCCAAGCAACAACGTCCTTGCAGTATTCGATGACGGCAATAGCGTCTACGCGGCAACCGATACGGGGCTGGCCGTGGCGCTGAACTCGTCCCTGACGACGTGGACGACATACAACACCTCGGGCGGGCTGCCGAGCAACATGGTCCAGGGCGTCTACGCTTCCGGAACCACCATCTACGCAGCAACGAGCGCGGGGCTGTCGGTTTTCAACGGCTCCACATGGACGCCCTACCTGAGCGGCGTTTCGGTTAACGGCGTCTATGTCCTGGGAACGGACATCTATGCCGCTACAGCGCAGGGCGTATGGATCTCCCTTGACAACGGCTCCACGTGGAACAACTCAACGACCTCGCAGGGCCTCGCCAGCAATTCTGTCAAAAGCATCGCAGTTCAGTAGAGCTCTGATCAGAAGTCCAGGTTGAAATCGAAATTGATGGAGTAGGGCGCGCCATCAACACGACGCCCATGGACCGGAAATGCTATCCAGCCAGTCAGGTTTGCAAGGTCGAAAAAGTCCAGGTAGGCGCCCGCTCCCATGGAGGCCAGGAATCCGCCAGAAGTATTTGTCGGGTCCCTGTCAAAACCGCTGTAATAGCCCGCATCCGTAAAGACGTACAGTCCCGGAACGACAGACGGCCAGATGATGGCGGGTCCCTGCGCCCTGATGTCGAAGTTGTTGACCACCTTGAAAGTGGCATCATACGAGCCCGTCTCGAATCCCCTGACCCAGTCGTCGGTTGTGCTGCGCGGATTGAGCCCGCCGGTGCTCTCCTGGACATAGAATGGGATGGAGCGGCCGCCGGCATAGTCCACGGAGATAAAATCGCCTGCATACAGGCTGAAGATATTTGCATCCGCCTTGGCGTCTGCCTTGGCCTCCGTTTTTATATCTGTCTTCGTATCCCCTTTTGACGGCGCCACGTAGAGGGTCCGAAATCCTTTGAAGGTTGCGTTCAGCCGGAAAAAATCAGCGCTCCCGATGCCGTTGAAAAGAAACGCCGGTCCCCACTCCACGGATGCCTCTCCGTAGAGGCCATCCCATGTCTTGTGGACCTTGTGGTTCTCAAGCGTGCTGGCGGACAAGCCCGCAATGACGGAATTGCTCAGAATCTGATTACGGTCAGGAAGACTGGACTCGAAGACCAGTTGCGCGGCGCCCGTCGCCGGAAAGTTCCTGTCGTAATGAAGCCGATAGAAAAGGAAGCCCTCCAGGAGGTTTCGATTGCGGCTTGTGTCCCAGAGAATCCCTTGACGGATCCCAAGGCCTTCCAGGATCTCGAGCCTGTCGAAAACCGCGGGAGACCCGACGCCCGAGGGTCCCCAGTAAGGGCTTCCATCCGAGTTTCGATAGAAATTGTCGTACTCGTAGCCCCCGCCCATGTCGTTCTCAATGATGGTGTCCAGTCCCGGGAAGAACCGTATTCCGTTGAAAAGGACGGAAAAATCTCCGCCTGTCGGAACCAGTCCCCACCAATACGTGCGGACTGAGAAGTCCGTAACGGACCACACCCCCGAGGGTGCCGTCATTTGCGCGTGCAAAGAAACCGAGCCCAGGAACATCAAGGCGGCAAGAAGCGCTGCCCAGGCGCTTTTGCTGCGGATCATTGCTATCCTCACTGTGGTCATTAAGGCCGGAGTATAGCACGGGCCCGCGGCGCTCTGACAGAAAAAGATTGTACGTGACCGATTTTGGATATAGCATAGTCCTCATGAAATGGGAGAAGGCTCCGGAAGAGCTCAAGGCAACCCTGGCAAAGGCCGTGGAAGAAATCGAATGCCAGAAAAAGCTGATGTTCGGATATCCCGCATATTTTATAAACGGGAACATGTTCGCCGGTCTTTTTCAGAGCTCAGTTTTTCTCAGGCTTTCCGGGGACACGGTTGAAAACCTGAGAAAAAGGTATCCATCACTTACTGCCCTGGAACCCATGCCCAGGGA
This sequence comes from uncultured Spirochaetota bacterium, assembly GCA_963710335.1. Lineage (GTDB taxonomy): Bacteria > Spirochaetota > Spirochaetia > SZUA-6 > Fen-1364 > Fen-1364. The sequence continues at coordinate 156,291 of CAVQAA010000017.1, forward strand.
GGCCCATGAAAGATTACATCGTTTTGCCTGAGACCCTGTATCGGGATATGGATGCCTTCCAGAAAGCTTCCCGGGATGCCGCAGAATATACGCGCACCATTGCGCCGAAAAAGCCGGCAAAGAAGAAAACCACTCGTCATTGAAAAGCATTTTTTGCGAATGTATACTGCAGGGGGAGGGGATCCTCTTGAAAAACCGTGCTGGCGTAATAGTTGTTCTTGTCTGTGCAATCTGCTTTTCAGCGCCGAAGACTGCTCACGCTGAGCCGATTCAGCTCAACTGGGCCGTTGATGGCCCGCTTCTGGCAGGCGGCCTCGTTCTGGCAGGAGTCGGGGAGTTCGTGCTGCCCCATCTTGCCCCTCCCGGAGGCCCCTTGGGCCCAGCGGATATCAACCAGGTCAACGCCTTCGACCGTTCAATCATGTTTTCTTATTCACATCCCCTTGATCTTACGAGCACGATCCTGGAGTTTGGAACAGCTGGATTGCCTTTGGTTTTTGCACTTGCCATGGATTCCAAAGACATCCTGCCCCTTGGCGTCGTCTATGTGGAATCCGTCTCCCTTGCCCTGGCGGCGAAGAACCTTCTCAACTACCTCGTCCCGCGCTATCGTCCGTACGTCTACGAAGGGGGAGCGCCCGGAGTCGACTCAATTGAGGATGACAGGTCGTTTCCGTCAGGCCATTCTACTGTCGTCTTTGCAGCCGCAACGGCCGGGGTAACGCTTTACGCGATGTACGCTCCGGATTCGCCTTATTTCATTCCTTTTACGATTGTGAGCTACACCCTTGCCACAGCGACAGCTTCTCTCAGAGTGCTTTCAGGAATGCACTTCGTGACAGATGTGATTACTGGAGCAGCGATTGGATCTGCCTTTGGCTTCCTCGTTCCCTTCCTGCACCAGAAGCTCTCTGCTTCTCAGCAAAGCACCGGATTCCGGCTGGACATCGGCGCAGAAGACGTATCCTTGAGCTACGCTTATTGAGGTAGTCTGAAAAATAAGACATCTTTGAACCGAAAGGTCACGATCAGCCCAATTCAATTGCAAATCATAATTCTTATTACTTCCGATAATAGATATTCTGTCTACTATCATGATGTCCGCATTCGCAGGCAATCATAACGATAAATCACTCAAGGAATCGCGGGGATACCCATCGAGCACTTGCAAAGGATCCGGCGAGAACCCGTTGACCACTCTCGCCCACTCTCAGCGCCCCGGGCCGATTATCTTTTCAGTCCACGGGGATTTGAGTTGGCGCGCGGCCAGAGACGCAAAGCTACCCGAAAGACTTGAAGCCGCTATCAGTCTCCATAGTTGCGTGGCATGCGTTGGAAGGCCCAGAGCGTAAGAAGAACCTGCCAGGTAGTAAAGGTCGCTGAAAAAGTCGCTGTTCGAGATGAAGCGTGAGAGGTCTTTATGATTCTCAGTTTCAGCAACCATGCTTGCCAGTGTCGTGAATTGATAGTCCACGTCCACGGAGTGCAGGGAAGCATTCAATTCACTCGAGGTATAGATCACCGCGTAAAGAAGCTCCTGGATTGCTTGGCCATACCTGCCCGACCTGTAATAGAACCATCCGAGCCTCGAATGCGCACCCTGCGCAAACGGTACACTGAACTGATAGAGAAACAGCGTGCGGTCAACCCCCTTCTCTTGGTAGTTCTTCTCGACCTGATTCCTCAGTCTTTCACTGGCGGGATCAGAGAACCTCTTGTCGTCGGCAACGATCTTGAGCAGAGAGTCTTCCATGGGACGATACATCTGTCGGCTCTGGTATAGATCCGCAAGCTTGTAAAGAACCTCATATTGAGTTTCTGGAATGCTAAACGCCTTTCTTAGATTGTACGCTTTATCATACTGGTCTCTTGCCAGCTGGAACTCCCCCTCTTCAAAGAACACATCACCTATTCCCATTTCAGCTTCCGGGAAGATCCCAGCGGACGAAATAGCTTCCTTGTAAAGTTGCAACGCCTGGCCAAACTCTCTCTGCGCAAACATTGCATTTGCCCGTTCAAACAGAATCCAATATTCTGTCTTTTCAACCGGCGCCTGCGCCCACGCAATTGATGGTCCAAGGATAATTAGAAAGACCAATCCTTTGAGATTGTGCATAACCCCAGACCTCCGCAAGCCAGCTACTAACGTCATGTATTCCGACAGGCAGCACAAAGACAGATAGTGAGCACAAAAGTATATATCCTTAGAAAGTCCTTTATCATTCGACCCGATTTTCCCTTCGTTGCCCGCCCTGCCCTCTTTACCTCCCCTACCAGCTCATCGACAGAACGATATCGCTTTTTGTCCTTACGATGTCTCCAACGCTTGTCGTATAGGTTAAGATGCGTTTGTCGCTGGAAAGCGTCCCAATGCTGTTCGTCTTGACAGGTTGAGGAGCTTCGATTGTAAACGTGAGGTCGTACCCCCCGAAGAAGGCGTCGACCATCCGCAGGGAGTCATCGGTGACGGGCTCAGCTGGGGCCTTCGCAATGAGCTGCGAGAACGTGTGCGCCGTGCCGTCGCTTGAGACGCGAATCTGTGCGCTTTGAAAGGCGTCTAGCTGCGCAAGCGCATCGAGAGAATCAAAAGCAAGCTCCGCCCGGATGATGACATCCTTCTGGTTTTCCGACCGGTCGAACCTGGTCAGCCGTACCTTCCCACCGGCGTTTGCCAGGGACCTTTCGAAATCGGCCCTTGAAAGCGGAAGCGGCACGACCCCCTTTCCATCCACGGGGTTGCCGAGGTTGACCACGAGCTGCGACACACGGTACGTGAGGGCCAGCGTCCCGGATCCGTTCTGCCGGATCGCGAGACGGCTGTCTATCCCCACGCACGAGCTGAGCAGCACTGCTGCAACAATGGACACTAAGGCGGCCTTTTGCATTTGCTAATCCTTTGCGGGATGATAATGGATATCCGGGCGAATATCCAGAGCAGCGGCCTGTGACACCTGGCTGCGGCATCAGGCTGTCGTACCGAAGAGTCACCGAAACGAACTGCCTATGGTCGGACGCTCTTGCGGTTGTACCAGTTCTTGGCTTTCCGCTTGGAAAGCTGCTCTTCACGATGGGACCAGTAGTACTGGAGGGTGCGCGAGTTCTCGCACGCATGGCAGATTGCCTTTCCCCTGCGGAACTCGTTCTGCGAAAGCCATTTCCCGCATCTCTCGCATTTCCTTTCGTTGGAGTGCGGGTCGCGGGAGTCGTGGAGGAAGTAGTAGCTTGAACGTATCTTCATGAGGTTGCGATGCGAAACCTGTCCCGTCGTCAACCAGTGATGGATCGTGGACTGGGTCCTCTGGAACATCCGGGCAAGGTCAGACTTCGTCATGCCCCAGGTCGACATGAGCCATTCAAGCATCTCGCGCACGGAAGGATCTTCCGGCAGTTCCCCCGGCATTTCTTTCACCTCTCCTCACATTGTATCGGTAACGTATAGCTATTTCCTAAAGTGAGAGCTTTTTCCTGCCGACCATCTATTCCCACTCGATAGTCGCCGGCGGCTTGCTGGAAATGTCGTAAACAACGCGGCCGATCTCGGGAATCCTGTTTGTGATCAGGGAGGAGATCTCCAGAAGGTCCTTCATGGGAAGAGGATACACGTCGGCGGTGATGGCATCCACCGAGGCCACGGCGCGAAGCGCCAGCACGTGGCCGTACCTGCGCATGTCCCCGGAAACTCCGACTGACTTCACCGGCAGCAGGACGCAGAATGCCTGCCATATCTTGTCGTAAAACCCGCGGTTTCGAAGCTCCGCAATGTACAGGGCATCCGCTCTGCGAAGCAGATCGCATTTTTCCTTGGTCACCTCTCCGATGATTCTCACGGCGAGCCCGGGTCCGGGAAAGGGATGGCGCCGCACGACCGCGGGCGAAAGACCGAGCGCGGTCCCCAGCTCACGCACCTCGTCCTTGTACAGCGATGAGAGCGGCTCGACGATCCGCCCCTCCGCCCTCTTTGCCTCCACCAGCGGGGAGCGCACGTTGTGATGAGTCTTGATCACCTTCGCCTTGTTTCCAACGCCTTTGCCGGACTCCACAAGGTCCGTATACAGGGTCCCCTGGGCAAGGAATGAGTCGCGGATTCCCAGCGACGCTATCTCCGTTTCCTGTACCTTGATAAAAAGGTCGCCGATAACGCGCCTTTTCTGCTCGGGATCACTCACCCCGGCCAGCCCGGCGTAGAACCTCTGGGAGGCGTCTATGGCGTGAAGATGGCGCGCACCAAGACCGGCAAGGTTTCGCGCGACTTCCTCTGACTCACCATCCCGCATCAGGCCCGTGTCGATGTACATGAGGTGAACGCGGTCGGGGTCGAGGCTTCTCAGGAGCAGGGCGCCGACAACACACGAATCCACTCCCCCCGATATGAGCAGAACGACGTCCTTTTCCCCGACTCTTTCCTTCAGGAGCTTCTTCTGCGCGCGAAGGTAGGATTCAATGTTCCAATCAGGCCGCGCGTGACAGATGTCGAGCGCAAATGCAGTAAGGATCTCCTGCCCGTGCTCGCAGTGGCTGGCTTCGGGATGAAACTGCACCCCCCACATCCGGCGCTCCCCGTTGACAAATGCGGCGGCAAGGCCGTTTTCCGAGCGCCCTATGACGCGGAATCCCGCGGGTGCCTGCGTGACGGAGTCCCCGTGGCTCATCCAGGACACAAACGAGTCTCCGGGAACACGCGCAAAGAGTGCCGTTTTTTCCTCAAGAGTTATCTGTGCCCTCCCGTACTCCTTGCTAACCAGGGCTGTCACCGCTCCACCGTGGTCCGCGGTCATGCTCTGGAAACCGTAGCAGATGCCGAGCATGGGAAGGCCCTTCTCGTAAACGCGCTTGTCTGCCCGCGGCGCCCCGTCCTCGTACACCGAAAAAGGAGAGCCGGAAAGGATGATTCCTTTCACGTCGCGGAAATCCACGTCATCCACCCTCAGGTCACCCGGCACGATCTCACTGTACACGCCGATCTGCCGGATCCTGCGGCCAATGAGCTGTGTGCTCTGGCTTCCGAAGTCGAGAATCAGGATTTTGTCCATCCGCCTCCAAGCCCCTTTCGCACGCGCGAGCACACCCCTGCATACGTTTCCGCCAGGGCCCGCGCCTGCTCCGCGGCCAATCCCCTGTAATTCGCAGGATCATCGAAGAAGGTGTCCGCGCTCTTTCCAATGGCCTGCGAAAGCTGCCGTGTCAGCGCGTCCCAAGCGGCGCTGTTGTGGCGAAGGACATCGGTGAGCTTCTCTCCGGATTTCTCTACCCTGAGAGTTGCCGTCCGTACGCCTTCATGTGCGTCAGGGTCCCCTCCGAGGGCCATCAGGATATAGACTGGCTCGGAGAAAATGAGGTCCCCGGCCCGCAAAAGGTTCTCCGCCATTCGCTCACGATCGACGGCCAGCGACCGCACAACCGCTCCCATCCGGGCGGCTGCGGCCGCGAACCCGGCAAAGTACTCCGCGATGAACCGCGAAGAGGCGGAATTGGTGAGATCACGCTGATGCTCAGAGATCTGGTCCATGAAAAACGTGACCACGCGGGGGCAAAACTCCTTCCAGAGGCTTTTCACGTGTTCCGAGTTCCACGGATTACGCTTCTGCGGCATGGTGGAGGACCCCACCTGGGATGTCGTGAACTCCTCACGGACCTCCGCGATCTCCGATCTCTGGAGATGGCGCAAGTCATCAGCAAGGTTGGCAATGATTCCAAAAGCGGTATTCAGCTCCAGGAGCAGCTCCAGGAGGTACTCCGGCTCAACCAGCTGAGTCGAATGCTCAGATGGCTGCAGCCCCAGGGATGCAAGGAAGTCCCGTTCCAGCGACCTGGGATCCTTCACGACAAGAGATGTTGCGTTGTAGGCCCCAACGGCTCCCGCCAGCTTCCCACGAAGGTTGCCCGCTTTTTTCTCGATCCTTTCCAGGCTCTTGCCTAAACGGGATACATACTCCGCAATCGCAAACCCGAAGGTAATAGGCACGGCGTGCTGCCCGTGCGTCCGTCCGATCTGGGGAGTGTCCGCTTCCTCCCGGGCTTTGCGAATCAACTCCTCTTCGAGGTCCAGAAGGAGCGGGAGAATTGTCGTACGCATGGCGTCGCGGTATCGCAGAGCCGACGCAGTGTCAAGGATGTCGGCTGACGTGGCGCCCAGGTGCACGTAGGGTCTTGTCTCAGCCGGAAGATGGCGCTTCATGACATTCACGAGCGCCCTGATATTGTGATGGGTCTTCTCCTCCTCCTCATACACTTCCTGCGGAGAGATGTCGTTGACGACCCCCTCCAGGCGATGATCGGGTCCCTGGCCGGCCGTCGAGCTCCCCAGGCGGGAGAGGAGAGTCTGCAGGAGCGCCAGCTCCACGCGAAGGCAGTATCGCACCGTTGCGTCCTCGCTCAAGCAGGTGGAGAGCTGCTGGAAGAGCTGGGGATCCGAGAGAGAGTATCTGTGATCCAAGGGGGACAGGTTGGCGAAAATGCTCCGCTGTTCCATGTTGCATTCTGGTACGATCAGGCGGGCTTTGTCAAAGGCGGTTGCCGGGCTCTTTCATGCGGACCCCTGGGCTCCACGATAGAGCTTCTCCACCTCCTGGACTTTGTCGTCGACAAGCGCCTCGAGCTTGAACATCTCCTGCCGGAGATTGCCGACAATTCGTGATACCGACTCTGCCATGTCCCGGTTGTCGTCCACGACTGAGCCGATGTTTTCCATGGCGTCGGTCACTTTTCTGTTTGCACCGAGCTGCTCTTTGACTGAAGTGGACAGCTGATGGATGAATCCGGCGTACGAGCCCAGATCCTTCGCAATCGAATCGAAAATCTTCCCTGCCTCCCGCGATGACTCGCCTCCCGCCTGGATGACGCTCTCGATCTGCCTGACCCATTTACTGACCTCGCTGGCGGTCCGGGCCGTCTTTTCCGCCAGCTGGCGGATCTCGTCAGCTACCACGGAGAAGCCGCTTGTCTGATCCCCGGCCCGAGAGGCCTCAATGGCGGCATTGAGGGCAAGGAGATTCGTCTGGTCAGCGACGTCGTTGATGCGCGCAAGAGCGGCCACCATCTTGTCCACCACCTCATGGATTCCCAGGATCTCCGAAATGATCTTCTGCATGATGGTGTTGCCGCTTTCGGAAAACTGCGCGGTCTTGCCGATGGACAGGGACACTTTTTCCGTGGCTTGAGAAATGCTCTCCATGGCTCCCTGCAGATGCTCCGCGGCTGTTGTCACCTGGTCGATCCCGGCAGCCTGGTTTCGGACTCCCGAGGAGACGGTGGCGGAGATGTCCCCGAGCTTGTTGACGAGCTGATGGAGGTTGAAGATCGATGCGGCAACGATGTCCATGGTCATCTTCAGCCTTCGGCTTGCCCGTAAAAGATCCTCCGTGACGAGGTTGTCCTTGAGGGCGCTCCGGCTCTGATTTGCTATGACGCCGGCAAGGCTCGAGAGAACCACGTTGAGGACCGGGACGAAGAACAGCGCCTTTGTCCCTGAGTCCGGCATGAGGATGAATGAAGCCATCGAGATTATGGCGGGTGCCAGCACAACGGCTCCGCCTGCCCGAATGACGTCCGCAATGGACAGGCGAAGAGCCGAAAGGAGCGCAAGCGCCGCGCAGTAGCTTTCGAGGACTATCAGCATGGGAAGAGACTGGACGAATCCCAGATACCTGACGACGGACAATCCGTTCACGACAATGGCCGCAAAGTCCAGCAGGAGAGAGGGGACATACAGCGGGCCGGGATCCCTTTTCTGCGAGAGAAGAACGCCCGCAACAAGAGAAAAAATGACCAGTCCAAAGAATACCGATGCAGCAATGATGGAGGGAGTTGACTGCCCGGTGGCCAGGCAGAGAACCATGACGATTGCGCTTGCGCCCAGACGGACCACGATTTCCAGCCTGTCCGCAAGGACAACCTGGTTTCGCGTTATCTGTGGCAGGTTCAGGACTGCTTGCATGGCCAATTTGTATTGCAAAGCCAACCCTTTGTAAAGCAATGAGCGGCCGTGCTATACTCCGGAAAGGGTTCCAAGCGTGCCGGATAGGACAAATTACGCAGAGCTTTTCCAGGAAGCCCTTGAGGCGGGGCGGAACCACGACTATGCCAAGTCCGTAGAAATCCTTCTTCGGATAGTCGGAAGCACGGACCACTTCCCCCAGGCGCTGCTATACCTTGGCCGCAGCTATCACGCCCTTGGAGAGCACGCCCGCGCCGTCCAGGCGCTTAACTTCTATGTCCAGCAGAGGCCCGCTTCCGTTGCCGGGAACTTCTTCCTGGGGCGTGCATATCTGGCCCTGGAAGCCTACCCGTCAGCCATACGGCACCTTCGCCGCGCAACGGAGGCAAACCCCAAGTTTGCGGTTGCCTTCGGCCTTCTTGGATTTGCGTGGCTGAAGGCCCGCCGGTCGGAAAAGGCGATCTGGTGCTTCGCGAAGGCCCTGGAGCTGGATCCGAACAACTCACGGCTGCAAGTGGGCTACCTCAACACCGCCCTCGTCCTGGCCATACGCCTGTTCTACCGAGGCCAGCTTATCGACTCAGCCAGGCTCTTCAACGAAGTTCTGGAGCAGCGCTCTTCAAGCATCCTCCCCCACCTGTACCTCGCATCGATCTACAAAGAGCTGGGGAAGAACAATGCCTCCCTCTACCATATAGATGCGGCCTCGGAGATGTCGCCGCAGGACCCCTTCCTCCACCTGCAGAAGGCGCTCGTTCTCCTTTCCCAGGACCAGAAGAAGGAAGCCGCGGAGGAGCTGCGCATTGGAACGCAGCTCCTGAAAAGCTCGGTCAGCCCGGACGGCAACACGAAGGATGTGCTTCGATTCATCACGGTCAACCTGTTCCGCGAGAAGCGCTACCGGGAAACCATACTCTACGGAACGCGGCTTCTCAAAGACGATTACACAGACCCTTACCTGCACATGCTCGTCGGCGAATCCTACCGGAACCTGGGAGACCTGGGCAAGGCGAAAAACCACTTCTTGAGGGCCCTGGAGAAGGACAAGGGCTCCCTGGAGATCCGCTACGGCCTGTTTGCTGTGCTCTGGGACAGGGGCGAGTACGGTGATCTCCTCAGCGAAACGGCCCACCTTCTGCAAAGGAGCCCGGGCGACGAGACTGCAAAGTATTTTCACAGCCTTGCCCAGGCTCGCACCGGCGCCGCCGTCGAACAGGTTCTGGGCGAGTTGCAGCAGCAGGTCAAAGTGCGGGGCCCTGATCCGGTCCTCATGGCGGAGCTTGCGGCAGCCTACGTGCGGGCCGGCCTCCCCGAGCTTGCCGAGGGATGGTACAAGCGCGTTCTTCGGATCTCTGAAGACGACCTGGACGCGCTGCAGGCCCTGGCCGGAATCTACGAGGCAAACGGCAAATCCAAGCAGGAGCGGGATGCGCTCCTCCGATACCTCAGCCTGGATCCTGATGACAAGGGGGCCCGAAGACAGCTGGTGCGCCTGCTGCTGCGCATGCAATCTTTTGCGGACGCCGCGGAGCAGATAGCGAAGCTCCTTCCCCTGGAGCCGCGCAATACCAAGCTGAAGTCCACCCTGGCGCTCTGCTACCGCAGATCAGGAAGGTACGCCGAGGCGCTCGTGATCCTTCGCGACCTTCTCAGCACGGATCAGGATTCCGTGGAGCTCATGAAGGCGGCGGTGTACTGCCTGGACAAGATCGGGGCGCGCAAGGTCGGGATCAAGGCGATGGAAAGCTTCATGAAGCAGAACGGCGAGAGCCTTTCCCTCCTTCTCATGCTGGGCGTGCTTCATTACCAGGAGAATACCCTCGAGAAATCCGCGGAGCTCTTCCGGCGCGCCGTCTCCCTCTCACCACAGGACTGGAGGGCCAACCGGAACCTTGGAATGGTGTATCGGAGGATGGGCAACACGGAGTACGCGGACAAGTTCCTTGAAAAGGCGGCGTCCCTGCGAAAGGCGGAAGCACCGACGAAGTAATTCGTTGCATCAAGCGGAAAAGCGAATATACTTGCATGTGAAATCCGTTCGAAGGGGGGATGAGACTGATGGCAGAACAGAAGGCCGCGGACCTTTTCAAGGCGTATGCTGAGGGCAAGCTCCCGAGCGATGGCGGATACATCGTTTCTTCCTTTCTGGACGAGCACTCTGCGTATTCGCGATACGAGGTTGTCGCGTACAACGGCGTGAAAAGCATCGTTTTGACGAGCGAAGGCCTGACTTTTCAGACGGATGGAAACAAGCTTTTCGTCCTGGTTGAGCCGCCCAACTACGCCCAGAAGCATCTCGAGCCCTTCCGCAGGGTTGCCAAGGATCAGATCCCGCACCGTTTTTCCGAGCTGGACATACTGACAACGAAGAACCAGACCAAGGTCATGGTGAGCAAGAGCCCGCTGATGACGTACGGCTCCTTCACCATCATCAAGCCGACAGGCGAAAACGTCGCATTCCTGTTCTATAACCTGCCCGACGTCCTGGAAACGATTCGAAAGTTCTTCTCAACTGCCCTGAACAAGGAGGCCACGGTAGCCAAGACCGACGCCGACAAGGCAGGGGAGCTGGTCGTCGAGGGGTTGCAGAAGTTCACCATCTGGTCCAAGAAATAGAAAACGGCAGGGCCGGGCTTCCACCCGACCCTGCCGATCCCGTCCAACCTGCCCGGCCAGGATTCCCGGCCGTCTACTTCCCGTTTCTTTCGATATTCAGCTGGGCAATTGCCAGCTTTGACAAAGGCACCTGATACGGGGAGCAGGATACGTAGTCCAGTCCAGCCTCCATGCAGAACCTGATGTTCTCCGGTATTGCCCCATGTTCTCCGCAGAGCCCGACCTCCAGGTCCGGCCGCGTCATCTTTCCGCGCTTGACCGCCGTGGCAATCAGCTCCTTGACCTGCGGATTCAGGATCTGGAACGGGTTGCCTTCCAGAAGGTCGAACTGCGTGTAGTCCGGCATGAAGGAGTTGAAGTCATCCCGCGAGAGCCCGATGGTCGTCTGGGTCAGGTCGTTCGTCCCGAAGGAGAAGAACTGCGCATAGTGCGCAAGGTCCCCTGCCCCGAGGGCCGCCGCCGGCAGCTCCACCATGGTGCCGATCTTGTATTGCACCGGCTTTGTCTTGAAGCTTTCCCGCACCTCCCGCTCCACGTCAACAAGTCCGCGGATGTGCTTTCCTTCGATCTTCTTGCCGTAGATGATGAGCTTCAGCTCGCTTTCGTTCATGATGATGGGGATCATGATCTCAGGCTCGACTTTGACCCCTTCTTTTCGAAGCGTATAGACGGCCTCGAAGATTGCGCGAACCTGCATTTCATATATCTCGGGATACGAAACGGCAATACGGCAGCCCCGGTGACCCAGCATGGGGTTGAACTCATGCAAAGCCTCGCTGCGCGCGCGGACTTCCTTCTCGGGAACGCGCTTCGTCCCGGACTTCCCGACGTTGAGATACTTCATGAACTTCTCGAGCTCCTGGTCGTTGTGGGGCAGGAACTCGTGCAGAGGCGCATCGAGGAGCCGGATGATGACCGGGTAGCCCTCCATGATCTTGAAGAGCTTGTAGAAGTCCGTCTTCTGCATGGGAAGAAGCTTCGCCAGCGCCTTCTTGCGGTCTTCTACCGAGTCCGAGAGAACCATCTCGCGGAATACGTTGATCCTCTTCTCCTCGAAAAACATGTGCTCCGTGCGGACAAGCCCGATTCCATGAGCGCCGAACTTTCGGGCAAGCGCCGCATCGCGGGGCTTGTCGGAGTTCGCTCGAACGGTGAAGTGGTCGACGAACTTGTCGACGAGCTTCAGGAAATCCAGCATTCCCGATTCCTCGGGGTCCGGCTCTATGAGGTCAGCTTTCCCCAGGTAAAGGGACGGAGCTCCGTAGAACGGCACATTGAGGGTGATGTAGTCCCCCTCCTTGATTGTCCTGCTGCCGATGGTCGCGCTGGTTCCCTTGATCTTCATTTCCGGTTTCACAAGGGAGACCTTGCCGTACTGACGGGCAACCACCGATGCGTGAGCGGAATACCCGCCCTCGGAGGAAAGGACTCCCGTGGCCACTTCTATGGCTTTCACGTCTTCGGCAAATGAAGCAGGGAGGCAGAGGATCATCTTTGTGTCCGTGCCTTTCTGCTGCGCAAGCTTGTGAGCGTCCAGGAGCCTCTCCGTGTTGAAATAAATCCTGCCGATGGCTGCTCCCGGAGCTCCCGTAATCCCGCCGGTAAGGGCGGTCAGTCCCTTCACCGAGGTGTAATCGATGATGGGATGAAGGATTTCGTTGAGCTGTCCCGGCTTGATGTTCTTGACCACGTACGCATCATCCACGATCTTGCGGCCGTGCAGATCAAGGAGCAGGCGGATGTCAGCCTGCGTGGACTTTGCCATGACGGATCTCTGGTCGATCAGCCAGAGGCGCTTGTTTTCCACGGTGAACCGGATGGACCTGGTCTCCCGGAAGTGATCCTCCACCTTGCGGGCAATCCTCTCCAGCTCGTCATGATAGTTCTTTGCCACCTTGGAGATGTCCGCGCCGCTGGCGCCGATGGCGTTGAACTTGTTCTGGAAGTATTCGCCCTGGATCTCCTTGTTCCCTGTAACGATGTTTCTCGTGAAGAACTGGCCGTACAGGGCGTCCTTGCCGTAGTTGCCATACACCATGGGCTGGATAAGGAGAGCCGTGTCCTGCTGGTTCTGATCATTGATGGCAAGCAGGTGGCTGATCCTCTTCAGCGCGATCTCCAGCTGGTCGAACGGGTCCTTGAAGAAACCGGCAGGCAGCATGGCCTTGTACCGCTCAAGGAACTCCTTCCTCTTCTTGGCATCCATGTCGCTGTCCAGGCCCTTGTCCAGGTCCTTGATGGCCTGCTTGATGGTCTTGACTTCCTTGTCTTTCTCTTCCAGCTCAGCGATGGCAAGCTCGATTTCGAGGTTCCCACGGGTAAGAAACTGCTGCTCGTGCCAACCGAAGTTCTCTCCCACGTAGCGGACAAAACCAGGCAGGGTGGTGTCCGTCAACCCGTAATTGTGCAGCGTGGGGTACTGGGCAATGACGAGGTTCGGGCTGATGACGATCTTCACCAGCATGGGATTGTCGGTGTCACCGAAAGTCTTGCCGGTCAGCTTGCCCAGCTTGTCGAACCATGGCTGGAGTGCGGCCCAGATATTGAAGTCCTCAAGGTGCATGGCGACGTCGGCATCGATGAGGAAACCGGGCAGGATGGGCAGGTCCAGATCTGCGAGCTCCATTGCCAGCCTTCCGCGGATCCCGATGCGATCAAGGATCTGAGGCTTCAGATTGGCTTCCCCTTTGGCAAAGAAGTGGATGTTCTTCTTCATGCTTCAACCTTCCCTTTGTAGGTCGCCGCCTCACACGACGGTCCATGCGGCTGCGGCGACGTTCTCTGCGTTATTAGAACAGGTTCAGGATTGCCCCGACCTGTCCCTTGAGGAACGCCTCGAACATGTGGCTGGCGCCCTGTTTGAGGTAGCGCTGGAGCTTCGCCACGTCCTTGATGTCGTCCCCGGCAATGGCGATCATGATTGCACTCCCGTGCTTGACCTTCCCCCACTTGAAGAGCGTATTGATGTCGTGGATGCGCTCACCCTCGTAGAACACGTAGACCTCGAGGCCCGGGTACTTGGTGGTATAGCTCTGGATGATCTTCTTCCACGCTTCGACGTTTCCGTTATGGAAAAGCTCGTTCGTGACGGGAATCGAGTACATGGGGGTCATGCGCTTTGGGGCGGTGGTGGCCGCCGCCACCACGGGCCTGGGCGCAGCGGGCGCCGCGGCCGCGGCAGTCTGCTGCGATGCGTACGACTGAAGCGCCGGCGGCATGGGTTGAGAAGCGGCCGCGGCGGCCGCTGCTGCCAGATCCAGCTTCGGTTTTCTCCCACGGACTTTCGGCCCGCGCACAGGAGCGGGAGCGGGCAGCAGAGCCACCTGCTTCTTCAGCGTGAACTTGCCCTTTGTGAATGAGGAAGGTGTTCGCACCTTGGACCCCTGGAGGATTGACAGGAGCAAGTTGATCCCTTCCTGGTACTTCGAGTCGCCGTTCGTATCCTGGAAGGCTCCGGCGAAAATGGTGACAAGCTCATTTCTCTTGAGGCCGCGCACGCTCTCCCAGTGAGCCCTGTTCTTCGGGTTGATCGTCACGACACCGAGCTCAGGGTGGAAGTATGTGACCACGAGATCCAGAGCGCGCCACTTCCCCACCTCTTCCGCGACGTAGTCGAAGTTGTCGAAGTTCTCCGTGAGGTTGAAGGACCGGCACACGTAGCCGTACTTGTCCGCCAGGATGGCGCTCACAGCCGGAAGCACCTGGTGCGGCTCGATGGACTTTTCCGCAAGGCAGGCGCTGATGATTTCCGCCAGGTTGATCTTTTTCTCGAAGTCAGCAATGACGCGCATGATGAACTTGAAGTGAGCTAGGGATCGGTTGAAGCCGGCCCGTGTGCTCAGCTCGTCAAACGCATGAAGTTGTTCAGCCATTTGATTTTCCCTTCGCCGTCACGGCGCCTTTGCCGTGACACTCGCGGCCGCAAATGAAAATGGTGACCCCCGGGGGGGTCACCATTCAATTCCCCGTTGTTCAGATTTCTCTCAGGCCCACATCCCCGCCCCTGCGAGGACGGCCCCTCCTGCCCGGCTTGCGGCCGCGCCGCGGAGCAACGTCTACGACTCCCTGGGCTGCCGCTTTGGCGTCCGGCCCGGGAACGTTCAGCATATCAAGGTAGTCGGTCTTCTTTCCTTCCGTCGCGGCGGCAGGGTTCTCTTCCGGCGTCGCTGCAAAGGACTGCGCGATGTCAGCGCGGACTGTGGAACGCCTGCGGGAGAACGATGCGAAGGCCGCGTCCTGGAAGCCCTTGGACACGCCATAGAGGAACTCGTTGAGCACGTTGGCCATGCCGTCCAGGGTGGCCTTCTTCCTCTTGATGGAGGTGATGTTCACGTCCAGGAGGAGTCCAGGCTGGATATGGTACGGATTGATCATGTATTCGAACTTCAGGAAGAGGTTCTCAAGGAAGGCAAGCCTCTCCTCAAGCACCCGGCGCTGGATGGGATAGCGGTAGCTGAAGATTTTCTGCAGCTTGTCCTTCATGAGGATAATCCGCTTCTTGATCTCGTCCTTCTCAGCGATGTAGGTGCGGTTCATGCGCTCGACGTCGGTATCACCGGCCCTCACGAACGTGACCTCGCTCCAGCTCTTCTCAATATCCTCATACAGCGGGTCACCGGTCTTCGCCTTGATCCGCCTCTTGATCTTTCCGCGCATTCTCTTGGCAAGGTCGTTGAAATCCACGACGCCCTTGAGGAACTTGGAGTCATCATAGACCATTTCGAGGATGTCCCATGCATGCTGCATCTCGACCTCGAAGCTCTTGGCCTGAACATCGTACGCCTTGCGCTCCTCAAGGAGCTGAGCCTGATCGTAATATTTCAGCCTGATTGCATAGCGCTCGTCAGGCAGGTGAGCCTCATCGGTGTCCTCATACTCCCGAAGGACCAGTTCGCGGGCGTTCTTGAGGTTCTCTACATGCTGATACCCCATCTTGGAGGTATCAAGGATCGAGGTGATGGAATTGATAGCGGTGTTGAACCCGCGGTTCCTGATGTTTTCAAGGTCGATGATTCTCTTCAGGTTTTCCCGCACGTTCACCGCGTCGTATTCCTCAGGATCCAGCTCCGCGCGCAGACCCTCGATCTTGTCCATGAGGCTCTTGGCGAACATGGAATACCTCTTGGACTTGGGATCATCCTTGTCGTCTGAGGTGAACTTCTCAACCCTCTTCATCTTCTCGAAGAGGATCTCTCCGTCGTTCAGCTCCTCACGACCTTCGTCGATGACCTGATCCTTGAGCTTCTCAATCTCCTTATCAATGAGGTCCATGATGTTCTTCGAGATGAGATCCTTGATGAGGAACTCCACGGTGACCTGATAATGGAAGATCGGGCTGATAAGCTCCGAGTCAAGAATGTTGACGGAAAGTTTCACGTCTGTGACGGTCTTCGGCTTGTATGCGCTGTCCTTGAAGGAGCACTTCACGATGGAGTACGCGTTTTCACCTCTGATGAACGCGCCCACGTCCGTCTTCTGGCGCAGCAGGGAGTTGGTCAGGTTCTCAAGGTCGTTGACTCCGCGCTGGATGTGGCCCTGAAGGTGTCCATACATGTTGACGATGGATTTCTCGATTTCACCCGTGTTGAACTTGTCGATGCCGCCGATCTGATCCAGCATCGCCGCGATCTCCTTCGGGGTGTAACGGGCGAGGGACTTCATTTCTTCCTTGTCGATGAAGTTCCTGACCTTCTTCACCATCTCGTCTTCCGAGGTGACCATGTAGCGGTTGAACATGTTCTGATAGTTCTGGTTGAAATAGTTGTAGAGCTTTTCCTTGAGCCCACCCATGACGTCGAGCTTTTCGGTGACTTCTTTGGGCAGCTTGGATGTAATATGATTCATCACCTTGTCGACTTCTTCACTCATGAGCAGGTCGACTTCAGCCTGTTGATCCCTGAACTCCTGTGCCAGCGAGTTTCTGGAACCGACGGCGCTCGGCTTTTCCGGATGGAACACATTCGGGCTTTTCGGAAGGTCAATAGCAGCCATACCTGTCTCCTTTTCTCAGTTTAGTCGCGGCTAGTAGACCATAAAAGAACAACTCTGGCAAGCACTTTTTTCCAGTCCCACCATTTCCTCTCTTCCATTTTATAGAATTATAGTGCATCCTACAAGCGATTTCATGCAGGAAAAGGAGGCAGTATGGTTGCCCGCAGAAGCCTTCTAACAGCGCTGGCGCTGTGCCTCGTTCTGGCGTCCCCACTTCTTGCCGACACGCGGACCCAGAACATCGACATCATGGTCGCCCTCGACAAATCCCTTTCCATGGAACATAAGATCGCCGCTGTCAGGGACTGGGTCAACTCCTATCTTATCGACCAGGTGGTCATTCCCGGGGACTTCCTCGACATTGTGGCGTTTTATGGGAAGGCGGACGTCATCGTCTCTCAAACGATCAAGAATGATGCCGACAAAGCAGGTGTGAAAAAGATCATTTCCGGTATTAGAGGGAATGGAAGGTTCACAGATATTGGCAACGCGCTTGATGTTTTGAAGGCTCAGATCGCCACCAAGGAAAGCGACGGCCGTGATAAGTACGTTCTCCTTCTCACGGACGGCATCCAGGAAGCGCCGCCGACCAGCAAGTACTACTCGCCGGACGGCAAGTTCAATCACGAGTTCCTTGCCAACACGAAGATCATCCAGCAGAAAGGCTGGAAAGTCATGATTCTCGGCATCGGGACGGAGACCGCTGCAAAGGATCTGGCCACGGCGTTGTCCGGCTCGTATACCGAGATCACCGGCAAACTGAGCCAGGGCGCGCTTACCCAGTCCACCGGTGGCTTGTTCGGCGCCGTCACGCTCCAGGGCACGGTCCAGGTGGCGCCGGTGGGCTCTGACGGAAGCAGCTCCCTGGCGTTCACGCTGAAGCCCTCCGGGTTCCAGCAAGGCGACGCAAGCGTCACGGTGAACAGGATTGACGCGCGGATTGGAAGCGCTCCGGCCTCGCCAATTCTCTCGACTCCCATGACCATCACGGTAAAGAAAGGCACCGAGCAGTCCGCAAAGGTCCCGGTAAAATTCCCCGCCGGCCTGCCCACGGGTTCCTCAAAGGCCACGCTTTCGTTCAGCTTCCCCGCTGGCCAGGGCTTCAGTCCGTCTGATGTAGATGTCTCTTTCAAGGTCAAGGGCTGGGCGGAAAACAATGCCATCCCCCTGGGCGGCGGTGCAGTCCTTGTCATTCTCGTCATCGTGGGTCTGATCCTCCTGCTGCGAAGGGTGACCACGGGAGGAGCCCTGTCGTTCCTCGTGGTGGTGGATGATTCGCCTGTCAACGAGGCTCCGGTGAGCTTGTCCTCTGGTCATGAGCTGTTCCTGAACGAGCTGGAAGGATCTTTCAGCCTCCTCGCAAAAAGAAACGCGCGGTCTCTCGCCCGATTTTTCGTCAAAGACAAGAAGCTCGGCATGGGCATCCTCAAGGCCGACAGGTTCCCGAAGCTCACCGATGTGCCGGCCGACGTCCGCGGCGAATCGTTCATCCTGAAGACAGAGGACGGAAGGAAGCTCGATCTTGAAATAAAGAACAAGGCTGACGGCAAACATTCCCCCGCCAAAAGCCAGGCAGCGACTGTTTCTGATGAACCTGCTCCGAAGCCGGAGCCCAAACGTCGTCCAAGCAGGAAAGCGCCGGTGACCAGGGCCCGGAAGAAGGCGAAATAGTCTGGCTACGACCTCGGTCTACCTTTTCGATACCGGGCCCTTTCAGCCCATCCCGGGCATAGCCCCGGATTTCCGGTATTCTCTGCTCCCCTTCTGGGGAAACCACTGCCTCGTGGATTTCATGCTGGCAAACTTCCGGCCAGCCGGCGCGGATAGCCGCGGGAACGGCTCGGGGCGCCAGCCTTTGTCGGAAACGGAGGTCACGATCGTCCTCGAGGAATCCCCGCGGGGAGTTCCGACATCACTCTCGGGGCGGTGGAAAAAACCTTTGGCGCGCGTTGTCGGTATGGAAGATCCTCTTTCCGAGCTGATTCCGCACCTTCAGTCCTCCCGATCAGAAAACGTGATCCTGGCGTCCCTTTCCTGCGTCTGCACCCTCGACTCTCAACAAATCGTTGACTTGGCCGCCAGGGCGGCGGGCCGGATTGTCAAGGTCTCCGTGGCGCGCACGCCTATCGAGATGTACGTTTCCAGCCGGGAAACCGTCGTTTCGCTGCTTCAGTCTGCCCTTGATCACCGCACGGACAAGAGACCGCTTCGCGAAAGCCTTTTTGCCGGCGCGCTCCTGCCCTCCATCGATCTCATCGAGGAAGTCCAGGGCGAGCTTCTCTTCCAGAATGATTTGATGGAGTACTACCGCCGGAATCTCTGGATCATTGGGAACTGTGAGAGCGACGCATACCTGAGGGTCCTGGCGCGCCTGCCGGAGCTTTCCGACAAGGGCTCGGAGTCGCACATAGCGGAGAAAGGATGCGCGCGTAACTCCTGGCTTGCTTCGGGAGTCGAGGTGGAAGGCGAAGTGGAAGACTCCATCATTTTCCCGAACGTACACATCAGGAAAAATGCGCTCGTCTCCCGGTCCATTGTCATGAATGGGAACAGAATAGGCTCCGGAGGGGAAATTCATAATTCCCTTGTCCTTCCGGTGTCCGCTGAGCTTCCCCGTACCGCTCCCAATATCGGAGACAATTGCTCCATCGGCTCCCGCTCCTCGACAATGAAAAATGCGGATTTTCCCGACCAGATCCGGGAAGGCCTGACGGTGGTTGGAATGAACTCTGAGATCCCCGCCGGGCTCCGCATCGAGGCCGCCGTCTGTATTGGACCAGGGGTGCCGGCGTCGCAGCTTCGGAAAATGAAGCTCGTAAAAAAGGGGACAAGCGTCTTCAAGCCTCGCAATCCCGGGCCCCAGGCGCGCGGAGAGGCCGGGAAAGGGTCGCGGTGAACGAGTTCAGCGCCGCCATAGATTTCCTAGCGCGAACGGACAAGCTCATCATCACCGCCCATGAAACGCCGGACGGCGACGCCATTGGCAGCGAGTGCGCCATGCGCCGGGCCCTCCTCAGCATGGGCAAGAAGGCCATCATTCTTAACGCGGATCCGACTCCGAAAAAGTTCTCGTTTCTGGACCCCGACAACACGGTTTGCGTCCTCCAGGACGAGGATCAGGTGCCCGGGGATGTGGAAACGTATGCCCTCCTGATGCTCGATACGAACGACGTCCACAATATCGGGTCCGTGGCGTCCCTCGTGCTACCGCGCGTGCGGGAGTATTTCATCATCGACCATCACGAGAACGAGGAAGACGTGCTCACCGGCAATCTCATCCTGAAAAGCGCTTCCTCGACCGCCGAGATCGTGTATCAGCTGCTTCGCGAGATCTCCGTGGAGATCGACTTTTCAATGGCGGAAGCGCTCTTCACCGGAATCATCTACGACACAGGCTCCTTCATCTACCCCAAGACAACGGCCATCACTTTTGCGATTGCCCGTGACCTAGTTCAGAAGGGTGTGCAACCCAACGCGATCTACACGCACGTGTATGAGAGCAACTCGATCTCCGCCCTCCTGCTGCAGTCCAGGGTCCTTTCCACCCTCGAGCTTGCCCTGGGGAACCACGTTGCTGTCTTGACAATGAGCAAGGAAATGATCAGAGATTCGGGGGCAAATTACGAAGAAGCCGACGGGCTCATCAACATCCCCCTTCGAAGCGAGGATGTGCGGGTTTCCATCTTCTTCAAGGAAAACATGGAAGGATTGCTGCGCTGCTCCCTGCGTTCCAAGGGCGCCATCGACGTGGCGGAGCTGGCCCAGATGTTCGGGGGAGGCGGCCATCGGACTGCCGCCGGCTTCAAGTGCCGCATTTCTCTTGAGAAGACAAAGAAAGCATTGCTGGAAAGGCTGAGGGTCCATTTTCCATGAGAAGGCATCGAATTACGCCGCAGGTTTTCTTGCTCCTGGCCGCAGCACTGGTTCTTTCTGGATGCCAACGGTCTGGAAACGGCAGAGCGCAGTCCCGCGTGATCGTTCCACGAGTGGCCAGTGATGCGGCGCGCGGGTCCGCGCAATCCTCCCCTCCCGGCATGCTCATGGCCCCCGCCATGCCTCAGCCACGCGTCACGCTCGATCCACGCGACACGGTGCTCCAGGTGATCAACGCCGCTCTTCGCAAGGACTCCGGGGAGGAGCAGGTGATCGCCGTCAAGCGCATGACTGAAGTGGACTCCCCCGTTCGCCTGCTCGCTGTGGATGTGGATCCCGAACGGGGCACGTACTACTTCCAGAGCTGGGAGTCTCCGACGAATGCCACGGACAATCGCATCTTCAGCCTGGCCGTGAAAGACCTCATCGGAGACCACGACGTGCAGATTGTGGCAAGCGGGATGAATAAGGACGGCAAGCTGACCCTGGATGTCTTCCGTCGCAGCAAGGCGCCCCGGGGGGCCGAGCTTGTTTACACGCCGGTCTGCCAGATCATGGCTGACGACATCCATGTTAATGAGACGGACAGGCCGGACTCCTACGCAAGCGACCAGAAAAACGGAGACAGCTTTCCCATCGACGCGTACGTTCGTGACCCGGATTCACAAAACGTGATGGATCTTCTCAAGATCACGTATCAATGGAGCCCGCAGGAGGGGCGGTATGTGCCGGGCCCGCCCGAGAAGGTCCCCGGAGAGAGGACTGCTCAGGCCCAGCTGGGCAAGCTTTTCAGCAACCTTTCCCCTGATTCCTTCGAGGACTTCCTTGCAGGATCGTGGATGGAGGTGCCGGGCGACAATGCGCGTCCCGGGCATGCCACCACGCTCAGCCAGCTGTCCTTTGACCCCAGGTCCCGGGAAATCGTCCTTTCCACCGGAGACACGCAGGAAGTCTACTTGTGGAAGCTCACCGCGCGGACAATTTACAACAGCGTCCGCATTGTCGGCGACAACGAGACTGTCCCGCAAATCAGCCGAACGTTTGTGATAACCGCGTTGTCCGCGATCTCGCTCTCCGTTTTCATTGAAGGGGATGATTCACCCGAGAGGCCCCTGGTCATGACGTATACAAGGATCAGTGATGAAAGCAGCGGGGCCGCGACCGGGCAGCCCGCTAACCCGGCCTCCCCGCAGGTCCCTTCCCTCCAGGGAGAGTACAGAAGCCCGACCGGCGACGTGGTGGACTTCCAGAATCCCCGGCTTGTGTGGAAAGTTTCCGGACGGCAGAGGACTGCGGAGTATGTCCTGTTTCCACTGGCCGGCAAGGTCATTCTGAGCGTTCGCTTTCTTGGGGTTGTCAGCGGCTCGGAAGAAGACAGGTCGTGGGTGGCCGACTTCAAGGAAAGCAAGAATCCCGCCAGGATATTGCGCACCCTGACCCTTTTCCCCGCCCAGTTGACGGTGAAGGGATATGAGGACGCTGTCGGTGATACAATATCCTTTCAGCAGGAAATGGATCTTCGGCCGAGGTAGGGAACCATCGCGCGGGGAAGCACTACTGGTCCTTCAGCAAGAACCCGCTGAAGCCAGCCCCGTGGAGCCTGTCAAGCAAAGCGCGTGCCTCGTCAACTGAAAGCCCGCTGCCGGCAAAAACCCTGTACAGCGGCTTCCCCTGCTGCGCATCTATGCGCAGCGTCGGGGAAAACCCTTTTCGCGTAAGCTCAGCAATGAGATCGTCGGCGTTTTCCTTCATCTGGAAGGAACCGGCCTGCACCGACAAGGCACTCCCCGCTGCGGCCGTTGGAGCCTGATCCGGCGAAGCCTTGTCTGGCGGAGCCTGGTTGTCCCGCGAAGCCTGTCCTTGCGGTGCCGTGCCCTGCGAAGCTGTGCCTTGCGGAGCCGGGACCGATGGCCCTGAGATTGTCTTTGAAGAATCGGAGGCTTCGCTGAAGAACCTGTCAGGGAGGGGCATTACGGAAACGCTCGAGGAAGCCCGGGAACCGGCCGTCGAGTCGTCTGCCACGGCAAGGGCGTACTCCGGTGAGCGAGGAAATCGCGCCTGCAGACGCCTCAAGGCAACCTGTCGGGCGGCCGGATCACCCGACCGCGCAGCCATGCGATAGCCCAGCCAGAGAGCCTTCAGGGCAATCGATTGATCCGCCGCCGTATCGGCAATGCGGCTGAGAGACGCACTTGCCGGCCCGTACTCCCCTTTTTGAAGGGCAGCGCACGCGGCAAAGAAGTCCATTATTTCGTTTTCCGCACCCTTCGCCGCCGAACGGGTTGATTGCAGCGCATCCGCGTCATTCATCTGAAGGGAAAGCAGAAAAGCCGATTCCAGCGATGAGAATGAACCGCCATGCGCAAAAGAAGAGAGGAAAGCGTCACGCGCCTCTTCCGTCTTTCCCGCTATCTCGAAGAGGCGCGCAATCCGCTCCATGGATTCCCCAAGAAGTGCTCCCTTGTCTGCCGCCATGAGGAACTTCTCCCCGGTATCGAGAAGAGAGGAGAGATCCTGCTCCGTTGTGAAATACCTGTCGAACACCGCCGGCGCCTGCGCGGAGCCGGGGTTTGCGTCCAGCCACACCGCATACATCCGCGCGGCCCCTTCGCGGTCCCGGCCCATTTGTTCCAGCCGCGCTTCCTGCAGGGCGGGGTCCAACCCATTTGCGCGGGCAATCGCCGCACAGAGAGCGAGAGAAGCGGAAATAAGCGCAAACAGACGAATCACTCTGATTTGAATATCGGCCGCCTGGGCCTGCCCTGAAACCTTTGCGCGGAAGCGATCTAGCTTCTTTTTCTGAGGTTTGCGAAGAATCGCACGAGGTAGTAAATCCCGGTTCCTAGAAGGACGACCCCCGGAATCCACATGAGCCATCCAAGGCCAGGGATAATTTTGGATGCGATAGTGACGATCCCCGCTCCCGCGGCAACAATACCGACATTACGGTCCGCCTTTGAGCCCCACAACGCGAACCCTGCGAGCGCAAGCACACCGCCAATAATGAAGCCGCCAATCGGATGCAGCGATGAAAGAATGAGGAGGGCAGCGCCGCCGGCCAAGGACCCGATTCCCTTGACGCCTTGTCTCGAGACCTCACTTCGCGGAACGATATCACTCATAGCGTGCCTCCATGACCTTACACAATGTACCAGCGAGCGACTCTGGGTGTCTACAGAAGCGCGGCAAGCGCGCAGGCCGGCGCACGCGGCCGGCGCGAGTTGACTGGCAGGCGAAAAATCCCCAGAATGGAGCCGATGCATCCCCTCGCCAAACGGATATCTTTGCTCGTGTCCGTTTTTTCACTTGTCCTTGGCCTCTTCCTTCTTGGCTATAACCTGCGATTCATCTCCGACACGGCGAAATCCATTGCGCTGAACCTTTGGCCCGTCCTGCTGGTCCTGGCAGGCATCATGCTGGTCATCGACTCGGTGAAGAAACGCAGGTTCACGCGGGTTTCGACCACCACCACCAGGAAGTTTCCCATCCGCATTGAGAAAGGATCGCGGGAGCTTTCCTGCAGGGTGCAATTCTCCTACGGGAGACTGGTGCTCGGCCCGACGCAGGGGGATGCGCTCCTGATCACTGAGCATACGGGCCCCACCATTCCGCCGCAGATCTCCCAGGAGACCGTGGGGGGGTTGGAAGAGATCTCCATTGCAATGAGCCAGCCCCTTTTCCCGCCCCATTTCCAGTTGCAGAACACGTGGCGGCTGGAGCTTTCCAGTTCGCTGCCCCTCATCCTTTCCCTGCAGCTTCATGCCGCTGATCTCCACATGGACCTGAGACAGTTGAACGTGGAGACCCTCGAGCTCTCCACGGATTCCGGGACACAGCAGATCTTATTCGGCGCGCCCCGCAAGAAACTTGCCGGGCAGATCTACTGCGCCAACGGGGACCTTTCGCTCATTCTTTCCCCCGGTGTGTTCACGTGGGTCCGCCTGCTCAACCCGTTCTGCCGCGTGGAGTACCCGCAGGGAGATTTCGAGAAAAGAGAAGACGGCTCCCTTGTCACGCCGTCGGTGGCGGACAGCCAGAGCAGTGTGGAGCTGACGGTTGACGGTCCAATCCGCAGGCTTGTCCTGGACATCGAGGACGGCGCGGAAACTTGAACAAGACAGTTCCGCGTGCTACGTTTCTGCCAACACGGGAGAGTTCAGTGAAAAGACGTTTCCTCATTGCCTTTCTGTCTGCGGTCCTGGCGTTGGTTGCGCTTTCGCCGGCTTTTGCCGCCGGTGACAACGGCACAACCCCGTCGCAGTACTCCCTGGGTGACCAGACACTCTCCATCAACGCCGGATTGTTCATCCCGCTTTTCCTGGTGGGAGGCAGCCCCATGGTTGGGGGCACAAACCTTTCCCTCGGCGGCCTCGGGTCAATCGATTGGGCGGCGTACCTTTCCGCGCACTGGCGCATCGGCGCATCTCTCGGCGGAACCTTCACTTTTGATCCGAACTACACGGCTCTCCTGATGGTGCCCATCCTTGCCAAAATCTCCTACCTGATCGATTTTTATCCCTGGGAGATTCCTTTGACTTTCGGAGCGGGCATGAATATCGTGAAATACAGTGCTGATTCGACAATCGACCTGCTTCTGAAACCGGCGACAGGGATATTGTGGACGTACAACTCATCATGGTCCTTCGGCTTGAACCTGGGCTGGTGGTGGGACATGCAATTCAACAACGCATCAAGCCTGGGTTTCGTTGCAGG
Organism: uncultured Spirochaetota bacterium; assembly: GCA_963710335.1. Taxonomy (GTDB): domain Bacteria; phylum Spirochaetota; class Spirochaetia; order SZUA-6; family Fen-1364; genus Fen-1364. Next base: position 181,417 of record CAVQAA010000017.1, read on the forward strand.
TAATTTCCTGGAGGTATCCCTCAGTGCGTTCTACCATTACTAGAAAAATCCTCGAGACGTTTCGCATGAAAGCCCTCTACCGGCTTCTGGTTGCCGCAATCGGCGCTGCCGCGTTCGCTTCCTGCACCCAGAACGGCGGCCTGATCTACTTGAACATCCAGAAGGTGACAAAAACAACCACAAGCACCAGCATTCCGCTCGATATAACCGTGTCGGATATTGCGAACGTCGGCACGAACAACGCTACGGCCCCCTACTATGTTGCTGCTGGAAAAATCTACAACGGAACCGCACCGGTCGGCGGATCGACAAGCTGGGGCGCCATATCGGTCCCTCAGACCACGGGCAAGGACATGTTGTGCAATACAATGACCTACGACTTGCTGAACAACAAACTCTGGGCCGGGTTCTTCTCCTCCAACGCCTCGACGTTTGGCTTGTACTCCATGTCCCCCGGGACTACTCCGGTTGTCTGGACCCAGCTGGTCGATAATCTGAACCCTACGGCGCAAATCACCTACTTGAATGTCCCGTCTTCAACCGATGGCCGCCTTTTCGCGGTTGTGTCCTGGATGGTAGGTGGAAACCCCTTCTACGAGCTGGACACCTATAACGGAACCACCTGGACTGCCACAAGCCTGAACACTACGACAGCTGCCAGCAACAAGCCCATTACCAGCGTCGCCCTGCTGGGCTCCACGTATTATGCAACCTGCGGCAACACTCTTTTCAGCGCGCCGGCCAGCGGCTATCCGGCCCTTTCTTTCGCAGCCGCTCTCTCCCCGGGGACCATCCCAATCGCGACGGACTCGAACGATATTCTTCAAAACATTTTCATCGACGCGAACTACAACAACCAGGGAGGCCTCACCCCGCTTATTGCGGTTCTCTCGTCCAACCAGACAGTGAACCCGGGCATCGGAAGCGTCTACTACTCGATGAACGGAGGATCTACCTGGACCAAAGCCACGACGAACGGAAACACGAGCTACACCGTGGGTTTCCTCTGCGTGGCCGGCCCCGTTGATCTGAACCATACGGTTTACCTGCTGGGCTCGGACTCAGGCGTGGGAGGGGCTTTCGGCTTCTTCTCTTTTGTACCGAGCACGATCAGCCTCAGCAGGTTCGGCGGTCTTTCCTACAGCCTCTATGCTTCAGCGGTCAGAAGGATCCTGGTGGATCAGACGAACAATCTTGTGGCCATGGGAACCATCAATAACGGCTTGTGGGTGACCATAGGCATAGACACCACCGGCGGCTTCGGCAGCAGCACCTGGACTCAGGAGTAGGATGAAGCCGCCTCTGGCGGCCCGCAACCCGACAGCCCTTGAACGCCTCCGGGTCTCAGACCACCCCGGTCAGCTCAGGGTCCTCCCTGTAGTAGTGCTCTTTCTTCTCTTCCTCCGTGAGTCCAACAAGCTCGTGGCTCATGTAATGAATCCAGAAGTCGTCCTCCGGAGTGGCAAGCTCATGGAACCTGCACCAGTAGTCGGGCTGAACCGGCAGCTGCTTTGCCACGTACCTGCGGATCTTGTAGTCGTGGACCGCGACGCGAACGTCGCTTCGCGGAATCCCCTGCTCCATGATGATCTCGACGAGGTGATTCACGGTGCGGCCGGAATCATAGATATCGTCCACCAGCAGGACCTTGTCCCCGCTTCGCAGGTAGGCGGGATCATACGTCCACCCGTCCACTCTCACCTTGTCCTGCGCACCGATATCCCGGTATGACCGGGCCACCACAGCCGCGTAATACACAGGGCGCTTGTCCCTTCGAAGGATCTTGAAATACTCGCTGATCACGTTTCCCATGTATGCCCCGCCGCGCAGGGAGACGTAGATCACGTCAGGGGCAAACCCTTCCCGGTTGATGCGGTCCGCGAGCTTGATGGCATTATTGCGCACGGTCTGGTAAGGGAGGAATTCCTTGTGCATGATCCGTTTATTCTAATCGAAACGGGTCAGAATATCCATGCGGTCTTTGAGAACAACGACCGTGTGCTCGAAATGCGCTGAATCAGAGCCGTCAGCCGTGACCACGGTCCAACCGTCCTCCAGGAGCTCCACGTCGCCCGAGCCCGCGTTGATCATGGGCTCGATGGCGAGGACCATGCCCTCCTTGAGCCGGGGGTTCGGTCCACCGCCGACATAGTTCGGCACCTGGGGGTCTTCGTGAGGTGCGAACCCAACTCCGTGGCCGCAATAATCTCTGACCACCCCGCACGAGCTGCCTATGGCGTGGTCGTAGACGGCCCGGGAGATGTCGCTGATCCTGTTTCCCGCCACGGCCTGCTCCACGGCGAGGGCAAGACACTCACGGGTCACGCGCAGAAGCGTCTCCCGTTTTCGGGAAATGGGGCCCACGGCAAGGGTGATCGCGGCATCGGAAAAGTAGCCGTTGAGATTGACGCCGAGATCAAGGCTCACAATGTCGCCGGCGCGCAGGCGCCTGCCACCGGGAATGCCGTGGATCACTTCATTGTTGACGGAGACGCACAATGACGCTGGGTAGTTCATGTACCCGAGGAACCACGGCTTGCCACCATGGCTCTCGATGTAGGAACGCGCAAAAAAGTCGAGCTCCTTGGTGGCAACACCTTCCCGCACGAGCTTCTTCAGCTCCTCCAGGGTGCGTGAGAGCAGGCGGCCCGATTCCCTGATTCCTGCTATTTCCTTCTCGTTCTTGAGCCGGATCATTGCGCGGCTACCTGCCCGACTCCTCTTTGTCCTTGGCCTTTTCCTTCTTCTTCTCCCTGAGGAGGGAGGAGAATGCGTCCTCTGTTTCCGCGCCGAAGGATTCCTCGATGATCTTCCTGGCATCATCCGGCAGCCCGGAGGTGATGGTGACCTTCCCTTCCGTGACAACCCCCGGCTCCATGATGAGCTTCGGAGTGTTTATGTTCCCCAGCACCTTGCCTGTGTGCAGAAGGCTGACTTCCTCCGAGGCGGTTATGTTGCCGATGAGCGTGCCGGCAACGGTGACGCGCTTGGCCACGATGTCGGTCTTCACCTTGCCGGTAGGCCCCACAACGAGATGGTCATCCGTCCTGATGTCGCCCTGGAATTTCCCCTCGATGAGAATGGAGCCGTTCACATAGAAACGCCCGTTGAAAATGGAGCCCTCTCCGATGATGCAGTTGCTGGTATCACTCTTGTTCGGCATGCGGTCTCCTTGCCCACCACGTTTCACCCCTGCGGACCGTGCAAAAGATATCATTGATCTCCCGGGGCTTCAAGTTTCCGCAGCTCCATTGCGGGCCGCAGGGAATGCGGATCCACGGCCTGGGCGCGCAGGAAAGCGCCGCGCGCACCCGAGAGGTCTCCTGTTGCAAGCATGCACCTGCCCTTCAGTGTTTCGATCCGCGCCCCGACCTCGGGCGCCATCTCATCCCGCGCCTGCGCGAGCTGCGCCAGAGCCGCCTGCGGGTCCCCTCGGCGCAGCAGAAGGACGGCAAGGTCGTATCGATACCTCGTGCTTCCGTTCTGCCCGACTGCCTGCGCAAAGGAATCAACGGCCCGGCTTTCTCTCCCTTGCATCGCATCGACAAGCGCGCGGATGCACAGGGTATCAGGGTCGTTTGTCCCTTGCGCTATCTCATGCTGATGAATCGCCACACCCGCGCCGTCCCAATCATGGGAGGCAACCAGGGCCGAAGCAAGGGTCAGAAAAACTTCCTGATTCGAGGGCAGTCGATCGAACAGTCTCCACATTTCGGCCCTGTAGGCTTGCGGGGACAATCCCGGGGCCTTGAGACCGAGCCGCAAGAGAGCGGCCTCTGCGTCGTCCGGGCGCTGGGCAACAAGCACATCCAGAAGGGCAAGTGCCGACTCCTGATTTCCCTGCCCGGTCTCCAGGCGTGCCGTGGCCAGCACGAGCTCGCGAGACCCCGGGAAAAGCGCCCTTCCCTGCGCAAGAGTCGCGCGGGCCAGGGAGACATCGCCTTTTTCTTCGGCCGCATGGCCCAGGTCAGCGTACGGGGTCCAGGAGAGCTTCGGATCGAGCCTGATTGCCTCCCGCATGGCGTCCTGGCTCTCCGGGATCCGGCCCAGCGCCTGGTAGCAATCCGCCAGAAGGAGGGCAGTTTCGGCCGTCGGGGTCCGGCGAGTCTGAAGGCGGTTGAGCCTCATGATTGCAGTTTCGAAATCTCCCGTGTCGTAAGCAATCAGCGCCGCAGGCTCATCGAATGCCGCGTCCTGCAGCGAGGAGACTGCCAATACCCGGGCGCCCTCCAAGTCTCCCTTTTCAAGGGACAGCAGGGCCGCGTCAAGCCCAAGGCGCCTGTCGTCCACCCGCCTGGCCATGGCGATGAAGTCCGAGGCCTGCCGTGACGTCTCGAGCTTGAGAAGGTCCCGGGTCAGGCTGTCCGATCCCTGCCAGGCACTTCCTCGTCTCAAGACGGTCTCACCGCGCACAAGGTCTCCGGCTCCGCCGGGCAGCCCCCGGCGCTCAACCGCTTCCGCATCGGAAAGCCGACCCGTTCGAAGGTAGGAGTATGCTGCAACGAGGCGTATCGATTGCCCTTGAGATCGAGAGGCCAGTGCGCGGTCAGCCATGCCGGCCAGCAGTCCGAAATCTCCCGCCTCCCGGCTGAGAATGAAAGCCCTCTTCAAGAGGCGAAGCGCGTCCCGATCCCCGCGGGGGAAGGGTCGGATTGCCAGCAGCTGCGCGCGCGCCGTGGAGAGATATCCCCCGGCAATTGCCTCATCAATGGCGGCGATCCTTGGTGCGATGTCGGGCGCGGGAAATACGATGGGGAGAACAAAGAAGTATCCGCCCGCCAGAACGGCGCAGCATCCAATGGAGATCGCAGCGATCAGGGCAATCCGCCGCTTGTGCATCAGTCCTATTCCCCGAGATATTTTTTTCTCACGGCATCGAGAACACCGTTGACAAACCGGTAGGAATCCGACGTGCCGAATGTCTTCGATATGTCAACCGCTTCGTCGATGGTAACCGTGGGTGGTATGTCTTTCTGGTGCAGCAGGCAATAGACGCTCATCCGCAGAATCGCCAGGTCCACCTTGTTGAGCCGTGCAAAATCCCAGTTTTCAAGCTGACCGCTGATGACCTTGTCGATCTGCGGCAGGTTCTCGATTGCCCCCTGGATCAGGAGCTGGGCAAAAGTGACTGTTTCGCCGCCGACCTTCTGGTTTTTTTCCCCGTCGAGCCAGGAAAAATCCAGAAGCTCCTCCATGCAGGCACCGGAGAGGTCGTACCTGTACAGCGATTGGAAAGCAATGATCCTTCCCTTCCTGCGAGCGCCCATGGCTCCCCGTGCTGCTGCGCTCCCCCTACCAGGACAGGTTGTCGTCGAAAACCCGGATCTCCGCCTGCTTCCTCAGGTCCGTGACGATGGCGTTCAGCGCCGCGCTCAGGGCGTCGTTCTGGCGCTGGTTCGTGAGGAGGCCCTTGATGTACTCCCGCAGCGTCATCTGGAATAGCGGCGGGACCTTGTCGTCAAGGGTGAGCAGGTGCGCGTCTATGCGGTCGGCGACTTTCACGATGTGCAAGCCGACGTTCGAGATAAGAACGTCGCTGGTGTCGCCCTTCTTCAGTTTGAAGATGCTGTCGATGAAGTCCTTGCCGAAGATCTGCAGCCGCTGCGGGTCTGAGCGCATGAACGCCCCGATGTCGCCGCCTTTGTACTTGGAGCCCGTGTCGTCGGAATACTTCATGACCAGGTCGCCGAACGTCGCTCCTCCCTTGAGCTCCTTCAGGATGTCCTCCGCGCGCTTGCGCGCCTTGTCCTTGTCTTCCTTGGAAACGAGGGTACGCGTGTCGACGTAGATATGCCGAATGACGACGATGTCGTCGACGAACTCATCCTTCTTGTGCGAATCATAGAAATACTGGATGTCGGAGTCGGTCACCGGCTTGATTGCGTCCAGGACTCCCTTGTTCTTGGCCCGCACGTAATCGAACATCAGGAGCTGGTCCTTGATCTGCTTCTGGTAATCATCCCAGGACATGCCGTTGTTCCTCACATATCCCTGCAGCTCCTGCTGGGTTGCCGGCCTTCCCAGGTTGTACGCGGTCCCCAGGTTCTTCTGCTCTTCCTGAAGTCGCGCACTGAGCTCCGCGTCAGAAACGGTGATCTTGTCCCTGTCCCCCGCCTGCTCGATCAGCGCAATGCCGACAAGATCATCAAGGGCCTGCTTTCTCTCGTCCTTCGTCAAGGGGCGGCGATACACCGTCTCCCTGGGCGCGATGTACTTTTGCAGCTGGCTGACCGTTATGGATTGGGTTTTCGTGAGCTTGACGGTGGCAGCCGGCCTGTCAAGGACTTGCGACCAGCCCATTGACGCGACAAGAGCTGCAATGGCTGCCGCCAGAATTGATTTTCTCATGATGGAATCCACTCCTCTGTGTATGCAGTCGGGCGAGCCGAGAGCGGAAATCAGTAAACAGAAGTGATCACGGATTGTCAAGGCACACGGGACAGCCGATTCTCTCCATCAGCTTCTTGACGCCGGAAAGCTTCCGGTCCAATTGTAGACCCTTGCGCAGGCAATGCAAAGCGGTCCCCTGCTGTCCGTTGGAGGCATAGACCTCCGCAAGCTTCTTGTAGAAGAATGCATTGTCCTTGCGGGAGAAATTAAAGCGGATCATTTCCTTCAGCCGCGCAATTGCCTCCGCCGGCTCCAGCTGGGGGAGCATTTTGAAGCAAAGCAGTGCCCGAAGCCTGTCGATCACTTCGTCGATGAAGTGATGGAAATACGGCTTTTCGCGTTCATACCGCCACAGCTTGCAGTACAACTGGTAGGCGTCATTGAACTTCCCGCGCGTTTCGAACACCTCTGCCAGGAGAAACGCGCAGTCCATGTAGTCTTCCCGGGAAAGGTATCTTTCCAGCTCGAACTCACCCCCCAGAACGAGGCTTTGGTACAGCGCAAGGGCGGCGTCCGCCATGTCGGCAAGCAGGTCATGAAAGATCAGCTTGGACTGGCTGAACGGGTCATCACGCCGCTTGCGGAGGAACTCGCGGTAATCGAAGCCCCGCACGCGGGCCAGTGAGTGCAGCGCGCGGTCATACTCATCCCGCTTGTCCATGTCGCTGAGGACCTCGTAAGCGGCAAGGAGCAGGCGCATGTCCTCCTGGGCCTGCCCGGCGTCGTTCTGCCTCAGGTCCGGGTGTATCTCTTTTGCCCGGCGACGGAATGATTTCTTTATTTCCTGGGTCGTCGAGTCCTGCGTGATGCCAAGCACTTCGTAGTAGTTGATCATCGCCAACCCTATTTCAATCGTATCCGCCCCGCAAGCGAATGTCAAGGCGAGAAGCAGTGGCACTTCGCCGCGCCTCGTGATACAGTGGCTCCATGTTCGGATTTCTGATCAAGAAGGCGTTTTTCGACATGTGGGACAACTTGTTCCGCATCCTGATAATGAACGTCGGATACATTGCCATACTCGCGGTCTTTTTCGTGCTGGCCCCCCTTTTCATTTCCCTGCCCGGACTCTTCATCATCACGGTCCTCTTGGGCATCGCGCTGTTCGCCGTGTATACCGGCGGCGTCAGCAGGATGTGCTCCGAGATCGCTGATTACCGCCAGCCCGGCTTCTCGGATTTTTTCCGCTTTGTGCGAGAGAGCCTCCCGTCCAGCCTGCTCCTTGCGCTTGCCATCGGTGTCTACGGCCTTATCGTCTCTGTTGCGTTTCGCTTCTACGGGGGAATGAAAAGTATCGCCGGTCCCCTGGCCGTGGCGCTGCTTTTCTGGGTCACCGTAGCAGGGATCCTTGCGGCGCAGTTCTATTTCCCCATACAGTCGCGCCTGGACAGGAAGTTTCGTAAAATCGCGCGAAAGAGCTTTCTCGTCTTTTTCGACAATCCGGGTTTCTCGATCGGCCTGGCCTTCTGCGCGCTGATCGTGCTGGTGCTCTCCGTGTTCACCGCGCTTCTCCTGCCGGGCCTTGCCACGATCATCCTCTGGTGGAATGTTGCCTTCAAGCTGCGGCTGTACAAGTACGACTGGATCGAGCAGAATCCCGGAGAAAACAGGCGCCGCGTGCCCTGGGACGCCCTCCTGGTGGAGGACAGGGAGCGCGTGGGGAAAAGGACTCTGCGCGGAATGATCTTCCCCTGGCGGGAATGAGCGGACGCTCGGCCTGCACTAGCTGACGTGCAGCCGCTTGCCTATCTCCTCCGCTTCCACGCTTGATCGCAGCACATCCGAGCTCTTCAGGAACATGCCCTCCCCCTCCATGCTCCGCATCAGGTTGGTCAGGGATTTGGCGGTCCCAAAGGTGGACCGGCAGACGAATGCGTAGCTCTTCTTGCCTGAAACCACGCCGGAGCCTGCCAGAAACGAACGGACGGAATCAGGCACTTTTCCGGAGAACGCTCCCGTGGGCTCCAATCCTATGGCAATGTACTGGTAGATCGTGAGCTTCACATTGTTGTCCTTTGAGCCGTCGAAAACGTCGACCTGGTTTCCCTGCTTCTCGATCCCCCGCGCAAGGCCCGTCGCAAGGTCCCTGATCTTCTCACGATTCCTGCCAGAGAAAAAGACTACCGCCACTCTCATTGTTTGTTTTCCCTTCTGATTTAGGCTGGGCGAAAAAGCCGCGCAGGATCATGCGGGCGCGGCTGACGCAGAAATACGCGGTAAGCTGGGCCGCAGCGCTGCCCAGGCGGCCGGCGGGACTGCTTCGCGGCCTGGGAACGGCGGCATCGCCGGGGACTCTGGCATCGCTTTCACCGGACGCGTCGGCCGCGTCTCCCAGGAGCGCGCTGACCTCCTCCCGCTCCAGCAGAATCCTGGCGTAGCGCACCCTGCCCTTCCTGCTTTTTGTCACTGTCAGCTCCAGGAACCGGGAGTCCCGTTCACGGAATATCGGTATTTTCTCATGAACCACCATGTTTCTGATCCAGCGTATCTCATGAGCAAGCAGCAGGGTCCGTCCGTCATGGATGATTCCCTCTGCCTTTGCCAGGTCCAGCATGTCGACAAGCTCAAGCTCAAGCAGATCCCCCTTTGTCTGCAGCCAACGCTTCTCCCCGCCCCTGATGAATGCAAGCGGCCCTTTGCGCGTCATGCATTCCCCGAGCCGGTAGATCAGGGCCTGCTCCAGGACGGTTCCCGCGAGGATACAGGCGCTTTCTGAAAACCCGAAGTAGTAGGTCTGGTGCATCTGCGCCAGAAGGAACTTCACACGGCCGCTGCCCGGGCCGTCCCCCACGTGGATCCTCTGGTAGTTGAGATGCTCGCGCCGCACCGCCGCTTCGCACAGCTTCTTTTCGCCGTAGCGCTGCCGAAGCGTCGCAAGGTGCTTCTCTGTACACCGCCCGAGCATTCCAGTACTATAGGTTTTCCTGAAAACCATGGTCAAGACAAGAGTCCTCATCCTGATCGGCTGCCTCGTCACGCTCTTTGGCTGCGGCTTTCTTCGCCGCAGCGAACAGGCAAAACCCGAAGTTCTCCAGATCGCCAAGGGCAGGCTTGGAAGCGATGTGTCCCTTGTGCGGGCTGGAGATGATCTTGTGGCGGTGTATTCGGCATGGGAGACCACGGGTCTCTATGCCGTCGAGATTCCCGTGTCGGACCACCTGCCAGCCGTTCCCCCATCCTCGATGATGATCGACAGGATCGATCTTGCGCCGCCGCTTTCCTCCTCCTTTGGCGACCACATGATGGCTGCCCAGGGAGACACGGTCACGATTCTCTACCTGGCCCATGCCGCGGATGACAAGACGCTCCTCAAAGTCGCAACCCACGGCCCCGGCGCTGATGCTTGGTTGGTCGATGCCCTGGAGCCTCCCGGCAACCCGGTTGCGGTCATCCCGGCATCCCGGGACCACGTGGAGCTGTTCTGGGCTGCGGGACCTCTCCTGCACGTGAGCTACCCGGGACCCGGGCAACCTGATTCTCTCTTTGCCCCTTTCACACCGGCCCGGAAGGCCAGCACGTTCGGGTTGGCGGATCAAAGCGGAATGACCGTCTATGATTCGATCTCGCGCGCCCTCCTGGTTTTCCGCTGGAACGGCTACGCCTGGAACCAGACGAAGATCGACGGCGCAGGGCCCGTCAATTCCTCCCTGCTTCTCGCGGACGGCCGGCTTGCGATTCTCAGCTGGGATCCGGGCACCCGGCGTCTGGAGCTCTTTGTTGCAGCCGGGGACGCCTCTTCAAGCCCCTCGAGAACACTCGTAACGATGTGCGAAGGCACCAACGCGGTGGCCCTGCTTCCCCCCGCGGCTTCGAGCGCGCAAGGGCTTGCGCCCGGCCAGGAAGCCGGCGGAACGGCACCGCGCGGTGACGGTCTTCTTTTCCTCTACGACGATGCCAGGCCCGTCGGAGGAGGGAAACTGCTGCATACATTGTCCCTGCTGTCTCCCGGCTCCGGCTGGGGACCGGCCGCGCGAAGGTATCACAGGCTGATACTCACGTCAGGCAACGAGCCGATCACCGGCTTTTCAGCCGTCGAGGTGGCTGATGCGCTGTATGTTCTGGTTCAGCAGGACGGCTTGAAGCTTCTGAGGCTCAAGCTGCCGGGATGACGAAAGCGGGGGCAGGTTTGCCGATCAGGACCTCTTGTAGATCAGGTCGATAGCCGGCTCCTTGACCACGAGGACTGAGCACTTCGCGTTTCTGACGATTTCCCTGCGCTGCCTGCTCAACACGTCCCGGATGCTCTTGCTTTCCTCAAAGCCGCCCAGGAGGATGAGGTCAGCGCCCGCCTCTTCGGCGGCTTCGACGATCTCGGTGGAAATGGCCCCGCGTCGCATGACTTTCTCCATCTCGACGCCCTTTTTCGCGGCAAGGTCCTGCACGTAGTTCAGGTACCTGCGGCCGTTGTCCTCCAGGCTTTTCTCATACTCCGAGCTTTCGTCCTCGACGAAAATCTTGGAGAGAAGGAGCTCCCGGAGGGTTGCCGTGTCCACAACGTACACTCCCACCAGCCGCAGGCGATAAAGGCTTGCCATGATGATCCCGTACTTTGCCGCGTTGATTGATGCTTCCGATCCGCTGACTGCCACAACGATTGTCTGGATCAAAGACTTCATACTCTGTCCCCCAGAATCCGTGACTTGAGGATTTTCTGGACAAAGAAGACTTCGCGCTCTCTTTCCTCAAGGACGTCTTCGATGAACTTCTTGGTTTCCATGACATCAGGGATGACGATCTTCTCAAGGGCGTTGACGCGTCTTTGCGTCTTTCGCACCTCTTTGGCCAGGCGCCACACCATTGTCCGTATCTCGGCCATACGCGCAACGAGCTTCAGCAGCTCGAAGAACTCCAGCATTGTCCTGTCACACGTCGCGCGGGTGTTCATGAACGAGTACTTCAGGGCCATTCCAGGGGTCTGGACCTCGAGGGTGGGCAGCGGAATTCCCATGAGCCGGCTCTGCTTCTCCGTGACCACGTAGTCGAAGGATATCCCGGAGCTCACCTCGCGCGCCGTCTCCCGCCCCAGGCCGACAATCATGACCTTCAAAGCTCCGTACGCCGACTCCACGCGTTTGTCCAGGTCCCGCTCGAGTAGCTTCACCTCCTCCACCATGCGCATCAGCTCCATGATGAGGATTTCCCTTTTCTGCTCGAGCAGCTCGAAGCCTTCGCGCGCAATGGCAAGCTGTCCCCGGACCGCGAAGAGATTCGATTTTGTCGGCGGTACGTCGTAGCGGGCCATCTATGCGCTCCCGCGAGCCGCCGCGGCGGCATCCGCCGGTGTTTCGTACTTCGCAAAGTACTTTTCCAGCATCTGCTCCCGGATCCTGTACAGCTCGGAGCGCGGAAGAGCCGTGAGCAGCTTCCAGCCCAGGTCCAGCGTCTGATCGATGCTTCGGTTCTCCCGCTCCCCCTGGGCAAGGAAATCCCTTTCGAACTTTTCTCCGAAGGCAAGGTATCTCTTGTCCAGCTCGGAAAGCTCCTCCTCACCGATGACGGATGCCAGGGATCGGATGCTCCTGACCTTCGAATAAGCGGCGAACAGCTGGGAGGACAGCTCCTTGTGGTCCTCCCGCGTCATGCCCGGCCCGATTCCATCCTTCATGAGGCGCGAGAGAGACGGAAGGCCCGCAATGGGCGGATAGATCCCCTTCTGGAACAGCTCCCTGTCGAGCACGATCTGCCCCTCGGTTATGTAGCCCGTGAGGTCGGGCACCGGATGGGATATATCGTCACTCGGCATGGTGAGGACCGGAATCTGAGTGATGGAGCCTTTCGACCCCTCGATCCTCCCGGCGCGCTCGTACAATGAGGCAAGGTCGGAGTAAAGATACCCGGGATACCCTTTGCGCGAAGGGATTTCCCCGCGGATGGTCGAAACCTCCCGGAGGGACTCGCAATAGTTCGTCATGTCGGTCATGACCACAAGAACGTGCATGTCGCAGGTGTACGCAAGGTATTCCGCGGCGGTCAGGGCGCAGCGCGGAGTGATGATGCGCTCAATGGAAGGGTCATCCGCGAGGGAAAGAAACATTACGACGTTGGACAGGACCCCGCTGTCTTCGAAGGCGTCGATGAAGAACCGAGCCACGTCATACTTGACGCCCATTGCCGCGAACACCATGACAAAAGGCTCGTCCGAGGTGAGTATCTTGGCCTGGCGGATGATCTGTGCGGCAAGCCGGTTGTGAGGCAGGCCGTTGCCCGAAAAGATGGGCAGCTTCTGACCGCGGATCAGCGTGTTCATTCCGTCGATGCAGGAGATCCCGGTCTGGATGAAGTCCTTCGGGTAGGTGCGAGCGTCAGGATTGATGGGTACGCCGTTCACATCCAGCTTCAGAGAGCTGAAGGCCGCAGGGTAGCCGTCCATGGGCTCGCCCAGCCCGTCGAAGATCCTGCCCAGCATATCCCGGGAGACCCTCATCTCCATGGGCGAGCCGGTGAACTCGACGGCGGAGCTCTCCGTGGAAAGACCGGTGTTCGGGCCGAAGATCTGGACCGCTACCGCCTGCTCGGATATTTCGATGATCCGCCCCTTCCGCTGGCCCTTCTCCCGGTCGTGGACGATCACCATCTCACCCAGCCCCACGTCCTCGGTTCGCTTGAGAACGATGATGGGGCCTTCCACGCGCGTCACCCCGCGGTATTCGAGTCCCTTCATCTGCTGTAGCTCCTCTCCAGCTCATCCATCTCCCGGACCATCAGGGCCTCGATCTCGTCCAGGCGCGCCAGCTCGTTGTTGGCGATGCTCGACTTGGCGCGGACAATCATCTCCTGGCAGGAAAGCTCGCGGATCTTCAGCAGCGGCGCGCCCAGCTGGATTATCGCCAGCGCGCGATCATGGAAATCCATTATGGTTTTCAGGATCCGTACCTGCTTGTCGGGAACGCTGAACATGTCAATTTCATCAAAGGCATTCTGCTGCAGAAAACCGTTCTTGATCATTTCCGCCACAAGAAGGATGAGCCTCTGGTTGTCGGGAAGCGCATCCGGTCCGATCAGCTTGACGATCTGGGACAGCCTCTGCTCCCGCTTGAGCAGGTCCAGGGCTTTTTCCCTGACTCCCGTCCAGAAAGGATTGACCTTCTCCCACCACGGACGAACCTCTTCAGCGTACTCGCTGTATGAGTCGATCCAGGAGATGGCCGGGTAGTGCCGTGCATTCGCAAGCTCCCTGTCCAGGGCCCAGAAGCACCGAATGAACCGCTTTGTATGCTGCGTGACGGGCTCTGAAAAGTCACCGCCGGGAGGAGAGACTGCTCCGATCACCGAAATCGAGCCCATCCTGTCTCCCAGCGCCCTCACCTTCCCTGCCCTCTCGTAAAACTCGGCAAGCCGGGTCGGCAGATATGCCGGGAAGCCCTCGTCCGCGGGCATCTCCTCCAACCGCCCCGACAGCTCCCTCAGGGCCTCGGCCCAACGGGAGGTCGAATCCGCCATGATGGCCACGTCGTATCCCATGTCCCTGTAGTATTCGGCAAGGGTGACGCCGGTGTAGATCGAAACCTCCCGCGCGGCCACGGGCATGTTCGACGTGTTTGCGATGAGGATGGTCCTCTCCATGAGGGATTTGCCCGTCCGCGGGTCCTGGATCTTGGGAAACTCCGTGAGCACATCCGTCATTTCATTGCCGCGCTCTCCGCAGCCTATGTAGACGATGATGTCAGCATCGCACCACTTGGCCAGGGCGTGCTGCGTCATGGTCTTGCCGGTTCCGAACCCGCCGGGTATTGCCGCGGTCCCGCCGCGTGAAATGGGAAAAAAGACGTCGATGACGCGCTGGCCCGTGATGAGCGGCTCATCCATTCCCATTTTCTCGATGTATGGCCTCGGCTTGCGCACCGGCCAGTAGTGGGACATCGACATATCCAGGCCGCCCGCGAACTTCACCACCGTCTCGCGGATCGTGTAATCCCCCTCCCGGGCCACCCATTCGATTTTCGACGGGTGCATTTCCGGGAACACGACGAGCTTGTGCATTATGGTTGAAGACTCGCGCACCTGGCCCACGATGAAGCCCGGGGCAACCGAATCCCCGACTTTGCACGCGGGCTCGAAATGCCATTTCCTGTCCTCGGAGAGGGGTGGCGTCTTGATGCCCGGCGTGATGAATCCGCCGGCGGTCTTCTTGATCTCCGCAAGAGGCCTCTGGATGCCGTCATATATCGTGCCAAGGAGGCCGGGCCCAAGGTGGACGGAGAGAGGCCGCTCGAGAGACCATGCGCTCTCCCCCACGCGCATGCCGGTGTTTTCCTCGTAGATCTGGATGGTTGCCGTATCCGCTTCAAGGCGGATGATCTCACCAATGAGCCGTTTCTCGCCTATCTCCACTACATCGTAGAGCCCGCTACCTCCGAGGCCGGTCGCCTTTATGATGGGACCGTTAATCCTTACTACTCTTCCTTCGATCATCTATACATCTCTTCCCAGCAAAGCGATGGCCAGCTCCTCACGATACTTCTCCATGAGCTGCGTGCCCAGCTCCAGCAGCGTTCCCCGAAAGCGTATTCGGCGGTCAGTGGTCTCCAGCACCATCCCGGTGTCCCCGTCCTCAGCGGGCAGGTCTTTCACCGCCTCGACGCCGACCCCCGGGACGTTTTCTTCCACGACGCGTTTGGCGTCCTTGGGGCTCATACCCGCGACATACACGGTTGCCTTTGCCCCTTGAAAAACCGGAGGCATGCGTCGCAGCATCCCGCCGATGATTCGCCCGAGATCCGAAGGGGTAAATGCTGCGAAGTACTCCTTCATGGCCCGGCTTACCGACTCCTGGATGTAGGAAAGCCGCGCGCGCATCAAGTCCAGCGGAACGGTTGCCGCAAGCTCCTGCCGGACCGCCGCGGTCTTCGAATCACGGTCCGCCTCGATCCGCCGGATATCCTGGTCCGTCCTGCGGTGCCCCTCATCGCGAAGCGCCTGGCATTCCCGGTCGGCTTCCGTCAGGATGCGGCTTGCTTTTGCGCGAGCATCCTCCAGAACCTGCTTTTCCAGAGCCTCGCCCGACTTGAGAACTTCCATTCTGCCCCTCTCTAGACGTGAATGCCAACGGCGTCGCGAATCGAGTCGATGAGACTCCTGCGATCGGTCATGTGTCCTTTGATTCCCGGGACCTCGACTATGAGCGGATAGGATCCGTTCATCTGCCAGTCCATTACTTCCCGGGCAAGATACGAAGACACCTGCTCCGTCAGGATGAGCACCCTGGCTTTTCCTTCTTCCGTGACGCTTGCAAAAGCTTCACGGGCTTCCGTTTCCGTTCGCGCCACGCTCCCCGGCACGCCGACAAACCGGAAGCCGATGACGACCTCTTCGTCGCCGATCACGTGGAACTCCACGTCTCAACCCGACCTATCCGGCGGATGACAGGATCATGAGGGCCACGATGAACCCCCAGAGGCAAATACCTTCCGCCAACCCGACAAACGGCAACGCTTTGCCAGAAAGATCCGGGTTCTCGCTCATTGCCGCCATGGCCGCTGCCCCGATCTGCCCGACCGCGATGCCGCCGCCGAGGGTCGCAAAACCGACTGCAAGGGCGGCGCCCAGGAATTTGAAGATTTGCGTGGGGGCCGGGGCGCCTTCCGCCGCCTGGGCGAAGACCGCCGGTGCCGCCGCCGCAACAAGGAGCGCCGCTGCAAGTACAAACCTCTTTTTCACCGCACACCTCCCGAAGACCGCAAAGTGAATGGCTTGAACTCCTCTCCCGATTCTGTGAAGAACTTGGAGAAGAACTCGTAGTATTGAAGCCTGACCACCTGGATTGTGACGATCAGGCCTTCGAGGACTATGATGATGGAGTTTCCGATCAGAATGACGAGAATCCGAAAGACGATTCCCCCGGCCGCCCCGCCCACCATGTCTGCCAGGAGAAACACGATGCTGCTGAGCACGGTATGGGCAAGCGCGAAGGCTGCCACGCGGAGGAAAGAGACGGAGTTGGAAATGTAGTAGATCCCCGACTCCAGGATCTCGACGATCCCTTCCATGATGAAGGCGAAAAGGCCGTCCTTCAGGACGGGGCGCTTGCCCTCGGCCAGGCGGATGATGGGCTCGCGAAAAAACAAGGCGCACAGAGGGATGGCCAGCGCGACCAGATCGATCCCGCCGAAGCCGCCCCCCAGAAGGATTCGGACCACGATGGAAAGCACGTACCAGAAGAAAAGCGCACCGGCGAGGCCCGTCTTGGACAAAAAGGCTTCGTGCCACCTGCGCATCCTCAGCGTGTTCACCAGGTTGATGATCAATCCAACCGAATTGATCACGGCGCCCACGGCGATGGTCACGCCGAAGAAAAGGATTATCTTTTCGAACCCCGCGAGTGAAATGATGTGGTCGGCGGGTCTGCCTGCTATGATCCGCGTGATGAATCGTGAAACCGGCACCAGGACTTCCTCATTGGCGAAGAAGGAGCCGTACAGCACACCCGTTAACATGGACGCCGCGCCAACCACCATGAAAACGGTGCCGAAATTTTTCCGCCTGTAGGATTCGAAAGATTTCACCCTGCCGCTTGTAATGAGCAGGCCCAGGAGAAGCCCGATGAAGCCCTGCCCCAGGTCTCCGAACATGATCGCAAAGAGCAGGACAAACATACCGGCGACAAAAGGCGTGGGATCGATGGTCCCGTAAAGGGGGATGCTGTAGGAGAAAACCATTCGCTCGAAAGAACGTACGATCCTCCCATGCCGAATCGAGACCGGGACCTTTACCTTCCCCTCGCGCACCTCGGGAAGCTCCTCGGGGTCGTACGACTTGAGGGCCAGCCTCCCCTGTGCGATTTTTTCAAGCTGCGCGGCAACGGCGGCGAAAACCCGGCGCGGGATCCATCCGCTCACCCTCATCACCGACCCGGTGGAAGCGAAGCCGTGCTTGACGGAATCAACGGCGACCGCCAGGTCCAGGTCTTCCCGAAGGTCCGCGATCATTTCCGCCCGGGACTCTCTGGTCTGGCGCTTTCGGTCTTCAAGCCGGGAGAGGGCGGCTTCCGTCTGCACAAGGTTGCTCTCCACCGCCTTCATGACATCCAGGGGAACGCCGGTCGCCTGGGCGGGAAGCTCCAGGGGTTGGAAATCGAGCTTTGCCAGCTCGCTGTCCAGGGCCCATCGGCCCTTGCGGTCGGTAATCGCCACGATGTGGCCCTGCTTTTTCAGCGCAACGATGACCGCCCTTTCCGCCAGGGCATGCGTCAGCTCTTCCAGCTTCTCCTCCGGGATGACGCCCAGCCGGAACGTGAGATACGTGAGGTTTGCAAGCTCGCCAAAAGGAACCGTGAGCTCGGAAAAAGCTGAAAGCTCTTCGAGGCTCCGCTTCAGGCTGAGCCGTTGCTGGACAAGCCGGCTCTCTTCCGCAACAAGGTCGGCGCTCTCCGCAATGAGCCCCTCCGCGGCATTGCGCAGGGCCTCACGCGGCATGACATCAGCGGACCTGTCGGTCGGCTCCCGCGTTTCGGCCGGGAGGTCAAAGAAGCGCGCAAGCGCGTCCAACCTGGCCTTGAGGTCAGAAATCTCGCGCTCCGCCGGAGTGGGCTCGGTCTGCCCGCCGGCATCAACGATCAGCTGGAGGCAGCCCGCGAAGCCCAGGTATCGCATCACGGCATCCACGTCGCGCTTGAGCACAAGCAGCTCGAGCTTTTTCATCCGCTCGGGGAAGAGCATCAGCCTGCTCCCACCATTGAGAGTATCTCGTGCTCGGGGACAGAGAGCCGCAGCGCTTCGACCGCTATCTTGAGCATCCCTGTCTCCAGCTCCTTGAGCTTGAAGTACGCAACGATAGGAGTCAGTGTGAAAGGATCCTCATGAAACAGCTGGTGCGCCCTGAGGACCAGGCGATGCGTGGCCTTCTGCTCAGCGCGGACCGGGTCCGGTGCGCGGAAAGCCTCGCCGAGCTGATCATCGATCAGCCAGGAATATCTCCACTTCCGCCAGCCGTCCACCGAGTCCGCCGGAATCTCGAATGCCCCCGCTAATGCCTTCTTGTGGGAATCCGTCATCCCGGAGATCATGAGCGGGCCGGCCGCATGCGCATCCAGACCGAAGAAAAATCGCAGGCGAAGCGCCCAGACCACGTCGCCAAGCGCCATCTCCAGGCTGACAAGGCGCAGGACGCCCGAGCGGTCACGCGGGGGAAGGCTGCGTGCCAGCCGCAGGAGCGTGGAATAATAGTCGCGATCCAGCATGTTCTCGATTTCGAAAAGAGGCGTCGAGCGAAGATGGGGAAGAACCCACGCGTAAGGACTGGCCGCGACAGTCTTTTCGAGGTCGCGCCCCTTCACCGGGCGAAGCAGGGCGTACTTCCCGAGATCCCAGATGACGGGCTCTTCCGCCCCACCCCGCACAAGGCTGCGTATCACCGATTTGACGCTTTGGTACTCATACTTGCGCAGGATATGGACAAGGATCTCGGGAGGTCTGCCCAGGAGGGAAAGGACTTCGGTCATGGAATCGATCCCGGCCCTCACGATGCGTGCCTCCAGGTCCGCGGACAGGGTCTCCTCAAGCGTCGCAGGCCGCTCCCCCGGGAAAAGGCGGTCGAAGATCTCCTCCAGTCTCTTCAAGCGCAGCAGGTCCTGGAAATTGGCGCCGACATATGTCTTTGCCAGGCTGCCATAGATCTTCGCCAGGATGAAGGCGTAGCGGAAGGTGCGGATCATTTCACTTCTTTTTCGATCACCTCGGTGATCTTTCGAACGAATCCTTCACGATCCAGGGGATGCGCGGCCAGCTTTGCGCGGTATTCCTGGTTCTTCTCCTGACGTTCCTTGGCGGTGCGCTCCTTCTCAGCGGAAACCGCGCGCTCCGCCTCGGCTGCCTTCTCCGAGAGCAGGGCGGAATGCCGCTTCTGGACCTCGGCTCGGGTTTCGGCCTTTCGCCTGTTGCCCTCCGCCTCTGCTGAAGAAACCATTTCTGCAGCGCTTCGTTCCGTCTGGAGAAGCTTATCGAGCATGTCGGACATATGCATACCCATCCCTTGGGCGAAAACCGCGCAACCGAAAGCACAGCCGCCCGTATCAAGCGTCTATCAGGTCCTCGTACTTGGTGATTATCCTGTTCACCTTCTCGGGACTTCCCGCGCTGAGCACCTCGCGGGAAAAGCCGTCATTTTCGACGAGGAGAGCGATTTTTTTCAGCACTGCCAGGTGCGTCCCAGCGTCCTCCTCCGAGCTTACAAGGAGGAAGAGGATGCGAACCGGCTCACCGTCCAGAGATTCATAGTCGATGCCGTGATCCGAGACGCCCAGGACGCCTATTACGCCCCGCGTGAATCTGGTCTTGGCGTGGGGAATGGCAATGCCTTTCTTGATGCCCGTGGACATCTTCTCTTCACGCCTTCGGATAGCTTCCAGGATTTCATCACGGCTGTCCGTGTGGTATTGCGTCACAAGCAGGTCCACGAGCTCTTCGAACACCTCGGCCTTGTCTTCCGCTTCCAGGTGACACTTGATGCGAGGCGCGCTGAAAAGATCATGGAGCAGGACTCCCACCCTAGTTGCCCCCTTTGGCCGGTAGTGAGGGAGCTGTTGTCTTTGCCCCCGGGACTTGAGCTCCCGCCGGGGCGGGGTTTGCAGAAGCCGGCCCGGGGTTCGTTCCGGCAGGCGCAGGGGTAAGCGGCGTTCCTGCGGTGCCGCCGGCCGTGGCAGGAGCGGGGGTCTGCACCCACCAGCTCTGCTGCTGCTGGCCTCCCTGAAGGGATTCTGCCCGGGCCCGGCCAATGACATTCCCTGCCTCGGGGCTCTTGTTGACCCATGCAAGCCCGAAGATGCAGAAAAGGAACACGGCGGCCAGGATGGCCGTGAAGCGAGTCAGCACGTTTCCCGACCGCGAGCCGAAGGGCGTGGTGCTCCCGCCGCCAAAAATGCCGCCAAGCCCCTCTCCCTGCTCATCCTGCACAAGCACGACAAGAACCAGGAGAACGGCGCTGATAATCAAAATTACCAGAAGGACGACGCTGATCAAACCCATTCCTTGGAACCCCCCTTATCGATCGTAGCGCACGATGGGAAGAAACGTTTCCGGCTTCAGGGAAGCCCCGCCCACCAGCGCCCCGTCGATGTTTTCCATCTTCATCAGATCCTTGATATTGTCCGGCTTGACGGACCCCCCGTACTGAATCGTCATGGCCTGCGAAGCCTTCTCCCCATAAGACTTGGCCAGCACACCCCGAATGAACAAGTGCACCGCGTCCGCATCCTGCGGAGTTGCGTTCTTTCCCGTTCCGATGGCCCAGACCGGCTCATAAGCAATTGTGACGCCGGCCAAGTCTTTTTCCGTGACCCCGGCCAGGCCTCCCCGGGTTTGAGTTTCCACGACTTTTTCCGTGACGCTTTTCTGCCGCTCTTCAAGGGTCTCCCCGACGCAGAGGATGACCTGGAAGCCTTCGGCAAGGGCCAGCCGAACCTTGCGGTTCACCAGCTCGTCGGTCTCACCGTAGAGGTGCCGTCTCTCCGAATGCCCCAGAATGATGACTGCCACCCCCGCATCCTGCAGCATTCTGGGAGAAATCTCCCCGGTGTGAGCTCCTTCGCGCTCCGCCGCGCAGTTCTGCGCGCCCAGAAGTATCGGGGTGCCTTCCAGAACGTCCCGCACGGCATGCAGCGCGGTGAAAGGCGGGGCGATCATGATCTTCTTGTTCTTCTCCCGGGAAAGCTCGGTTGCCAGGATGGTGGCAACCGCAATTGCCTCTCCCGCGGTCTTGTACATCTTCCAGTTGCCGGCGATGAACGGTTGACGCATCGCTTACCTGTCCTTCAGGGCCACGACGCCGGGAAGCTGCTTGCCCTCCAACAGCTCGAGGGATGCGCCTCCGCCGGTGGAAACGTGCGTGATCCTGTCCGCAAGCCGGAACTGGTTGACAGCAGCCACGGAATCCCCTCCGCCGACCACCGTCGTGCCTTTGCAGTCAGCCACTGCCTTGGCAATTTCCTGGGTCCCTTTGCTGAACTCGGGGAACTCGAATACTCCCATGGGTCCGTTCCATACCACCGTGCGCGCCTTGACGATCTTTTCGCGGAACAGTGACACGGATTTAGGTCCGATGTCCATTGCCACCTTGCCCGCGGGAACGTCGGCTCCGTCCACGATCTCCGCCTTCGCCGACTCCGCGAACTCAGAGCCCACGCGATGGTCCACGGGAAGGAGCACCTCGACGCCTGTCTTCTTGGCTTTGTCCAGGAACGAGGCGGCCGTGGAAATGAGCTCTTCTTCCACTAGGGACTTCCCCACGGTGTGGCCCTGGACCTTGAGGAACGTGTACGCCATGCCGCCGCCTATGATCATGGTGCTGACCCGGGGAAGGAGGGACTCCAGCACGGCGATCTTGGTGGACACCTTGGCGCCGCCGATGACCGCGACGAACGGCTTGGCGGGGTTCTCGAAAACGCCGCCCAGGAACTTGATCTCCTTTTCCATGAGGAAGCCGGCCACCCCGGGCAGGATCCTTGCCACCCCCTCTGTCGAGGCGTGGGCGCGGTGCGCCGTGCCGAAGGCGTCGTTGACATACACATCTCCCAGCGCCGCCAGCTGCCGGGCAAACGCGGGGTCGTTTTTCTCCTCTTCAGGATGGAACCGCACGTTCTCCAGCATGACCACGTCACCCGGCTTCATTGCCTTCACTACCGCTTCCGCCGCCGGACCCACGCAGTCAGGAGCCAGCGTGACCTTCTTTCCCAGCAACCCCGAGAGCCGCTCTGCCACGGGAGCCAGGCTGTTCTCTTTGTCAGGCTTCTTGGGCCTCCCCAGGTGGCTCATGAGAATCAGCGACGCGCCCTTCTGGTCAAGGATGTACGTGAGGGTCGGCAGGGCGGCCGTGATCCTGGTGTCATCCGTGATCTTTCCCTCCTTCAGAGGGACATTGAAATCGACGCGGACAAGCACCTTCTTGTTTTGCAGATCGATGTCCCGTACAGTTTTCTTTGCCATGAAATGGTCTCCTTGAGCTCACTCACAGGAATGCGGGATTTCGCGCCACTATAGTAGAAAAGGCGTCAAAGTGTCAACGGGAACGGAGTTGCTCACCCTCCGATCCGCAGAAGGCGGGTAAGGATATTCCCGCTTCTCTGGGCGGGCTGGACCTGCGGCCGGGCGACAGCTTTCGGGGCGTAAACGACCTGGTCGCCGGGGTTGACGTAGTCGAAGTAGCCCTTGATGCGCACGGTGCCTTCGGTAACTCCCTCATCGACTCCCGTCACGAGAAAATCCCCAAGGACGTCCTTCTGGTCGAAAGACAACCCGGGGGTATCCGGATTCAGCCGTACTCCCCCTTTTCTGACGATCACCATTTTGTCGTTCTTCTTCACTCCCTGGAAGGAGCCCAGGTCGATCAGTCCCTGGTCGAACTTGCGCACAAGGAGCGTGGCGCGGGGGGAAAGGACCCCGGCAACCTGCCCGCCCAGCTTCAGAAACGAGTCTCGAACGCGATCATTCCCCGTGCGGAAGGCCGTGAAGCTTCCAATGAGGGCCGCGGTGCGGGAGAGGTACATGTCAGCAGTTGCTGAGAAGCTCCTGTCGGCCTCATCGATCTGGAGAACGATGAAATAATCGCTTCCTCCCGCGCGCGCCTTTCGGAAGGCGTCATCGAAACCGGTGACCAGCGTCGGCCCTTCCGGCACCGAGACGGAATCATATCCGCCCAGCAGGAACGCGAAATACCGCGCACTGTCCTCGCTTGCCATGGTGTGCAGGAACCTGTTGCGGGAGGCAATGGTAAACACGGGAATGACGTACCGCTTGCGATCCAGGTTGTGCTGATCATACCCCCAGGAGCGCGATATCGAGTCCGCGAGCGCGCTGGTCACGCTCTCGATTTCGTCCTGCACGAACGTGTCCGTTGGTCCGAGCTTGGCCAGGACCGAAAGCTCGCTCAGGTACTTGTCAGGAAACCCCTGGGTCCGAAAAATCCGCGCGTACGCCACGCGCGCGTCACGGGAGGTCGGGTCAAGGATGAGGGCCCTGCGGTACTCAGCGAGCGCCCTGTCCAGGAAGTTGCGGTCTTCCTGCGCCTGTCCCTGCTTGAGGTGAAATACGGCCATTGTCGCGCGCTGAGCGTCTTTCATGGGGAGCGCATCCATGGCGGTGTGCTCCTGGGCAATGCGCGCAATTTCGTCTTCCGGTCGAACCCCGAGCCCGGATGCGAAGCTGGAAAGTGATTTTGTGATGTCATCACCTTTCCTGTACGCCAGGCCCAGGGAGTACCAGGCAAAGCTGTCATCCCGGTTCCTTGTCACCACGTCGTGAAGCACGGTGGCGGCGTCGGCCGCGCGATCTTCCTGGAGGTAGATCTCTCCGAGGAGACTGCGCGCCTGATCCATATCAGGGGCAAGGGAAAGAGCGATCTGGGCGTGTTTCTCCGCGGTAGGGAAATCCCCCGTGCGGGAGAACCAGCGCGCCGCCGCGAGCTGCACGTGGGGATCAGAGGAGTGGCTTTTCAAGGCCAGCTCGTAGTAGCGGCCGGCGCTGGACGGATCCCCCAGCTCGTCGGACACCTGCGCAAGGGAGAGTATGGCGCGAGTGCTTTCAGGCGCCAGCTTGAAGCTCTGGGCGTAGCCCGCGAGTGCCGTGCGCATCCTGCCGTCCGCTATATCCGCCTCGGACATGCCCATGCGGGCCTCGACATTATTGGGCTGGTCGGCAAGAACGGTGGAGAAGAGGACGCGCGCCGCGGCGGTGTCGCCCTGCCCGATCTTTATCCTTCCTTCAAGCACGGCCAGGTCGGGATTGTTGCGGTCATTGACTCTGGCCATGGCGACGTAGCGATACGCCTCGTCGTACTCCCCGATGAGGAGAAAGGATTGGGCAAGGCCGGCCATGGGCCCGACGAAAGAAGGGTTGAAAGACAGGGATTCCTTGAACTTTTCCACGGCAAGGGCGTAGTCCTCCGTTGCCTGCGCGCGCAGCCCTTCCTCATAGGTCGAGCGGGCATCCTGCGCAAACGCTGGCGCTCCCGTCGCAATGAGAGCCGCGATGCAGGCCAGGACGATTTGCCTTTTCACGTTTCGATTATCCTTTCTTCTTTCAGGGCGCGCAGCAACTGCTCCTGGAGGGCAAGCATTCCCCCGCCCTTCCCGGATCCATGATCCATGCCGGCACAATGCAGTATCCCGTGAACCACGAGCCGTTTCAACTCCTCGTCCACCGTGACCTCGAATTGGCGGGCATTGCGCCTCAGGGTGTCCATGGAAACCGCTATGTCCCCCGTCACCGGCACGTGGAACACGGGGACCGCCCTGGATGGCTTGCGGACCTCCCGCGGGAAAGACAGCACGTCGGTGGGCGTGTCTTTCCCTCGGTAGCGGCCGTTCAACTCCTTCATCCGCGCATCGTTGCACAGGAGAAGCGACACGTCCCAGCCAACGGCCCCTGCCTCCTGGAGTACCCGCGCGCAGAAGCGCCGAAGCCTTCCCTTCCACCGGGGAGAGGGGATGCCCTCCACGGCTATCTCCACGCTGCGCGCGGGCCGGCCGGCAAGCCCGGGCAGCTCTGCCCCGGCATTTTTCATTTCGAAGCGACGCTCCTTGCCTGCACGATCTTTGGGTACTCGATTCGGGTGTGGAAGTAGCCTTCCAGGATGTGCACGAAGCTCTTCCTGATGGACTCGAGGTCCCGCAGCGTGAGGCTGGAGTCCCCAAGCTCGCCTGAGGAGAACTTTTCCATGATCATGTCCTGCACCAGCCTCTCCAGCCGGGCTTCCGTCGGCCGCTTCAGCGTGCGTGAGGCAGCCTCCACGCCGTCCGCGAGCATCAGCACCGCGGCCTCCCTGGTCTTCGGTCTCACTCCGGGGTAGGAGTAATCATCCCTCGAAACCCTCGGGTTCTTCCCCTCTTTGATTGCCCGGTTGTAGAAGAACGTGATCAGCCCCCGGCCATGGTGCTGCGCAATGATGTCGACGATTGCCTGGGGAAGCTTGAGCTCCCGCGCTTTCTCTATTCCGATGCGCACATGGCTCTTGATCACCGCCGCGGAGAGGCTGGGCTTCATCTCGTCATGCCTGTTGTACGCCTTCTGGTTCTCGATGAAGTAGTCGGCCTGGTCCACCTTGCCGATGTCGTGGTAGTAGGCGCTCACGCGGGCAAGGAGGGAGTTGGCACCTATTGCTTCGCACGCGGTCTCCGCGAGATTCGCCACGCTGATGGAGTGTGTATAGGTCCCCGGCGCCTGTGAAAGCATCTTCTTGAAGATCGGGGAATTGAGGTCAGACAGCTCCATCAGCTTGAACCGGGTGGGAGCATTCAGGACATATTCGAACACGGGAAGAAAAGCCAGGGTCAGGATGCTGCAGAGGAAGCCGTTCACCCCGCCCCAGACGGCCAGGGGAAGGAAACGGCTGGGCTCGTCATTGGCAAGCACGCCGAGCACGCCGAGAATGGCAATTGAAAGAAGCGAAAGAAGAAGCCCCGCACGAACCAGGTCCAGCCGCCGCTCGGCGTCCAGGACGACGGCGGTTGCCGCAACCCCGCTGAGGAAAGCAAACAGGAAGCCCTGCACGCTCATTCCCGTGAGCAGAAGGAGGGCAAGGGAGACAACCAGGGAGAAAAAGACCCCGACGGGAGTGGAGACAAGGATGGCGATGAGCATGGACATCGTAGCCGTGGGGATGGCCACGGAGACGGGAACCCAGTCGGGCAGCTCCACGAAGCGCACGACCAGCGCGCTTACAATCACGTGACCAAGACCCAGGCCCAAAAGGAGCAGGGCATTGTTGCGGCGGATGGGGACGCCGGCCCCGCGCATGCCAAGCAGGAAAAAGGCGAGGGAAAAGACCACAAGGAGGAAAAGGACGCTGCCGATGATGCCGCGCGCATCGAGTGTCTTCATGGAGGCGTTGAGGGCCTGGATTCTCAGGGCAATGGGCTCGGTGATGAGGTCCCCGCGCCTGACGAGCACCTGGCCGCGCGCCAGTTTTTCCACAACCGGGTCGACATCCGCGCGAGCGCGGTTTCTCCTCTCCTGCGTCATCTGGGAGTCGTAGAAACAGTTCACCACGACGAATGACCCCAGCAGCGCAAGAATGGTCTGTTTCTCTTCCCCGTTTCTTCCCAACTCCGTGGCGCGGGCGTCCATCTGGTCGGTGACGTTGTCCGCCGTGAGGACCTGGTCCCCGGGGACCTCCTCCGACTGGGCCAGTCCGTCCTTCGAGCGGCGCAGCTCGATGACCCCTGCGGCCAGCGCTTCGTCGCGATGCTCCACCAGGTCCACTGTGCCGCGCGAAAGAGCCACTTCGACGAGACTGCGGGCATCATCCAGCAGCCGGGAGGAATCATCCGAGCGCAGGAGAGACTGCACTTCTTCCCTGGTGAGCCGGCCTGGGAAATCCGCCTGCGCTTTCTCGAATATGATTGCCGGGGACAGGCTCTGCCCCCTCCATTCGGAAAGCGACTGCGAAAAACGGTCATACGAGAGCAGCGCGTCCCGTGTCATGGAGTCGTTCATGACAAAGACGGGCGGAACAAGCTTCTCACGCGCGTCACGCTTGATCTGGGTGGCCCTGGCGTCCACGTAGGGAAAGTCGCGCTCCACGACGAAATCTCTCTGGGCCGGCGTGCCGACGACGGCCGCGGGAAAGCGGTCACGCAGGAAAAAGCCGCCGGACAGCGTGACCGCAAGAATGACGGCGACCGCGAGGAGGAAAGTCACGACGACCGCGAGGGTCGTCCATTTCTCCCTGACCAGGCGGCGGGCAAAATCCCCCGACCCGGCAGGAACGAAGCGCCGATCACTCTTCATGTGCCGTTTCGTATGCGTGAACGATTTTCCGCACAAGCGGGTTTCGTACGACGTCCCTCTCCTCGAAGAACGTGAAGCTTATCTCCCTGATTGTCTTGAGGATCGGAATTACGGTGAGGAGGCCGGAGTCGGACTTGCGGGGCAGGTCGATCTGCGTGATGTCTCCGGTCACCACAGTGCGGGAGTTCTCCCCGATTCTCGTGAGGAACATCTTCATCTGTTCCCGGGTGGTATTCTGCGCCTCGTCCAGGATGATGAATGCCTCCGAGAGGGTTCGGCCGCGCATGTAGGCAAGGGGCGCGATCTCGATCACGCCGTTCTCCTCCATGCGGCGAAACGATTCCATGGGGATCAGGGACTCGATGGCGTCATACAGGGGGCGCAGGTAGGGGTGGATCTTCTGCGCCAGGTCGCCGGGCAGGAACCCCAGGCTCTCCCCCGCCTCCACGACCGGCCGGGTGATGATGAGCTTGCGCCGAGACTGGCCAAGCACCTGTTTGAGCGCCTCGGCAACAGCAAGATACGTCTTGCCGGTCCCGGCGGGGCCGACTCCGAAGACCAGCTCGCTCCTCTCGATTGCATCGAGGTACAGAGCCTGGTTGTAAGTGCGCGGATAGACTTTGCGGTGACCGTTCGGGATCACCACGAGATTGCGCTTCAGGAACTCTGCTTTCTGCGATTCGCCGCCGGCCAGTGAGCTGTGCAGGGACCGGATGAGGTCCGGGCCCGGCAGCTGCCCCAGCCTCACGTGCTCTTCGAGCTGCTGGAGGAGGAGCTTGAAGGTCTTTTCGATGGAGTCATCCGAGGTATCGAGAAGGATTTCGTTGCCGCGGGAAAAAACGGGCACGCCCAGGAGCTCTTCGAGGACCTTGAGATTGCTGTCGTTCGCTCCGCAGATTTCCGGCAGGATCGTTTCGTCGCTCACCACAACGGCCAGCGGCTTGTCCATTGAACTCACTGACTGTATCGTAGTCGAATTTCTGGCCACTCGTCAATTGAGAACGGTGATGCCCGTGTAGTCCCCCTGGACGGTGCTCTGCAGGATGGGCACTGCCAGCCATTTGATCTGGAGCGTGAAAGTGGGGTTCCACTGGATGGCGTTGGTGGTGGTGTTCAGCTGCGGCGAGCCGGCGTATTCGAAAGAGACGTCCCAGTCCCTCAGGTGATGAACAAGCTTCACGGACAGCGAGCGTATCTTGAAGTTCGAGCTGTAGCGGTCCTGGACGTTGAAGAAGTTGAAGGACCTGAAAAGGTCCGTCAGGGGGCTCAGGTTGTACGGCGCGAAGTACAGGTACGTCTGGTTGTTGTAGGACACGGAGGAAAAAGTGACATCGAGGAACTTGTAAATCGAAAAATTGAGGTTGAAAGTGAAATCCAGCTCGTTGACGAACGGCGTCTGCAGATTGATGTTGTAGGAGGATTGCACCGAAGCGTCAACCTTGATCCTGTCCTTCCAGAACCACCGGGGGTTGCTTCCCGTGTTGAGCCCGAGGTTCAGGGTGGCCGGGGTCAGGGATCCATTCATCTGCTGGGCGACGTACGACCCGGTCAGCCACCAGAGCTTTCCCTGGAGCGTGGAGGTCTGGACGGTCGACGCCGTGGAATCGAACTGCAGGGCCTCCGAAACCTCGACGTTGGACCCGAACAGATCCAGGACGCTCGTCAGCACAAAAGGCTGGGGAGTACCGATGGTGGGAAGCGAGCCCTGCGCCTGGACCTTCCCGGTGACAACGGGCGTTCCCGCCTGCTCCAGCGCAGTGTAGAGGGAGTTCAGGGGCAGGACCTGCAACGTCAGGCCGAGGGTGTTGGAGAACACGCCCGACTGGTACAGAAGCGTTGACTGCAGCGAGTTGTCCGAGAGCGCGTCCGGAGTGAATGGCCCCTGCGGGGTGAGGGTGGGCGTGGTCCCCGTGTAGCTGAGCTGATAGAGCCTCAACCCCAGACGATAACCCAGGGTCGAGTCCGAGAAATGGGGAACGGCAAGAAGGGGCCGCACGGTGGTCTGCAGCGTCCCCATGACGGTCACGCGGTCCTGCAGCAGGTCGCTCTGGAGCAGTTGCTGCCAGGGCTGGGTGGGATCGCTCAGCGCCGTTTGATCCGGATTGAATCTCTGCCGGTACTGACCGTCGAGGTTGAAGCTAGTCGATACGTCGGCCAGCCTGTCCCAGAGAGAAGCAGCCGCGGTGATCTGACCTGATCCGCCGGTATCCAGGGTCTGGTACAGGATGCCGTAGTCGATAGTCTGCTGAGTGATCCAATTCTTTGTGTCGAAGGTGTGCTGGAGCGTCGCGCGCGGCTGCACCTGGTATGTCACGTCGAGACTCGATCCAAGGCCCGCCGCGGCGGCATTGGCGTCTGCCCATAGGGCAGGCTCGTGGTACAGCGAACGCGGGGGTTTCTTTTCCTGGGCCGACTCCGGTTTGGGGGAAAGTGGAGTGCGCAGGCCCTTGCCGGGGTCCTTGATTTCAGGCGCGGCGGCTGCGGGGTTCTGTCCCTGGGCCCCTGGCGGCTGCGTGCCGGGTTGTCCCTGCGTCCCCGGTCTGCTGCGCGCCCGGCTGTTGCGCACCTGCCTGCGAGCCGGGTTGGCCCTGCGTCCCCGGTTGCTGCTGACCCGCCACCGTGCCGGGCGAAGGCGCCCCGGATTGGGATGGGGCTGCGGGCGGTTGACCGGTGGGAGGCTGCCCGGCGGGCGGAGTCTGGGACGGGTTTGAAGGCGATCCCGGTGAAGGTGTCGTGGCCTGGGCCGCAGGAGTTGTTGCCGATGTCGCGCCCGCGCCGGTCCCGAGCTTCAGAAGCTCGCCGGAAATGGCGAATGAGATGTTCGGAAACGTGATGCTGGAAGGGTAGTAAAACGTGTGGCCGGGATCCGAAAAGAGAGGGTCGCTCGTCGCCCCCGGCACGTCTTTGCTCTGCCACGTGACGTTCAAATTGAGGGTCGGAAACGAAATGGACTGGATCAGGGGCGATTTTACGACCCGGGTGAGATCGAGCTTGCTGACATAATCCCAGGAGAGGTTCGGCTGCTGGGCCGTGGCGGCCGTCTGAACGGGGTTCTGGGTGGACTGCAGAACCGCGGAGAAGTTCAGGCCCTCGCTCCTCGTATAGAAGTCTGAAATGAAGGTCGGGTCCGAGTAATAAGCGAACTTCCAGCTGAGGGAGTACACATCCGCCGTGGTCTGGATGCTGCCGTCAAGACCGAATCTGAAGGGAAGCAGGGTGCCGAGGATAGAGGAGGTGTTCCAGTACATGAGCCCGGCCCCTATCCCGGTCGAAGGGTCGCCGGGGAAGAAAGGCGTATAGTACTGGGCGCCTGAATTGGGGTCAGTGTAGAGGAATATGCTCCTGCTGAATCCCAGGCCCACGCGGAAGGTGGCTAGGGGGGAGAAATCACCGCTCAATCCGGTGAAAATGCCAAGCCGCGAATAGCCATCCAGGAGCAGCTTGAGAGAGCCCTTGTCCGGAGGGGGGCTTTCGCCGGGAATCTTTCGCAGAAAGATCCCGCGAAGCTCTTCACGGAAAACAGGACCTCCTCCGCTGGTGTCCGTCAGCTGAAGAAAGCTGAACGGGTTGTCCTCCGTCTTCTTCCTTCCCACCAGGTACGTAGTCGTCTGGATGTACACGCCGGTCCTGGTGTCGTACCCGGGATTCGGGTGAAAGAACAGCTCATCGCCCGGCCAGAAAAATGCCGGGATATAGAGAAGAGGAACCCTTCCCACCATCAGCACGGCGTTGTCGACGGCCCATTCGCTGGGCGCCAGGATCCAGACGTCCCTTGCCCTGATCTGCCAGAACGGATCCACAACCTGACTGGTCGTGAAGCTTCCGTTCTGCAATATCACGGTGTTGTTGGCCAGACGTGAGATGGTGGTGCCCTCGAAGGTGTACGTCAGTTTTGTGTCCCCCTGGGTCACTTCCTTTGTCGTGCTGCCGTCGTAAAAAACCCCTTCCGATGAATCCAGGTCGAAGGAGAAGCTGGTGCCGGTGAAGTTCTGAACCTCCTTTCCCTTGGTAATCGTGTAGGAAACGCTGCCCTGCGCGGACATGGTGTGCCGGGTCTGGTTATAGGTCACGCTGTCCGCCTTGACTTGCTGTACCGAGCCCTGGCTCTCATCCCGGATTTCGATCTGGACCCCGCCGCGGAGCACCACGTACTTTTCGTTCTGGTCCGTCAAGGTGAAATACTGGGACTCACGCGCGGATTTCACCGTGACCACCCGCTTCCCCGGCACGGCCTCCAGAGGCAGCTGCACTTTGTAATGCTGCGCCAGCCTGGCCTGGAGGTCCTTGCGGGAACCCGCGTCGTCAAGCCCGAGCCTGCGACACCAGCTTACAAGCTCATAATAGCTCGCAGAGGCTATGTCCGCGCCCAGGGTGTTGGCCTCAAGGCTCTCCGCCGTGGGCGCCGGAGAAGCCGGGGTCGTGGACGAGGGCTGCCCCGTTGAGGGCGCGGCCGGCGCCGGGCCGGGGGACGTTCCCCCCGTGGGTCCCGAAGCGTCTCCGGCCTGGGCGGACGCGAGCACAGGAAGGAGGATCAGGAGAAATGAAAGAGGCGCAATCCTCATTCTTTTTTCAGCGCGCGCTTGAGGTACTTTCCCGTCCACGATCCGTCCATGCGCGCAACCTGCTCTGGTGTGCCGCAGGCAACGATTCTCCCTCCGTCATCCCCGCCCTCGGGCCCGAGGTCGATCACGTGGTCCGCGCAGGCAATGACGTCCAGATTGTGCTCGATCAGCGCAACCGTGTTCCCGTTGTCCACAAGGACCTGGAGCACCTCCATGAGCTTCTTCACGTCCGCGAAATGCAGGCCCGTTGTGGGCTCATCCAGGATGTAGAACGTCCTTCCCGTGCTCTTTCGGGAAAGCTCCAGGGACAATTTCACCCTCTGGGCCTCCCCCCCTGAAAGAGTCAAGGCCGACTGTCCCAGCCTGACATAGCCCAGCCCCACGAGCAGCAGCGTCTTCAGCTTCGGCTCGATGGAAGGGATGTGCCGGAAGAATGCATGGGCCTCCTCCACGGTCATCTCCAGAACCTCGTGGATATTCTTCCCTTTGTAGCGGACGTCAAGGGTCTCGCGGTTGTACCGCCGTCCCTTGCAGGCGTCGCAGGTGACGTAGACGTCGGGGAGAAAGTGCATCTCGATGCGGATGGTGCCGGCTCCCTGGCACTTCTCGCATCGACCGCCTTTCACGTTGAAGGAAAAGCGGCCGCTCTTGTAGCCTTTGGCTTTTGCCTCCGGCAGCTGCGCAAAGAGGGTGCGAATGGGGCCGAACAGGTCGACGTACGTGGCCGGGTTGGAACGGGGCGTGCGGCCGATGGGACTCTGGTCGATGTTGATGACCTTGTCGATTTCCTGCACGCCTTCGATGGAATCGTACCTGCCCTCCGCCAGCCGCGTCGTGCTCACCCTGTTGGAAAGGATTGGATACAGGAGGTCGGACAACAGCGTCGACTTCCCAGAGCCCGACACCCCCGTGATTGCAATGAGCCTGCCCAGAGGGAAAGACACGGTGATGTCCTTCAGGTTGTGCTCTTTCGCGCCTTTCAGAACGATTTCCCTGTTATTGCCCTTCCTGCGCTCCCGGGGTCGTTCCATGGAGAGGGTTCCCGAGAGGTACTGCCCCGTGAGGGACTGCGGGGAGGCCATGACTTCGCTGACCGTCCCCGCCGCCACAACGTGGCCTCCATGGACCCCTGCTCCGGGGCCCAGGTCGACAATGTAGTCCGCCGTGCGAAGGGTCTGCTCGTCATGCTCCACGACGATGAGCGTGTTGCCGATGTCCCGCAGGTGCTTCAGCGTCTCGATGAGGAGTGTGTTGTCTCGCTGGTGCAGGCCGATGGTGGGCTCATCAAGGATATACAGCACGCCCACCAGGGACGAGCCGATCTGCGTTGCAAGCCTGATGCGCTGCGCCTCCCCGCCGGACAGCGTGGACGCCTTGCGCTCCAGCGTGAGATAGGAAAGCCCGACGTTCCGCAGGAAGGCCAGCCGGGCCTCGATCTCCTTGAGAATCTGGCGCGCAATCTTCTGGGCCGTCGGCGCCAGATCCAGCTTCTCGAAGAACGCCAGCGCCCCGCTGACGGAGAGGCTCGTCACCTGATGGATGTTCTTGTCCCCCACGGTCACTGCCAGGACTTCGGGCTTCAGGCGCGTTCCCCCGCAGGCTTCGCATTCCTTCTGCGACATGTAGCCTTCCATCCACTCCTTGACCTGCTCGGAGGTGGACTCCAGGTAGCGCCTTTTCAGGTCGTTCAGGACGCCGCGGAATCCCGATTCGAACTCCCACTTCCCTCTTCCGTCCTTGCTCTGGTATCTGAACCCGATTTTCTCCGCGGTCCCGTGGAGAATGGCGCGCAGCACGGGCTTGGGCAGGTCCTTGAGAGGCGTACCCAGA
Organism: uncultured Spirochaetota bacterium; assembly: GCA_963710335.1. Taxonomy (GTDB): domain Bacteria; phylum Spirochaetota; class Spirochaetia; order SZUA-6; family Fen-1364; genus Fen-1364. The sequence goes on from CAVQAA010000017.1 coordinate 214,910, forward strand.
GAGAACTTGTAGTGCCGTGAAAGGGATTCGAACTGGCTGCGATGCCAGTTGGCCTTTGGATTGTAGGGCGCTATCCCTCCCTCGTTGAAGGAAAGGCTGGGATCCGGCATCACGAGATCCTGATCGAACTCCAGCGTGACCCCCAGACCCGAGCATTCGGGGCACGCGCCAAAAGGGTTGTTGAACGAGAAAAGGCGCGGCTGGAGCTCGGGGATGCTGATGCCGCACGTGGGACAGGCGCTTTTCTGCGAAAAGAGGATCTCCCGCTCCGAGTCCTTTTCCCGGACCAGCGCGATGATCGTCCCGCCCGAAGTCTCCAGGGCGCCTTCCACCGATTCGGAAAGGCGGCGTCGAACCTCCTGCGCCACCGTCAGCCTGTCCACGACGATCTCGATGGAATGCTTCTTCTTGCGGTCCAGGGAGATCTCGCCGTCCAGGGGGACTATCTCCCCGTCCACCCGCGCGCGGACGTAGCCCATGCGGCGGGCATCATCCAGGAGCTTCTGGTGCTCTCCCTTCTTGGCCCCGACAATCGGAGCCAGCAGGATCAGGCGGGTCCCTTCCGGCAGCACGAGAAGGGAGTCCACCACCTGGTCCACAGACTGCTCCTGGATCTCCCGTCCGCACTGCGGGCAATGGGGGACGCCCACCCGTGCGAAGAGGAGCCGGAAATAGTCATAGATCTCCGTGACGGTCCCGACAGTCGAGCGCGGATTTCGATGGGTGGTCTTCTGCTCAATGGCGATTGCAGGCGAAAGCCCCTCGATGTAGTCCAGGTCCGGTTTATCGAGCCTGCCGAGGAACTGGCGCGCGTAGGAGGAAAGAGATTCGACGTAGCGCCTCTGGCCCTCAGCGAAGATCGTGTCGAACGCCAGGGAGGACTTGCCCGAGCCGCTGAGGCCCGAGATGACGACAAGCGAATCCCTTGGGATGGAAAGGTCGATGTTCTTGAGGTTATGCTCGCGCGCGCCCCGGATGGTGATGTTCTTCATTCGGGAGGGGCGCTCCGATCTTCGTTCTGGCCATTCTCAACGCTGTCGGTGGGAACCGGCTGGGGCGCCGGGCGCTTTTGCCGCGCGGCGCGCGGGGCGGCCGGCGCCGGCTTTCTGGGACGTCGCTGCGCGGATGCGATGAAAAAAATGAGGGGGAGAAGGAGCATGAAGAAAAGACAGGCCGCGATCACCTCCCATTCGCCAAATGCGCGCATGAGGCTCCCGTTTTCCATCGCGCCATACTAACGCGGCATTGTACGCATGGCAAGGAGCCGCGCCTGTTCCTGTGTTGGTTTATGACTTCAGCGTGACGATTGTCTTCCCGTAACCGCCCTCCTGGGGCGGAGAAAACCTGAAATCCTCCACAACCGACAGGCCGCCAAGGTAGTCGTGAATCGCCCGGCGCAGTATCCCCTCGCCTTTTCCATGGATGATGGCAAACTGCCGCAGCCCGTGGACCAGGGCGCTGTCCAGCTGCTTCTCCACCAGGCGCATGGCCTCCTCCAGCCTCATGCCCCGGATGTGCAGCTCCATGACAGGGGTTTCCATGGGCTCCGACGGGGTGTAGCTGACGGTGAGCGCAGGCGCCGCAGCTTGCGGGGCGGGGCCTACCTCCCCGGGGAGGACGGAAATCCGAAGCGTCTCCGTCTCCACCACCCAGCGCTTCCCTTTGTCCTTGCGAACCACCCTCCCGCGCCTGCCCGTGCGGCGGATGATGACCTCCATGCCCTCACTGATCTGGAACGACTCATCAGGGACCAGGGACTCGCTCTCCTGGCTGATCCTGCTCTCCTCCTGCTCGATTCGCTGCTGGATGCCCTCGAAAAGCTTTCCCGCGGCCGCGGATTCGCCCGCCGCCATGCCCTCACGAAGCTTCTCCCAATCCTTGCGCGCCTGCGAAAGGAAATCCCGCAAATCCCGGAGCCCGTGGCGCCGAAGCTCCAGCTCCTTCTGCCGCAAGCTGAGCTCCTTAAGGTCGGTAGTTCGCCTCTTCTCTCGAAGATCGTGCTCCTTGACCCGCTGCTGCTCCTCCGCAACGGTAAGCTTCTGGTGGCGCTCGGCAAGGCTCGAAACAAGACGGGAAATATCGGTTCGTTCGTCGTTCAAGTATGAGCGCGCATCCTCCAGGACCAACCCTGGCATGCCATTGCGGCGCGCTATCTCCAGTGCGTGGCTTTCCCCGGGGATTCCCATGAGGATCCGGAATGTCGGCGCGAAGCTCTCGCGGTCGAACCCCATGGAGGCGTTCTGCGCCCCTTTTCTCGTTGCACCGTAGTTCTTGAGGATTCCATGATGGGTCGTGGTAATGACGATGCAGCCCGTCCGAAGGAAGGCGTCCAGCAAAGCCATTGCAAGGGCAACTCCCTCCTCCGGGTCAGTGCCCGCGCCCAGCTCGTCCAGCAGGACAAGGGATGCCGGACGGGCGGAACGGACGATGTCGGCAATGTTTTTCACGTGCGCGGAAAATGTGGACAGAGATTGCTCGATCGACTGTTCGTCGCCGATGTCCGCGTAGATCCCGTCGAAGACGGGCAGCGCGGAGCCCTCCGCGGCCGGGATCTCCATGCCGAACTGGTTCATGAGCGCCAGGACGCCGACCGTCTTCAGGGTCACGGTCTTTCCGCCTGTGTTCGGCCCGGTGATGATGAGGGCCCGTGCGTCGCCTCCCGCCTCTATGGAGACTGGCACGACCCTGGCTCCCAGCAGAGGATGGCGGGCCTCCCGCAGGGAAAGCCGTTCGTCCGACGGGTCTGCCGGCCGGCAGGAATGGAGTAGGGCATAGCGGGCGCGGGCAAGGAAGACGTCGAGAAAGGCCACCGTATCGATCAGCATGACCAGATCAGCCGCGTGACGCGAGGCTTCGGCGCTGAGCTCGCGGAGGATCCGGCGCACCTCGATCCTGTACAGGTTCTCTTCCTGCACGATGGCGTTGTTTTTCTCAACGACCTCCAGCGGCTCGACGAAAACGGTGGATCCACTTGCCGACATTTCGTGAACAATCCCCTGCACGCGGCCCTTGAACTGGGTCTTCAGCGGGAGAACGACGCGGCCATCCCTCTGCGTCGGCGTCGTGGTCTGCCAGAAGGAACGGAACGAAGGATCCTCCAGCATTCCGCGCACTGCCCTGTCCGCCTCATCACGGTTTCGGCGTATGCGCTCCCGAATGGCGGCGAGGGAGGGGATCTGCCTTTCGCGCAGAAGCCCTTCGTGGTCCAGCATGCGAAAAATCTCGCGGGAAAGCGCCGAGAGATCAGGGATGCCTGAGGCAATAGGGGCAAGCGCGCCGGCCGGGGCAACCTTGAGAACGTGGCGCCGGAGCTTCAGGCCGGACAGGATGCAGCGCCCGATGGCGGCAAGCTCTTCGCCTTCCAGCTGAAGCCCTTCCTTCCCGAGCCTCGGCAGGACCTCAGCAAGGTCCGGGAAGTCGAGGCCCGGCGGCTCCGAGCCGCTTTCCAGCATTGCCCGAAACGCCCCTGCCAGGGAAAGCCTCTCTGCAATCTCCTCCCGGGAGGTGAGGACTTCCTGCCGACGCAGGTGGTTGGCCCCCATGGGGCTCACACACAGCCCGGCAAGCTCGTCGATGATCTTCGAGAACTCCAGAAGCGAAACGGCATGCTCATCCACGGCCCTGTCTCCCGGAATCCTGCAGCTCGCGAATTATCCTGAGATAGCTCTCGTAGCGGTCCGCATGAATCTCACCCTTCTCCACCGCCTTCATCACGGCGCAGCCCGGCTCCCCTGCATGGAGGCATGGCTGGAACTCGCATCCTTTGGTGTGCGGGAGAAAATCCAGGAAGTGAAAGCCCACCTCCTCCGGAAGGATTTCGGCAAGCTCCAGCTCCCGAACGCCGGGAGTGTCAATGATCCGAAGGCCGCCGTCAAGCAGGAGAAGGGAAGAATAGTTGGTCGTGTGGTTGCCCCGGTCATGCTTCAGCGACAGCTCCCCGACCCTGAGGCCGAGCCCCGGCGACATGCAATTGAGGAGAGAGGATTTGCCGACTCCGGATTGCCCGACAAACACGGCGGTTTTCCCGCGAAACATTTCCTTGAGCTCGGCAACGCCCTGGCCGGACAAAGCGGAGCACGAATGCACCTGGTATCCCATTCGCGCGTAGTGCTCCAATCTTTCACTTGCTTCAGCGGGGCACGGGAGGTCCGCTTTGTTGAGAACCACGACGGGGACGAGCCCGCCCTCCTCCGCAGCCACGATGAGCCTGTCAATGAACCTGGGCCGAAACGGTGGGGACGATGGGCTGGTCACGCAGACGGCGAGGTCCGCATTTGCCGCCAGCACCTGGGGCGCCCGTCCCTTCTTGTTCCAGCGTATCAGGCTTGTTCTCCTCTCCTGGATCCCGACTATGAGACCCTCCCGCGAACTCAGGGAGTCCCGGGCCACCTCAACCACGTCTCCCGGCGCTATGGGATTGTAGCTGGGCCGGCGGGGCGTTCCCCGTTTTCGCTCCGGAGGCGGGGTCCCCTCCATTTCCTCGGGGAGGGGCACGCGGCTCAGTCTCTCCCGGCGAGTCTTGGCGGACCACGTCCCGCTGAGCACTTTCCCTTTGATCCTGCATTGGACAATGGCGTTTTCCGCCCTGACGCAATAGATCGTATTGATGCCGTAGAGCACTTCCGCGGAGATGGTGCGGAGGTCACTCACGCGGGGCTCAGTCATCAGACACCACCGGCCAGGCGAAGGCCGAACTGCGCGGCGAAATATCGGTAACGGTCCTCGATGGGAGATGCCCCCGTTACATACAGTGCGTCAGGCTCCGGGCCCGCGGGTGCGCCGGAACCGGTCCCGTTGCCCGTTTTCGGGGCGCCGCCGTTTTTCAAGAGGCGCTGCACCTGGCGCGACACTCCGGTGCGCGAGTCAACAAGGGCAATCCCCTCGGCGTCCAACAGGCGCCGAAACTCCGGCTCGAGATGAAGAAAATGAGTGCAGCCCAGCACGAGTGCGTCGATCCCGGCGTCGCGGAAACGCTCCACCTCGGCGGCCACGCGGGCCGTTTTTTCCTCCGGCGTGCAGCGCTCCATGGCCTGCTCCACGAACTGGACAAGGTCTGCCGCCGGGAGGCTTACAACGGTGCAGCCGGATGCGTGCTGCTGGATCAGGGAACGCAGGTACTCCCCTTCCACCGTCCGGCGGGTTGCCAGCACGCCCACCCGTCGGCGCTTGGAAAGGGCAGCGGCCGGCTTGACCGCGGGAACCACGCCGACAAAAGGCAGGGGGAACTTTTCCCGCAGCACTCCCAGCGCCACGACAGAGGCAGTGTTGCAGGCCACGACGACCAGCCGGGGGTTCTCCCGCTCGATCATGCGTCGGGTGAGGTCGGTGATGGCCTGGATGACCTGGTCCGCGCTTTTCTCCCCGTAGGGAAAGTTCTCGCGGTCCACCGCGTAGACGTAACGCTCTTTCGGAAGAAGGGATCGTGTGCTGGCAAGATACGGCAGCCCGCCGATGCCGGAGTCGAGAAACGCGACCGGTTGACCGCTTTGCGGGTGCCCCTCCCGCGGATGCCAGGCTGAGGCGCCTCCCAGCTCAGCCATCGCCGAAGAGCTGGTCGAGCTTCCGCTTTGCTTTTTCTTTCGCTTTTGCGGCCTGGTCTGCTGCGGGTGATTTCCACGGGGAGTCTCGGAAGCTGAAAAACGTGCAGAAATTGGCCCTGTCCTTTTCGTTGACCGGTTCGTCTATTGTTTCCGCGCAATCCCAGTGCGCGCCCGGGCTGTAGAAACGGCAGTTCAGACAGATCTTGAGGTCCCGCTTGCACGACGGGCATGAAGAGGAGCGATATACCTCCCGCGGATTTTCAATGAGCGCTCCGCAGAAGTGACACGCCGGACCGGCGTTCTTGGCAGTTCCTTCGGCCATGGACAGGCGCCAGTATACTCCGCCGAGCGGTTGCTCACAAGGGCAAAGGCCATGTACCCTCGGTGTGATGTACGTCCCTCACCCCTGCGCTGAAAAAGGCTGCGGCCGGCCCGCCCTGGCTGAATCCAACAAGTGCGCGGTACATCATCCCGACGCCGCGGCGCACATCAGGGAAATCCTGCGCATGGCCAGAGGCGCATCCTGCCTTCGAGACCTCGACCTGACGGGAATCACCATTGTGGATGAAGACCTCTCCGGCATGGAGATCTCGGGCTGCCGGCTCACCGCGTCAACCCTCACGCGGGTCAGGCTTTCACGGGCTTCCATCCACCTCACTTTCCTGGACAGGGCCACGGTGAAGGAATGCGATTTTTCGAACGTGAACATCCTGAACTCCGTTTTTGCGGGGTCGCACGTCGAAAACTGCACGTTCACGCACTCCGACATCATCCAGGGCAATTTTCTGGGCATCCGCGGGGTAGCGGTTTCCTTCGATCATTCAGACTTGTACGGCTCGCGCTTCGTCGGCTCCCTGCTTTCGAAGGTCAGCATGAGGGACTGCAACCTCACTCGCGCGCATTTCGATTCGGCCCATCGCTCCCTCATCGATTTTCACCTGTCCAATACGAACGAGGCGACGTTCATCGAGGCGGAGCCGTGAAGTTCTTCTCCCTTTTTTCCAGCACCGGCATTTCCAACTCCTACCTCATTGGCCCGGACGGCGGCGGTGATGCAATCCTCGTGGATCCTGGCGTCTTCGACGCGCCGCTCCTGGAGGCAGTGGAGGGCAACCGTCTGTCCGTCCGCTGGATACTCGTGACGCACGCGCACAACGCGCACGTGAACGGCATACGGTCCCTGCTGAAGGTGTACGACGCCAGCATCTACGCCAACCAGCCCAGCATCCTCGATTTTCCCGCACGGCACGTGGAGGAGGGCAACGTCCTCTCCCTGGGAGACTTCCGTGTCCGTGTCATCGAGACCCCCGGCCACTCCATTGACTCCGTCTCCTACCTCCTGGACCATATGCTGTTCACGGGAGACCTTCTCTCGGCCGGATCAATCGGCACGACCCGCGACGGCTACGCCCGCGGCCTTCTCCTTGCCACGGTGCGCAGGAAAGTCCTGCCGCTGGGAGATGAAATCCTTGTTTTCCCGGGACACGGCCCGCCGTCGAAGATAGGGATTGAGAAGCTCTACAATCCCTTCCTGGGTGAGAAGCTCTGAAGTCGGTCCAGCATGTCCCGCATGCGCTCGGGCAGGGGTGACGCAAAAACGCGCGGAGATTTCTCACCGGGAATCAGGATGGTAAGCCTCCGCGCGTGGAGCATCAGCGTGGCATCGGGGAACTTCTGATCCGTTCGCGCGTACAGAGGGTCCCCGAGGATGGGCGTTCTCATCTGGCGCATATGCACGCGCAACTGATGGGTTCGCCCGGTCCGCGGAGCCAGCGCCACAAGGCTGTAGCCTTCGTAAGCTCGAATGACCTTCCAGGAAGTCACGGCAACGCGGCCGCCGGAGGGGACGCTGGCAAATCTTTTCCTGTTCTTCGGATCCCGCGCAAGGCGGGTTTCGATGGACCCTGTCGCGGGAGCAGGCAACCCCTTTACGATGGCCACATATCTCTTTTTTGCCGTCCTGGCCTGGAATTGCCGGGCCAGGAAATCATGGGCGGAGGCGTTTTTTGCCACGATGATGACGCCGGAGGTGTCTTTGTCCAGCCTGTGAACAATACCGGGACGAGGATCTCCAGCTTCGAACTCACTGGAAAGCCGCGAGCAGTGGAAGAGCAGTGCGTTCACGAGCGTGCCTCTGGGGTTGCCGCTGCCGGGGTGGACCACCATGCCTTGCGGCTTGTCGATCACGATGACGTCCTGGTTCTCGAAAATCACCGACAGGGGGATATCTTCGGGATCGACGCTCGGGCCCGGCGCATCGGCCCATGCCAGGGATATCCTGTCCCCCAGCTTCAGCTTCTTTCCCAGACGGGCGGGCGCTCCGTTCACCAGCAATGAGACCACCCTGGCCCGCGCCTGGCTCCGTGAGAACAGGGACAGGCGCTCGGCCAGGAATATGTCCAGGCGCATGCCGGAACACGCTGGGTCTTCGACTGTCGCCTCAAGGCTTCTGGGAGGTTGCATTCCACCTGCCGATCATGAAATCTATCACGGCGACAGTCAGGGAAAGGCCGGCGGAAGTCACGATGATCCACGTCTGCTCTTGCGCCGAAAGGTTGAGGGCGCTGCCGGTGTTGAAAGGCCATGGGGCGTATGCCGCATTGAAGTTCGTATTGAAATAACGGTACATGTCGTACGATTCCAGGGACAGGAAGAGCGTGATGGGGAAAGATCCAACCAGGATGACTTCCGCCCTCCAGAGGTCTTTCATCCAGCCCTGAAACTCGTCCGGCGAATAGGGTTGAGGAGTGTGATCTTGCGCTGAAAGACCGCCGGCGGAGAATGCCAGAATGGCGCACGCAAGCAGAAGGAGAATTGTCCGGCGACTCACGGCAGGCCTCTCTGGCCCAGCAGCGCGGTGCCGATTCGCACCAGGGTGGAGCCCTCCTCTATCGCGGTCTCAAAATCCCCGGACATTCCCATCGAAAGAGTGTCAAAAAACTGGAAAGAGCCCCCTGCGCGGATTTCCTGAAAGAGCCGGCGGAGGGACGCAAAGCAGCGCCTCACGGCGGTGACGTCTTCCGTGAGAGGGCCAACCGTCATCAGCCCGCGGAGCTTCAGGTGGGAAAACCGTCCCAGGGCATCCAGGGCGGAAAGCAGGTCATCTCGGGAGCCGAACCCGGATTTCGAGGGTTCCCCGCTGGTGTTCAACTCCAGAAGGATATCCATGGTTTTCCCGGTCTCGGCGAGGCGGGATTCAAGGGCGGCGGCCGTCTCCGTCTTGTCGATGGACTGGATGCACGAAAAAAGCCCCAGGGCTGTCCGGGCCTTGTTGCGCTGCAGGTGCCCGATAAGGTGCAGCTCGAAGCTGCCCGTGATTTCCCCGTATTTCTGCTCCGCTTCCTGTACGCGGTTCTCTCCCAGCAGAGTAATTCCAGCCGTAATGACTGCTTCCGCCGTTTCCTTTGGGAAACCCTTGGTCACGGCCATCAACCGCACTTCTGACGGGTCCCGCCCTGCCCGGCGCGCGGCCTTTTGGATGCGCTCCCGCACCCCCGGCAGCGCTGCCCGCAGGAACTCACGGGACCCGGCGCCGAAGACCGCCTCGGCTACCACGAGTACCTCCGAACCGGAGGATACGCCTTTGAGACGGCGACCGCGAGCGGCAATCCGATGACGATGCCCGCCGCGCTCTGCACCAGGTTTCCCGGGGCCTCTGCCAGGGCGGGGCCGATTCCCGTGAGCAGGATGCCCCCGGCAAAGTACCCCGCCGCCATGACAACGACGCCTGCGACGCCGGCGGCAATGCTGAGCGGCATGCTGCCTGGCCGGGAACGCGCGATCAGCCCGATGACCAGCCCTTCCAGCCCGTGCACGACGAGCGATATGGGCGCCCATTGGACGTACGATCCCATAAGATCGGCAAGCGCCGTCCCGACTCCCCCGGCAATCAGGGCAGAAATGGGGCCGAACGTAAACGCAGTGAATGCCACGGCGACATCTCCGAGATTGAAATACCCTCGGGCGGGGGACGGAACCCGAATGAACAGCGTGAAGACAGTTGTCACGGCTGCCAGGATGGCCACCGTGGCAACGCGGAGCGCGGGTGATATGACCGGCTCATTCCTCTGCAAACCCATCCGCTGATTATACATGGGCCGGTTGCCTCATGGAAGCCAGATCGAAGGCCAGGGAATGAACCCCGGGGCAAGAAGGATGGCCGCAAGACCGAGGGCAACAAGCAGGTCCAGCGCAAGGGCCTTCCCTCTCTTCAAGGATACAAGCGACGTGCGTGGCGTTCGTCTCCCGAATCCCCTGCACTCGAGGGTCATGGCAAGGGCGGGGATCCCTTTGACAGCCTGGATGAGGACCGACGTGAGCACGGGCAGATGCTCGTCCCAGCGGAAAAGCCGGCGTCGAGCCCGCAAACGTGAAGCGCCGGCTGATCTGAGCTTGTGAGCGTCCTGCACGCTTCGCCATGTGGCGCCAAGGGAGGGGATATAGCGCAGCGCGATGATAAACACCAGAGACACGGCGTACGGGGCTCCAAGCCATCTCACGCTGGCGGCAAGGTGGTCCGGCTGCAATGCTTCGGAAAACCGCGACAAACGCGAGCGTAATGCCGATGAATCGCGTCAACGTTGTAAAGGTCCTGGACAGGCCAGTCGAGGTGATCAGAGCAAGGCCAAAGATGCTCACGAGAGGCTTCCCCTCCGGCACGAATGGAGGCGTCAGCAGGCAGATGAGCAGCAGAACCGGCCCAATGGCCCGCAACGGCTTCAGGAGCTCTCCGGGGCCCAGTGTGATCGCAATGATGATTGCGCTCCCTGCAAGCGCCGGAAGAACGGCCCAGAAAGGAACAGGGAGAAAGAAGCTGGCAATGGCAGGCGCAAGCAGGATCAGCTTTGCGCGGGCGTCAAACGAATGAAGCCAGCTCGAGCCCGGTCGATAGAAATCCACCACCATGCTATCCCGCTTCCCGCATGGCGGCCAGCTTGTCGAACTCTTCCGCGGTGAGGTCCGCGCGGATGGCCCCCTTGTCCAGAAGCAGGATTCGGGAGGAAACCTCGGTTGCGAGGGAGTGGTCATGCGTAATGAGGAGGATCCCGGCACCCGTTGATCTCAAAGCGGCAAGCAGGCCGTAGACCTCACGATAGGAAAGTCCCGTGTCCACTTCGTCCAGGACAAGCAACTCCCGATCAAGGAGATAGCAGATGGCGGCCTGGAGCCTTCTCCGCGCCCCGTAGCTCATGAGCGCCGGCGGGGCCGACGGGTCGGGCAGCTGGAACATCCGGCAGGCCTCCCGGACGCGCCCGCGTACCTGGGGTCCCCCGAGCCCCTCCCGGCGAAGACCAAGGGCAAGCTCATCGAAAACAGTCGGGAGAAAAATCTGCGCGTCAGGGTTCTGGAAGAGGTAGCCGATAGTCCTGTTCAATTCCTCCGCGGCCGCGGCATGGTACCCCGCGCCGCTCCACAGCGAGACGGAGCCTTTTGCGGGAGGCAGCAAACCGCAAAGGATTCGTCCCAGCGTGGATTTTCCGGAGCCGTTGTTTCCCAGAAGGGAGCACACGGTCCCTTTTTCAAGCTCCAGGGAATCGACGGCCAGCGCGAAGCCGTCTGCGTCGGGGAACTGGAATCTCACTCCGCTTGCTTTCAGGAGCCTCTTGCCCGGGCCGTTTTCACCACGGAGAGTCTGATTCCCAGGCAGGATGCCCTCTCCTTGCGCGCGGGCCACAAAGGCCGGGTCGTTCGCCCTCGATGCAGAGTGGCTCAATTTTCCGCGTGAAAGAATGGCGAACAAATCCCCCTTCTCCTGCATCACCGACGAAAGCCTTGAATCCAGAATGAGGACGGCGCTGCCTGCATCCCGCAGGAAATCGATGATCCGTCCCCTCCAGCCCTGGTCCAGCTCAAGGAGGGACTCATCCAGGATCCATACGGAAGGCGCCAGCGCAGCCAGGCAGGCAATCAGGAGTCTCTTTTTCTCCCCACCCGACATCGTGGACGGATTTCGCGCCTGAAACCCGTCCAGGCCAACGAGCCGCAGGCTCTCCACAATCCTTTCTTTCATTTCAGCCGCCGGCATTCCCAGGGATTCCAGCGCAAAAGCGATCTCGGTGTCGCAACGGGTCGTGAAGATCTGCTCGTCGGAGCTCTGGGCAACACACCCGATCATTTCCATCAGCTCGTATGGTTTTGACCCGGAGATTTCCCTGCCCGCCAGGCGCAGGGAGCCGGTCAGGGAGCCCCCGGTGAACCTGGGCGCTGCCCCCACCAGAATCCTTGCCAGTGTGGTCTTTCCCGCGTCGGCCGGCCCCAGGAGGACCGTCGTCTTTCCCTGTTGAAGAGTAAGAGAGAAGCCGTCCAGCACGGTCATCTCCCCCGGGCCGGCAAGCGAAGGGTAGCGGAAAGTGAGATCGCTGATGATAAGCGGATCCTTGGCGGCTTCAGGCATGGCACGGCTTTTCGGGGCTCAGGCAGGAGGGCCTGAGGGAGGCCGGTCGGGCTCAGCCGGGTCTGCCGGACGTGACGCCTGCTGTTTCAGCTTTTTCGAGGTCTTGACGATCTTTACTACCCAGAATGCGAACCACGACAGGGACAGGAGAAGGGGTAAGCCGAGGAGAAGGATTTTTGCCAGGGTGGTATTCATGTATTTACTCGACCATAGCGCAATCGTCGAGACCGCGCAATAAAAAGCCCCGACGATGATCGGGGCCTTTCATAACGGCTTCAGGGAAGCTACAGGTCGAACCTCAACCCGATTCCATAGAGTGAGTAGAATCCGAAATAGGAGTAATCGAGGATCGCGGAGATGTTGTTCGAAAAGTGCCATACCAGGCCGTCGGCTGAGGCGAACCCGAACCCGATTCCGGTGCCGTAAGAAAAGTATCCGTAGTTCGCGCTTGATCCCGAAATCCCGAGGCCAATTCCGCCGTACCAGTCGAACTTCAGGGGGCCGCCCCCATCAACTCCCCAGTGCAGCGTCACAAGCGGTCCGGCGCCATAGTCTATCCAGCTGAATCCGCCAAAATTCGCGAATCCGACGAGACCCTTGATCGCGATTCCCCACTCCAGAGGGATTCCGGAGATGTCGAAATTGCCAAGGATGAACTCGGGTCCGCCGCCCACGTCGATGCCGTAATAATAGAAACCGACCGCCGCGTACACGTTGAGCTGGCCCGTCTTGTTGAACGAGGCCATCCATGGGTACGCCCTGCTCTTCTGCTCGAACGCAAAAGCGCCCACCGCCGAACAGAGCAGCAAAACCACTGCAAGCATGACGATAATTTTTCTCTTCATCTTTCCCCCTTCCTGACCTGCTTTCAAAGATTTTCAGCATTGAAGTGCAAAGTCAAGCTCTTTCTTACCGGGTCCGATGCAGCAGTTTCAAAGCGACATTTTCAAGAACGGACCTGGCTTCCCCGCCGGGAAGCCTGGCTATCTCCCGCAGGGAGCGCTCGGTGTAGCGCTGAGCAAGCTCTCGGGCCCGGGAGATGCCTCCCCTCTCGTCGATGAGCGCAGCCGCCTGGGACAAAGCCCTGCGTGATGCGGGCCGGCGAGAGAGGGCGGCCGCAAGCCGTCCGTCGTCGTTTCGGAGCCCCAGGATGGTCGGGAGCGTATAAATGCCTTCAGCCAGGTCACGCCCCGTCGGCTTGCCCGTGTTGGTCGAAAGCCCTTCGAAATCCAGGATATCGTCAATGATCTGGAACCCCATGCCCAGGCAATAGCCCAGCCGACGAAGCCCGCTGCACAGCTCGGGAGGACAGCTGCTTTCATACGCTCCCACATGGAAGGACAGGGCAAACAAGGCTGCCGTCTTGCCGGCGATCCTTCGAAGGTAGCGGCGGATGCTGGTGCTCATCCGGTGCCTGTCCGCGGACTGGCTCACCTCGCTCCCGCAGATGCGGGCCACGATCTGCGACAACGCACGGGAGTTCTCCACGGCGGCAAAATCGGAAACCATTGAAAAGCACGAGGCAAAAAGCCAGTCGCCGACAAGGACGGCCGTTCGAGGGCCCCGCAGCGCGTGCAGTGTCGCCACCCCCCGGCGAAGCGCGGCGCCGTCAATGATGTCGTCGTGCGCCAGTGTCGCCATGTGGAGCATTTCGATTGCGGCGGCAATCCGGATTATCCGGTCTCGCCGGAGGCGTCCCGAATTGCGACGCAAGGATGACGAACGCGGGCCGCAACATCTTGCCGTTGGATTCCAGGAGCTGGCCGATTGAGGCCTGCACCTCGTTGTCGTCGCTGCGGGCGTTGTCACGAATGGCGTGTCGCACCTCCTCCAGCTGCCGGGCAAGCCCCGGAACCCCGTCCCAGAATCCGCTCATCGGCTATTTCGTCGGCTCATCCGCGTAGAAACGCGTCCGTCGGGCAAGGCGCGTTCCATTCCACCATCGCTTGAACAACGGCACCGTGAAGGAATCCAACCCGAATGCGCGCCCCGCCCCGCCCATCATGAGGATGGCGGCAAAAATGAACCAGGCCTGGTTCCACGCGAACATGCCCGAAAGCGTGAAGATGATGCACAGCCCGATGGACGCCACGGCCGCGAACCATGTGAAGAAGCCTCCAAAGAGGGCAAGCCCGATGAGGAGCTCCGTCATGACGATCAGCACCTGGAAGACGGAGTAGTTGAGATGGGCGAATATCCCGTCCATGAAGGTGTGCCGGAACCATGTCACGATCCCCCAGGAGGGGTCCAGGATATTGTGCGTCGTATCGAGCCAGGGACCGGAGACCGCATGGGCCGCGGCGGCGTGCGCCGCAGAGGCCGCGCTGGTTGCTGCCGCAGCGCCGGAGGAAGCGGCCGCCGCGTTCGACGCTGCCCCTGCAGCCGCAGTGGCCGCGGTGGTCGCGGCCGCTGCATTCGAGGCGGCCCCAGCGGCTGCCGAGGCACCCGACGTTGCGGCCACCCCTAGGGCTGTGCCCTGCGCAGCCCCTAGGGCCGGCGCCGCTCCTGCAGCCGTAGTGGCCGCGGAAGTCGCGGCCGCCGCGTTCGAGGCGGCTCCAGCGGCTGCCGAGGCACCTGACGTTGCGGCCACCCCTGGGGCTGTGCCTTGCGCAGCCCCTGAGGCCGTGCCCTGTGCAGCCTTGACCCCGGCCTGGATCACTCCGGGGGAGAACATCCAGCCCGTCTTGCTCTGGCCCGTTGAGAAGTCCAGCCAGCCCTCTGTCATTTTGTTCGTGGCCTCCACCACCCACATGAATCCGAGCCACACGCGGAGAAGCAGCGGCCAGTAGCCGCGTACCTTGTAGGCCGCCAGTCCCCCGATGAAAGAGCGCTGGTTCTTTACATCGAGGAACTCGTGTTTCACATACTCCCAGACCTGATTCACGCCTGCAACGGTGAAGAGGTGCACGATATTGATCAGATGCTTGACGCCGATTGCGAAGATTCCCGTGAGCGACACTCCCATGACGTGTGCCACGCCGGAGAAGGCGCCCAGGGAAACCATGATGCCGTGGTAGCTGGAATGGAAAGCCTTCATCTGGCCATGCTCAACGTCGGCCGCGATGTTGTGCGCGGCGGTCTCCGCGGTCTGAACGGCCGTCTCGACGATCTGGGGCAGCACTTTGCCGCCCTCCAGGTACCACGCCACGTCGCCGACCACATACACGTTCGAGTAGTCGATGGATTGCATGTACTCGTTGACCAGCAGCCTCCCTCGCTTGCCCACCACGTACTGTCCCGGGGCGAAGGTGCAGTTCTTTACCCCGCACGTGCTCTGGGTTGCGGAGAAACGGCATGCCCGGTTGACGCATCTTCCCTTTGTCAGGGCAAGGTTTCCCGCAAACTCCCGTCCCTGGATCCCGCAGGTCCAGATGAACGTCCGGGCCGGGATGGACGTGCCCCCGGCCAGAAGCACCTTGCCTTCTTCCGCCCCCAGGATGGGTGAGCGGAGCATGATCTCCACGCCCCTGCGCTCCAGGTAGCGCCTTGCCTTTTCCTGGAGCTTCTGGGGAAGATTCGGAAGGATCCACCCCAGGGCCTCCACCACGATGATCCGCACCTCGCTCTCATCGATGTGGTACGTCCGGCACATGACCCTCCTGTGGTCCTTGAGCTCACCCGCAACCTCGATCCCCGTGAAGCCGGCGCCGGCCACCACAAAGGTCAGAAGCTCCGAGCGCTTGCGCGCATCCTTCTCTGAGGCGGCCTGCCGGAAGACCTCCTCGAGGTGCTGGCGCAGCGCAAGAGCGTCATCGAATGACCAGAGCATGAACGCATGTTCCCGCACGCCGGGAAGGCCGAAGTCCTCCGGCTCGGCGCCGACTCCAATCAAGAGGTAGTCGTAATCGTAGCTGGCCGCGTCCGACACCAGCCTCTTTGTTTCGAAGTCGATTGTCCTGATTTTGTCCGTGACCACGGCTATCCGTGTTGCGCCGAAGATCTTGCGGTACGTGATGAGAACCGACTCCGGCTCCACGCGGCCGCACGCCACCTCATGCAGCTCCGTCATGAGGGTCTGGAACGGGTTCCTGTCAATCAGGGTTATCTCGATGTCACGGCGCTTGCCGAGCTTGCGATGCAGGAATTTCGCGGCCTGAACGCCTCCGTATCCTCCTCCGAGGACAACGATGCGCGTGGTATCCGTCATATGGCTCCTTTCGAAATTCAAAGCTCACGCCCTTGCAGGCGCGAAGCAGGAGAGACAGAAAAACGTGCCGTACGCAAGGTGATGGAGCATGACGGCAGGGACGATCATAGCGCGCCGTCCGGCGGGTCGGCCCATGAGGAGGAACGGGGGAACGACCAGCGGCAGCGCGAGGTACAGGTACCAGACCCGGGGAAGAAGCCCGCCTGCGGCCAGCGCGGCAGGACTCCCGTAGGCAAGGAGCAGAAGGACGCAATACAGGATCACGGCCCGGGAATAACCGATTCGAACCGTCAACGTCCGTATCCCGTAACGCGTGTCCGCCTCGAAATCCCTCAATTCGTTGGCCAGGAGTATGAGGGAGACCAGGAAGCTGACAGGGACGGAAATGGCGGCGATGTCCCAGGAAAAATCGCGCGAGACGGCATAATAGGACCCCGAGATCATGATCACGCCCATGAGAAAGAACACGAGAGGCACGGCCAGGCCGCGTCGCTTGTAGTTCAGGGGCTCACCGGTGTAGAAGAAACCGCCAAGGAAGCCGACCAACCCCAGAATCAGCACCGGCCATCCTGTCCGCCAGGCGATGAAAAGGCCCACAAGCCCGGCCAGCCCGAAGAGAGCCAGGCCAACAAGGAAAATGAGCCATTCCAGGATGACCCGATTATCCCGGGAAAATCCAAGGGCTTCCACCTTGTCGTCGACTTTTCCCTGCATGAACTCGAAAAAATCGTTCACAAGGTTAACGCCGGCCTGGAGGGCCAGGCCGCACACCATGACGGCCGCTGCGTTGATCCAGTCTCCCCTGCCGGCCTGGAAGGCAAGGGCTATGCCCAACGCGCAGGAGACCGCCGCAATCACCAGGGAAGGCACGCGCAGGGCCCTCCACCCCGCCCGATACGATCTCAGGTCGAAAGCGAGGGCAAATGACGTCTTGATGAATCCACCGAGCACCGCGGCTGTGAGCACTCCGCGATGGTAGCAAACCGCGCCAACCCCTGCAATCGGTGTCTCGGCCGCCGGTCTGTTCCAATGCCGGCATCCCTGCTATCATGCCGGCGTGATTGGTACCATCCTCACCGTGCTGATCGTCTGCGTCGCGTTCTATCTCGTATTCTACGTTTTTTTCCCCCTCGGCCGGGGGGCCATCTATGACCCCAGCACGCATGAGGAAACCGTCACCATGGCGGAGGTGGCCGCCGTTGCCGTGGGGGAGAAGGCCGCTGACCTGGGCTCGGGTGACGGGCGCGTGGTTATTGCCCTTGCCCGCCGAGGCGCCGAGGCGCACGGGTTCGAGGTGAATCCTGTCCTTGTCCACATCTCACGAAAAAACATCCGGCGGGCGGGTCTGGAAGGGCACGCCTTCATTCACTGGCGCAGCTTCTGGCGTGCCGACCTTTCCTCATTCGACATCGTGACGGTCTTCCAGGTGAGCTTCGTAATGGGACGGCTGGAAACGAAGGTGAAACGCGAGCTTCCCTCCGGTGCGCGCATCGTCTCCCACTATTGGCGGTTTCCAACGCTTCTCCCCGAGGCTTCCCGGGGAGATATCTATCGGTACCGAATCGATTGACATCATCCCCACGTGACGCTCTTGTCCGCGCATCTCGCCGGCTTGCCAAAGCGTGCCAGCAGATAAGGTTTCACGACCCCGTGCGCTTCGTCTATAACCCCTTGATGTACGCCCGGGCGGGCTACGAGGAGTACTTGCGGAAGTTCGGCGCTGGCCGAAAGACGGTTCTTTTTCTCGGCATGAATCCCGGCCCGTGGGGGATGGCCCAGACCGGTGTCCCGTTCGGCGAGGTGGCAACCGTGCGCGATTGGATGGGAATCTCGGCACGGGTCCGCCCCCCCACCCAACAGCACCCGCGGGTCATGATCACCGGGTTCGATTGTCGGCGAAGCGAGGTCAGCGGGAACAGGCTCTGGGGCCTGGTCCGTGAGCAATTCGGCAGCCCGCGCGATTTTTTTCGCTCCCAGCTTGTGGTCAATTACTGCCCGCTTCTGTTCCTGGACGCATCCGGACGCAACCTCACTCCCGACAAGCTGGCCGCGGCCGACAAAGAGATCCTTACGAGCGTGTGTGACGAGCATCTGAGCGTGGTGGTCGACCTACTCCGCCCGGGATGGCTCGTGGGAATTGGAAAGTTCGCGGAAAACAGGCTTTTGAAGCTGCGCGAGCGGTCAGGACGGAAAGGGATGGGCGTTCTGGGCATTCCTCATCCAAGCCCCGCAAATCCCGCCGCAAACAGGGACTGGGCCGGCAGAACATCAGCGATACTTCGGGAAGCCGGCGTCTGGTGAGGCTTGACCCCGCGGCTTCGCCGGCGCTACGTTTGATGCACATATGAAATACAGGACACTGGGAAAAACAGGACTCGCGGTGAGCGCAGTCTCCCTGGGCACCATGCAGTTCGGAACGAACAAAGTCGGGAACCTCGACCAGAAGGCAACCACGGCCATGGTACGGCATGCCATTGACAAGGGCATCAACCTCATCGACACCGCAGACGTCTACAGCAGCGGGGAGAGCGAAACCCTGCTGGGCAATGCGTTGAAGGGGACCCGTGAGGAGATTGTCCTTGCCACGAAGGTGAGACTTCCCATGAGCGGGAACATCATCCGAAGCGGCGCCACGCGGGTGAACATCATGCGGGGCATCGAGACAAGCTTGAAAAGGCTTCAAACCGACTACGTCGACCTGTACCAGGTCCACAGCTGGGATTCCACCACTCCCCTGGAGGAGACGGTGAGGACCCTTGATGACCTTGTGCGGCAGGGCAAGACACGCTACGTCGGGTTCAGCAACTACATGTCATGGCAGGCGGCCGCCGCCATCGACATGCAGGAAAGGCTTGGCCTGGAGAAGTACGTCACTGCCCAGATGTACTACAGCCTCGTGGGCCGGGGGCTGGAGAACGAGTTCCTGGCCTTTGCGCAGTATTACGGGGTGGGCATTCTCGTATGGAGCCCCCTGGCAGGCGGCTTTCTCTCCGGGCAAGTATGCGCGCGGCAACCCGCCGCCCAGAGGCACCAGGTTTGCCGAAGCCGGGGCATTCGTCCCCATTGAGAAAGAACAGGCCTACCGCGTCATCGACGCGTTGAAGGAGGTGGCCAGGAGACACGGGGCAACGCCGTCCCGCGTGGCGCTTGCGTGGCTTCTGTCGCGCCCCGCCATATCGAGTGTGATCATTGCCGCCAGGACCATCGAGCACTTTGACGACAACCTGTCAAGCGTGGACCTCGAGCTGACCCCCGACGATGTGTCGATGCTTGATGCCGCCTCGGATCCGGGAATCCCGTACCCCCGGTGGATGGTCCTGCAGCACGACACGGTTGAAGACCCGCGGCTGAAAACCCTGCATCCCGAGATGTTCGCTGATGGCGGTCCCTGGAAGGACTCAAGCAGGAAATGGGAAGGCTAGCAGAATACCTAGAAGAATATCTCGAAGAAAACTCGTGAGCCCGGAAACTTGTCGTCAATGATGCTGACCGCATCACGGACCATTTCGCGTCTTCCGCACAGGTAGAAGTCGTAAACACCAGCGCGAAGGCTTTTTCTCAGGAAATCGGTCACGCGGCCCTCGTATCGCCAGGAGGGGCCGGCTTGTTCTGCCGCCTCGCGTGAGACGCAGCCAAAATAGGCGGCAGCGGCAGGCTGGATCATCTGACGGTAATGCAGCTCCAACATCGTTGAAGCTCCCTGCAGAAGCGTAAACCCCTTGACGCCGGCCCGGACCATGGATACAAACGGCGCAATTCCCGTCCCCGTAGCGACGAATATTGCCGGACGCGGCCCGTGCTGAAACGTGAAGTACCCGTGGGGACCGCTGAATGACAGGCTGCTGCCGATTTCCAGCCCCGCAAGAAGGCGGGTAAACGGCCCTTTCTCCACGATCTGGATGCACAGGGAAAGCCGCTCGTCCTCGGGGCCGCTTGTGAGACTGTATTCCCTGACCAGCCCGGCGCGTGAAAGCCTTATCCCCTGCCCCGCCACGAAGTTGAATCCTGCGGGACGTTCGAAGCCCATCTCCATTGTGTCCGATGACAGCAGGGAGCGAGCAAGAAGCCTTGTCGAGAAATCACCGACTCCCGTCACGCCTGCCATGTTCTCTCGGGGACACCGAGAATCTTGTTGCAAAGACGAGCCGCGGTGAAAAGGAGGCTGGAAAGCCTGTTCAGGTAGGCAATAATGTCGCCAAAGGTCTCGTCAGGTTCGCTCCGGCCAGGCTGAACGGAGCACTGTACGACCCGCCGCTCAGCCCTCCTGCATACCGTCCTGGACAGATGCGCCCATGCCGCTGCGGGTTGCCCGCCGGGGAGTATGAAGCCCTGGAGAGGAGGGAGCTCGGACTCCAGTCGGTCTATGGCCGACTCCATTCGCCGTATGTGCTGGGAGCCGAAGGGCGGAAGCAGGGCAAAGGCAGCCGAGCCAGGCGCTGTTGCCAGCCTTGCCCCAAGTCGAAAAAGATCGCTTTGCACTTCCAGCAGCTCTGCGCGAAGCCCCAGATCCTCCGGGGGCAGGGAGGCAAGAAGCGCGCCGAGAGCGCAGTTGAGCTCATCCACATCGCCGCAGGCCTCGATGCGGCTGTCTGTTTTTGCCACCCGCTCCCCGCTCAGGAGGCTGGTTCTGCCGCGGTCTCCGCCGCCGGTATATGCTTTCACGTTTCTTTTCCTTCCTACAGGGCGCTCAGGTGCGCTCTGGAACCTTTCATCGATGGGAGTCTATTCGCGTCGGGGATGTGATGTCCAGAAGCCCGGGCAAGTCACCAGGAGGCCGCGGGTTGACCGGAGGAATCTTCAATCATCGGCAGGTGCACATTGAAGCACGTGCCAAATCCAATGACGCTGTCCACCGTGACAAAGCCGCCCATCTGCCTGATGATCCCGTAGACTATCGACAAGCCGAGGCCGCTTCCCTGGCCCACTTCCTTGGTGGTGAAGAAAGGCTCGAAAACGTGGGAAAGGGTTGAGCGGTCCATGCCGATGCCGGTATCCCTGACCTCGATCACTGCGTAGCAGCCGGGGGCTATGTCCACCGGTACCCCGGCGGCATCCCGCCCTATCTCGACGTGGTGGGCCTGGATTGAAAGCCTCCCCCCGCTCATCATGAAATCCCTCGCATTGGCCGCGAGGTTCAGGATGACCTCCTGAAGCTGGGCGGGGTCGACGCTCACCCAGATCGGCTGGCCCTCGGTCCTGATGATGAGCTCAATGCCTTTCCCAAGGCTGTGCCTGAGCATTTCCTCCGAGTTTCGAACAAATTCATTCAAATCCCGCACAACTGGCTGGAGCATCTGCTTTCTGCTGAAAGCAAGGAGCCGATGCGTCAGTGATGCCGCCCTGTGAGCCGAGTCGCCGATCACTGAGATATTTCGCAGCACTTCCGCCTGATCTGCAACACGGTCCTTGATCAGGTCGCAGAAGCCAAGAATGGCCTGAAGGATGTTGTTGAAGTCATGGGCAATTCCGCCGGCCAGCCTCCCCACCGCCTCCATCTTCTTTGCCTGGGCCACCTGTTCTTCCAGCCGCCTGCGCTCCGTTATGTCACGCGCAAGCACGATGAAATGCGCACCCGGCGCTCGACAATCGCCGATTGCCGAAATGGACTGCTCATACCATTTTTCCTCGCCGTCGAACACGAGTGAATAGACCGCGCCGGAGTGCTTTCCCGCGATGGCCGCCTTCTCCAGGGCTTTCATCCCGATTGCCGCCGCCTCCGCGGGAAGCATTTCCTTGACCGTCTTTCCCACGTAGACTTCCGGTGGAGCCAACAGCCCCTCCGGATGCGGGGTGGGCAGCTCATAGAACCTGCCTTGCTGGTCCACCTCGAACAGGAGGTCCGGCACAGCCCTGAGGATTGCCTCCAGGTGTGCATGGCTTTCCTGCAGGGCCTGCTCGGCAAGCTTCCCGGCCGTTGTCTCCATCGCAAAAAGAAGCCCGGCGGGCTTTCTGTCCCATTCGACTTTTCTGGCGGCGATCTCGAACCACCGGGGCTTGCCGTTTCCGTCAACAAGTCGAACGGTTGCATTTCCCTCATCCTCACTGCCTTCCTGGACCCGTTTCATGATGTCAAGGATGGCCTGTCGACCTTCCTGGTGACCGAAATCCAATTCCGTCATTTTCCTGTTGCACAGCACAAACCTGGAATCCTGGATCACGGCGACGTACTGGGGCGCCAGCTCGATCATATCCCTGTAGCGTTTCTCGGCTTCCTGGGCTGCTTTCTCAGCGAGCAGCCTGGCATCAGCAGTCTGGGAAAGCTGGCGCATGCTGTCGCTCAGTCTGCCAACTGCCGCGCCAATGACAAGGAACACGAGGGACGTCTCCAGCGCCGACATGATCCAGAAGGAATCCAGCCTGTTGTGCAGGACGATGAAGTATTCGATCGAAAACGCAGATCTCATGAAGATGATCCCGACAATCGCAGCGGCCAACCCCGCGCGTCGACCCCATCTCCATGCAATCAGGATCAACGGCACGGCAAACAGGACGCCCGCGAACTGCCCGCCCGGAATAAGAAATAGTGACAGGAGGAACCCCGACGCAAAAACGATCGCGCAAGTCATTGTGATTGCGCCGTATCTGACCGAGGAAGGAGCGACCATTCTCAATTCTCCTATAAGTCAAATCTTATCCCAACTTTTTGATAAATGCAATGAGAATCGAGATAATAGAGTTTTTGTTTGTTACCTCACGTATTTTTTGGCAGCTGCAATCAGTCCGGTGGCAGCTTTCTCAATATCCTGGTCGCAGACGAAAAGACCGACGACATCCTGGATCCTTGAAACCCAGTCTTCGGCGGCAGCCGCCCCGTGCGTGACGCTGGGCACGATCGTGTCGGACTTGAAGGAATCCATAGCCGACTGGAGATACGC
Source organism: uncultured Spirochaetota bacterium (assembly GCA_963710335.1). GTDB lineage: Bacteria > Spirochaetota > Spirochaetia > SZUA-6 > Fen-1364 > Fen-1364. Next base: position 237,866 of record CAVQAA010000017.1, read on the forward strand.
GTCGTACAAGGAACGGTCGCAGTCGACGCGGGATGGGATGGAGCCCTTCTTGGGGTTGAACGCGTCCTGGCCTTCACGTGATGCGGCAACCGTGAGCCATTTGACTGCAGCGTCACGGTCCGGCGCGCCCCTGGGAAGCCCGAAGGAATCGGAAAGCATCAGGAAAGAACCTTTTGTCCCGGGGAAAGGAACCCAGCCGAACTCTTTGTTCGGGGTGAAGCCTTTGGCCTTGAAGTATCCCTCGACCCAGTCTCCCATCACGGTCATGGCGCATTTTCCGTCGATGACGTACTGGGCGGCGGCATCCCAGCTCAACGTCGCGTGGTCCGTATTCACGTAGCGCAGGAGAGTGGCAAACCTCGAAAGCGATGTTCGCAGCTCACCTCCGTCCCAGGGCGTGGCACCCGTCCAGAGACCTTTGTAGCGCGCAGGCCCCATCGTGGAGAGAAGCACGCTTTCCATGAGGTGAAGAGAGGCCCAGATGCCGCTGTCCCCCAGGGCAAGCGGCGTGATCCCTTTGTTGGCGAGCGCTTCGCAGACTTTCACAAGCTGGTCAAAGCTTTTCGGGGGACGAAGCCCGTTGTCGATGAAGATCTTCTGATTGTACCACAGGACGTTGGAGCGATGGATGTTCACCGGAACACTGTAGATCTCCCCCTTGTACGAGATGATCTCAATGAGGTCCCGGGGGAATGCATTGAGCCAGTCGTTGTCCTTGAAGACGAACGTGATGGGCTCCATTTTTCCGGCAAGAACCCAGGAGTCTATCAGCTCATGACCCGCGTGCACCTGGAAAGAGTCGGGCGGATTCCCGCCGCGCATGCGCGTGTCCAGAACGGCCTTTGCGTTTGACCCGGCCCCTCCCGCCACCGTGGCGTTGATGATCTGGACGGTCGGGAACCTGGTGTTGTATATCGCGAACATCGCGGCAAGCCCCTCCGCCTCCCCTCCGGCGGTCCACCAGCTGAAAATCTCCAGTCGAGGGTCGCGGGATTCGGGCTTGCCCGGCGGCGAAAAGGCTGGAAGACGCCGCTGCAAAAACCAGGAAGCCCACCAGCGCCATCACCTTCCCGATGAGAAAGGAGCGTTCAGAACCCATAGCGGCGCATCTTTTCATACAAGGTCTTTCTGCTGATCCCCAAACGGGAGGCGGTTTTCGAGACATTCCCTCCGCTTCGTTCCAGCACGGATCGAATTATTCTCTTTTCCATGTCCGAGGAATGGCGCGTCATCATGGTGCGCAGATCTCCGTCAATCGCAATCTCCCCTTGTTCCGGCGCTCCGTCTCCGAGCTCAATGCCTGCAATTTCCTCACCGTCGCTCAGGATCACGGCGTTCGTGATCACGTTTCGAAGCTGGCGGATGTTGCCGGGCCAGTTGCCGGCCAGCAGGCGCCTCATGATGGGGTCCGGGATCCTGCACACGGCGCGTCCGTACGTTGCGTTGGCTTCCTCGACGAAGAGCTGGACCAGGGAGGGGATGTCGCGGGCACGCTCACGCAATGGCGGAAGCTTCATGGTGACGGTGCTCAGCCTGTAGTAGAGGTCCTCGCGAAAGGCGCCGCTTGCCCGTAGGGCCGTGAGGTCCTTGTTGGTGGCTGCTATCAGCCGGCAGTAAACGGACACAGGCTTGGTTCCGCCGACGCGCTCCAGGGTCCGTTCCTGCAGGACGCGCAGGAGCTTTGCCTGCATGGTCAGGCTCATGTCCCCGATCTCATCCAGGAACAGGGTGCCATTGCCCGCGAGCTCGAAGCGGCCGATCTTGCGAGCCACGGCGCCCGAGAACGCGCCCTTCTCGTGCCCGAACAGCTCGCTCTCCAGCAGGTTTTCGTTCAGGGAAGCGCAGTTGAGGCCCACGAAGGGCCTGTCCCGATAGGCTCCGGAATAATGGATGCTCTTTGCCACCACTTCCTTGCCCGGTGCCCGTCTCTCCAAGCAGAAGCAGGGGCACATCGGAATCCCTGACCTTCACGATCACCTTCTCGATTTCCTTCATCTGAGGCGAAGTGCTGGGGGCAAGCCGGGTGCGGGCGCTGGAGCGCAGGGATTCGCGGAAAGCCAGCGTGCTCCGCCGGTCGTTCAACGCAGCGCGCTCCTTGTCGAGGATGGAAAACAGGAGGTCGTTGTCGATGGGCTTGGGAATGTAGTTCGTGGCCCCCGCCTGCATGCACTGAACGGCGCTTGCGACATCTCCGTGGCCCGTGATGATGATGATGGGAACTGCCGGCTCCTCCGTTTTCAGCCCCTTGAGGAGCGCCAACCCATCCTCCCCGCCCAGCTTCAAGTCCAGGAGCACGAGGTGCACTTCGGCGCTGGCCATGACTTTCCTGGCCTCGGCTGCCGTGGATGCTTCAAGGGCACGGTAGCCTTGAAGGGCCAGAATCTTCGAAAGCCCGCTGCGCAGTCCGGGCTCGTCATCCACGATGAGGATGTTCATGTACATTGAGTGTTACCTCCACCTCCGTGCCCGTCCCCGGCGCGCTCGAGACACGGATGTCGCCACCGGTGCGCTTGACGATGGCATAACAGATCGAGAGACCAAGCCCATTGCCCTGGCTCGCGTTCTTCGTGGTAAAGAAGGGATCGAAGATGTTCTTCATGTGCGCCGGATCGATTCCCGCGCCATTGTCCGAAACGCAGAGGACCGCCTTGCCGTCGCACCCTCGCGTTCGGACTTGGATGGCGCCCCCATCGGCGCAGGCTTCGCAGGCGTTCAACAGGATGTTGAGAACGACCTGCTTGAGCTCGTCCGGCGGGCAGCGCACAACGCCCAGGTCCTCCGCCAGATCGCAGGTGACGTGCAACCGCCGTTTCTCCAGGGTGAAACGCAGCAGCTCCAGGGTCTGGCCGGCCATCAGGTTCAGGTCAGCGGTGAGCTCGCCTCCCGTGGCGGTGGCTGAATACGCGCGGATGCGCTTGATGATCGCCGCGATCCTGTTCGTTTCACTTTCAATCCAGAAAAGGGAATCGAGCTTTTCTTTTCCCTTCTCCACCGCCTTGAGGTAATTGACGTGGGAGAGGATGGACCCGAGGGGATTGTTGATCTCGTGCGCCATTCCGGCGGAAAGGATCCCCAGGGAAGTCACCCTGTCCGCGATGGTCACCCCGGCCCAGAACCTCTCCGACGCGGTGACGTCCTCCAGCACGATGAGGGATCCCTTCCGGTTCCCCGAGAGGCCGAGCGGGGAGAGCTTTGCGGTGAAATGCAGGGAATCCTCTCCCGGACGCACAAGAGAGAGCCCCTCCACAACGGCCTCCTGGTCCAGCGGGAACGCATCACCCGCGGGGGAGCCGTTTCGAAGGGTGAACAGGGAGGCTATTTTCCCGCGAAAGCTCTGGCCATGAAGGCTTTCACGGTCTTTCCCCGCCAGCTGGGCAAAATAGCTGTTGCAGAACTCGATGGCTCCCTGGGCATCGGCAACAACGATGGCGGCGCGGATCCCGTTCATGATGCGCTCGTTGAAGAAGGCAAGCTGCCGTATCTGCTCCAGCTGGTCGCTCACCGTGTGCTTCTCCGCGATGAGCGTGCTGACCATTGCGTGGAAAGCCGTTGCAAGAAATCCCGTCTCGTCCCGGGATCGTATGTCGAGCTTTCCCACCTGGCCGGTATCCATGTAGCGATGCAGCCACTGGGAAAGACGCGTGAACGGGGAAACCGCAAGACTCGTCATCCCGGCCGCAAGGAACAGCGAGGCGGCAAGGGTGATCAGGAAGGCAGTGAGATAGGAGAAAAGGACGGATCGGATGTACAGCTGCTCCTCCAGGGTGGAGCGCAGGGACACAAGGTAGAGCCTGTCCCGCAGGTCCGCGGAGAGCGGGCGGGAATACACGCTGTAGGGATGGTCCCCGAAACGCACCGTCCGTACGCGCGAAGAGCCGTAGGTCTGGAAAGGCTGGAACTCGTCCGCGAATACGACGGGGACGCTGCCGACGTACAACGCCACGGAAGTCCCTGTTTTTTCCAGGATCTCTTCCACGACACTTTTGTCCACGTCCGTCACCAGGTACAGGTGCCATGGCAGCCCGATTCCGCCCGTGATGCTCCCACGGGGGATTGTGGTGCCGGTGACCAGGAAAAGGCGCAAGGCGCCACCTGAGTCGGTGGAAGTAACGAACTGGTTGCGGGGGAAGCGGAAATCCCGGGGATTCAACATGGCTGTGGCCAGGCCGTCGGCCTGCGAAAGGCCGGCGTACTCGTCCGCGATTACCGTCCCCTGGTCATCCACCAGCACGATCCGGTCCACGCTGGTGAGGCTGATGAAGTGCCTCATCAGGCTGCGAAGATAGTCCGCCGAGGCATCGGCCGCCTGGCCTTCCTCCAGAAGGAAGCACAGCTGGAATATGTCGGTATACAGCCTGTGCTTCATCTCCTCCAGGTAGGCCCGGGCGCGTTCCCAGTCCCTGCGCAGCCGCGTCTCGATGGAGCTCCTTGTCGTATAGAGAAACGACGTGAGAGTAAACGTCCCCGTGACGGCGATCTGCAGCAGGAGCGTGACCAGGATGCCGGCAAGGAGCTTCGTCCTCAGACGCATCGGGCTGTGCCGATCATCCCGGGCCCCGCCACCTCATTGGCGCGTGCGGCGGGTGGTCACGTCGAAGATGACGGCCGCTGCAAGCACCGCGCCCCTCACGATGTACTGGGATGAGATGTCGGTTCCCATGAGGTTCATCCCGCTGGTGAGTGAGATATAGACCAGAGCCCCTATGAGTGAGCCCATGATCTTGCCAACGCCGCCGGCCGCCGAAACGCCGCCGATGTATGCAGCAGCAATGGAGTCCAGCTCGAAAAGGGATCCTGCCGTGGTGGTTGCGGACTGCAGACGCGAGGCGAAGAGAATGCCCGAAAGGCCGGAAAGCATTCCCATTGACCCGAACACAAGGTACGTGATGCGTTTCACGTTGATGCCGCTGAGCTCCGCCGCCTCGGGGTTGCCGCCCACGGCGTAGATGTGCCGGCCCAGCACCGTCTGGTTGGCGATGAAGTCGTAGATGCCCACGACGAGGAGCACCACGACCAGGGTCCAGGACAGGCCGTTGTAGCCGGCAAGCACCCAGGTGATGAGCGCCAGCAGGGCCGAGATGAAAATGAGCTTCAACACGAACATGTCCGGAGGCATCACATCGAAGTTGTACGCCTTCTTGCTCCGCCGCGTGTTGATCTGGCTCACGATGAACCAGACGATGCCCAGAAGCCCCAGGAAAATCGTCAGCTTATGGACCCCGGGGAAAAACCCGGCCGTGGGAAAAAGGTCAGGGATGTAGCCGTTTCCGATTGCGTTGAAAATCTTATCCGGGATGACAATGGTGCCAGTATTCAAAGTGACAAGCAGAAGCGCGCCGCGGTAGATCAGCCAGCCCGCCAGGGACGCGACAAAGGAGGGAATGCCCAGCTGCGCAACCGGGAAAGCGGTGAGCAGGCCCGCCAGGACCCCCAGGACCAGGACCAGGAGGATGGCAAAGAACACCGGCACGTGCCAGAACACCAGGGCGATTGCCGCGATAGCTCCGAGGAATCCCGAGAGGAATCCGACGGACAGGTCGATATGGCGGATCACGATGACCAGCGTCATTCCGACGGCCAGCACGGCGATGTAGCCGGTCTGGTTCATGAGGTTGGAGATGTTTCGCGACGAGATGAACAGGCCCTTCGTCGTGACGGTGAAGATGGCCATGATGATGAAAAGCGCGATGTACATGCCGTAATCGCGGATGTTCTGCCGTAACGCTTTTTGCAGGTCGTTGACAGTCACGAAGCGCCTCCTAGCTCGTTGCCAGTTGCATGATCTTTTCCTGCGTCGCTTCTGACGTCGGCAGCTCACCGGTAATCCTGCCGGAAGAAACGACATAGATGCGATCACTCATTCCCAGGATCTCGGGCAGCTCGGATGATATCATGATGATGCTCATCCCCTGATTCACAAGCCTGTTCATGATGGTGTAGATCTCGTATTTCGCGCCGACGTCGATGCCGCGGGTGGGCTCATCCAGGATGAGCACCTCGGGCTTCACGAACAGCCATTTGGCGACGGACACCTTCTGCTGGTTGCCGCCGCTCAGGTTGGAGACGGTCTGCTCCAGGCTCGGCGTCTTGATGCTGAGAGCGTTTGTGTACTCCTCCGCAACCTTTACCTCGGCGTTCGCGTTGACGATCCCCCGCTGCGCAATCTCGCGCAGATTGGCGAGCGTGATGTTCTGCTTCACGTCCTGGATCAGGATGAGGCCGTTTTTCTTCCGGTCCTCCGTTGCGTAGGCCACCGAGTGGGTGATGGCGTCCTGGGGACGGCGGAAGTGGCGAAGGGTGCCGTCCACGCGAAGCTCCCCCGTGATGTTGTATCCGTCCGGGTTTCCAAAGATACTTTTGGCAAGCTCCGTACGGCCTGAGCCCATCAGCCCGGCAAAGCCCAGGATCTCGCCCTTTTTGAGGTTGAAGGAGACATCCTTGAGAATTGCCCGGCCGAGGTTGGGATCATAAGCGTTCCAGTTCCTGACCTCCAGGACGACCTTCTGGGACGCGTGATGCTCCCGGCGCGGGTAGATGTTGTCGATCTCCCTGCCCACCATGTGCTTGATCAGGATCGCCTCGGAAACCTCTCCCTTTGCCGCGCTCAGCGTGCAGATGGTCTGACCGTCGCGCAGGACCGTGACCGTGTCTGCGATCCTTATAACTTCCTTCAGCTTGTGGGAGATGAGAACGCACGTGACCCCGTGCTGCTTGAGGCCTCGGAGCAGCTCCAGGAGGTTGTCGCAGTCGTCCTCGTTGAGCGCTGCCGTGGGCTCGTCCAGGATCAGGAGCTTGACGTCCCGGGAGAGGGCTTTTGCAATCTCCACGAGCTGTTGCTTGCCGATGCCAAGATCTTTCACCTTCGTGGCCGGGTTTACCTCCAGCTGCACCCTGCCAAGCATCTCATTGGCTTTTTTTACTGTTTCGTTCCAGTCCACGGTAAAGCCATTTCCTATCTCGTGGCCGAGAAAGATGTTTTCGTAGACGGTCATCTCGGGCACGAGGGCCAGCTCCTGGTAGATGATGGCAATCCTGGCCTTCTCACTGTCCGCGATAGTATGGAATTGCTGGACCTTGCCGCCGAAGATGATCTCACCCGTGTAGTCGCCGTAGCGGTGCACGCCGCTCAGGACTTTCATCAAGGTGGATTTCCCCGCCCCGTTTTCACCCACCAGGCAGTGTATTTCGTGCTCAGCGACCTGGAAACTGACGTTGTTCAAGGCAACGACGCCCGGGAAGGTTTTCGTGATGTTCTTCATCTCCAGGATGGGAGTACTCATTGCGGCTCCGATTCAACAAATAGATTGAAAAAGGACTGAACGATAGTACAGGAACAGCGGTGGACATGTCCACCGCCGCTCCTGCGGAAATCAAGAACGATTCTCTGAACTGTGAGTCTTAGAGACCCGTGAATGCGCTCGCGGGCCAGTAACCGGAGTCAATGATGGCGGCCTTCACGTTGTCCCTGGTAACCGTGACGATTGCCGAGGGCTTCGCGGGGACATCCACCTTGCCGTTGTTGTACGTCGTCGTCTTCGCAGGCGTCTGGCCCTTGATGTAGGCCACAGCCGCGCTGATAGCGTCATCAACGAGCACGCGTACGTCCTTCAGGACCGTCATGGACTGCTTGCCGTCAATGATGTACTGGATGGAGGCCTTCTCGGCATCCTGCCCTGTGATGTAGTACTTCGTGACAGCCTTGTCAGCGGCGAACGCATCAGCAATGGCGCGCGCGGTTCCGTCGTTCGGGGCGGCGATATAAACGGTTCCCTTTGCATCGTTGCTGGCGGCAGTCAGGTCAGCCTCTGCCTTGTTCTTCGCGTCGTTGAAGTTCCAGTTCGTGGTGACCTGGCCGATGATCCTTGCTTCCTCCTCGCGGGAGAGCATTGCCTTGCCCTGGAGAGCCACGGCTTCACTGGAGTTCCTGATGGTGAAGGTGCCGTCGGCAATCTTGGGCTGCAGAACGCTCCACGCGCCCTGGAAGAACAGGAATGCGTTGTTGTCCGAGGCAGCGCCAGCATACAGGTACAGGTTGTTTCCCGTGCCGCTGGCCTTGCCAACAAGGTAGGTGCCCCACGCAGCGCCGACCGCCACGCTGTCGAAAGTCACGTAATAGTCGACGGAGGCGGTGTCGCGGATCAGGCGGTCATACGAGATGACCTTCACACCGGCTGCATGAGCTTCATCAGCCGCTGCCGCTGCCGCAGACGCGTCCTGGGGGCAGATTACGATGACTTTGACGCCGCTGGAGATCAGGGATTCGACGTTGGCCTTTTCCTTGGCCGAGTCGCCCTGGCTGAAGAGGATCTGCGCGTTGTAGCCGAGCTTCTTGAATGCATCCTGGAACCTTGTCTGGTCCTGAATCCACCTGGGCTCGTCCTTTGTGGGGAGAACAACCCCTACGGCGAACTTGCCTGCGCCGCCGCCTTCCTTTGCGCCTCCCGCGAACACGGCCGCTGGCAGAAGCAGCACAAACAGAGATAGAACAAGAGCGATTCTTCTTGTCATCTTTCGAGTTCCTCCTTGAGGCTCAAATATAAGCAAACGTCATGCCAACGGCTAAAGATCTCCATGAATTATAATTCATTACTATACCGGTAATTAAAAGTATGCATTTCTGGACCTTGGGGAGATTTCATTGTTTCCGAAAATGTGTTTCGCAAGAGTAACAACAAACAGCCCGATGGCGCTGAAACGACAGAAAACTGTTTCGCCAAAGAAACACCGCAGGTTCCTTCACTAAACACTGTCGCAAGCTGCGCTGGCTTGCCCTTCTCAATTTCAAGGACCTCCGATAGACTGAAAGCATCCAACAAGCAGAGGTATCCACCGTGAACGACGTCATAAAAACAATACTTGCGCGCAGAAGCATTCGTGCTTTCAAGGACAAGCAGGTCAAGAAGGAAGATCTGGACACCATCCTTGAATGCGCGTCCTATGCCCCAAGCGCCATGAATACCCAGAATTGGCATTTCACGGCCATCCGCGATCCAGCCCTTATCGAGAAATTGAACGGCTGGATCGTGACCGAAATAAAGGAAAGCGGGAACGCGACCCTGGAAGGGATCCTGGAAAGAGCCGAAGGAAAGGTGTTCAGAAATGCGCCTTGTGTCATCGTCGTCTCAACAGAGAAACAGGACAGGTTCGGCGTTATAAGCGCATCGGCTGCAACGCAGAACATGCTGCTGGCCGCGCACTCCCTTGGAATTGGATCTTGCTGGGTGGGGACCGTCGGCATTCTAGGTATGAGCAAGCGGGCTGATGAATACGCTTTCGAGCTGAAAGTCCCGAAGGGGTACTCGCCCTTCTTCGGCGTGACTCTGGGCTACAGCGCATCCGGAGCTCCCGCGGCGCCGCCCCGAAAGGAAGGCGTCGTCACGGTAATCTGAAAGAAAACTCATGGCTGGACCCACAAGACTGATTCTCCGTTGGGGCCCCGCCCTGATCATGGCGGCGGCGATCTTCTTTTTTTCTTCCCTGCCGTCTCGCGAGCTGCCCAGTTTTGGCACCTGGGATGTGCTCGCCAAGAAGGGGGCGCATGCACTCGGGTACGGCCTTCTTGCCGCATCCGTCTGGCGAGGGGTCTCCTGGAACAAAAAGCTCTGGTGGCTGGCCTTCGTGGTCGCCGCGGCGTACGCATGCACGGATGAGCTTCACCAGTCTTTCACGGCGGGCCGTCATCCCTCGATCATGGATGTCGGCATTGACTCGGCTGGCGCGGCCCTTGGCACAGCATTCTGCGCCCTGGTGAGAAAGAAGAGCAAACAGCCATGAACCCCTCTGCCGCCGGGCTGCACCGCTGCTCTCTGGCCGCATACGTGTGGTGGCGCGAAACACTTTACTGAATGGGCGGCACAAGAGTTGAACTTGTGACCCCCAGCGTGTCGAACAAGTCAAACCCAAAAACAGCACTTGTAGTAGCTTGCCGCTGCTCTCATCCACTTGCAGTAACTCTATACTTCAGACTGAGTTAGGTCAAGAGGGTATGCAACCTCTTGTACTAGCTTGGAGGGACTTTTAGGACGAGCGGGTCACATTCAGGGTCACAAAGGAAAATCAAATCATCTGAAGCTGCTCGCGCTTTCCTTGTTCGGTAACGGTGCGTGGGGACGGCACAAAGCCGAGCGATCTTTTTCTCCGAGACGATTGTCTTTAAAAATCCTTTCCTGCCTTCGCTCCTCCTTACGAACCCGACGCGTCCATGTTCATGGCCCGCTTGACGTCCCGGAGCGTATCGGCGGCGATCTGCCTTGCGCGTTCCCGGCCTTTCTTCAGGACCGAAACGAGAAAATCCGGGTTTTCGAGCAACTGCTTTCTCCTGATCCTGGCCGGCCTGAGGTATTCGTTGACCGCCTCGGTCACGATCTTTTTCAGTTCCGCGGCTCCGGAATCTCCCAGGCCTTCGGCCAGCCTTGCGGGATCCGCGGACTTGATCATCGAGAGGATGAGAATGAGATTCGAGACTCCGGGCCTCTTTTCGGGATCGAAAGTGATCGTGCGGTCCGAGTCGGCCTTAGCGGACCTGATCAGTCGGGCGGTCTCGTCCTCCATCTGGCTGAGATCAATGGAGTTGTTCCTGCTCTTGCTCATCTTCGCCGAACCGTTGAGTCCGGCGATCCTGGGCGCTTCGCTCAGGAGCGCCTCGGGTTCCGGAAAGACGGCAGGTCTGGAGCCAGCATTTCCGGAACCGGAATTTCCGCTACTGAAAATCCCGTTGAACCTTCTCGCGATCTGGCGGACGAGCTCGAGGTGGGGCAGCTGGTCCGCTCCGACAGGAACCAGGTTCGCTTTCACGGACAGGATATCCGCAGCCTAGTGAACCGGATAAGCGAACATACCGGCCTTGATCGTCTTCAGTCCCGCGGACCGGATCTCCTCCTTGACGGTCGGGTTCCGCATCAGTTCGCTCATGGTAACGAGTCCGAGGAACGGCACGACCAGCTGGTTGAGTTCCGGCACTCCACTGTGCGCGAATATGAAAGTCCCGCCTTTCTCCGGATCGAGTCCGAGAGACAGGTAGTCCGCGGTCAGCTCGAGGGTGAAATCCGCGATCTTCGAAAAATCGTCCCGGTCCGTCAGAACCTGGTAATCCGCGATCAGGACGAAGGTTTCGACCCCGAGATCCACCGCTACGCGCTTCTTCACTTTCACACAGCTCTTGATCCGCACCGTTTCGTTTGTCGATGTGCGCCAAGCGTGGCGCGGTGTGTTCGTTTAGAGTTCCCATAACGCTCTCCTTACCATTTCCAGCGATTTGTGAAGGTTCGCTCGATCTCGGCAATCTGGCGCTCCTCGGCCGAGGGCTGGGCGACCTTTTTCGAGTTCGCGTCAAAGACTACCTTGAATTTTTTTGCTCCGATTCCATGAGTGTCGGATACGCATTTCTTGACTCGATCCATCACGATACCTCCTGTGCATCGCACGATAAGTACAATGCCGGAGAAAGGCATCTTCTCGCATCCGACAACTGACGGATTCTCTCTCCTCCGCTGGGCGTAGAAAAATCTAGGACCTTAGGCGGAGGCCGCAGAGTTCTGGGGTTTGGTGAAGCTCCGCTCAACCTCGACGATCCGGTGTTCCACTGCCAACGGCGGTGCCGACTTCTTCGAGTAGATGAAGCCTGCAACCCCCAGCTGCACTCTTCCAGTTGATACTGTGTCCGTCCGCCGGGCCGACGGTTTTGAGACTCTCGGCGTCAATAGGACGACCGTCTTCTCATCCAGTTTTTGGCACGGATTTTCTGAACAACTGCTGTGTCATTTTTCTTTCTAGGGGGCCTTACCTTGCACAGCCCAATCTTGCACCCCGACTTGTGAGGTATTCCGGAGAGATTTTGAGAACTTGGCGCTGGCTTGAATATGGTTGATCCACCAGGAAGATTAGTTCCGATGTTACCTCATTCGCCTTTGTACGGATCTATAATCTGCAGGCCACTGTTTGGCCCTTGAATCATAGTTGCCCTGAATCTTGTTCCTGCCGTCCTGCCACTTTCGATGACTTCACCAGGCTCCTCGCCGCGGTTGCATTTTGTTGACACGCGCTAGTCCGTATCCAGGACTTCCCGTACCTTGGCCGACAACTGCTGCATGCTGAATGGCTTTTGCAGAAACGAGACATCCCCTTTGTCATCATCTGAGCGTGGAAAGACCTCTGCGGAGCCCGACATGAAGATGACCCTGATCCCCGGGTGAGAAATCGCAATCCTTGTGTAGAGATCGAGCCCGTTCATCTCGGGCATTACAACATCCGTGAGAAGGAGGTGCAGGGGCCCCTCGTGGTGAAGCGCCCCTGCCAAAGCGTCTTTGGCTGACGCCGCCTCGATAACGGAATAGCCTAGCCGCTGCAAGGTTGTCCGGGTGATCTTGAGAATGGCCGGTTCGTCTTCCACCACAAGCACGGTTTCGTAGCCGCGGGCCAATTGCGTTTGTTCTGCTTCATGCACGTTCATTGCCATTTCGAGCGTTCTCGGCAGGTGGACCCGGAATGTGGTGCCCTTGCCGAGTTCGCTCTCAACTTCAATCCGTCCGCCGTTCTGTTGGACTATGCCATAAACAGTGGCCAGGCCCATTCCGGTGCCCTTGCCGACTTCCTTCGTTGTGAAGAAGGGCTCGAAGATGTGGGCCAGGCTCTCGCTGCCAATGCCGGTGCCCGTGTCGGTCACGGTCAGAATCACCCATCCACGCGGGCCTTCGCCTCCTCCAGGCTGAGGATGTGCCCCCTCCTGAAGCCAGTTCTCAGTTGATATGGTCAGCGTGCCAACATCGGTAATCGCGTCGCGGGCGTTGACCGCGAGGTTGATCAGGATTTGATCGACCTGGGTCGGGTCCATCTTCACAGACCATGGGCTCGGTGCAGGGTTCCACTTCAAGGCAACGTTCTCTCCTATCAAGCGCCGCAGAATCGCCAGTCTTTCAGAGATCGCCCGGTTCAGGTCCAGCGGTCGCGGAGCGGCGTCCTGCCGGCGTGCAAAGACCAGCAGCTGACGGGTCAACTCCGCGGAACGCTCGGCAGCTTTTCGTATTTCCTGGATGCTTTCGTGGGCGGGGTTCCCGTGCACAAGAGTCTGGGATGCCAGATCCGCCTGACCAAGAATAACCGCCAACATGTTGTTGAAATCGTGGGCAATGCCGCCGGCGAGGCGCCCGATCGCCTCCAGCTTCTGCGCCTGCTGAAGTTGGGACTCCAGACGTTTGCGGTCCGTGATGTCCACAACAGCAGAAATGAGACAGGTGGTGCCTCCAATATCTATCAACTGTCCGTTGTAGCGAACCGTCCGCACGTCTCCGCTCTTCGTGCGGCCCTTCAACTCCAGATCCCTGACAGGCTCGCCTCTTCTCAGGAGACTGACGATGTGCTCCCGTTGTGCTTTGTCGAGCCATAATCCGAGATCGAACGCGGAGCGACCCACGAGCTCATCGCGCCTGTATCCGTACATCCTCTCATACTCTTCATTGGCGTCAAGAATGCGGGCTTCATCCAGGCTCGCCACTGCAATTCCTGCCGGAGCCGCATGGAAGACCTTGGAGTACTTCTCTTCTGATTTTTTCAGGGCCTCTTCGGCCCGTTTGCGATCGGTGATGTCCCTGGCGATGCCCTGGGTGCCCAGGTAGTGTTCAGGCCCTGTTCCGTTTTCATAGAGCCCCTCCGCTCGAAGCAAAAACACAGGCACTTGCGGAACAGGCACTGCCGTATACTCAGCCACCCTTTCACTGCCCCAGGAGGTGAGGAGTCGGATTTCCAGTGTTTTGGTGCTGCGGTCTCCTGCGCGCCGTTCATCCACACGGTGCCTGGCCAGGTCGCGATCCTCCGGGTGAACATAGTCGAGCAGGCGCGTCCCGATCATCTTCAACGGGTCGTACCCGTAACGGCGAACGGCCTCGTTCACAAAGGTGATAAGCCCGTGGGTATCCAGCCGATAGATGATGTCGGGGGTCTTTTGCAGGATGGAGGACAGCTCCTTCTCTGACTTGGAGAGAGCCTGTTGAGTCGTAATCGTCTGCCGAACGGCGCGGCGGAGAACCTGCCCACAAACGAGCGCCACAAGGCTGACCAGGATGTAGATGGCGGTAAGAGTGAAGCCCATGTCGACCGGGTTGGGCACGACGCCTGGCGTGCGAAGCCCGTGCAGACCCGGGGCCGTGAGCAGCCAGATCGAACTGATGCTGAGGACCGTAAGGAGGATGCCTGCGATCCACGGTAAGACAAGGAAAGCGATCAAGACTGAGAGTAGCGGGAGCATAGTGGCTATGTCCCGGAAACCGAAGTCCATCCACGTTATGAAAGTGCCCCCGGCCCACAAGGCGAAAGTCAGGACGAACCCCGAGAAGATCACTCGACCGAACCGAAGGAAGAGCGCAGCAAGGAGGTCGACAACGATCAATGCAATTAACGTGAGATTCTCCGTCCCTGTCAGCGCTTTACCAAGGGCCCAGTGGACGGCGATTGCAGCCACGAGGATGGGGAGAGAGACGAGAAGCACCCCTTTGATCAGCCGCGCAGTGAGCGCTCGGTCCTGTGCGACAGCCTCTCGCGGGGTAAAAAGCCCCGCGAGCGCTCCCAGAGACGACCGAGCGGCCCCGCGCAATGCGACTGTTTGAGCTCTTGGCTATTCATACGTGACCCGTCCACATTAAGTTTCATGAGTTATGTCTGCTCCTTCAAAGAAAGGCATGACCGCCAGCGGGGCTGAGCGGCCATGCTCGAACGTCGTCCTACATCGTTTCCACGAGACTGAGCTGTGCGGTTGAAGTTCCTTCCCCGTCGCCGTTTCCGGCAACACGATCTCGCACCGGCAGCACCGCGTCTTTTCCGTCACCGTCCGCGATCTTGAACTGTGCCATCATGGTCTGAAGCTCCTGAGCCATGGAGGCCAGCTGCTCCGTCGCCGACGACATCTGCTCGGCAGCAGACGCGGCGCTCTGCGTAACTTCGTTGACACTTTCGACGGCCGTGGAAACCTGCTTGGCGTTCGTCGTCTGCTCCTCGGTGGCCGCGGAAATGCTCTGGCTCATCTCGCTCACGCTCTCCAGCGCCTTGGACAGCTCCTTGACGGCGCCGACCTGTTGTTCCATGGCCTCCGTGAGGGCCGCAATCATCTCCCTGACCTTCTGGGAGGCTTCCCGTATTTGCTCCATCGCTGCCTGCGATCCCGCCGCGGTGTGCACTCCCATGGAGACATTCTTCACGCTCTCCTTGATCAGGGCCTCGATTTCCTTCGTGGACGCGGAGCTTCGATCGGCGAGCTTGCTCACCTCGTCGGCCACCACCGCGAATCCCCGGCCGTGCTCGCCCGCCCGAGCAGCTTCGATCGCTGCGTTGAGGGCAAGGAGGTTGGTCTGGTCCGCGATGTCGGCGATGACATTCACGATGCCGCCGATCTTCTCCCCGCTTTCGTTGATGCGGTTAATGCTCTCCACCACCTCCTCCACCGCCTTAGCTCCCTCGACGGCCTTTTCCACAGACTGCGTGGCCAGGGTTGCGATCTCCGACAGGTTCTTCGAGACCTCCTCGATGGAATGGCGGACCTGGGTCATGGACGAGGTCCCCTGCTCGACTGCGGCCGCCTGCGACTGGGCGTGCTCGGCGACCTGCTCCACGGAGGAAGTCAGCTCCTCCACGGAGGCACTGGTTTGCTCCAGCGTCGAGGCCTGCGACTGGGCGCCCTCGGCGAGCTTCTGGGCGCTCGCGCTGATCTCCTCGCTGGAGGCGGAGACCTGTTCAGCGCTCTCCCGTACGCCCGAGACCATCCCTTTGAGGTTTGACGACATCCCGTTCAGGGCCTGCACAAGCAGGCCAACTTCGTCCTTCGCTTTCACCTCAAGTTGCTGGGTGAGGTCGCCGGAGGCAATCTGCTGGGTGAAGGCCATCCCCTTGGCGAGTGCTTTCGTGACGGAGCGAGCGAACAGCAAGCCAATGAGTGTGGCCGACACAAGGGCGGCGACGGCGAGCACGAGTATCAGATTCCTCACCTCGTCCACCGGTGCAAGGTATTCCGAGCTCGGCAATGTCAGGCATACGCTCCAGCCCGTCGTTTTCACGGGTGCGAAGCCGGCAGTCTTGGCCACTCCCTGGTAAACGTAGGAATCGACTCCCCGCTGGCCGCCGATCAGTTTCCTGGAGATCTCCTCCATTCCTTGCGTCTTGCCGACATCAACGCTGAAGACATTCTCTGCTTTTGGGTGCGCGATAGTGAGGCCAGTGTTGTCGACGACGAATGCGTAGCCGGTCTTGCCGATCTTCTGGCTCGTAACGATGTCGTTCAGGAAGCTGATATCGGCAATCAGGGCTACCACCCCGACGACCTTGTCCCCCGAAAGGATCGGTGCGGCAAAGGGCGTAATGGGCCTGTTCGATACCTTGCTCAGCACCGCTGCCCCGACGTTCGCATTTCCAGCCATTGCGGCCTTGAAGTAGTCGCGGTCGGAGAGGTTCGCACCCACACCCTTGGGGTTGGAAGAAACAAAAACACGTCCGTCTGACGCGACAACGAGCAAGCTCTCGTAGCCCTCTCCCAGGCCCTTCGTTGCCGCTATTGCCTTCAATTTCTGATCTGCACGGGACGAGAGTTCAGTTGCAGTCGGACCTGCCGCGGCGGCCTTACCGCCCTTCACGGCTGGCGCGGCCACCGTTGCAGGTGCGGCAACTGCCTGCGCTGCGGCAACGACGTCCGGGTCTACAGAAAGGCTGAGCGCAAGCTTCTGCTCCTCCGCAAAGACCCGGTCGATCATCTCCGCAATAGTCGCGGCCCGTGATGACAGTTGCTCGTTTTCCATAATGGTGAGTCCGCGTGTTGCGCCAGTGAGTGCCACCACGGACACAACCACCAGCGGGATAATGATAAGCAGCGATCCGACAAGGACGAGCTTCACTCCGAACTTCATGTTCCTGAACATCTTCTGCCTCCTGTTCTCGTTTCCTCGGTCAGGGTAATGCGGCCGCCGGGCTGTCGGCTTCGGCCAAAGGTACAGTCGTGGGCTAGATAGGCGGGGCCGAACTCAGCCCGCGGATTCACCCAGGATTGGCGTCACTCCCGGAGCCGGCGGGCTCTCCCTCCCCCCTTGCGTCAGCGGAGGTCCTGACCGACAGGACGGTCAGGTTCAGGTTCCAGATCCGATTCAGCACACCTTGAAGCGCGCTCTGATCTGCCAGCGTCCCACTGAGGTCCGTCACTGTTCCGTCCTCCCCGGCCGTGCGGTAGGAAAGCTCCAGCTCCCCCAGCCACCGAGACCAGTGAGGGGCCACCCGCCCCCGAACGGTGATGCGGCATTGGATTGGTCGGTTACTCATCAGATTCCTCAAGGCGAGCATAACGAGTGCAGGGGAGCCTGGGATCGTACTTTGGTCCAGTTGCGGGCCGGAGACTCAGGGGAGCAAAAAACGAGTTGGAAAAGGCTTTACTCTGGAAGGATCTCGAGCTGGCGAGCCTTGGCGATTGCCTGGGTTCGGCTCGAGACATCGAGTTTCGCGTAGATGTTGGAGGTGTACCACTTCACCGTCCGAACCGACAGGTAGAGCGTGGCAGCCACTTCTTTGTTGGACAGCCCCTGGGAGAGCAACGTCAGCACCTTCATCTCCCGGGCGCTCAGGGGCTCGACAGAATGCGGCTGCGTTTCGGCCGCCGCCCCGCTTTGCTGATCCAGGGGGAAGGCTGCCAGCAGCTTTCCGATGAAGGGGTGGTCAACTCCCAAGGCTCGCGCACGATAGAGAATCCGGGCCAGCTCCGGACCCTCATCGACAAACGGCTGCACGATCCCCCGCTCGGCGGCAAACGACAATCCACGCTCCAGGACGGACGTGGCCTTGTCAATCTCTTCAGTCTGCCAATGGGCTTGCACCAGGACTATGTCAGCCTGGAGCGCATGCAGCTCTCTTTTCTGTTTCCGCGCCCGAAGCGCGACTGCAAGCGCCAGGTCGATGCACACGCGAGGGTTCTTCTCCAGGAGGGCCAGCCGCGCCCGGGCCAGAATCTCCAGATCCGACACCAGCGCCTCCACGTAGGAAACATCCGCGCTCAGATGATCGTGTGACAGAGGCTCTTTCATGCGAGCGCGAGCTTCCTGCAGCCGCCCGCACCGCAACAATACAAGGGTCCGATGGGCTTCTACCAATCGAGTGAAATAGAGGGGTATGGTGAACCTGCGGGCAAGTTCCTCAGCGGACTGCAGCGCGTCGAGCGCATCGGTTTCCCGGCCCTTGGCCAGCAGGGCATGAACGATGCCGAGGCTCGTGTAGAAGGTGTTCAGATCGAGCCAATTCGCGTAGGTCTCCATCCCTTCGCGGAAAAGCTCCAGGGCGCTGTCGATGTCGCCCCGAAGCCGGTTGATTTCTCCCAGACCGATCAACGCCCAGGCCACATATCCCCTGCGGGAGCCGTCGGGGTGTGCCACAAGGTCAATGGTTCGCTGATACGTCTGCTCTCCGCCGTCGATCTCGCCGCGCTCGACCATGGCCCGCGCCTTATGGGCGAGGGCCTCCGCTGCCACCAGCAGGTTCCCGGCCTGCAGCGATTCTTCGGCCGCCGACTCCAGCAGGTCGATCGCCTCACTGGTCTCCCCCGAGGCGAGCCGTGCCACTGCCACCCTGAACTTCGCATGCCCGCGGACAAACAAGTCCGGTTCGTCGATGATTCGGGTGGCCTTCTCGGATAGCTGCAGGGCCTGCTCGTCTTTGCCTTGAAGCCCCGCAAGGTAGCTGCGCAGGCACAATACCTGGGCCTCGTACGCTCCGGTTCCTCCGATCCCGTCCAACTCCCGCTCGATCTGCTCCAGCGGCCGCCCGTCTTCGATCCCCGCCCAGGCTCGTAGCAGCATGATCACCGGGTACCTGACGCAAATCTCGTCCGGGAGCGAGCCGATCCACTTCTTGGCAACCATCAGCTCGCCTTGTTTCATCAGCCACTCGGCGCGTCCATTGATGAGCTCGGCGGCAGCGTCCGTGTCGCCCGAAGCGAGGCGGTGATTGATCGCCTCAACAGGCTGATTGTGTGCCACGAACCACTCCGACGCTTTCCGGTGAAGAACCGGAAGCTCGTCCGCGTGATCGTCCTGCAGACGAGCCGACAGCACCTCGGCAAAGAGATGGTGCAGCCGAAACCAGCGGTGCTCTTCATCCTGTGGGCTCACGAACAGATTCTGCCGATCCATCGCGGAAAGCAGCTCGCGGGAATCCGTGCGGCCCGTCACCGCGTTACACAGGTCGGCCGACAATCGCTCCAGGATCGAACAGCGCTCCAGGAACTCCAGTGTCGGCGGATCCAGCCGAGCGAGCACTTCTTCGACCAGGTAGTCGCGCAGGTAGCGCTGCCGGCCGCTCAGCTCCCCGATGAGGCGGGACGGGTCGGCGCCGTCCCTGAACGAGGAGGTCAGAATCTGCAGCCCCGCGACCCACCCCTCGGTAGCAAGAGACAGCGACTGCACCACATCCTTCGCCAAGGCGACTCCGCTCACTTCCGTGAGGAAGGCTTTTATTTCCTCGAGGGTAAGGGCGAGATCGGACTGGCGGACTTCGACCAGCTCCGCTTGGCCCCGCAGTTTCGCCAAGCGCAGCGCCGGGTCGACCCGGGTAATGATCACCAGGTGGGCCGTCGGCGGCAGGTGCTCGAGTAGCAGCATCACAAGGTCGTTCACCTCTGCGCTCTCGGCGAGGTGGTAGTCGTCCAGAATCACGATTGTTTCCCGTTGCCGGGCGGTGAGTGCGTTGAGGAACGAATCCCATCGATTCGACCCCGCGGCGCCTTCCCGCTTTTCGAGCCGGCCAAGCGCAGCCCCGAGATACATCGTTACCCGCTGGGCGGAGCCGTCCAGCCGACCGAGGTTCACCCAGCAATAGTCGAGGGACCGTTCACCCAGCCAGGAGGCGACCAGGGTGGTTTTTCCGTACCCCGCTGGCGCGGAGACAATCGTGAGCTTGCGCGCGGCGCCGCGGTCGAGCTGCTCATAAAGACGCGCCCGGTGGACAATGTTCCTGACCGGGGGACGCACAATCTTGGT
The DNA here is from genome assembly GCA_963710335.1 of uncultured Spirochaetota bacterium. GTDB lineage: Bacteria > Spirochaetota > Spirochaetia > SZUA-6 > Fen-1364 > Fen-1364. The sequence goes on from CAVQAA010000017.1 coordinate 257,854, forward strand.
CTGGAGGATCGATTCGTCTGCGAATCCGCCATCGGTCAAGCAGACCCCCTGCTCCTCAGCCGTTCGTTGCCGATGCATCCATTATAGCCAGGCCGCAACCGGCGGGCAAGGACTCCAGACTGGCCGCTGATCCCTACCAGAACCGGACTTTTGTACAGTCACCACAGCGGTGTTTTTTCAGCAATATTCGTCCAGGAGGAATGCAATGAGCACAATTGGGGTGTTGGGCGCGACGGGGCGTACCGGGAGAATCTTTGTTCAGGAAGCCGTCAGACGAGGCTATACCGTGAAGGCCTTGGTGCGAAACCTCAACGCACGACACGACTTCCCACCGGGTGTGAATGTGATTCAAGGAGACGCGACGGATGAGAGTACCCTTCAACAACTGACCGAGGGGGCCGATGTGGTCGTCAGCCTCCTTGGCCAGGCCAAAGGCTCGTCTTCGGATCTCAAGGTGAAGTCAACAAGGCTGTTATTGTCCATCATGCAGCGCAAAGGGATCAAACGTTTCCTTCGGTTGGCCAGCGCTCCGTTTGGTGTACCCGGCGAGGGCGATGACCCGACCGGTGGCCAGAAGCTACTGACAGGATTGGTGAAGTTCTTCGCTGGCTCCATGGTGAACGACGAACGGAAGGCTTCGGAAGATGTCCGCCACAGTTCCGTCGAGTGGACTCTCGTCCGGGCACCGATCCTCACCGACACACCCTATCCTGGAAGGTACCAAGTGGGCTCCTTGGGCAGGAAGTCGGGTCGAAGGGTCTCCCGGGCGACAATTGCCCAGTTCATTCTGGATGAAATTGAAAATGGAAAGCACATCCGCAAATCACCGCTGGTGACCGATTGACCAAGTCGTTGAATCCGAGGGGGTGAATGACTGATGCCTGCCGCTTTCTACCTTGTCGCCGGAAGCATGAAAACGTTCATCACCAATATGGCCCAGAAGCAACTCCCGTGGGCGTAGGACCGCTCGAAGGGTTTTGTGCGATTCGTCGGTACAGCCGAGATTCTCGGCGCACTCGGGATCGTGTTTCCCCTTATCACGGGCATTCTCCCGTGGCTGACGGTCCCGGCCGCGCTCGGGCTGGCCGTTGTACAGGTTCTGGCGATCGTGATGATCCACCTGCCTCGCAAGGAGCACGGTGCCTTGCCGCTCAATGCCCTTCTAATAGCCCTGGCGGTGTTCGCTGCTATCGCTCGGTGGAATCTCTTCGCATGACAAGGAAGGGGCGCTGAGCGCGGGAAAGCGCGACGGGGTCGAATCGATGGGTCGCGTTCTTCAACGCGCTCACCGCCCGACGGCGGGAAACAATCGTGATCCTTTCAGGCAGGCCGCTAATCCCTACCAGAACCGAACTTTCGTACGGTCACAACAGAGGTGCCTTTCGGCAATATTCGTGCAGCAAGGCAAGGCAACAAGACGTCGAAAGTCGATGAGCCGGCCTTAGCATAATTTCCGAACGGTGATAATGGAGGTAACCAGCATGGAATCTTACTCGAAAGACACGGGCCCTTGGAGAAAAGCGGAGAAGGACGATGGAGGGCTCCAGAGGCAGGAACCCTTCCTGTCGTTCAAGAACAAGAAGTTTCATTTCTCGTTCTGGTACATCATCGCCAGCCTTCTCGTTTTCTTCCTGATCAACGTCTTTCTGTTTCGCTCCGTCGCCCCGCAGGAGAAACTGGTCGAGTTCAGCGACTTCAAACAAAGAATCGAAACCGGGGAGATCAAGCGGGTCGAGATGAATCCCGACTTCTATCTTGGGCTCACTCGTACCGGAAAGGACCTGCGCGAAGCGGATGCGCGGCAGGCGGCCGCGGCGTACAAGACACTACGCGTCGATGATCCGAGCTTCATTGCCCTGATGGACAGCAAGGGAGTGGAATACTACGCAGTCCCCAAGCAGGACTCTTCCTTCCTGGATCTGCTGCTTCGGATGGTGCTCCCGGTGGTCATCATGGTCGTCATCTGGCGGTTCATGTTCCAGCGGATGGGAAACGTCGGATCCAACGTGCTCAGCTTCGGCCAGAACAAGTCAAAGATCGTGGCGGAAGGTGATGTCAAGGTCCGGTTCAACGACGTGGCCGGAGCCGACGAAGCAAAAGAAGAGCTCGTGGAAGTGGTGGAGTTTCTGAAGACCCCGGCGAAGTACACGGCCATCGGCGGAAAGATTCCGAAGGGCGTCCTGCTCGTCGGCGCGCCGGGGACGGGCAAAACGCTGCTCGCAAAGGCAGTTGCCGGAGAGGCAAGTGTGCCGTTCTTTCGCATGAGCGGTTCCGATTTCGTAGAGATGTTCGTCGGGGTGGGCGCCGCTCGGGTGCGCGACCTTTTCAAGCAGGCTCGGGAAAAGGCGCCTTGCATCATCTTCATCGATGAGCTGGATGCGATTGGCAAGAGCCGAATGAACGCCATGGCAACGAACGATGAGCGGGAACAGACGCTGAATCAGCTGCTCGTTGAGATGGACGGCTTCGACTCAACGACCGGGGTCATCATCCTGGCCGCGACCAACCGTCCCGAGGTCCTGGACCCTGCTCTTCTGCGACCGGGTCGGTTCGACCGCACCGTTCTGGTGGACCGTCCTGACCTCAAGGGGAGAGAGGAAATCCTCCGGATTCACGCGCGCACGGCAAAGCTCGATCCCTCGGTGGACCTGCAGGTGATCGCGCGCATGACTCCCGGCCTCGTCGGTGCCGACCTTGCGAACATCGTGAACGAGGCAGCCCTGTTGGCCGTTCGAGAAGGTCGGGATCGGATCCTGCAGACCGACTTCGAGGAAGCAATCGAGAAGAATGTCGCCGGTCTGCGAAAGAAGAACCGTCTCATCAACAAGAAGGAGCGCGAAGTGGTTGCCTTCCACGAAGTCGGCCATGCCCTGGTGGCGACGCGCACCCCGGGGTCCGACCCGGTACAGAAGATTTCGATCGTTCCCCGGGGATTCGGAGCCCTGGGATACACCATGCAGACGCCCACCGAAGAGAGATTCCTCCTGACGGCCGACGATTTGACCGCCAGGGTCGACGTGCTTCTCGGTGGACGTGCCGCGGAGCAGGTCATCTACGGGGAAATCTCGACTGGGGCGGCAAACGACCTTGTCAAGGCCACAGACATCGTCAAGAAGATGATCACCGAGTACGGCATGAGCGAGAAGTTCAAGAATGTCGTTCTGACCCAGCAGCGGGCACCCTTGCTGGGGCCGAGCGCGGAGCCGGGCGTCATCCGCGAATACGCGGAGAGCACTCAGACCTATGTGGATGAGGAGACGGCGCGCCTTGATCAACCAGAGCTACGAGCGTGCTCTCACCGTGCTGAAGAAAGACAAGGAGACACTCGAGAAGGTCGCTCGGAAGCTGCTCGAGGTGGAAACGCTGGATGAGAAAGCGTTCCTTGCCATGGTGGACAGCGGCCGCTGAAGGTTGCCCTGGACGCGGGAGCCCGAGGAGGACTGACTATGAAAGAAATCAACAAGACAGTCGGCGATTTGCAGTTAGAGCGCTACCTCCTCGGCGAGCTGTCCGGAGGCGAACGCGCGCGGATTCGCCGTCAGCCGCAGTCGGACGAAGTTCTCGGGTCCTGCCTCTCGGCTTTGGAACGCTCGAACGGTGAAATACTTGAAGTGTATCCGGCGAAAAGGATAGAAGCCCTCATCAGGGAAAGGTTGAACGATACCGAACTGCGCGCCCTTGTTGAAAACAAGACAAGCGCAAACAGTCAGACACCCACGGCAAACAGCTATCATATTCGTCCTGCTTTTCCTGAAGGAGACAAGAGAAAAAGAAGAAAGCGAGCTCGACATGAGCGGTGAGAACAAAATGTCGGAACCGATTCAGGTCTCGATTTCCGAGCTTTCCAAGCGCGGCTACCAGCTGCTCAAGGAAGATCACATAGCAGAAGCTGAGGAGAACTTCCGCCGCATCCTGGAGGTGGAGCCTCAGAACAACTACGCCCTTGTCGGCATGGGCGATGCGGCGCGAAAGCGCAAGTCGTATCATGAGGCAATCCGCTACTACGAAGAATGCCTGAGCTACCACACGGGCAACAGGTACGCGCTGGTCGGCCTTGCCGACAGCTACCGGTCGCTGAAGCAGTTTCATCGCGCCATCGAGATATGGGAGAAGTACCTTGCGCAGGGAGACAGCGATGTGACGGTGCTCACGCGCATCGCGGACGCCTACCGCAAGGTCCTGGACTTCAACCGGTCCAAGGAAATCTATCACAAGATCCTCGAGATCGATCCCGGGAAACCCCTATGCGCTCACCGGCCTGGGCTACCTGCATTTCGACCTGAAGGAGTACCGCGAGGCCCTCACCTACTGGGAGCGCATGCATGAGAAGGACCCGAAGAACATCTGGGTCCTCACATCCATCGGGAACTGCTACCGCAAGCTGAAGACGTATGAGAAGGGGATCCCCTACTTCAAGAAAGCGCTGGAGATTCAACCCAACAACTTTTACGCGCTCTTCGGGCTGGCCGACTGCTACCGCGGGATGAACGATCCGCAGGAGTCGCTTTTCTACTGGCAGAAGATCCTGGCCGCGGACCCCGACAACAAGGTCATCCTCACGAGGATCGGGGACTCCTACCGGGCCATGAACGACCTGGACACGGCGAAGGATTTCTACAGCAAGGCGCTCAATATCGAGTTCGACAGCTATGCCGTGCTCGGCCTTGCTCTCATCAACAAGGAAAAGGGCAATTACCTGGAGGCCATAGAGAGCCTCTCAGGGCTTCTCGTGAACGACGCAAAGAACCCGCGGCTCTACCTGGAGATTGCCCAGTCGTGGCTCGCCCTGGACAAGAAGGACAAAGCGCTGGAGGTGCTCACCCGCGCGCAGCGCATGGGAGTGAAGAACCTCGGCGTGGCCGAGCTGCTGGAGAAGCTGCAGAAGAGCCCGTAGACACGGGCGCACGTCTCGGTCACAGTTCGATGTGCTTCCCGAGGGCAGAGAAACGGAAACCGCGGTAACTCTCATCGAAGACCAGCTCGGCGGTCCGCGTGAGGTCCATTTCATCCGTGCAGGCAACCGGCTCCGGGTAAAACGGGATGGCGACGTTGCTGCGGACAAAGAGCGGTACGCGCGAAAGCGGCTGCTCCACGCGGCCCAAGGCAACCGGACCCCGGATCCGCTCCCCAGTCCAGAAATCGATCCATTCGCCGGCCGGCAGGTACACGCTTCGCACTCCCGCATCATTCATGATGGGGGCGACCAGGAACGCCCCACCGCAATAGAACTCGTCCTCGATTGTCCACGCCACCGGATCCTCTTCGTGATGGAAGACCAGGGAACGAAAGACTGGCAGACCGCTCGAAATCGCATGCTCGCCTTCCCGCTGGAGGTAGGGAATGAGCGCGTAGCGCAGCTTGAGCCATTCCCGCACCAGTCCGGCTACGGCCGGGTATTCCCAAGGCTCGCGGGCGGACGATCCATGGAATCGGAGGTGGGACGTGAATACGCCGACCTGGGTCCAACGGACGAACAGCTCGTCGGAGGGACGGTCGTTCATGAAGCTGGGGAGGGAGTGGAATCCCGGAACATCGTGGCTCCAGAACGCGAAGCCTGACAGCCCTATCTGAAGCCCCCCGCGGATTGTAGCGGCCAGCCCGTCCCACGTGCACGCCGCGTCCCCGCCCCAGGGGACCGGGTAGCGCTGGCTTCCCGCCCATCCCGACCTGGCCCAGATGATGCCATCCGGGTAGATCTCCCGCGTCACCTCGAACGCGGCCTTGTGATAGAGCAGGCAGTAGATGTTGCGAAGCCGCGCGGCGCTCATTCCGTATACGAGGCCTGCATGTCGATGATCTCTCCGAAGTCCGTCTTGATCGCCGCGGCCCCCTTCTCAGATAGCTTCCGCAGCAGGCCCTTGTACCACTCCACTGCCCGAGGGTTGGTGAAGTCGATGGTGCAGCCTCGGGCATCGTCGAATTTCGATTCGAGGGGAGGCATGGTTCCCGGAGCGATGTATTTGTTCTCGCGAGCAAGGGAGTAGAGGCTGGTTCCTTCCGTCACCAGCGGCAATTGCCAGAGACTGACCCGAAACCCGAGACTCTTCATTTCACGGAAGAATCCCTCGGGGTCCGGAAACCTCTCCGGGCTGAACTCCCACTCGCACCTCCAGTCGGTCCTGAACCACCCGGTGTCGAGATGGATCACATCGCACGGGAAGCCGCCCTTGCGCATTCCCGTCGCCACGTCAAGCGCTTCCTTCGCCGAGAAGTACGTCATGCGCGCCATCCACGCGCCATAGCTCCACAGCGGGGGCTTGCGCGGAACGCCGGTCAGGCGCCGGTAATTTCGCACGATCGACTGTACCGAGCCTCCGCCAATGAAGAACAGGTCCAGGGTAGAGGACTCCACGGCGCCCTGGACGGCGCGGGAGGAAATGTCGGCAAACGACAGCCGCGTCCGGTATGAGGTGTGGACGAACAGGCCGTAGCCGGCGCTGGACACGTAGAACGGAACGTTCTTGTACGCCCGCCGTGAGGACACCCCCAGGGCATCAGTGTTTTCCAGCACGATCGTCGAGCCGGCCAGACCAAACCGAGAGAATCGCTCGCCGGTCCCCAGAAAGCGCTCTCCCGGGCGGGCGTGCAGGGAGAACAGGGAAAGACGCGCGCTGTCATCGCGCAGAACGCAACCAAGGCCAATGGACTCGCGGTGGGCGGGGAAAAAGGTGTCGTGGGCCATCAAAGGAACTTCTGCCACGCCGTCAGGGCGCACGACAGCATCGAAAACGGGATCCGGATCCGGCAGCTGCCGGCTCCAGGGGTGCGACGGAGGATGGGGTGGAAGCGTCCGCAGCAGCACCCTGCCGGATCCGTCCTTGATGGTATATTCGCCCGCGACGACACCCCGCAGGACGACAAGCGGCTCGGCATGAAGGGCGTCGTCACGCTCGATCATCGGGCTGGAGTCGAGGTCCTCCCATGGCGCGGCCGTCCCCGGAACGCCGAAATCCAGGCGCGCCCTCACCATGCATCCACCGAATGACTGCAGGCGAAGCTCCACGCTCATGGGGGGGACGGCCAGGTCAGCTTCGAACGAAGAAGGTTTTCGGGCAATCAGCGGGACAGTGAGCACCGCGACATCGCCTTCCATCCGCGCAGAGGTCGCCGGGGCGGCGACATAGACAACGTCCCCCGAAGCGGCGAGGTCCTCCAGGTCGAGCATGTCCTCGCGGAATCGGTTGCGCTGCATCATGGAACTACCCCTTGATCGCGCCGGCGGTTGCCCCAAGCGTCACGCGGCGCTGGAAAATGAGGAACATGACCAGGGGCACCACCATGGCGATGACGAGGGCCGCGCTCAGGATCGGCACGCGAAGGCCGAACTCCCCTCTCATCATGGCGATGCCCAGCGTGATGGTGCGCGAGCCCTGGTCCTGCAGGATCAGAAGGGAAAACGGCAGCTCGTTCCACATGGACTGGAACCCGATGATGGCGATCGTCGCGATCATTGGCGCGGCGAGGGGTGTCATCACACGGGTCAGGATCCGGAACTGCGAAGCCCCATCGAGGCGCGCAGCCTCGACCAGCTCGTAGGGCATGTCCGCGAAATACGTGGTCATGATGTAGGTGCCGAACGGCGAGAAGTACGCCACCCAGGAAAGGATGACGCCCAGGCCGGTATTGGTCAGATGGAGCAAGGAGATCAGCTTGAAGACCTGGGTGGCAAGGAGAAGCTGGGGGAAGATCGTGAGAAAGAGCACGAGGAGGAACAGGGGCAAGCGGAGGCGGAACCGCATCTTGCCGAACGCGTAGCCGGCCGAAATGCACACCGCCAGGTACACGATCAGGCCGAGCGGCACCAGGACGAGGCTGTTGATCGCATACCGCAGAAGCCGCCCACTGATGGCCGCGTAGGCGTAGTTGTCCGCGGTGGGAGACTGAGGCGGAAAAAAAGGGTTCATCACGAACTCGTCCGCGGACTTGAAGCTGGCCGCAATCACGTTGTACAGCGGGAGGATCGAGGCGACGACCAGCACGATCAGGAAGACGTGGACGAGCACGCGCCACCCGGCGCCGATGGAAGAGGCCTTTCTCATACGCTGCTCCGCCGCATCAAGCGGATCTGCACGACCGAAATGACGGCACAGAAGAGGAACAGGACCATCGACCACGCGCTGGAGTACCCGACGCGGAACTTCGCGAATCCCTGCACGAAGATCCCGTACTCCAGGGTGAAGGTGGCATACCCGGGCCCGCCCTGCGTGAGGGTGTAGATGAGGCTGAACATGCGGGCGAACACTTCTATGAAGTTGAAGACGACCCAGAACTCGACGGCAAAGCGGATGCTCGGCACGGTCACGCGCCATAACGTCTGAAAGAATCCCGCGCCATCGATGATCGCCGCCTCGTAGACCCCCGGGTCGATTCCGTTCATGGCGGCCAGGAAGTAGATGAGACCGAAGCCCAGGTGAATCCAGATGACCTTGATGATTGCAATCGAGTTGATGGCGAGCCACGGAGAGATCAGGAAGCGCAGGGTCGGGCCGCCGGCCCACTTGAGCGCGAGGTTCACCGGACCGTCGTCGCGGAGGTAGATCGAGAACACGACGCCGATGATGACCAGTCCCAGGAGATTCGGGATGTAAAGGACGGCGCGGTAGGCCTGCCAGCCGCGCAGTCCCTCTCTCAGGAGCGCGGCGACGAACACGGTAATCACCACACTGAGCGGAATGTAGCAGACGAGGATTGCGGTATTCCATATCGACGTCCAGAATGCCTGGTCTGCGAGCATGGACCGGTAGTTGGCCAGGCCGATCCACTTCATCGCCCCGTAACCCTTCCACTCCGTGAAGCTGGCGACCAGGTTCATGAGGACGGGGTAGAGAATGAAGGCGACAAGGAGCACCAGAAGCGGCGCCAGGAAGACATAGGGGGCGATGCCGTCTCGTTCGAGCCCTCGATTGCGCATGGCAGGTGCTCCGTGTTGGAATGGAGAGGATGGGGTTCAGCGCCCCATCCTCCCAGGAAGAGCTCTACTTCGTGATGAGCTTCTGGTACTCGGCGATGTACTGGTCCGTGGTGAGCTCGCCCGTCACGAACAGGCGGTCGTTGAGCCGGTTCGTGTCATCCTCGTACCCGTTGTAGAACATCGGTAGGTAGTCGAGGGCCAGGGCGCCCTTGAGGTACCCCTGGATGGTCTTGAGGGCCGGGTAGGCAGCGTCGGAGCCGCCCACCGCCGTGTTGGGTGACAGGGCACCGGTCATGCTGGCGTAGATGCGCGCCCCGTCCCCGGTGGTGGCGAACTTGACGTAAGCGGCAGCCAGCTTCTGGTTCTTGGACCACGTCATGACGCCGTAGCCGATCCCCGCGCCCTGGGCCACCTGCTGGTCCTTGTACTTGCTGTCCGGGAAGTTGATGGTGGGGAAGTAGCCAATGTTGTTTGCCCCGAGCTTGTCGGAGAACGCCTTCCAGTTGCCGACGTCCGACAGGAGGCCGACGAACATTCCGCCGGTTCCGGCGGCGAACTTGTCGATCCCGTCCATGAAATACGGCCGGGAGAAGCCATCCTTTTCCAGGTAGCCCTTGTCCACCAGCGTCTTGACGAACTCGACGCTCTCCTTGAACAGCGGGTCGGTGTACTTCACCGAGCCATCCTTGAGACCCGCGACGTTCGGCCCGAACGCGTTTGCCACGAGACAGCGGAGCAGGAAGTCGATCGTGTAGGTCTGGCCCACGGTGATGGGAACGATGCCCGCAGCCTTCAGCTTCTCACAGGCCGCGAGGAACTGCGCCGCGGTCTTGGGGGGCTGGTCAGGATTGAGGCCCGCCTTCTTGAAGTAGGCCTTGTTGTAGTAGATGCCGAAGCCCTGCATCGTCATGGGCAGGAGCTTGATCGGCGCACCGACTTTTCCGTCCATGGACACCATCGCGATGCTCGCGGCCGTGAACTGGCCCTTCACGTCCTGGATGTAGGGGCCCAGGTCGACCAGGATGTCACCGAACCCGTACTCCCGGGCTCCCGGGTGAAACATCGTCACGTCGGGTCCCTGGTTCGCGGTGGCCGCCGCCTGGATGATCTGGTAGTACTGCGGCTCGAGCGGCTGTGCCACGTGATTGACCGTGACGCCCGGATTCTTCTGCTGGAACAGGGCGTCGATCTGTTTCATGGGGGCCTGCGCCCCGCCCGGATTCACCTCGCTGTACTTGAAGTCCCAGACGGTGAGGGTCTGAGCAACGAGACCCGTCGCGCAGAGGGCAACCAGTGCGAGGCAGAGAATCGATCGTTTGATCATGAGTGCCTCCTTCCGGATTCGTTCGCGGCCTAGTATCCGGCGGTCGCGGAGCATCGTAAATGGACTGGATTGCGTGGCATCATGGAATAAATTCTGTGGTACTATTCTTCCGTGTCGCGCCGCCGCACGGTCCGTGGGTCCGTCTTCCTCGCCGTCTCGCTGCTCCTGGTGTGTGTGCTCATCGCCTTCTCCCTGGTGGTGTACGACTACGCCTCCGGTGTGGCGCGGGACCGGTTCGCCGAGGCGCTGAACACGCTTTCGCGTTCCGTGATGACGAACCTGGACGCCCAGGTGGCCGAGATGAACCGGCTGAGCCTGACGCTCATCTATTCCCAGGTGTTCCAGGGCCTGTTCGCCCGCCATCTGGCCCTTCCGCGCAACCCGGCCACGGCAGAGCAGAGGATTGCGCGGCTGGAGAACACGGAGGCGCTGATCGAGATCAGCGAGACGATTCTCGGCCCCAACCGCTCCGCTCCCCAGGCCAACGTGTTCGATCTTCGAGGGGAGATGATCGGCGCCGGCTACTACAGCCGCCTCATCGAACGGGACGTAAAGGGCGAACCCTGGTACGCGGCAGTGATAGGGGCGGGCGGAGACCGCGTGATCCTGCCGCCGCATATGGATCCGCTCCTGGAGCAGACGTCGATCATCGTCAAGGACAAGCGCTACGTCTCCCTTGTGAGGACGTTCCAGGACGCGCTCTTGTCTACGCAGGGGATCGTGGAGGTCGAGCAGTACTGCGACGCCCTGTTCAGCGAGCTGGATCTTCTGAACGGCACGTCCGGCTCGTTCTTTCTCTTCGACGACGCCTGGAACCAGCTCTACCCCTATGAAGGCTCCCCCGCGGATCCCGCGCCGTTCCGCCGGCTGGCCGCTCAGGCGACCGCGCGTCCGATCGTGACCGGCGTCCTCCCGGGGAAGCGCGAGCCGCAGATCTTTGCGATCGCCACCTCGAGGGACACGGGGTGGACGCTTTTGATCGGCGAGCCTACCGGCGGCCTCACGGCCAGCGTCCTTCAGTACGCGGTGCGGATCGCGCTCCTGGCCTTGATCGCCATCACCTGCTCCTTGGCGGCCTCCTATTTCATCGCCCGCCGCGTGACGGTGCCCCTCAAGGCGCTGCACGCCGATATCGAGGCGCTGGACCTCGGGAACCTCGACGAGATCGGTGCCGGGATACACAAGTCCGACCTTGGGGAGATCGATGAGCTGCGCCTGGCTTTCCGGGACATGCGGCGGAAGCTCAACGAATCCATCCAGGAGGCCGTGTCACTGCGCGCGCACGAAAAGGAGGCGCAGCTCGTGGCGCTGCAATCGCAGCTGAACCCTCACTTCATCCACAACATGCTGCAGACCATCGGCATCATGGCGGAAGAAAGGTCCCCGGCCGCCATCCAGGAGCTGATCATGAATCTCGCCCGGATGCTCCGCTACGTCTCCTCCACGGAGTCAACGACAGCAACGCTGGGCACGGAGATGGAGTATGCGGAGAGCTACCTCGCGGGCATGAGGGCGAGATTCGGCGACAGCCTCGAGTACGTGATCGACGTCCGTTCCGAGATGAGGCCGATCGTCGTGCCCCGCCTGATTCTCCAGCCGTTCATCGAGAACTGCTTCAAGTACGGAACCACCGCACGTCCTCCGTGGCTCATCGAGATTCGCGGGGACTGCGCCGACGGACGGTGGTCCCTTGAAATCCTCGATAATGGGCCCGGGTTCGCGGCGGAGACCCTGGCCCGCATCTCCGAGCGGCTCTCAGCTCGCCGCGAGGCAGGAGGCGGCCTGTCCCCGATGTCGATCTCGGGGATGGGGATCGTCAATTCCTGCGAGAGGCTGCGGCTTGCCTTCGGCGACGAGGCCGCATTCGAGATTACCAACCGTCCCGACGGCGGGGCGCGCATCGTGATGGGGGCGGCGCTCCATGGCTGAGAGGAAACTCACGTTCGTCGTCGCAGAAGACGAGGAGCGGATGAGGGAGTACCTGGCGCGCAAGACCACCGAACTGGATCCGGCGCTGGAATGCGTGGGCACGGCGGCCGACGGGGAAGAAGCCGTGGAGCTGGTGGAGCGTTACCTGCCCGATCTGCTGATTACCGACATCAAGATGCCGGTGCTCGGGGGGCTTGAGCTGATCCAGCGCCTGCGCCGCACGAACCCCGATCTGCGAATCCTCATCGTCTCCGGCTACAGCGAGTTCGAATACGCCAAGCGGGCCATCGAGCTGGGCGTGGACGAGTACGTGCTGAAGCCTGTCGATATACGGCCGTTTCAGGAAACGCTGCGCCGAGTCCGGATCCGCCTGGAGGCCCTGGCCGGGTCGATCGAAGCGGAGTTCGGGCTGGACCGGATCGGATCCCGGGAGGCGGACCTGGCGAGCGCCGTCGAGCTGTATCTCAAGGAAAACTACCGCCAGCCGTACTCGCTCGAGCGCCTCGCGACCGCGTTCGGCTGCAAGGCCGCCTACCTCCTGCGTCTGTACCGCAGGATCAAGGGATGCACCCCCACGCAGGATCTGATCCGCCTTCGTATCGAGAAGGCCAAGCGCCTGCTCGTGGGACATCCGCAAATGGAGATCAAGCAGGTCGCCGCCGCAATCGGCTACGAGGATGCGCTGTACTTCTCCCGGTTGTTCAAGAAGGAAACGGGAAAGAACCCCTCCACGTTCAGGGACTCGATGACTCGGGCGTAGGCCGCGGCCACGCGGGGTCCCGGGCGGCCGTGGCGATGTTGGTCCGCCGCGCGTCCACGCCGGAGAGAAACTGCTCCGGGCTGACGGCCCCGGCCAGCATAGATTCGAAGTCGGCCTCCAGCTCCATCCACTGCGCCATGATGTACTTCACACCGCCCTGGAACGGCTCTCCCCCGAGCCGGGCGGAGCCGAGGAACGACTGCTCGTTGGGCAAGAGGGGAACGGGCTTGGTCGGGAAGGACAGGCTGGTGCCCTCGGGCTGGCCGGCGGCGTAGCGGTAGAGGCTGTCTTCCCGGGTCAGGAATCGGAAGAACTCGAGCACCGCCGCGCGGTCGCGGCTTTTCGCGTTGCCGAACCATGTGGGAGCGGAGCGTTCGACGCTCACCGTGCGGTTGTCCAGCCAGGGGATGGGGAACATCCCCCAGCTCTGCGCGCCGGAATCCGGGTTGGTCTTCAACACGCTTCGGGCGAACCCGATCTTGTTTAGCGTCATCGCCGCGGCCCCCGAGATCAGCGCTGTCTTCGATCCTTCGATCGTGTTGGCCATGAAGTCGCTGCCGAAAAACCCGCGGTTGGCCGCGGACAGGATCTGGCCGAGCGCCCGACGGAACGGCTCGTAATGGGCGAACTTCACCCGGTTTGCGTTGAGCCGCTCGTAGAGGCCGGGGTCGCGTTGCTCGAACGTGAAGCCCATCTCGAAAAACGTGAGCGACGTGTGCCAGCGGCTGGCCCCGGGCTCGTAGATGGGCACGATACCGGCCTGCTTGATCCGTTCGCAGACCGCCACAAACTCGTTGTACGTCCGCGGCGCGGAGAGGCCGAGCCGTCGAAAGATCCTGTCATTGTAGGTGTAGACCCATCCCAAGGTATCGTCCCAGATGACGAGGCCGTACACTCGGCCCTTGTGCGAGACGGCGGGAAGCCATTCCGGCTTCAAGCGTTTCGTCCATTCCTCCGCGGTCATGTCGATGCACGACTTTTCCGGGTCGATCTCGCCGCCCAGGTACCAGCGGGTGGACTGCATGAGGAACACGTCCGCCGCTTCGCCGGACGCGAGCATAGTCTGGAGCGCCCGGAAATAGACATGGGGGGCGTAAATCGTGAAGGAGACCTTGATGCCGGTCTCCTTTTCGAAGAGCTTCGCATTCTCTCCCATGACGTCGTAGATCCAGCCGTCAGATGCCATGACCTGGATCTTCCGGGGAGGCAGGGAAACGGAGGCGGGGCTCTTCCAGGGGCCGCAGGCGTTCAGACCGACCCCGAGGACCGCCGTCAGGGCCAGCAGGGCGGCTTTCCGGGCGACCAGCATCGGGGCGGGGCGGGAGGGCAGTCTCACGAATGAACTATACCACGACCAGCCCCCGCGCCGGCAATAGAACACGTTGACCGCGCCATGATGATATGAAAAGTCAAACAAAATGTGTCGATTTTTCGATTTCGGAGGGGCCTTCTCTGGATCTATGCTGGCCGCATGGCAGGAAGTGAAAGGACCGTTTCGCGGCAGGTATCGAGTGGGGCGGAATCCGCACAATGACTGTGCAAGTCAGAACCCCCTGAGGTCAGTGCTCGTTCTGCGTGGCAGCCCCGCAGCCGGCGTGCGCTCGAGCACAACGTAGTCGATGTCGTGCGCTTTGCAGAACTCGCGTTTCTCCGGCCTGTCCCCGTCTTCATTCACCACACACATCTGCGCGCCAACTTTCTCGATCTCCGGCTCCGCGTCCAACCAGCCCGTTCCCGAAGAGATCAGAGCCTCATGCACATGGCGCACGCTTCCGACCATGTAGCGGCGCTGCGCCTCGGAGAATCGGGGATGTCCGGGGCCCTTCAAGAGCGTGATGTTGGCGTCATGTCCGACAACGACGTACAGCTCTCCGAAGGTAGCTACTTCCTCGAAAAACCTTACGTGGCCCGAATGCAACCAGTCAAAACACCCGGTGACTGCTATCCTGCACTTCCCTGGATCCGGGGTCGACACCTTGGCAACGGGAAAACCCTCCAGCTCGCTGTCTGAAAAGGCACGGCAATCCACATGGCAAGCAGCAGCCACGGCCCGGGCGGCCGTGGACTCCTCCGCGAGCCCTTCCCGCGCATGACAGACTGCACGGATTGCTTGAGGCTGCGCTCCCCTTCTCCACCAGGGCTCCCCGACATGCTCGATCACGACGACTTCCCGTACAAACCGCAGGGAACCCACCAGGTATTGCCGCTCGGCAAGACTGAACTTCGGCGGCACGCCAGTAGCCTCGTGCACAGCTTCGTCTGACCACAGGCGCACCGTCACCTCGCCCAGGCGCGAGGATTCGTGCAGCAGCCGGACATGCCGGATTCCGAGATCGTCGAACCCGCCGACGACGAGGATCTTCCCCACGTCAGCTGCCATCCGGAGCGGCGCGTACCTGCACGGCGAAGGAGCCGGGTACCGGAACTTCGGATACAGATGTACAGATACCCCCCTCCGCACCCCGAGTACATGGCGCCATGACTGCGTTCCTGGTAGTAGCCGAGGAGCGCCATCAAGTCGACGCTGGACGTCGGCGGCCGCACCACGTGGGGAAGGAGCGTCTCCCAGCAGCGCATGCATTCGTTCATCGACTCGCCGAGCCCGGCAGCGTCCGTTGCCAGGATGGCATCCCAGCATGCCCTCCCCGACTTTCCCAGCCTGGCGATCCACACGGGATCGAGGTTCTGCGCCGCCAGCGGCTCATAGCCGGCAGGACGCTGGGAGACAGGCAGAACCTTGATGATCCCCTCCAGCCAGCTGATCACGATTGGCTCGGTGCACGACCGCACCGCGGAGGGGAAAACACCTCCCTCGACGGACGCGTCATAGTCCAGGCGACAGACCCCGGGATAGAGCAGACCTACCATGTCCTGCGACCCCGAGGGCTCCACCTTGCCCTGGTTCTCCACGGTGTACAGCTCGCGCACCAGGTCGCATGGCTCCCCCTGCGGCACCCGGCCCTGCCAGTGTCGAAGCGCCACGCTCCGGGTGGACGTCGCCATACCACAGCGGTCCATCCAGCGGAATGTGGGCTTGACGGCCACCGTCACCATGGAGCCCGGAGGGTCGGGGTTCAGCCGGGACACGAAGGGCTGATCGATCCATCCACCGGCCAACGCCATGCGGTAGGGCATGGGTCCGATGATATCGCCGAGTTCCCTCTTGGGCATGACCTTCAGCTCACCGTGCGCTTGCCGGCCTTGCGGTCGCGATATTGCTGCTCGATCCACCGGTAGGTCTTTGCAAGCCCGTCTTTGAGCGGCGTATCCGGCTCCCATCCGAGTATCTTGTGGATCAGGGTGTTGTCACTGTTGCGGCCGGCCACTCCGCGAGGGGCCGCGGGGTCGTATTTCCGGCTCAGCTTCACGCCGCCAATCGTCTCGACAATGGTCACCAGGTCATTCACAGAGACCAGCTCGGAGGACCCGAGATTGATGGGCGTTGCGCGAAGCGCTTCGGTGTGCATGATCGTGTCGATGCCTTTGGTGCAGTCGTCGATGTACATGAAGCTGCGGGTTTGAGTTCCGTCCCCCCAGATCATGATTTCCTTTGCATTGCGGTCTTTTGCCTCGATGACCTTGCGGCAGATGGCAGCGGGCGCCTTCTCCCTCCCGCCGTCCCAGGTGCCGAAAGGTCCGTACACATTGTGAAAACGCGCAATGAAGGTTGCAAACCCCCGCTCCGCGCTGTATTCCTGGCAGAAGATCTCCGACATGAGCTTTTCCCAGCCGTAGCCTCGCTCGGCGTTGGCCGGATACGCGTCGGTCTCCTTCAACGCGCGGACTTTCGGATTCTGCTGCAGGTCGATGTTGTACGCGCACGCCGAAGAGGAGAAGAAGTAGCGCTGGGCCCCTGCTTTCCATGCGGACTCGATCAGGTGCGTGTTGATGAGGATGCTGCGCAGGCACTCCACGCGGTGACGCTCGATAAAGCCCATGCCGCCCATGTCCGCGGCCAGGTTGTAGACCTCGGCAGCCCCTTCCGCCGCCTTGCGGCAGTTCTCCTCCTCGCTCAGGTCGAGGCAAAGGCTCTCCACGCCGGGGGTGCACTGGTACCACTGGGCCAGCGGCTTCTTGTCTACGGCCCGGATTCTTGTGAATCCCCGGTCGTGAAAATAGCGGACCAGGGCGCCGGCAATAAATCCTCCCGCGCCGGCCACCACGATAAGGTCGTTCTTGTCCATCTTCAGTTCCTCCACGGAAATCGTATCCCTGCCGAACCTTGCCGGGATGGCCGAAATGCGTATACTTTGTCACGTTTTGCGAAGGAGGAGGCGTGCGAGGACGCCGAAGACGCCGCGTCGGGCTGTTCATGGGGCTCATTGACCACTTCGAGCACGGCGTGGCCCGCGGGGTCGTGCGCTTTGCCCGCGGCAGGCCGGACTGGGACCTGTACGGCTACGGGTGGATGTTTCAATCCCTTGGCTCGCTGGAACGCTGGGACGGGGACGGCCTTGTGGCGCGCATAGAATCCCGCAGGCATGCGGACCAGCTCGCGGCGCGCAGCATACCAGTTGTCGACGTGGCGGGCGCGTGGGGAAGACCGGGGTTCCGGCAGGTCTGCAACGATGATGCCGCAACGGGCGCCCTGGCCGCGCGCCATCTGAAGTCACTCGGCATCAGCACATTCGCCTTCTGCGGCGTCCCGCGCGTGGGCTGGTCCCAGGCCAGGCGGGATGCATTCAGAACCGCGGTTGCTCCGTCGCGGGTGTCGGTGTTCGAGCAGCCCCTTGCGTGGTGGGAAGGCCTTCACGAGTCTCGACGCTTCGACGAGTGGCTCCGAGGGCTTCCCAAGCCGGTGGCCTTGTTTGCGTGCAACGACACCACAGGACTGAGAGCGGGGGCTGCCAGCAGGCGCCTTGGCCTGGCGGTGCCCGAAGATGTTGCCATCCTCGGAGTGGACAACGAGGACATTCTTTGCGAGCTGTCCGTTCCACCCCTTTCCAGCATCTCCCTCGACTTGGAGCGAATCGGCTGGGAGGCAGCGGAGGCCCTGTCCGGGTTCATGGAAGGTCGGTCGGGGCGTCCGGCACCCATCCTCGTTCCTCCCCGCGAGGTGGTTGAGCGGGCATCAACCCGGACGCTCACCACAGGCGACAGCCTGGTAGATGCGGCGATGCGCCTTGATACACGGAGCCAGGGCTGCCGAGCTGCTCACCGTCGGATCGGTCGTCTCGTCCGTCCCCAGTTCCCGCCGGAGCCTCGAAAAGCGCTTCAGAAAAGCGCTGGGCAGAAGCATCCACCAGGAGATCATCCGGCACAGGATCGATGCCGCCCGAAGGCTTCTGCGCGACACCACTCTCACCGTTGCGGCAATTGCCGGGGAAACGGGGTTTGCAAATGCGCAACGCTTTTATGCCGCATTCCGCGGCGCCCAGGGAGTCACCCCGGGGGCCTACCGAAGGTCGTACCGAGGCTAGGGCGGCGCCCTTTCTGCCGCTACGGCCCTTCCGCCACCGGGAAAAGCAGCTTCTGGTTCTCCGGTTGGAACATGTTGTCGCGGGAGATGTCGACGGAGCCCGTGTTTATGAATCGCGGCAGCCTTTTCCCACGGATGAGATCGCGCGCCGCCTTTATCCCGAGGTAGCCTATGTTGAACGGCTTCTGCACGACAGTGTCCCTGACGACGCCCCGCTCCACGTACTTGAGAACGGGGAAGGAATTGTCGAATCCGATCAAGGCGATGGTTCCCTGCTTTCCTGATTCGCTCAAAGCCCTCGCGGCCCCCAGGGCGGTCGGGTCGTTCAACGCGACGATCCCGCGCAACAGGGGCGTATGGGCAATCAGCTTCGCGGCCTGCACATATGCAAGTGCTGCATCGGCGTTGCTGTACAGCGTGTCGAGAAGCCTCATCTTTCCTGCAAGGTAGTCCCTGGCGCCCGTTTCCCGATCTATGGCTGTCGAGCTTCCCTTGACGTAGCTCATGACCGCAACCATAGCCCCGGTATGCACGTAGCGCATGAGCGCCGATGCGCATTTCTGGCCGCCCTCGTAGCTGTCCGTTCCGATCCGCACGTCAGCATCATCCGAATTGATGAAGGAGTCGATGCAGACAAGGGGGATCCCTCTTTGCTTGATCTCCCTGGCCTGCGGAACGAGCAGGTTGTAGTCTGCAGCGGCCAGGACGATGGCATCCGGTTTCTCGCTGAGTGCCTGCCGAATGATAACGATCTGACCCTGGATGTCGCTTTCCAGGATCGGTCCCCGGATCGAGACGTCCACGGCAAAGTCTTTTCCGGCGGATACGACCCCATCGCGGACGTTGCTCCAGAACGGGAAGATCCCGTAGTTGACGGTCTTGAAGATGACGATCACCTTGCGAGGGGTCTCAGGCCCCATGCTGAGCAGCCTGGTGCCGCGATACAGGAGCGTGAGGCCGGCCGCGGCAAGAATTGCTGCGCCAAGGAGGAAGAGAACGGAACGGCTTCTCACGTCACCTCTCCCGCAATCACAGGAATCCGTATGGTGGCCACAGTCCCAGCGCCGGGAGCGCTTTCGAAGCTCACGCCGTACTCGAGTCCGAAGTATACGTGGATTCGTTCCTGGACGTTTCTAACCCCCACTCCGTTGGCGTGGTTGGGCTCAATCAGCCCGTCCCGCAGGGCTTCCAGCTGCTCGCGCTCCATTCCCACGCCGTTATCGCTGACGCGGATCACGATTACGTCGTCATCCAGGGCACCCGAAATCCGGATGAGCCCCGGACCCTCCATGTTCTTGATTCCGTGATAGATCGCATTTTCCACGAGCGGCTGGATGAGGAGCTTGAGTATCTGATGACTGGCCAGCTCCGGAGCGATGGTGATCTCGTAGGAAAGCTTGTCCTTGTACCGCTGCTTCTGGATCTCCAGGTATGTCTGCAGGTACTCGATCTCCGTCCTGAAGCTGATCGTCTCGCTTCCCCGGCTGATCCCGATCCGAAAGAACTTTGCCAGAGAGGAGGTCATGTCGATGGCCCGATCGTTCTCTCCCAGCTCGATCATCCAGATGATCGAGTCGAGCGTATTGTAGAGGAAATGGGGATTGATCTGCGCCTGAAGGGACCGTAGCTCGAGCTTGCGTTTCAGTTCCTGCTCGCGCCTGTTCTGCTCGATGAGATCCCGGACCTTTTTCACCGCGATGTCGCAGTCTCTGGCAAGCTGGTACATCTCGTTGCGCGCCTTGACGGTGATGTCGATGTCGAAGTTCCCGCTTTCCACCGCCTGCATCGACCGCCGGAGCGATTCGATGGGCTTGGAGATGTTGGAGGAAATGAGAAACGCCACCCCGATGGCGCCCATAAAGACCAGGAGCGACAGCATGATGAAGTAGTACTCCGCTTCACGGCTGGCGCCGAAGAGCTCGTCGAGAAAAGAGACGGCCACGACCTCCCACCCGGTTTCCCGGGAGCTGGCCACGGTGTAGAGGATTGCCCTGCCATCCACCACGGCGCTCAGGTTGCCGCCGTTGAGGGAAAGGATCTCAGGGATCCGCTCCGATTTCAGGTTTCCATAGATCAGCTGCTGCCGGGGATGATACACGATATCCCCAGTACGGTTGAGGATGAACACGTAGCCGGATTTGCCGAGCTGGATGTTCCTGCACAGGCGGGCGATGATCCCATAGTTCAGGTCTACCTGGATAAGGCCCATGCTTTCACCGCCCGGTTCGCCCGGCAGGCTTCGCACAAGAGAAATGACCCACGGATAGCGGGAGTCGACAAGGTTCTCGACGTGGGCGGAAGACACCGAAGGCTTGCCCGGTACAACCCCCGCTTCAAGCTCGGAAAACCGTTGCCTGAGGTCCACCGTGGGGTTGAGCCCGCCTCCCTCGGTTGCCGCAATGGCGCGCCCGTCGCGGGTGATTACAAAAGCTGAGTCGATGTCACGGCGGACGGTCCTGATGGCCTCGAATGACTTTTCGATCTTGGCCCGAAGCGCAGGAGAATCCGCGCCCCGGTTTCCGATGAACTCCCGTACATCCTCGTTATTGACCGCCATGAGTGCGATGTCATCCATGTAGCTGATGTAGTTCTCAATGACCCTGTTCAGCTGGATGACCAGCTGCATTGTCGTCTCTTCTGCATTCTGGATGAGGATCTTGTGCAGGTAGTAGTACGCGAGGGATCCGAGCGCAAGCAGTGCAAAGACGATCAGCGCTGCAAATGCCCGGATCAGCGTGTCCTGGATGCGCCTGATCTTCATGAGCGCGCGGTCTTCGTCCGCAGCTCGCCTCGGTACTCAGTGGGCGTCACCCCGATATGCCTCTTGAACGTCGAGCTGAAGTAACGGGCATCGGGATAGCCCGTCGCTTCCGCGATCTCGTAGGTCATGAGGTCCGACGTCGCCAGAAGCTCCTTGGCCCGCTCCATGCGGTAGTCAATGAGATAGTCCACGACGCTGCGGTCCAGGTAGCGTTTGACGAGCTTGGACAGGTAGCTTGCGCTGATTGAGAGGCTCGCGGCCACTTTCTGGACCGAGAGGTTCTGCTCCCCATAATGACGCGCCACATATTCTTTGAAATCGCGGACCTTCCACTGCGGGAGGGGCAGGTTGCGGCTCTCCAGCACAGACCCGGCGTAACCCGCGAGTCTCAGCAAATGCGCCCTCACCTCCTCCGAGGTCCGCAGGCGCTGCACGGCCAGATCGTAGTCCAGGTTCAGGTCATGCGAGATAGCGGCCGCGGAGACGCCCAGCTCACGCAGGGCATCCAGCACAGCCTCGAACAGGGCTCCGATCTCGTGACGGATCCGCTGGGGGGAAAGCTTCGTCTCTTTCAGAATTGCCAGAAATGCCGTTGTCCTTACTTCAGTCTCCTCGGCCTCCCCTGACACGGTGGCGCGGCACAGCCGTTCGCTCCGCGATTTAAGCTCCGCGATGATTACAGGGTCATCCTCGCTCTCCTGCATGTAGCGGAAAACCCTGCCGGGCCCGGCAACGAGCCGATAGTCCAAAGCCGCCGCGGCCTCGGCGTATGTTCTGGAGGCCTCCGCCCAACTTCCGCAGGGCCTCCCGATCCCCACGGTCAGGGAAGCAGAACCCGCTGCCGCTATCCTCGCCGCCAGCGTTGCTGCCAGCCTGTCGCAGGAGGCCGGGTCCTGCTCAAAAACAAGCAGCGCCCCGCGGCCCTCTCCCGGGGAAAATGAAAGAACGCGGTGAACGGATCCCGCCGCAGCCGCCACGATCTCCGGAAGGCCTGCATCAGCATCGTGTTCGCCGCAGGCAGCCGCGTCCGTTTCAGCCATCACGGCCGCGCAGGCAAGACCCGCCGGTGAGAACCCGAAGATGCCCTGGAATGCGTCGGCGGAAAAGGCTGTAACGCCTGAGACCAGGCTCAGCAGACTTCGCGTCTTGAGCAAGCCGGAAGCCGCCTGGGCCCGCTCCCTGAGGGCGCCGGCCTCCATGCGGATGCGTCGGTCATCCTCCAATCTCGCCTTGACTCTCCGCAGAAGGCTTGCGAGGTCCCGCGAGGTAACGGGTTTGAGCACGTATTCGAACACGCTGCTCTTTATCGCTTTCTGGGCATATTCGAACTCGTCGTATCCGGAAAGAATGACGATGACGATATCCGGGTAGTGCTCCGCCGCGTAGGCAGCAACGGCAAGGCCGTCCACGCGAGGCATGTAGATGTCCGTCATGACGACATCAGGGTGGAGGGTCTCGATGGCCTCGATGGCCTGTTCGCCGTTTTCACACGGCTCCAGAAACTCGAAATCCAGGCTCTTCCAGTCGATCTTTCGGCGGAAACCGCGGCGAACGATTTCCTCGTCGTCCACCATGAGGAACTTGTACATCGTGAGCCGCGCCCAGGCGCCCTCCTCCCGGTGCAATAATAGATCGATCTGGACCGGCGTGCCTACCAGGAAAAACTGCCGCCCGTGCTCTTCCGCACGGGCGGCGATGAGAACAGAACAGATCAGTACAGGACGTTCTTTGCTGCAGGGGTGTCGATGTTGTCCTTGGTCACGATGATGAATCCCGTGTCGATCTTGGCTGGGACCTTCTTTTGCTCGATTGCCGCGTCATAGACTGTCTTCGACTCCGAGGTAGCCCATGTTGAGCGAGCTCTGGACGGCGATGGCCTGCAGCGTGCCGTCCTTGATGAAGTTCTGCAGCGCCGCGTTTCCATCGAAGCCAATAGCCACGATCTTGCCTGCCAGCCCCGCCTGTGCGATGGCGCGTCCCATTCCGATGGCTGTCGGCTCGTTGGCCCCGAAGATTCCCACGAGGTCCGGGTTCGAGGAGAGAACGTTCGTGGTCTGGTTGAGGGCGGTGGGCATGTCCGCGTTGGAATACTGGGTCGTGACGATCTGAAGGTGGGAGTTCTTCGCAATGTAGTCCTTGAAGCCTCCAACGCGTCCGATCTCGGATCCGACTCCCGCCACGTAGGACATGACGGCGATATTCCCGGAGTCACTGCCCGTGGCAGCCTTCACCCGGTCGATCAGCTCCTTCGCGCAAGCGCTCCCTGCCGCGTCGTTGTCCGTGGCCAGGAAGGACACGTAGTTGGAGGGGTCACCGCTCAGCAGCGAGTCGATGATAACCACGGGGATGCCGGCGTCCTTCGCCTTCTTGACCGCCGGCACAAGAGCGGTGACGTCGGATGGAGCCAGGACGAATACCTTTGACCCCGCGGTCGATCGCGCTTTCGACGATATTGATCTCCTCCGCGACGTTGCTCTCTGACTGGGGACCAAGGAACGTGACCGAGAGCTTCGGGCTCTTCGCCTTTAGCTCCTTCTGGGCGGCGAAGCACCCCGTCTGGACGTTCTGCCAGAAGCTGGTGCTGCCCGTCTTGACGATGACCGCGATCTCCTGGGCGGAGACGAGCCCGGCGACGAAGGCAAGCGCCACGAGAACGAAGAGCAATTTCCTCATACAACCCTCCTTCGATATCTGCGCGGTCCATACGGGCCGCGTTTTTCCATGGTCAAGAGTCCCTTGCGCGGGACCAGGCTCCTCCTCTCTACTTCCTCCGGAACTGGTCGAAATACACGGCGAAGATGACGACGAGACCGATGATGATCTGCTGCATGAAGTAGTTGGCTCCCTGCATGGTGAGTCC
>CAVQAA010000018.1:0-8698 GCA_963710335.1 uncultured Spirochaetota bacterium
ATTGCTCGAGAAAGACAGCTTCTGCATCTTTCCACCGGTGAAAGAGAGGAGAATCAGTGTGAAGACATTCTCGGACGAGGAGTCCCGGGCGAAAAACGAAAAATATCGGACCATCTTCGAGTATTCCGCGGTACCACTCTGGGAGGAGGATATCTCAAAACTGAGACAAAAGCTCAGTGAGTTGAATGCCGCAGGAATCAACCTCCGTGCCCACTTAGCTGCCCACCCTGAGTTCATCCAGGAAGCAATCCAGCTCATCGTGGTGACTAACGTCAACCAGGCTTGTCTTCTGCTTTTCGAGGCGGACACCAAGGAACATCTACTTGGCCCCCTCAATATCGTGCTGGACTCGGTTTCACGGATAGCACCGGCCGAAACGATTCTTGCCATCGATGAAGGGAAAGGCGACATCGAATCTGAATCCAGTGCAATAACCCGGAGCGGGAGAAAACTATTCCTGATAGTGAGAACGCATATCCCACCAGCTGACGCTGCCTATCCCAGCATGCTTGTCAGCCTCATCGACATTACTGCGCGCAAGGAGTCGGAGGAACGGGAACGCCGGAGCGCAATCATTCTGCAAAGCATCATCGAATCTTCTCCGGACATGATTTACGTCAAGGATGCCTCCTTGCGCATGGTTCTGTGCAACAGCGTCACCACCCGCCCAATCGGCAGGGAGCCGAAGGAAACCTACGGAAAGACAGACGTCGAGAGTGGTTGGAGCGTTGAGCTTGTCAAGGGAAATCCCGAGAAGGGGATCATTGGATGGGAATCGAACGACCTGACAGCCCTTTCGGGAAACACGGTTCAGGCCACGGAGGAAACCTCGGGCGGACGCTATTTTGAAGCATCAAAGTTCCCGCTTCGGGACACGGACGGCGCGATCATTGGCCTTGTGGGGATCAGCCGCGACGTCACAGAGCAAAAGAAGGCGGAGGCAGAACTACGACGAACGAAGGAGTTTGCCGAGAACTTGATCAACACGGCAAGTGTGATGGTCCTGGGACTGGATCTCGAAGGGCGGGTGACGATTTTCAACAAAGCAGCAGAAGAGATCACTGGATATACACGATCCGAGATCACGGGGCTCAGCTGGTTTGAGACGGTCGTTCCGAAAAAACGATATCCGGAGGTATGGCAAAAAATCGAGAGGCTCGCGAAACAAGGGGATGTTGGCGCCTTCGAAAACCCTATCATCACGAAGGCGGGAGAAGAGCGGTACATCTCGTGGAATAGCAACCAGATCCAAGAGAGGGGCCGTGTAACGGGGATCCTCTCGTTCGGCCTTGATATCACTGATCGTCGCCGAGTGGAGCAGGACCTTGCTTGGGAGAGATCGCTGTTCACGATGCTGATGGAGAACCTTCCGGACTATATCTACTTCAAGGACCGAGCGAGCCGGTTCATCCGTATCAGCCGTTCGCACGCCCGTCTATTCGGATTGAAGGATCCCTACGAGGCAGTGGCAAAAACTGACGCCGACTTTTTCAGCATCCACCATGCGCAGAAGGCGTTCGGAGACGAGCAGCAAGTAATGAAGTCTGGGACACCAATCGTGGACATTGAAGAGCGGGAGACTTACACTGACCGACCTGATACCTGGGTTGTCACAACGAAAATGCCGCTTCGCGACCCGGATGGCAACATCGTGGGAACTTTCGGAATTTCGCATGATATTACAGATCGAAAACAGCTGGAAGCGAAAAACCTGTTGCTTGCAAAGCTCGTGGATTCCTCGGGCGATGCCATTGTAGGCCTGGACGTCGGTCTAAAGGTGATTGCTTGGAACAGGGGAGCCGAACGTTTGTATGGATACTCTGCCGAGGAGATAATTGGATCGCCAATTTCAATACTTGTGCCGTCTGGGCTTGAAGACGAGACGCTGACCTTGGGCCAGAGGCTCATGCGCGGGGAGCAGGTCTCGCGCTTTGAGACGATCCGGCAGCGCAAGGACGGGTCAAAAGTCAACATTTCTCTCTCGCTTTCTCCAATCCGCGACGAGGAGGGTAAGATCGTGGGCACGACAGCTGTGGGAGGGGACATCACGGAACAGAAGGCTCTCCAGGCGGAGGTCAACCGAGCCCATCGGCTCGCGAGCCTTGCAACGCTTGCCGGCGGAATTGCTCACCAGTTTAACAATATCAACATGGTCGTTACCGGTTATCTCGCGCTTATGCGATCTGCAGGAGAACTGCCAGCTCGGCTTATTCCGTATGTGGAGGCAGCTTCGGCAGGCGTTCAGAAGGCAGTAGATATTACCAGTCGCCTTCTTGAACTGACTGAACCGGTCGGAATGCTTTCAAACGCCGTTCGGCTCGATGTCCTAGCGCAAACCATGCTTTCACTGCATAAGAAGAGGATCGAGGAAGTGGAGGTCCGGATAGTGCTTGACCTTGCCAATACGCCTCCTGTCCAGGGTGACGAGCCGCGATTGAAATTCGTGCTCTCAAGCATCGTCGGCAACGCGCTGGACTCGCTCCTGGACCGACCCGTGCGTGTGGTGAACGTCAGAACGGGCAGCACGAAGGATTTCGCGTATTTCGAGGTCGAGGATTCTGGCTGCGGCATTTCGGAGGAGGACCTGCCCAGGATCTTCACTCCGTTTTTCTCTGCGAAGGGAGAATGGGCGCCGTCCGGCTCTCCCCAAGCGAAGCTAAAGGGAGTGGGTCTGAGTCTTGCCATAAGCAGCACAACTGTCTCCGAGTACGGGGGCAGGATCGAGGTGCAGAGCACGAAAGGGACGGGTTCGACCTTCAGGGTCCTGCTGCCATTCGCAAGATAGAGATAGCCTGGCTCTTACCCGGCGTCGTGTTCGCGCAACCATGTCAAGATATGACCCCCATTCGATGGCCGTCACATTCGATGTGGATTTCAAGGCATTGTCCCGCAGGTTGATGAAACGAGCTTAGGTGGAAAGGTGCTTTTCCCATACCACCACCAAAATCGGTACGCACTGCCGGATGTTATGGCTCGGCCGTGAGTCAGCCCAAAGAAATCAATCGAAGAAGCTGGACGCGCCTCGCCATGGATGGTAAGCTGGACGAGCCTTCGACGCTGGTATCTTACTGTGACACTTTCTGTGACATTCTTGTTCAAGAAATCCCTGCAAGCACCTACAAGCTATTGCGAAAGTTATTGACC
Organism: uncultured Spirochaetota bacterium; assembly: GCA_963710335.1. Taxonomy (GTDB): domain Bacteria; phylum Spirochaetota; class Spirochaetia; order SZUA-6; family Fen-1364; genus Fen-1364. The sequence continues at coordinate 3,145 of CAVQAA010000018.1, forward strand.
TAACTCTTGATTGCGGGTAGAGTTAATGCAGGTCGATGCAAGCCTCTCCCATTAGAGGCAAGGGCGTGAACCCCCGTTGGGCAGTTCGACACGCTGGGGGTCACAAGTTCAACTCTTGTGCCGCCCATTTAAAGGTTTACTGAGCAAGAAATTAAGAAGGGATCGAAAACGGACCTTCCAAAAAAACATCCACTGTGACCGTGAGTGTGACCCTGACTCACAGCGAGACGGAGGTGTTTGATGGAACGTTCGCAACGGCCCTTCGCGATATTTAAAAGGCCTACAAAAAGGAAACTGGGCAGACCTCGCGCGCGGCGGCCGTGAACTGGGCGGCTTCCAAACTTCGAGAAGGAAAGATCATTACGCCCGGCAAGCGAAAAGTTTTGTTTGGAACTTTCGCAGAAGACTTCTGGAAGAACGACGGAGAATACATTACACGCAAGCTAGCGAGAGGTGGTCACTACTCAGCGTCGTTCGCAAAAATCCGTGAGGGACAACTCTCTGGAGAGGTAAGTACTTCGCGCCCCCAGGGAACCGAATTCCGCGCCCGTGCCTGAGGGACCTGATGCAGGTTGAAGGCCCGGGGGGAGGGCCACGCGTTCGGTCCTCGGCGAACTCTGCGAGGGCGGTGACGTTTTCCGGGGGGTATTGGGATACGGCAAGCCCTCAGAAAATGCAGTGGTGGCCCGCCACGTGCGAAGTTTTTCCGGCACGGCAGTCCACGGACGTAGGACCGTCACCTTTGGGCCTTGCGGGGCTCTTGGATGAGGCGCGCGTCGGTTGCCAATACTTCCTTGGGATGGGGGCGTTGCCCGTTGTTTGATCGCCGAGGAGACCACGTGATCGAGCACCGCTTCAGCGACAACAGGATTGGGGAAGATGGCATACGGGTGGGCGGTTAGAGGGCAATACCGTGGATGTCTTGCCAAGGCGTTCTTCGGGGTGGAGAATCTCGGCAACCCCCAGTTGACCCTGGCCGTCCGCTACCTCGGGGATCTACCCTGGACAGGAGACAATTGATATCGAAGACGAACACTTGACTCTTGACTTTTCTAAAACATATCTATCAAACCATCAAATCCCAAATCCACCTGAAAAATACAGTGTTCCCCTGCGAGTATCGCCGGCGATACCTAGAGACCAACGGGGCTCTCGGGGGAAGGGTTCCAGGGCGTTTCATTTGATCCGCCGAAAGGGAGAGATCCAGTGCTTCGCAGGACTCGTGGGGGCCGGGCGAAGCAAGCGGCACCGCGGCCGAAACCGCGGCCCGTTGAGCCGCCCATCCTGCGGAGGCGGACATGATATCCCGAGAACGAATGCGAAAAGCGATCCGCCACGAAGAGCCTGACCGCCCCCCTTTGACCTGGGAAGCACGCTCGTGACGGGAATCCAGGCCGGGGCGTACGCGCGTCTAAAGAAAGCGCTGGGAATCAGCGGCGGGGCTATCCGCGTCTATTATCCGTTCCAGATGCTCGCGGTCAGCACACGCTGGCTTTCGGCCGGCCCGAGGGGGTGCGGGAAGAAGCCCTTCGTAACAGGGCCTTGCTCGGCAGCGGCGGCAGCTTTGTGTTCAACAACGTGCACATCCAGGGAACGGTGCCCCTGGAGAACATCGTCGCCCTCCGCACGGCTGCGAAGGGGTAGAGTGCCTCCTTCTGTGAGACTACCCTATTAATTTGAAGCGGTTCGATTATTTTCAGCGAATGGCCTGTTCTTGGCGCGACGTTCAGTGGCCGGCCGCAGAGTTTCCGCTCTCTGAGCCCTTGTCATCGGTCCACAGTGCCGGATATTCAACACTTTGTGACGCATTCTCGATTGCGCTCCGGAGTACGGCGTGCCTTCATAAAAAGACATGTCCCATTCTACATCAGAGCTCATTCTCGAAGTCCAGGGGGTATCCAAGAGCTTCCCTGGGGTGAAGGCGCTGGACCAGGTCTCCTTCGACCTGCGCAAGGGGGAAGTCCACGCCCTGGTAGGGGAAAACGGCGCTGGCAAGTCGACTCTCATGAAGATTCTTTCAGGGGTCTATCAAGCCGATGAGGGCGTCATCCGCTACAAGGGGCGCGAGGTCAGGTTCCACGATTCCACGCAGGCGCGGGACGCCGGCATCGGGATCATCTACCAGGAGCTGAACCTGATTCCCCACCTCTCGGTGGCAGCCAACATCTTCATCGGCAGGGAGCCACTGACCCGGCTCGGGACCATGGATGAGAGAAAAATGAACAGGGACGCCGTTGCCATCCTGGGCCGGCTCAACCTCCACCTTGATCCCACCATTACGCTCAACAGGCTTCCCATCTCCAAGCAGCAGATGGTTGAGATCGCCAAGTCCCTGTCCTTCGACTCCGAGGTGCTCATCATGGATGAGCCGACGAGCGCGCTCAGCGAGTCGGAGATCGACGAGCTGTTCGCCGTCATCCATATGCTGCGCGACCGCGGGGTAGCCATCATCTATATTTCGCATCGCCTGGAGGAGCTTAAGCACATCGTGGACAGGATCTCGATCTTCCGAGACGGCCGCTATGTCAGCACTGATGACTACACCGCGATATCCCTGGACGAGATTGTGAGCCGCATGGTGGGGCGGAAGCTCGAAAACATATTTCCCGCCCGGCACAACGTTCCCACAACGGAGAAGATCCTGGAGGTCCGCGGCATCAGGCGGACGGGGGTTCTCCACGACATCTCCTTCGATCTGTTCCGTGGCGAGATCCTCGGTTTTGCGGGCTTAATGGGCGCGGGAAGGTCCGAGCTCGCGCGCGCAATATTCGGCGCGGATCCCGTGGATGCAGGGGAAATCGTCATGAACGGCAGGAAAGTCTCCCTGCGCTCCCCGTCGGAATCCATCAGGGCCGGGATCGCCTACCTTTCGGAGAACCGCAAGCAGGAAGGTCTTGCGGTGAAGATGCAGCTGGCTGAGAACGTCACCATGGCGAACGTGAACGCCGTTTCGCGCCGCTTGGGCGTAATTTCCCGGTCCAAAGAGATGAAGGCCTGCCAGCAGTACGTGGATGAGCTCTCCATCCGCACGCCGAGCCTTACCCAGGTCGTCAACAACCTCTCAGGAGGCAACCAGCAGAAGGTTGTCGTGGCAAAGTGGCTGTTCTGTGACTCGAAGATCCTGATCTTCGATGAGCCCACGCGCGGGATCGACGTGGGCACCAAATTCGCCATCTACGAGCTTATCGAGCGCCTGGCCCGCGAAGGCGTGGGGGTAATCATGATCTCCTCGGAGCTTCCCGAGATCATGGGAATGACGGACCGGGTGCTCGTGCTGCACGAAGGCACGCTGGAGGCCACCCTCGTCACGAAGGATACGACGCAGGAAGAGATCCTGAACTTCGCGGCAGGCCTCGGAGAGAAAGCGAGAATCCAATCATGAGTAATGCACGGACCCAAGGGACCCTGGAACATGGGCCGGAGAGCGCCGCAGGGTCCAGCCGTTCCCGGCTTGCCCTGGACAGGTTTCTCACCTTCGGCGCCGTTGTCATCCTGTTTACTGTCTTCTCCATCACGGCGAAAAACTTCTTCACCATGCGCAGCATCCTCAGCCTCGCCCTCCAGACCAGTACCACGACCATCATGGGCATCGGCGTCACTTTCACAATCATCACGGCAGGCATCGATCTGTCCATCGGATCGGTCATTGCGCTCACGGGCACCGTGGCGGTCATGGCCGCGATTGCCGGAGTCCCCATCTGGATCAGCATGTTCATCGGGCTGCTCACGGGAGTCGCCTGCGGTGCAGCCAACGGTCTGCTCATCACCAGACTGAAGTTGCCGCCGTTCATCGCGACGCTGGGCATGATGATGGTTGTTCGCGGGGTCGCCCTCACCATAACGAACGCCAATGCGAAGCCGGCTCCTGATGCCTTTGGCGGATTGGGAAACGATACCCTGTTCAGAGCCGGGCCCCAGTTCCCGGGCATATCCTACCCCGTGATCATCATGATCGGGGTAGCCTTCCTCTTTCACTTCATCCTCAAGAAAACGCGGATCGGCAGATACACGTTTGCCGTGGGCTCGAATGAAGAGGCCGCGCGGCTTTCCGGGATCAAAGTGAACCGGATCAAAATCATCAACTACGTCTTCAGCGCTCTTCTGGCGGGCCTGGTCGGGATCATCCTCGCCTCTCGAATGGTCACGTCCCAGCCCAACAGCGCAATCGGCTATGAGCTGAACGCGATCGCCGCCTCCGTGATCGGCGGCACGAGCCTCATGGGGGGCGTGGGTACAGTGGGAGGCGCCGTGATCGGATCCTTCATCATCGGCATCCTCACGGTGGGACTCACGATGCAGGGGGCGAATTACTTCATGCAACAGATCGTGATTGGCCTGGTGGTCATTTTTGCCGTGGCCTTCGATCAGATCAGAAGTCGCAGATAGCGGCGCGCAAACTTGTAAACGCGGTCCGTATGGACCGTGAAATCGGCTAAGGAGGCTTTTATGAGAAAGCTGCTTTTCGTTCTCGTGGCGTTGGCCTTTATCGCCGGGGCGGTATCCGCCCAGGAGATCGCGGTCATTGTAAAAACAGGCAACTCCAGCTTCTGGCAGAACGTCCAGACGGGTGCCTTTGATGCCATGAAAGAGCTCAAGGCCAAGTCACCGAAGCTCTCTGTCACGTTCCTCGGAGCGCAATCCGAGAGCAATATCACTGAAGAGATCAACATCGTCGAAAGCGCCATCGACCGCGGGGTCAAGGCAATCGTCCTGGCGCCGTCGGACGTCACCGCCCTCGTGCCGGCAGTGAAGAAAGCGAAGGAGGCCGGGATCCCGGTCGTCATTATCGACTCGCTCCTGACCGGCCCCACGTCCAACTACGTGTCCTTCCTGGCCACCGACAACGACGCGGCGGGAAGAGCGTGCGCCAAAGAGCTGATTGAGCGGGTCAAGGCAGCAACCGGCAGCGACAGCGGGAAGATCGCGGTCATGTCCTACGTCGCGGGCGTCGGATCCGAAATCGGACGCGTTGGCGGCTTCAAGGACTACATCGCGAAGAACTCCCACCTCCAGATCGTCACGACTCAGTATTCCAACGCGGACATGCCCACGGCGCTCAACCAGACCACGAACGTGCTTTCCGCAAACCCTGACCTCGTGGGGATCTTCGGCGCCAATGAGCCGACGGCCGTGGGAATGGCACGCGCCATTGCGCAGGCGGGGATTGCCGGCAAGATCGTAGCCATCGGATTCGACGGCAACGCCGCAGAGCAGGGCTTCGTCAAGGACGGCACGCTGCAGGCAATTGCCGTGCAGAGCGCCTACAACATGGGCTTCCAGGGAGTCAAGACGGCGTATGAAGCGGGGGTCCAGCATAAGAAGGTTCCAGCCAAGGTCGATACGGGGTTCCTCATCGTGACCAAGGACAACATCGACACCACGGCAGCAAAGAACGTCCTGTACTGATCTAGTCGGATTTCCACACAATCGCCCGCGCCCGCAGCGCGGGCGGATCTGAAAAAGGGACCGCCTTCGGGCGGTCTCTTTTACGGTATGCAGCCGATCCCCAACGGTTTATCATGGGGCAGGGGAGGAGGGCGCCGGGACGTCACGT
>CAVQAA010000019.1:0-78481 GCA_963710335.1 uncultured Spirochaetota bacterium
AGGACTGCCTGGGCGTTTCCAAGGCTCGGGATACTTTCTTCTCAACTTTAACCCCCTGATACCAATTTGATACCAATGGCCAATAACGAAAAGGCCCTCGGTTTCACCGAGGGCCTCCAAGTCCTTCTCTTAAAAGGACTTAACGCTCCCCCGGCCGGACTCGAACCAGCGACCTAGTGGTTAACAGCCACCCGCTCTACCGACTGAGCTACAGGGGAATGTTCCAACAAGGAAGCAAAAAACCTGCCGAATGTCAAGGGTCGGAGCGCGTCGTGCTAAGCGCCACGCGCGGTTTCCTCCATGACAATCGGAACCCCTGTGCCGCACTTCCTGCAGGAGCAGTCGCCGTGGCTGCCGACGCGCAAACCTTCGACATGCACCGAATATCCCGCCCGCCGCACAAGAAGGCCCCCGCAGCTGGGGCATGTGGTGTTTGACTCTTCGCTCCCGACGTTTCCCACATACACGTAGCGCAGATGCTTCCGCGCGGCCTCCGCCAGCTTCTTCACCAGTGCAGGCGGGGTAGGGGGGATGGTGTACTTGTACTGGGGATAGTAGCAGGAGAGGTGCAGGGGAATATCCTGGCTGAGGGAGGCAACAAACCCTGCAAGCTGTTCCAGGTGCGTCGGGTCGTCGTTCTTTGTCGGGATGATGAGCGTGGTCACTTCGAGGTGGATACGTCCGGCAGCCTGGCCCAGGAACCTCTTTACCTCGTCCAGTTTGCCGCCCGTCTCACTGCGGTAGAAATCCGAATCGAATGACTTGAGGTCGACGTTTGCCGCGTCCATCAGCGCAAGCACTTCTTCGGCAGGCTCAGGGTTGATGTATCCATTTGAGACAAGGACGTTTTTGAGCCCTGCCTCCCTGGCCTCCCAGGCAGCGTCGAGCAAATACTCTGCATGAATCAAAGGCTCGGAGTAGGTATAGGCAATCCCGAAAGAACCCGCGCTTTTGGCCTTGAGCACCAGCTCGGACGGGCTCACGGACCATGTATCAACATCCGTGGACTGGGAGATATGCCAGTTCTGGCAGAACTTGCAGCGGAAGGAGCAGCCGACAAAGCCTGCTGAAAGGATGCTGGCGCCCGGAAAATAATGGAAGAGAGGCTTCTTCTCAATGGGGTCCACCGCAAGCGCCGAAAGCCTTCCATAGAACGGGAGAGTCAGCGCTCCTTGACGGTTGAGCCTGACTTTACAGATGCCGTGGTTGCCTTCGGCGATAATGCAGCCGTGGGGGCACAGCGAGCAGACTACCTTTCCGTCCTCCCGCCGCTTGAACCACTGTGCTTCCCGGATCAGGCCGCCGTCATCCATCCTACCCCAGCTTGGCCCTGATGGCCTCCACCTTGTCCGTCTTCTCCCAGGAGAAGCCGTCACGGCCAAAATGGCCGTAGCTGGCCGTCTCCCGATAAATGGGGCGCAGCAGGTCGAGGGTGGTGATGATCCCCTGCGGCGTCAGGTCGAAGACCTCGGACACTGCTTTCTCTATCTTTTCATCAGCGACCTTGCCCGTTCCGAAAGTGGACACGAAGAGGGAGACGGGCTTGGCGATCCCGATTGCATAGGCGATCTGCACTTCGCACTTTTCACATAACCCCGTGGCCACGACGTTCTTGGCCACGTAGCGGGCCATGTAGGAGGCCGAGCGGTCGACCTTGGTGGGATCCTTGCCGGAGAACGCCCCGCCGCCATGCCGCGCCATGCCGCCGTAGGTGTCCACAATGATCTTGCGGCCGGTTAGCCCTGTGTCTCCGTGCGGACCGCCGATCACGAACCGGCCGGTGGGATTGATATGGTAGATGGTCTTCCCATCAAGGAGAGATGCCGGGATGGCCTTCTTGATGACGCACTCGATAAGCGCGTCCTTGAGCTCCTTGTACGTCACCTCTTCGGAGTGCTGATGAGAAAGCACCACGGTTGCCACCCGGGCGGGCTTGCCATCCTTGTATTCCACCGAGACCTGGCATTTGCCGTCGGGCCGCAGGAACGTCAGGGTCCCGTCTTTCCTGGCCCGGGAGGCCGTCAGCATGATCTGGTGCGCCAGGCTGATTGGCGCGGGCATGAGGTTGGGCATTTCATTGCACGCATAGCCGAACATCATGCCCTGGTCTCCGGCGCCCATCTCGTGATGGAGGCCGGTGCCGTTCACTCCCTGCGCGATGTCGGGTGACTGCCTCTGGATGGTCGATATGACTGAGCAGGATTCGTAGTCGATTCCGTAGGTCGGGTCGGTGTAGCCGATGGACTTCAGGACTCCGCGCACCACAAGCTGGAGATCGATGTAGCCCGTGGTCGTTATTTCCCCGCCTACCAGCACGAGCCCGGTCGTGGTGAATGATTCGCAGGCGACATGCGACGTCGGGTCCTGGCGCAGCGCCTCATCCAGCACCGCGTCCGAGATCTGGTCACAGACTTTGTCCGGGTGCCCTTCGCCCACGCTCTCCGACGTGAAGGTGAAATCTTTCCTCTGGGTTACCATTGTTCTTTTCCTCTGCGCTGATTGTGCTGAAAAACGCAGGAACTTTCGGAAGACGTGCCTGGCTTTTTAGCACTTTTTTACGTGGTTGCAATACACCGCAAATCACTCCACGGGACCTACCGTCCAACGGAGATCTTAACGCCTTGCCGCGGGCTCGTCAAGGGAAAACATCCTCGACAACCGTCCGTTGCAGGAAAGTGCATAAAATCATTCCCTTCGTCCATTCACCGCGGTGCAAAGCTGTGGCAGCATGTGCGCTGAAACAGAACAGGAATACGAACAGGAGCGTTTCCGCCAGTGCAGGACAGGCTGGTTCTCAGGTCCGTGACAAAGAGGTACGGGCCGGTCGATGTGATCAGAGATGTCTCCCTCACGGTCAAGCCAGGCGTCGTGCATGGGCTTGTCGGCGAAAATGGCGCAGGTAAATCCACCCTGGTAAAGCTCATCACGGGAATGGAGAAGCCAGATGAGGGGGAGATCATCCTGGACGGCGTGTCGTGCACCTTCGAGACCCCCATCGATGCCCGACGGGCCGGGGTCACCGCCGTCTACCAGGACCCCATGCTCTTCCCGCACCTCGACGTGGCGGAAAACATCTTCATGGGCATCTATCCCCGCACAGTCCTGGGCCTGGTGGACAGGAAACGCATGTATGCGCAGGCCTCACGGATGCTCGACGAGCTTGGAGTGGACATCGATCCGCGCTCTCCCTGCGTCGGACGCTCTCTTGCCGAAGTGCACTTCGTCGAGATTGTGCGCGCAATGTGCGCCAACCTGCGCCTGCTCCTCCTCGACGAACCCACTGCCTCCCTCACCCCTTCCGAGGCGGAACGCTTTTTCTCCGTCATTGAATCCCTTGCCGCGCGCGGGGTGTCCGTGGTGTTCATCTCTCACCGGTTGGCAGAGGTGCAGCGTGTGTGTGATTCCGTCACGATCCTTCGGGACGGGGCGCATGTGCTCACCGCGTCGGCAAACCGTTTGACCGAGGCCGAGATCGTGCAGCACATGACGGGCGTGGAGCTTTCATCACTGTTCACCCGCTCACCCGCTCCCGTGGAGGAGAAGCCGGCGTTTGAAGTCCGCGGCTTGAGCCTTCCGGGCTGCTTCGAGAATGTAAGCTTTTCGATTCACGGCGGGGAGATCGTGGGCCTTGCAGGCCTGGTGGGAGCGGGAAGAACCGAGATTGCGGAGGCCATTTTTGGCCTGCGCCCCGCGCATGATGGCACGGTGGTCGTCGACGGGGTGGAGCTCAGACCCAGGAGCCCGACCGAAATGGTGGACCTGGGCGTGGCCTACTTTCCAGAAGACCGGGACTCGAACGGCCTGGTCACAAAAATGAACGTGACCAGAAACATCTGCCTTGCCGCCATGGAGCGGCTCACGTCGACCGGTTTGATCCGATCATCCTCCGAGACTTCCTTCGCCGAGGGCTACGCGCAGGATTTCGAAATCAAGCCAGCCAACCTGGACAACGCGGTTGCCAACCTCTCCGGCGGCAACAGGCAGAAGGTGGCGCTGGCGAAATGGCTGGCAACGGTTCCCCGGGTCCTCATCCTTGATGAGCCTACCCGCGGGATCGACGTGGCAACCAAGTCGCAGGTCCATCAGCGGATTTCCGAGCTGGCCTCGGCGGGGTTTCCCGTCCTCCTGATCTCCTCCGATCTCAATGAGATGCTTGCCTTGTGCGACAGGATCCTCGTGGTGGCCGGCGGAAGAATCGTCGCACGGTTCGACAGGGCTGATGCGAACCAGGACAGGATCATGAGCGCTGCGGCCATTGGGGCGTCGCGGTGACCGAGCGACTGAGCATCCGCGGCATCAGCAAGAGCTTCGGCCCCGTGCGGGCAATCAACGACGTGTCTTTCTCCGTCCAGGCGGGCTCTATTCACGGCCTGGTGGGGGAGAATGGCGCGGGGAAGTCCACGCTCGTCAAGATCATCACCGGCCTGGAGAGGCAGGATTCCGGTGAGATCCTTCTTGATGAACGGCCAGCCCGATTTGGCACCCCCATCGAGGCCCGTCGGTACGGGATCACGGCGGTCTACCAGGACCCGAAACTGTTTCCCCATGTCGACGTGGCGGAGAACATCTTCATGGGGATCCATCCCCGGAACGCCATCGGCCTGGTCAATAAGAGAAGGATGTATGGCGAGGCGAACCGCCTTCTTTCCGAGCTGAACGTTGACATTGACCCGCGCTCTCTCATCGCCGGGCTGTCGGTGGCGGAAATTCAGTTCGTGGAGATCGTGCGGGCCATGTATGCCGATGTGAAGCTTCTCATCCTTGACGAGCCCACCGCGGCGCTTACCCCCTCTGAAGCCGAGCGGCTTTTCGCGGTTGTCGATTCCCTGAGAGCAAGAGGCACATCGATCATTTTCATTTCCCACCGGCTGGAAGAAGTGCTTTCGATCACCGACGCCATTACCGTCATGCGTGACGGCAACCACGTCATCTCGGCAAAGACTTCCGAGCTGTCGCAGGAAGCGCTGGTCCATCACATGGTCGGGCGCGAGCTGAAATCGTTTTTCGTGCGCACGGACACCAAAGCCGGCCTGAAACCCGTCCTGGAGGTGAGAAACCTCACCCTGCCCGGGTATTTCAATGACGTCACCTTCTCCGTCCATGAGGGAGAGATCGTAGGCCTGATGGGACTTGTGGGGGCCGGACGAACGGAGATTGCGGAATCGATCTTCGGCATACGCCCGCCGGCTCGGGGAGACGTCCTTGTTGACGGACGGAAGGTGGTCCCCCGGGCCCCCGGGGTAATGCTGCAAAACGGCGTGGCCTACATTCCCGAGAATCGGGATGAGAACGGGCTTGTCACGGCCCTTGGAGTGTCATTCAACATCTGCCTTTCAGTCCTTGGCCGCCTGGGCCGCGGCGGCTTCATTGGGCACGGCTCAGAGCTTCGCTTCTCACGTCCCTTTGCGGAGGACCTGGAGATTAAGACCGAGTCCCTGGATACTCCCGTCGGGAGGCTCTCCGGGGGCAACAGGCAGAAGGTGGTGCTTGCCAAGTGGCTGGCCACAAAACCCAGAGTGCTCATCCTGGATGAGCCGACCCATGGAATCGACATCAGCACGAAGTCCCAGGTGCACAAGCGGATCTCAGAGCTTGCCGCGGCGGGTTTTCCCGTTCTGCTCATATCGTCAGACCTGCCGGAGGTGATAGCGATGTGCGACCGGACTCTCGTGGTGGCACACGGAGAAATAGTGGATGAGTTTTCCCGCGCGGTCGCGACGCCGGAGGCAATCATGCTTGCCGCGGTCACGGGAAAAAGAAAGAAAGTCGAAGTGTCATGAACGGCACCGTTGACGGCAGGCGATCGATAGCCCAGGGCCTTGCGGACCGGATCTCCCGGAACTCTCTCCGCCTGCGCCTTGTGAGCGTTTTCATCTCCTTCCTGGCCCTGTTCGTGGTCTTCTCTTTTACGTCCCCGAACTTCTTCAATTTCCAGAACCTCAAGGTGATCGCGTTCAACGCGTCCCTGCTTACCATCGTTGCCTGCGCGGAAGCCATCGTGGTCATCACACGAAACCTGGACGTGTCCGTGGGATCCATCCTGGGCCTGGCCGGCTATTTCGTGGCGAAATATGCAACGGCTTTCCCGCATTCCGGCGTCACCATCATCCTGGTTGGCGTGGCGCTGGGGGCCGTGCTCGGCATCATCAACGGCCTGTCGGTGGCGTATGGCGGCATTCCTTCCATCGTGGCCACCCTCGGGACCCTCGCCATATTCCGTGGGATAACGATCATCATCGGAAGGGGCATCGAGGTCCCCTCCGGCAACCTCCCCCGCTGGATGATCAAGGGCGCTGACCTCGAGATATTCAACATCCCCTTCGTGATCATCCTGGCCTTCGTTGTCGTTCTCATTCTCGCTTTCATGCTGGCCAACATGCCCATTTTCCGGCGCGCCTATGCCGTGGGCTCGAACCCTGGCGCCGCGGTATTCTACGGGCTTCGATCCAATCGAGTCGTCCTCTTTGCCTACACTGTCTGCGGTGCCCTTGTCGGGCTGGCCGCGTTCCTTTACGTGTCGCGCGTAGGGACCATCACCGTGAACCTGGGCCGCGGCTGGGAGTTGACGGCCCTGGCCGCCGTGGTCATCGGCGGAGTAAGCATCTCGGGCGGCTCGGGCAACATTGTCGGAGTGCTGCTGGGCGCGCTCATTCTCTCAACCATTGATAACGGCCTGGTGCTGGCCAGGGCGCCGGAGTTCTGGCGGATGTTCATCCAGGGGGTCGCCATTGTCGGAGCAATCCTGCTTGACGCCACGATCGAGCGTCGCATCCAGACCATCTTCACCCGGAGGAGAGCGTGAGCGGTTTTGCCCGGAAATTTCGGTGGGAGCTCTTCGTGGCCGGCATGGTCGTCCTGGCCGGGGTCTGGGCCACTTTTCTCTCTCCCTATTTCCTGAACACCGGCCAGCTGCTGTACGCCGCCGGCAATTTCATCTTCACCGGCATCCTGGGCTTCGGTCTGATGACAATCATCGTGACCGGGGAGATCGACCTGTCTCTTCCCTCGACGCTTGCCGTTTGCACGGTCCTCCTTGCAAAGTTTTCCATGCTGAACCTTCCCCTCTTTCTCGCGATTCCCTCCATTTTCATCGTGGGCGCAATCCTGGGGGCTTTGAACGGGTTTCTCGTTGCCTGGGTCAGGCTGCCTGCCCTTGCCGTCACCCTGGGGACCATGGGCGCGTATCGCGGGTTTGCCTTCATCATCGGGTCGGAGGTTGGCTACACGGGCTTTAATGACACCTACCTGTGGCTTGGGACGGCCACCATCGGCAAGACCCAGATCCCCATACAGCTCGCCGTGTTCGTTCTGGCCGCTCTGGTTTTCGTCGTGTTGATGCACTTTTCGACTTTCGGGCGGCGATGCTACGCGGTGGGCAACAACATGCGCGCGGTCCAGTACTCGGGAATCAGCGTGGTGAGGGTCAAGATGGCCGCGTACGTCATTGGCGGCCTGACGGCGGCGCTGGGCGCCTGGATATTCATCGGCCAATACGGTTCCGCCCGCGGGGACAATGCAAACGGGGTCATCCTCGGGGTCATTACGTCCGTGGTCCTGGGCGGCGTGGATATCAATGGAGGCAGCGGGACGATTGTCGGAGTCATCCTTTCCATCCTTTTCCTCTGGACTCTCCGCAATGGGATGGGGCTTGCCAACATAACGGGGGAGGTCCAGGAGCTGATAATCGGGGTTCTTCTCATTGCCAGTATCCTCATCTCCAACCTGTCCCGGTTCAGGCTGGTCTATGGAAAGCGGCAAAAGGGAAAATCCAAGGTCGTCGACCTTGGGAGAGATGTCTGATACTCAAGGAGGTCTTCTCATGAAGAGAGTCCTAGTGGTTCTTACGGTGCTGTTGTTTGCGGGCAGCCTCGCATTCGCCGCCGGCGGAAAGAAGTACAGGCTTTTCCAGGACCCCAAGTTCACGGGTCTGTCATACTTCGAGCTGTGCGCCCAGGGAGGTGAACAGGCGGCCAAGGAGCTGGGTGATGACTTCGTGTACACCGGCTCCCCTGAAGCCGATGTCCAGAAGCAGGTCCAGTCTCTGCAGAGTGTCGTCGCGCAGAAGCCCGATGCGATCATCGTGTCGGCAATCGATCTGAACGCGGTGGCGCCCCCCCTGCGCAAGGCACGATCCATGGGAATAAAGGTCGTTTCCTATGACGCTGATACGGCGGTGGATGCGCGGGATTTCTTCGTCAACCAGATGTCATACGAAGGGGCGGCCCGGGCCATGCTGGACTGCGCGCTTCTGGACGCGCCTGAGGGCGGAGAGATTGCCTTTATTGCGGCTTCGCCGACAAGCCCCAACCACATGGCGCATATCCGCATCATGACGGAGCTCACCAAGACCGAGGCCAAATACAAGGTGTTCAAACCGGTAGCGACGCAGTTCGCGCAGGACGACGAGGCGAAGAGCATTGACGTTGCAATCAACCTCATGCAGGCCTATCCGAACCTGAAGGTCATCATCTCCTCCTCCGCCGTTTCCGCCCCCGCCGCCGCCAGGGCCATTGAAACCATCGGCAAGGTGGGCAAGGTCTTCGCCACCGGCGTCGCCCTTCCCAGCTCCATCAAGAGCTACCTCAAGGATGGATCGCAGAAAGCGTTCTTCATATGGGATCCGTCGAAGCTGGGCTACCTGGCAAGCTACGTTGCGCACTACGCGCTGGACGGCTCGCTGAAGAACCAGGAAGGCTTCAAGTTCACGGCAGGCTCCCTTGGGGAGTTCACTGTGGGCAAGGGTGGCGAGATCGTTTACGGGAAGCCGCTTTTCTTCACGCCGGACAACATCGACCAATACAACTTCTAGAACATCGAGCGACCATGGAGGCCCCCTGAGTCCGGGGGCCTCCCATTTGTGCGCTGGGCATGTTCACCAGCTTTGGGGTGGAAGTCCCCTCGCCAACCTGGTGGAGGTGAAGGCGTAGCGAAACGCAAGGGCACCTATCCCGCGAGGGCGTGTCCGAAGGAAGCGTGGAGCAAAGGCGTGAGCCGACGAACAGAAACTGGATACGAGGCATACCGGGTTGGGCGAGCGGGCAAATGACCGACAAGCCCATATCCATCAAAGGCTCGGGTTGTAAATCCAGCGGTTGTGCGCCGAAGGCGGGTGAGCTTACCCCAGGAGGTCTGGCAGATGTCTCGAAGAGAAGACTGAGGGATCCGTGAGGGTTCCTGATCGTCTGCCAGAAGTCAGCAGAGGGCATAGTAGGGCCGTTGGCCCGAAGGCCCGAACGGCAAGAAGGCGAGTACAGGGAGCGACTCGGCGTGAGACAGCGACAGAAAATCCAGCATGAGCTGGCCTTCGAGGATGCGGGTAGGGGTGAAACCCCGAGATCATCCGAGGGAAGGGTCGAAAGCACGACGGCGGGACTCAGCACGGAAAGCCAGACGAACACGGACAAGCTGATGGAGGAGGTCTGCGAGAAGGAGAATCTGAAGGAAGCGCTGAGACGCGTGAAAGCCAACGCAGGAGCAGCAGGAATTGATGGAATGATGGTCAAGGAACTGCCAGACTTCCTGCGGGAGAATTGGCTGCGAATCAAGGAGCAGCTTTTGTCAGGCACCTATCGGCCCCAGGCTGTGAGGCGGGTGGAGATACCGAAATCGGGAGGAGGCATGAGGAAGCTCGGCATCCCGACGGTGGTAGATCGATTCGTACAACAGGCGGTGCTGCAGGTGCTGCAAAAACAGTGGGACCCCACATTCAGCGAACACAGCTACGGATTCAGGCCGCAGCGATCGGCCCATCAGGCGGTGGCGAAGGCGCAAGAATACATTCAGCAGGGTTACGACTGGGTCGTGGACCTTGACTTGGAGAAGTTCTTCGACCGCGTGAACCACGACGTGTTGATGAGTCGAGCCGCCAGAAGGATCAGCGACAAGCGGATGCTGAAGCTGATTCGAGCATTCCTGAACTCGGGAGTGATGGAGAACGGGCTTGTGGGACCGACGGAGGAGGGTACGCCGCAAGGCGGACCTCTTTCGCCGCTTCTGTCCAATCTGCTGCTCGACGATCTGGACCGAGAGCTAAAGCGACGCGGACATCGCTTCGTTCGCTACGCGGATGACTGCAATATCTACGTTAAGAGCGAGCGGGCGGGTCAGCGGGTGATGGAAGGCGTGAAAGACTTTCTCACACGTAAGCTCAGGCTCAAGGTAAACGAATCGAAGAGCGCGGTGGCACGGCCAAAGGATAGGAAGTTTCTCGGGTTCAGCTTCACAGGGGGAGAATCAGTAAAGCGGCGCATTGCGCCGCAGGCGGTTCTCCGCTTCAAGGAACGGATTCGAGAGCTGACACGGCGCACACGCGGAATCAGTATCGAGCGGATGGTCGGAGAGCTCCGCACCTACATGCTCGGATGGCGGGGATACTTCGGCTTCTGTGAGACCCCCAGCATACTCAGGGACTTGGATGGATGGACCCGAAGGCGTCTGCGCTGCCTTCTGTGGAAGCAGTGGAAACGCGGGAAGGTCCGCTTCAAGGAACTGAGGTCGCGGGGAATCGGCAAAGCCCTGGCCGCACAAACGGCCGGAAGCGCACATGGACCATGGAGGCTGAGTAACAGCCCCGCGCTGGCCCATGCGCTGCCGAATGCTTTCTTCGACTCCCTCGGCTTTCCGTCGCTTGCCACGTGAGCGCTCAATCTTGCCGAACCGCCGTATGCGGACCCGCATGTACGGTGGTGTGACAGGGAAAGCCCGTGAGGGCTCACCTATGTCGATTTCAGCCGACGCGATGGCGCATGAACTCCCTTGGCGGGTACCCCCGGTACTTCTTGTACAATCGGGAGAAATAGAACTGGTCGCTGAAGCCCAGAAAATCAGCCACCTCGCCAATGGACCGCTGGGAATCCTCCGAGAACATGGACTCCGCCGCCCGCAGCTTCTGCTCTATGACCAGGCGCTTGAAGGAAATGCCGGCCTCTTTCTTTATCACATGGGACACCGTGGAGGAGCTTTTGCGCACGTGCTCGGCCACTTCGTTGATGGGAAGGCTTCCGCGCGCAACGTGCCTGCCTACATATTCCAGGATCATCTCGAAAAGCGGGCTTCTCTGCAGCCCGATCAACCCGCGGGAAACAGCATACTCAGCGATGACTTTGAACAGCCTCGCCATGCGTTTTTCCGTATCCGCTGAAAACAGGGGCAGGGACTTGAAATCCCTGCGCAGCGCATCAGGGGTACCGACTTTCCGTTTCCAGTCCCGGAGGGCGGACGCGCTTGGCTCCTCCGAATACCGAAAACCGCTGATGGTGGCCATTGCCACGGTCTTTCCCGAGGAAACAAAGGGATGGACGCAGCAGCGGCAGCCGGCATGGCACGTGAAGATGAGGGAATCCGCGCGATCCGATGCAAGGTGGCGCATGCGATCCGCCTGCGCGGCGCAAGCGGCAGGGCCCGAGAGGCGCTCCTGGATGCTTCGGCAGAATGACGGAACGGAACTGTCAGGGATGGACAGCAGCTTTCTGCCGGAGGCTGAGAGGAGCGTCAGCCAGACATTGAACCCGTCGCAGAAATCGCTCAGGAGGTCGCGAAGCTCCTCAGGAACCATGGCATCGTCGCGCTCCATGGCGGGATTCTACCAGCGCCGTCAAGGCTTCGCAACTGTCATCCAATCTTGACCGGCTGCCCCGTTGCCTCAAGGACGGAAAGCCATAGCGGGTCTTCCGGGGACACCATCTTGCGCCGCGAGCAGGCAATATTGATGGGAACATGCGTGAACTGCCCGTTCCATTGGCCGATGATGATGCCTGTCTTTCCCCCCATTCCGGCATGGACGGCATTTTGCGCAAGCTGGATGCAGTAGATAGCGTCATGGGCGTTCGCCGTGACCGAACGCACCATGTAGCTGGGGTCGATGTACTTGATGTTCACGTAAAGATCGGTCTTCTTGAAATAGCTCTTGATGGAATCCTTGAGGAACAGGCCGATGTCGCCCAGGGCCGGATTTCCGGATTCGTCTTTCTTCCCCGAGTCCTTGACGTACTCCTGCCCGGCGCCTTCGGCCACAATGATCACCGCGTGGTCTCTTTTTCGCAGCCGATCCTCAATCAGGGCGTACAGGCCGTTCTGGCCCTCCAATCCGAAGGGAACCTCGGGAATGAGGACGAAGTTGACCTCTGCCAGCGCCAGCGCCGCGTTGGCCGCTATGAATCCCGACCCCCGGCCCATGACTTTTACGATTCCGATCCCGTAGGGGGCCCCGATTGCCTCTGTGTGGGCGCTCCTGATGCTCTCCGCGGCCACGGAGAACGCCGTCTCCAGGCCGAAGGTGCGCTCGACAAAGGAGATGTCATTGTCGACGGTCTTGGGGATACCGATCACCGCGATTGAAAGCCCCCGCTTCTTTATCTCGCGATGGATCTCCCATGCTCCCCGAAGGGTTCCGTCGCCTCCTATCGTGAAGAGAAGGGAAATGCCCTTCTTCTGGAGGAAATCCACGATGAGACCCGTTTCCTGCTGCCCGCGGGAAGAAGAGAGAATGCTCCCGCCTCTTTCGTGGATGTCCTTGACGTAGTCCGGCGTGAGAGGGATTGGCTCGTAGCCAAGCTTGGGAATGAAGCCGCGATAGCCGTAGCGGATTCCGAGGATGGAGCGGACCCCGTAGCGATAATGCAGCTCCATGACGAGCGTGCGGATCACGTTGTTGATCCCGGGACACAGCCCTCCGCACGTCACGATGGCGGCGCGAACCACTCCACCGTCAAAGAAGATCTTCTGGCGCGGCCCGGCCATCTGGAATGCAGGCGGCTCGATCCCGTCACGGATCATGGCCTGCACCGTACCCCTGTCCACGTCGAAGAGGACGGTCCGGGAGTCCGCCACGTAATTCGCTGTCTGGTCCCCGTCTTCCGTGTTCAACCCGAGGGGCGAAGGGATGATGGGCTCTCCCAGGGAGTCCACCGCCAGGTCTTCTGCCTTCAGCTGATTTTCCATACTTTTTTCAACCCCATTCTGGATTTTACCTCGAGCATGGTCTGCGTGGCCACCGCCCGGCATTTATCCGCGTTCTGCTCCAGGCGCTTTTCAACGCCCTGTTGTCCGCTCCCGGCCAGCTCCGCATGGCGCTCCCTGATCGGGTCCAGGACCTTCATCAAGTTCTTGTGGAGGACCTTCTTGCAGTCGATGCACCCGATTCCAGCGCTGGTGCACCCGTTGTGAATTTCCGTGAGCTCGGGTTCCTGCGTCACAAGCATGTGGTAGGACCAGATGTTGCACTTCTCAGGTGTTCCGGGGTCGGTCCGGCGGACCCTTGCGGGGTCCGTTTTTGCCGGAGCGAGCTTTTTCCATATCTGTTCCGGGGTTTCCAGAATGCCAATGGAGTTTCCCTTGCTCTTGCTCATCTTCGCGTCCCCGTCCAGCCCCATGACGCGGGGGGTGGGGGTGAGGAGGGCCTGGCACTCGGGGAATGTGTCTCCGTAGCGGGCGTTGAAGTGGCGCGCCACCTCCCGGGTGAACTCCACGTGCTGGACCTGGTCCTCCCCAACCGGGACCACTTCGCCCTTGTAGAGGAGTATGTCGGCCGCCTGGAGCACGGGGTAGTCAAGAATGCCCACGTTCACCGAGGCCCGAAACTGATCGCGCTTGTCCTTGAACTGGGTCATGCGCTCCAGCTCACCCAGGGGAGTGATGCTGTTGAACAGCCACGTGAGGTCGGCGTGCCCGGGCACCTCGGACTGCACAAAGAGCGTTGTGCGCTCCCTATCGATGCCGCACGCGTAGAGCGTGGTGGCCAGCTCCATGACCCTGCGGGGCATGTCGGCCGCCTCATACGGGATTGTCACGGCATGCAGGTCGACCACGGAGATATACGATGTGTACTCATGCTGGAGTTTCACCCAGTTGGCAACAGCGCCGAAATAATTACCCAGATGCAGCTCCCCGGTCGGCTGGATTCCCGTGAAAAGAACCTTCACTCACCGCCTCCTCTCCTGCACGTTATAGATGAGCGTCCGGCCCATGTCAACGTGGAGGACCCGGCCGTTGCGGCCTGCGTCGCTTGTTTTCAGTGGGAAGTGACATTAAATTGAAACTGGAGACCGCGATGACGGCCAGGACAAAATCCGTCCGGGAAGGACGGGCTTTCGTTGCAGTGCACGAAGGCACGACGGGGCGTTTGACGACCGTCGGCGTCTGTCCGGCGTGCTGGAACAATCCGGCGCGCAGGGAGGCGCTCCTGGCTGGGCTCGCAGGAAGGGGCCTCGTGGTCGTCCATGGCGAGGACGGGGCGACGGGCGCATATCTGCCCGGCACGGTGCATGCTCCGAATTGTCCCTGGAGCCTCGCAGGGAGATAGCGCAATGAATCCTGATCAGCACAAAAAGACTCAGTTTTCGATCTTCTATGTCCTTGTCGCGCTCCTGATCATCCTGGGGCTTCAGTGGTACCTGGGGGGCGGTCTTTCGAACGACATCGCCTACAGCGACTTCAAGAGGGATCTGGCGGATGGGCGGGTGAAGGAAGTAGTGATCTCCCCCGCGGACATCCAGGGGGTCATATCGACGCCGGGAGGGCAGCCCATGTCCTTCCATACCATGCGCGTGGATGACCAGGACCTCGTCCGCCAGCTTACCGACAAGGGGGTGAAGTTCACCGGCAAGGCCCAGGGCTCGATCCTGGGGAACATACTGTCCTGGATCCTTCCCCTGGCAATCATGTTCGCTTTGTGGAACTTCTTCATGATGCGCATGGGCTCGGGCGGCCCCGGCGTTCTCAGCATTGGCCAGAGCAAGGCCAAGCTGGTGGCGGACATGGGCGCCAAGCGGATCACATTCGGCGACGTAGCGGGCATTGACGAGGCAAAAGAGGAGCTGCAGGAGGTGGTGGATTTCCTGAAGACCCCCCGGCGCTTCGAGGACCTTGGAGGCCGCATCCCGCGCGGCATTCTCCTTGTCGGCGCGCCAGGGACGGGCAAGACGCTCCTGGCAAAAGCAGTTGCAGGGGAAGCCGGCGTTCCATTTTTCAGCATCTCCGGCTCGGAGTTCGTGGAAATGTTCGTCGGCGTCGGCGCGGCCCGCGTGCGGGACCTTTTCTCCCAGGCGTCGGCAAAAGCACCATGCATCATCTTCATCGATGAGCTGGATGCCCTTGGCAAGGCCCGAGGCTACAGCCCCGTGGGCGGGTACGACGAGCGGGAGCAAACCCTGAACCAGCTCCTCACGGAGATGGACGGGTTCGACACGCGCAAGGGCGTCATCATCATGGGCGCCACGAACAGGCCGGAGATCCTCGACCCCGCGCTGCTGCGCCCAGGGCGCTTTGACCGGCAGGTGGTGGTGGACAGGCCTGACCTGGTGGGACGGGAGGCCATCCTCAACGTTCATATCAAGGGCGTCAAGCTGTCCGGCGACGTCGACCTGCACGTCATTGCGCAGAGGACGCCCGGCTTCGTGGGCGCGGACCTGGCCAACATCGTGAACGAAGCAGCCTTGCTTGCCGCACGGCGCTCCAAGACCGAAGTCCACATGTCCGAGTTCGACGAGGCCATTGACCGCATTGTCGCGGGCCTGGAGAAGAAGAAGCGCTTGATCAGCCCCCGGGAGAAGAAGATCGTTGCTTTCCACGAATCCGGGCATGCCATCGTGGGCCACAGCCTCGGAAGCGCGGACGCCGTGCAGAAGATTTCCATCGTCCCTCGCGGGGTGGCAGCGCTTGGATATACCATCCAGCTTCCCACGGAAGACAGGTACCTGGTGACCAAGCGCGAGCTGGAGGAGAAGCTCGCTTCCCTGCTGGGCGGACGGGTGGCAGAGGAGATTTTCTTCAACGATGTCTCTACAGGGGCGCAGAATGACCTGTTCAAGGCCACGGACATCGCCCGGGCAATGGTGAAGGAATACGGGATGAGCAGCCGCATGGGCCTCACCGCCTACGAGCGGCCGCACAACCCCTTCCTGCGTGGGGATTCCTATTTCCCGACGGAGAAAGAATACTCGGAGAAAATCGCCGCGGAGATAGACGAGGAAGTCAAGCTCATCCTGCAAAAGGCGCATGAGACGGCAAAATCCATCATCGAGGAGAAGCGCGCAAAGGTGGAGCAGTTGGCGAGCCTCCTGCTGGAAAAGGAAGTGGTGGATCGGGAAGAGTTCGTAAAGCTTGTCGACGGCGCGGAGAAGAAACCCGCCTAGTGGGACTCCGAGGTCGCGCTCTTCAGCGCCCGCTGGGAGCGCGACTGTATGTAGCGAAGCAGCTCGTTGTGCCCGCCCTCACCGAAGCCAAGGAACTGGAAGCCCAGCTCCTCGCGGTTGCGGGTGAGCTTGCAGTCCACCGAGATGACGGCATCCTCCACCTTGAGAGAGCAGTGGGGGATCTCGATTCCCACGGGAAGGTCCGCCACGGCCGTCGGCATGCTGGGAAGGAAGCTCGATCCTTGAATGGAAAGCTCACTCACGGCGCCGGTGACCAGCGCCAGCCGGATGGGGTGCGTGAACGCGAAGCCCACCTGCTCTGAGCCCGACGGCACAAGGCGCGTGTAGTTCCTCTTGTCCCGCACGGAGCGGTAACGGCGGATGATTTCCTCCAGCCGGTAGAGCTCTTTCTTGTCGGAAAGGTTGCGTCCCAGGATTCCGTTTGCGCCGAGGTGCGCCGCCTTGGCGGCGTCTTCCATTGCGAAGTCGCTTCCCGCCACAAGAAGGAAGATGACGTCCTCCCGCGGCTTTTTTTCGCGCACGAGCCTGAGGAGCGGTTTCCAGTGGCGCGGGAAATCGATTGAATCGAACAGGATTGTCTGGGGCTGCAGCTCCTCAAAACGCTCGATTGCCCGCACGGGATCGGTCTCCTGCTCCAGCTCGAACCCGAGTGGCTTCAGGTGATAACCGAGCACGTTTGCATGTTCCTTGGAAGCGGCAACGAGGAGCAGCTTCATTTTTCGCCTGCACGCACTATATCGTTACTTCCATTATGAAATCAAGGCTGCGCGGTTCCTTCCGCCTACTGGGTGCCCAGGTTCTTGATCTCGTAGTCGTAGATGATCCAGTACCTGTCGCTTTTTCTCAGCAGGTAGGTGTACTGCTTGAGCTCGGTAAAGTCCGGGTGCTTGAACTTTTCCAGCACCTGGACCGTGGCCTGGCTCGAGTCATAGGTCGTTTTCTGGACATCGAAGGACGTGGGAATGATGCTGATGTCCTGGTCGATCTGGGACTGCATCAGCTCCTGGCGAAGCTGTTCCACCATCTGGCGCTGAGCTGTCTCCGAGGACTTTCGGAATATCCTGTCCCTCTCGGGGTTCCGCCGGAGAAGAGATTCCAGGTCCAGGTAGAGGAAGAACCTTTCCCACTGGCTCTTCTGCCGGGCGGTTATTGTGGAGGCAACGACCTCATCCGGCGGGAGGGGAGCCCGTGCAATCAGCGCCCCGGTCTCGGCTTCCACTTTTGCGCGCTCCTCCACGCCCATGACGGGAGGCTTGATGTCCAGAGTCATGCGGTTGGATTGCAAGGCCGTGGAGCTGGGGCCGCGATACAGGTCGGGATAGAACAGGGCCTGCACCACGTACAGGCCCGCGCCCGTGAAGTTGATGTATTTCGTGAGGTCCACGACAAAACTGTAGTTTTCCCCGGGCTCCAGGCTCACCTCACGGAAGAACACCGGTTGATCCGAGTTTCTCCCGGTGGTAAATTCCCTCGCGTGCGCAATAGAGAGATTCGTGGTCGTGCGCACGTCGAAGTCGAGGTTGTAATAGCGGTTGTCGGCAACGCGGAAGCGCATCGTGTCAGGCGTGTTATTTTCGATGACCGTCTGGATCTGGATCTCGTCCCCGAGGAAGTAGACTTTTTTCTCGTAGAAGCGGACGGAGAATGTCGCAGCCGTCGTTGCCGTTGCAGGCGTCACGGGCGTCACGGGCGCGTTGCCGGACCCTGCGCCGGGCTGGCTGGCCTGGGCGGATGCCCAGAAAGGTAGAAAGACGAAAAACGCGAGCGCGAGGAACAGGTTCTTACTCACCATGGAAGCTCCCGTTTATAATATTCGGAAGATTCAATGACAAACTTGTTCCGAAAACAACTGGACCTGCATTTCCAACGCTCGAAACCCTACCACTCCCTCTCTGAGGCACAGATGAAGGACGGGAACGGTGTACGCGTCCACGGTCCCAAAGGCGCCTACCTTTCCCTGGTCATTGACCGCCTGCATCGCGGCGCAAAGGTCGGCACGTCCCTTGTCGTTGTTCCCACAGAGCTGGAGGCGGAGGCCATTGTGCAGGATGTGGAGTCCTGCGGTTCCTCGAATGCCGTCTTATTCCCCTGGTGGGGCACGGTCAGCTACGAAGGAGCCAGCCCCCTTGCCTCCATATTCGGGCAGAGGGTTTCCACTCTCTCGCGAATAGCCGGCGGGGAGGAGCTCCTGGTGGTTGCCCCTTTGCGGGCCCTTCTGACCCCCGTGCCGGCCCCCGGCTATCTCTCCGCCCACACGGTCTCCGTGAAAAAGGGACAGAAGCTGGATCCGCAGAAAACAGCCGCGCTGCTGTCCGCAGCAGGGTATCTGAGGGTCCCCACCGTGAGCATCCACGGCGAGCTTGCCGTAAGGGGAGAGGTCATAGACGTCTTCATTCCCGGCCAGGAGATGGCGGTTCGCCTCACCCTGGATTTCGACACCGTTGCCACCATCCGCAGGTTCGATCCCATCAATCAGGGTTCCACGGAGACCCTGGAACAGGTCGACATCACCCCTTGTCGGGAAGTCGTTCTGGGCCAGGAGGAAGAGAAGTGGATGCGGCATTGGCTCAGCGATCAGGGATACAGCGCGGAGGAGGTCGATACCACCGTGGAACGGCTCCTGGAGGATCCGGAGGCGGGCGGCGTAGAGACGTATTACCCTCTGTGCTTCGAGACGCCGTCCTCCCTCCTGGACTTCATGGGGCCTGAGAGCCGGCTGTTCCTGGTCGACGAGGAGAGGCTTCTTTCCAGCGCGGTGTCCCTGCGCAAGGAGCACCTCGAGCTTTTCCGGAGGGCCAGGTCCGGGAAGAAAATCGTGCCCGGTCCGCAGAGGATCCTCCTGGACCTTCCGCAGCTCCTGGAGCGGGCGCCGCATCGAGTGGACTTTGCCGCTGACACCGCGCCGGACAGGCTTTCTCTTCCCTCGGACGGCCCACGGTCGTTCTTCGGGAATTTCACTTTCTTTCGGGAAGAGATAGAGGCCGCGCTCAAGAACGGATACGCGGTTTTTGTTTTCGCGGTCTATGACGTGCAGGCCGAGCGCCTGCGGCACATCCTCAAGGACCTGCCCGTCGAGATACTTCCGCAAAGCATTTCCGCGGGGTTCGCTCTCCCGGAGCCGAAGCTCCTTGCCGTCCAGGAGTCGGAGATCTTCGGCAGGAAGAGAAGGATTCCGCGGTCAATCGGCACGGCCAAAAGCGCGGCCATCGAAAGCTTCGTGGAGCTCACCCCCGGTGACTTCGTGGTTCACGTGAATCACGGGATCGGGGAGTTCAAGGGGATCGAACGGATAAACGCGGCGGGCAACGAACGGGATTATATCACCCTGGAGTACGCGGACGGTGAGAAGCTTTTTCTTCCCATTGAGCAGGTCAACCTGGTGCAACGCTACATCGGGCAGGAAGGACGGAAACCCCGGCTCGACAGTCTCGGCGGAAAGGGTTGGCAGAAGCGAAAGGAGAGGGCGCGCAAGGCCGTGGAGGAGCTGGCCCAGGGTTTGCTGGAGCTGTATTCGCGGCGAAGGGCAGAGCCCGGTTTCGCTTTCCCGGCTGATACTGACTGGCAGAGCGAGTTCGAAGCTGCTTTCCCTTACGAGGAGACCGAGGACCAGCTGCGGTGCATCGACGAGGTCAAGCAGGACATGGAATCCCCCCGGCCCATGGACCGGCTTGTCTGCGGAGACGTGGGATACGGGAAGACAGAGATAGCACTCCGAGCCGCGTTCAAGGCCATGATGGGAGGAAAGCAGGTGGCGCTCCTTGCGCCGACGACAATCCTTGTGGAGCAGCATTTCGAGACGTTCCGCGACCGTTTTGCCAGGTTCCCGGCGGCCATTGCGATGCTTTCACGGTTTCGGACAACGAAGGAGCTGAAGACTGCCATTGCCAGCATTGCTGCGGGCAAGGTGGACATTGCCATTGGCACTCATCGACTGATCCAGAAGGACGTGAAGTTCAGGAATCTCGGCCTGCTGATCGTGGATGAAGAGCAGCGTTTCGGCGTGAAGCACAAGGAGCGCCTGAAGCAGATCAAGAGCTCCGTGGACTGTCTCACCCTGACCGCCACACCCATTCCGCGCACTCTCAACATGGCGCTCATGAAAGTGCGTGACATGTCGATTCTCGGCAGCGCCCCGCAGAACAGGCTCCCGATCGAGACGTTCGTGACGGAGTTCAACGAGGAGCTTGTGGCGCGCGCCATCCGTGAAGAGATCAGCCGCGGTGGCCAGGTGTATTACCTGCACAACCGCGTGGAGACCATCGGGGAGATCCATCTCTTTCTGCAGAGGCTGGTGCCTGAGGTGTCCGTGGCGGTTGCGCACGGCCAGCTGGAAGAGGAGGGCCTGGAGGAGGTGATGCGCGAGTTCGTGCACGGGGAGCGTCAGCTTCTGCTCTCGACAACGATCATCGAGAACGGCCTGGATATCCCCAACGTGAACACGATCATCATCGACCGGGCCGACAACCTGGGCATCTCGCAGCTGTACCAGCTTCGCGGCCGCGTGGGCCGGGCCGGCATCCCCGCCTATGCATACCTCCTGTACCCCGACAGGCGGGCCCTGAGCGAGATTGCCATGAAAAGGCTTCGCATCATTTCGGACAACACGGAGCTGGGCTCGGGGTTTCGAATCGCGCTCAAGGACCTGGAGATCCGCGGCGCGGGAAACATCCTGGGCCGTGAGCAGCACGGCTACATCCTTTCCGTCGGGTATGACCTGTACCTGAAGATGCTCGATGAGGCGGTGGCATCCCTGTCCCGAAAGGAGCGCGAGGAAGCCCCCGAGGTGTACATGGACCTGGAATACTCAGGGTACATCCCGGATTCCTATATTCCCGACGCAATGGAGAAGATGGAGGTTTACAAGAAAGTCGCGGGCATCACGACGGACGAAGAGTTCGATAAAGTCTACCGGGAGATCGAAGACAGGTTCGGGCCGGTGCCGGATGAGGTGCACAGCGTCCTTGCGCTTGCCGAGATCAGGATCATCTGCCGCAGGCTTTTCATCACCTCCATCAGGGAGGAAAAAGGGACCCTTGCCATCGAGTTTTCCCGCCTGTCCAAGGTCTCCGTTGACAAGGTGGTAAGGATGGTGAAGGAAGGGCGGGGCAGAGTCAGCCTGGATCCAAAGAAGCCCAACATCCTCGTCATGCGTACAGGCGCCATCGGGCTGCGTGAGAAATCCGAGTTCCTCCGGGAGCGCCTCTCCATGCTCACTTGAGAGGACGGAGAACCGGCGATATACTCCGTGGAATGAAACGCATCCTGGTCATCGATGATGAAACCATGATTCTTGACGCCATCAAGATCATCTTCGAGGACATGGGCTATGCGGTGAAGGTCTTTTCCGATTCTCAAGCAGGGATGGAAGAGGCGCTTCGCAGCGATTACGACCTCATCCTGGTGGACGTACGGATGCCCGGCATGAATGGCGCCGAAGTCACCGAGGGCATCCGAAAGGGCAAGGCGGAGGCGAAGATCCTGATCATCACGGCGTACCCGAATGATCCCCTGGCCGCCCGCGCCCTGCAGGCCGGCGCGTTCGGCCTGCTGAAAAAGCCCTTCGAGATCGCGAAGATCCTCGATTTTCTCAAGGACTGACGCGCATGCCGCGGTCCGACGAGCACGCCTACGAAGCTCTGATCCGCGAGTCCGAGCGTATCCTCCATGATGCAAAGGTGATCCAGGAGCAAAGCCTGCCATCGTCAGCCCCTGACGCGGCCGCCCAGGGCCGGCAGGAGCTTGCGTCCCTGCGGGCCGCGGAAGCGGAAAGCGCTGACGGCTACGCGGACATCAGGATCTCCGAGGACCGGATGATGGCTTCCGCCACCTTCTATCCCCCCGTCGGGGCAGGGAAGCAGGTCGAGTTCATCGAGGTGCAGGAGCTGGTGATAGCCAAGGGGCTGCGCTTTGGAATCAACTGGGATGCAATCAAGTCTTCCATCCTGGCATGCAATACCTCGCGCAGGGCGCTGGTTGGCGTTGAGGTGGCGCGGGGCCGAAGGCCCGCGGATGAGACTCCAGCCCGCCTGGAGCTGGATCCGGCCCTGCTCAAGAAGGAAGCCGCGGAGAGCCTCGAGGCGACGGTTGACTTCAAGGCAATCAGCCCCTTCAAGTTCGTGAAGAAAGGCGACGTCCTGGCGCGAATCACGCCGCGCGTCGACGGGGTGGCCGGCATCGACATCATGGGCGCCGTGGTGGCCTACGGCAAGGCCCCGGTCAGCGCTCTCAGGCCGGGAAAAAACACCGTGGTTGAAGGCGACTCGGTGGTTGCGCTGTGCGACGGAAGGTTTGTTGCCGGCGAAGAGTCCTTCTGGGTGAGCGAGGTCCTTGAAATCCATGGTGACGTGGATTTCTCCACGGGACATATAGATTTTCCCGGCGATGTGATCGTGCAGGGCCAGATCAAGCAGGGGTTCAAGGTGAGAGCGGGCGGGTCCTTGACCTGCACCAAGCTCATTGACGCCTCAGAGATCTCTTGCGGTGGAGACCTGGAGACGGGCCAGGGCATCCTGGGCAGGATGCAGGGCACGGTCAAAGTGGGCGGCACGGTCCGGGCAAAGTTCATAGAGAATTGCTACGTGGAGGCCGGTGGGGACATGCTGGTGAGCACCGGCTGCCTCAATTCGGTCATCAACACCCTGGGCGCGCTCACCACCGGGCCCAAGGGCGTGATCATCGGCGGGAAATTGTACGCTCAAAAAGGCGTATCCGCGTTTCAGATCGGGAGCACGGCCGGCGTCCGCACGGAGATCCACTGCGGAGTGGACTACCGGGTGCAGCAGAAGCTGGCATGGATACGGGACAAGAACATCGAGCTTGCCTTGAAGCTCAAGGAGGTCGAGACGTCCCTCGCTTCCAAGGGAGCCAGCCCGCGCCTTGCGGAGCTGCAGGGAAAGTTGAAGGCCGCCATCCGCAGGATGAACGACTCGGCAAAGAGCCTTATTGCGTCCCTGGACAAGAACGAGGACGCGGCGGTAGCGGTGAAGGGCGAAATCCACCACGGCGTGTTCGTGGAGATATGCCACGTGCCGCTGGTCGTGGAGCATTCCATGAGCAGGGTCCGCCTGGTGCTGGACAAGAGCTTCGGGGTCGTCTCACCCGAGCGGCTTGGAAAGGCCTGACTTCCGCACGCCCTAAGCCGGGCCATGGGCTTGCTGGCCGTCCAGGATGTCGCGGACGAGCATCAGAAGCTCCTCAGCCTTGAATGGCTTCCCGATAATCCCCTGGACGCCAAGGTGGACGACCTCTGGTGAGTCTTTCAACGGGGGGAGCCCGCTCATGATGACCACAGGGACGCCGACGTGGATCCTGCGAAGCGCGCTCACCACCGTGGCGCCCCCCATTGAGGGCATGTCAAGGTCCGTGAGTATGAGATGGAGGACCGAGTGCATGCCTTGCTCAGCGGCTTCCAGGGCCGCCGTCCCGCTGTTTGCGGTGAGCACTTTGTAATCGTAGCTTTCGAGGATCTGCCGGGTGATCTGGAGGATGGACACGTCGTCGTCGATCACCAGGATCGTTTCTCCGGATCCCAGCGGGATTGCCAGCCCGGGCTCTTCCGCCTCCTGCTTCGCAACCGCTGCCAGGGCCGGAAGGTAGACGTCGAACCGGGTCCCAAGCGCCTCCGTGCTTTCGAAAAGGACCACTCCTTCGTGGCCGCGCACGATGGAATGCACCGTGGACAGCCCGAGGCCGGTGCCTTTTCCCTTCTCTTTCGTCGTGAAGAAAGGATCGAAAACCTTGTCCTGGATGGCGGCCGGGATCCCGGCTCCATCATCCAGGACGCTGAGAACGACGCACGGGCCCGAGCGCGCGCCAATGTGCTCCGAAGCCATTTTCGGCGTGATGGTCCCCGTGCCTGCCTTGATCACGATGTTTCCCCCATCCGGCAGGGCGTCACGGGAGTTCACGCAGAGGTTGATCAGGATCTGGTGCAGCTGCGTGGCGTCCCCGACAATGAGCGGGAGGTCTTTCGGCACGTCAGTGGTGATGGCGATATTCTTGGGAAAAGACTCCTTCAGGATCCCTTCGATCTCCCGTGTGACGTGACGCACTTGCAGGGGGACAAGCTCCCCTTCGCTGCCGCGGGCAAAGGAAAGCATCTGCCGCACGATCTCGCTTCCCCGGCGGACGCTTGTCTCGAGGATCTGCAGCATCTGCTGGTCCGCGGGCTCCGTATAGCGCATTCGCAGCATGTCGACTGACATCATCACCGGTGAGAGGATGTTGTTCAGGTCATGCGCAATTCCGCTGGCAAGCGTCCCCAGGCTCTCCATCCTCTGGGTCCGCCGCACCTGCTTCTCCAGCTCCTTCTGTTTGCTGATGTCCCTGTTGATGATGAGCCGGGCCCGCGGGAAACCCGCGCTGTCCCGCACCAGGCTCCATCGCGAATTGACGCTGAGGACTGACCCGCCTTTGGTGCGCTGCCGCAGCTCACCCTCCCATTCGCCGCTTGCCGCAAGCAGCCTGCGCGCTTCCTCGAAACGGGCCAGGTCGTCGGAAACAACGAGGTCCGTGGTCGGCATTGCCCGAAGCTCCTCCAGCGTGAAGCCGTAGAGCTTCACGGCAGCCTCGTTGCAGTACAGGAGGCGCTCGTCAGTGCCCCGAACAATGATCGCATCCACGGCGAAGTCCAGAAGGCGCGCCTGCTCGGCGATCTTCTCCTCGTCACGCCGCCGTTCGGTAATGTCGGAAACCATCCACAGCGCTCCCGTGATCTTCCCCGCGGAGTCGCGAAGCGCGGCCGTGGAGATGCTGACATCGACGGGAGTACCGTCGCGCCGGGAGCGCCGGCTTTCCACGTTGGACACGGGAGTTCCGGCAAGCGTCCGGGCCAGGAATCCCGTGAAGTCCCCGACTTTTTCACCCGGGAGGAAAGGAACCGACCTGCCCAGGACCTCCATCGGCGTCCAGCCGAAAGTCCGCGTGGCCGCCGGGTTCCAGCTCTGCACCCTTCCCTGGGTATCGATGCTGATGATGGCAAGGGGCGAAGACTCGATGATGGCGCGCATGGTACGCATTGACGCCGCCAGCACCTCTTTTTCGCGTGAGATCTGCGCGCGAAAGTGAGCGTTTTCAAGGACCGTCGGAAGCCGGCGGAGGTAGCTCGCGTCCTTGACGACGTAGTCCGAAGCACCCAACCGCAGGGCCTGGACCGCTATCTCCTCATCCCCCTGATCTGCCGCCACAACAACCGGGACCTTGAGGTCCCCTTGCTCCCGGAAGGCCTTCAGCAGCTCAATGGCGTTCGTTCCCCCCAGCCGGTCATCCATGAGCAGAACATCGCAGGATGAACGCATTCCTGCCGCTTCCGGACCGGCGAGCCGCCACACAATATCCAGCGCGCTTCGAACCACTTCCAGGCGTATGTGAGGCGCAAACCGTGAGAAATGGCGCAGCATGGCCTCACCGTCAACCCTGCTGCCCGTTGCGTAGAGAAGCCTCAGCGGGCTTGTCCGCCTGACCCGCTCCACGGCCTGGCGCGAAACGGCGTCCTGTATGACGGCGGGCAACCGCTGGAGGTAGTCTCCGCGTTTGACCATGAAATCGTTTGCTCCGCTTCGAAGCGCCGTGACCGCCGCCTCTTCCCCCCGGAGCTCGTCAAAACGACGACGGCCATGGGAAGCTCGCGGTCCCTTACCATGGGCACCAGGGAAAGACCGCTGCCGTC
This sequence comes from uncultured Spirochaetota bacterium, assembly GCA_963710335.1. Taxonomy (GTDB): domain Bacteria; phylum Spirochaetota; class Spirochaetia; order SZUA-6; family Fen-1364; genus Fen-1364. The sequence continues at coordinate 25,819 of CAVQAA010000019.1, forward strand.
GGGCAGCCCCACGTCGGCAAGAAGGACGTCATACGGGGAATAGTCCGGATCAGCGGCTTCCAGCATCGTGCGGGCTTCCGCAACGGAGCCTGCAGTATCTATCTGCACGCCCGGCTCGGCCAGTTGGAGGGCCGCGGTGAGAAGCTCGATGTCCTGAGGATCATCCTCGACGTACATTACGCGCATGTGTCACCTCGAGGGGGATTTCTCATGGCGCGCCCTCCGGTGATGCGGCAGGCAGCCACACGCGGAACGTTGCCCCGTTCCCCGGGGCGCTTTCAACCTCGATCCAGCCCCCGCTTTCGGCGACCGTGCTTTGGCAAACGGCAAGGCTCAGGCCAACGCCCTTCACCCTGCTCTGGGTGGACCCAGGCGCGGCCCATTCCCCCTTGGTGGTGAAAAAGGGAGTGAAGATCCGCGGAAGATTTTCCGCAGATATGCCGCATCCCGTGTCACTCAGCTCCAGGCAGGCATATTCAAGCTCGGCGCGAGTGGTGATGGTGATGGACCGTGTCTCGCAGCCGATGAGAGCCTGGAGAGAGTTTCTCATCAGGCTCGTGACGATGAACGACACCATGTCATGGCTGGCTCGTACGGGCGGCGTTCTCTGGAAATGGGTTGCCAGAGAAATCCCGTTTGCTTCAAGGTCTCGCGAGAAAAGGGGCAGCATTGCCGGCACCGCGTCCTCCAGGGAGAGGACCTCGTGAGAAGCCGCTGCCGCGCCGGTCAGCCCCAGGAGCCGGTCCGTAATGTCGACTGAGCGCTGCACTGCTTTCAATGCCTCGCGGAGGTATGCCCGGGGGCTCGCTTCCAGGCTGCTGTCCTGGGTCAGGAGATCCAGGTATCCCTTGACGGCTGTGTTGATGTTATTGAACTGATGCGCAACGCCGGCAGCCAGCGTGCCCAGGCTTTCCAGCCTCTGGGCTCTGATGATCTGGACCTGCAGGGCCCTCTGGTCGGTGACATCACGCGCAATGCAAGTGATACCGATGATTTGCCCGGAAGGGTTCTTGAGCAACGAGATCGACGTCGAGACATAGATCGTTTTGCCGTCTTTTCGGGACACCTTGCTTTCCACGTGCACGGCATGGCCTTCCCGCTGGAGTTTTTCCCTCAGGACGGGCTCCTGGCTCACTATGTCGGGAGTCAGAAATGGATTGATGGATCTTCCCACCATTTCCTCCGACGTATACCCGAAAACTTTTTCCGCGCCTCGGCTCCAGCTGGTCACTGAGTCATTGAGATCTATTCCCACGATTGCGTCATTGGAAGACTCCACCATTGCCGCCAGGCGCATGGTTTTTTCCTCCATCTGCCTCCGTTCGGTCATGTCCCGGGATATCCCGAAAGTGCCGATGATCTCGCCCTTCGGGTCCACCAGCGGCATCTTGGTGGATGAGACCCACGTGTTTGGGCGATCGGGCCAGATTTCCTGCTCCACTTCGTCAATGAGAGGTTGACCTGTCCGGATTATTCTCTGTTCATCGTCGAAGGCCTTCTGCGCGTGCTTCGGCGCAAAATAGTCGAAATCCGTCTTGCCAAGCATCTTCGAGGGATCTTCAACGCCAACCACCTTTGCATGCGATCTGTTGTTCAGGATAAATCTGCTTTCCCTGTCCTTGAAATAAATGTAGTCAGGGGTGCCGTCCATGAGGGTCTGCATGAGCAGCCTCTGCCGGGAAAGCTCGGTTTCCGCCTTTTGCCTGTCGGTCACGTCCTGGAGGGTCGCGAAAGTGCCCGTGAACCTGCCCGCGGAATCGAACCGGGAAACGGCCGTCAGAGCAACCCGGCGGGTCTCCCCGTCTGCCCGCAGGATGTCGATCTCATAGGAGCTGAGGTCTCCCTCTTTGCGCCGGGCGATCTCCGATCTGACTCGCGCATACTCCGTCTTGCTGAGAAAGTCTCTCAGGTTTTTTCCCAGGGACGCCCCACGGGGCAGACCGAAGATCAGGCCCGCGGCGGGGTTGGTGAAAGTGATCGTTCCCGATTGATCCGTGCTGAGGATCCCGACGGCCAGGTTCTCCACAAGAGACCGATAGCGCTCTTCACTTTGCTGCAGCGCTTCCTGGGCCTCCTTGAGGGATGTGATGTCCCTGGTCACCCCCACCAGGCCTGTAATGGTGCCTTGCGCGTCGCACAGAGGAACTTTCGTGATCAGGAACCAGCGCCGATGGCCGGCCACCGTTTTGGGCTCTTCCTTGTTGACGAGTTTTCTGCCCTCAACGATCACCGCCTGTTCATCGGAAAGGAACTCACGAGCCATCTCCGCGGGGTAGAAGTCCCGGTCGGTCTTCCCGATGAGGTTCTCCGGATCTCCTGCCTGCATCATCTCGGCCACGGGCCGGTTTGCCAAAATGAACCGGCTCTTCGTGTCCTTCAGGAAAATGGCATCGGGGAGGGTGTTGATGACCGCGCGTACAAGGGACCTTTCTTCCCGAAGATCCCCCTCCAGCCGCTTGTAGTCTGTGAAATCGATCACGTTGATGAGCATGTACGGGTAGGCGTCACCTGCCTCCGGAATAAAGGCCCTGATCAGCAGGTCCAGCCTCTTGCCCGTGAGGGTCCTTGCGCTGCTCTCCAGCTCCACGCGCGTGCGGCCCTCGGCAGCCGCGACGAAAAACTCGATGAAATCCTCCATGGCCCCCGGGTCAAGCGTGATGTCCAGGGGACCCAGGAGGTCCTTTTTGCTCTTCGCTTCATAGAGCCTGACCGTGGCCTCGTTCACGTCGACGACTCTGATGGCTCGAATCCCTTTTCGGACCAGGGAGGGATGTGAGCGCAGGTACGCCCGCAGGTCCTGTGTTCTCCGTGATGTCCATTCTTTGAGCAGAAGGCGCAGGCCCGAGATGTCCTCTTCCCAGAGGGACACCGCTGAATGCTCGAAAATGCTGCGGCTTTGGTCCGCCGCGGCGCGCGACGCGCCGGTGCGCTTGGTCATGGTGATGTTTCCTTCAGGGCTTCAGAGGACGGTACCGGGCTTGAGGACCGTGCCCTTGGGGATGACGATGATCCCATCCCTGATCGAGTACGTATCGAAGTCGCCGTCCTGGCGCGGGATCGGATCTATCCCGATCCTGCAGTTGTCGCCGATGCGGGCGTTCTTGTCGATGATGGCCCTCTTGATGATGCAACCCTGGCCGATGCCTATGTTCGGCACCCCTTTCCTCTCTTCTCTGTCCTCCGCGGTCTCGTAGTAGTCCGCCCCCATGCAGACCACCCCGTCGAGGCTGGCGCCGCTTTCGATGATTGTGCGGATCCCGACGATGGAGTTCGCGATGTTGGCGTTCGTGATGATGCTTCCCTCTGCGGCAAGGGACTGCGAAATGGTGCTGTAATTGATCTTGGACGGCGGGAGGTCGCGGCGGTGTGTGAAGATGGGCGCGTTCTCCTCATAGAGGTTGAATGACGGGTTTATCGAAGCGAGGTTGATGTTGGCCTCGTAGAAGCTCTTGATGGTCCCGATGTCCTCCCAGTAGCCGTCGAAGATGTACGTTGATATTTTCATCTTTTCGATGAGCGCTGGGATGATTTCCGAACCGAAATCCGTAAGCGCATTGTCGAGCGCTTTCTTGAGCACGCCCGCGGTGAAGACGTAGATGCCCATCGAGGCCAGGAACAGGTCCCCCACCGCATCCAGCTCCTGCTGCTCCCTGATCTGCCGGGGTATTGCCAGGGCGGAAATGTCCTGGCTCCCGGGCGGTTTCTCGATGAACTTCGTGATCCGGTAGCTTTCATCCGCCTGCAGGATGCCCAGGCCTGTCGCCTTGTCCCGCGTGACGGGGATGGAGGCCACCGTTACCTCCGCCCCGGACTCCACGTGCGCCTCGTACATGTCCTGGAGGTCCATGCGGTAAAGCTGGTCCCCCGACAGGATGACGTAATGGGTGGGCGCGTGATCCTCGAAGTGAAGGAGGTTCTTTCGAACGGCATCCGCCGTTCCCTGATACCAGTCGCTGGATTCCAGGGTCTGTTCCGCGGCAAGCAGTTCCACGAAGCCGCGGGTGAACGTGTCGAAGCGGTACGTGTTGTTGATGTGCTTGTGCAGGGACGCCGAGTTGAACTGGGTGAGCACGAAGATCTTTCGCATTCCCGCGTGCATGCAGTTGGAAATCGGGATGTCCACGATCCGGAACTTCCCACCAAAGGGAACAGCCGGTTTGGCGCGATTGGCAGTCAGGGGATAGAGTCTCTGCCCCTTGCCGCCGCCGAGGATAATCGAGATGATTTTTTCCACGTGCTGCCCCCCGGGCCGGTCAGTGTACGACGCCCGACTGCCAGGGTCAAGACGAATTGCGCGCTGCCTGCCGGGCGGCCTTTGCGCATGCGCGAGCGCATGTTACTATTGTCCGGGAAGCAGGGAGGGGCAAATGCTCACCGACGTGCTCGCGCAGCTTCGCGCGGACCGTGAGTTCACGGACAGGGTCACGCACTGGGAAGTGGTTCCCGCGCGGGAGGGCAAGTATGCGGACATCCCTGCCGGCGTGGATGGACGCATTCGGTCCGCGCTCCTGTCCCGCGGCATCGACAGGATCTACAGCCACCAGGTTGCCACGTGGGACCTTGTCCGGTCCGGAAAAAGCGTGGTGCTGGTCAGCCCCACCGCGTCCGGCAAGACGCTTGCCTACAACCTTCCCGTGCTCCAGACCCTTCTGGAAGACCCGGATGCAAGGGCGCTGTACCTTTTCCCCACCAAGGCACTTTCCCAGGACCAGCAGTCGGAGCTGAACGAAGTCGTTCTGGGGGGAGAGATACCGGTCAAGGTGTTCACCTATGACGGGGACACCCCGGGCTCCATCCGCATATCCGCGCGCGACGAGGGGCGGATCATCATCACGAACCCCGACATGCTCCACACCGGGATCCTCCCGAACCACCCCAAGTGGATCAAGGCGCTGAAGAATCTGCGCTATGTGGTCGTTGACGAGATGCACTCCTACCGGGGGGTTTTCGGCAGCCACATGACAAGCGTGATCCGCAGGCTGAAGCGGATCGCCGCTTTCTACGGGTCAACCCCGATCTTCATCTGCTGCTCCGCCACAATCGGAAACCCCCATGAGCTGGCCCGGCGGATATTGGAAATGGATGTGACCCTGGTTGACGACAATGGCGCCCCGTCCGGGGAACGTCATTTCGTGCTGTACAACCCGCCCCTCGTGGACCGGGTGCAGGGGATCCGGCGCAGCGTGGTGCTGGAAAGCCAGCGTATTGCCACGCGGCTGCTGAAGATGGGCGTGAAGACCATCGTTTTCGCGCGATCGCGGGTGCGGACCGAGCTGATAGCAACGTACATCAGGGACTCCTTGAAGAACTTCTACACCGACAACCACGGGATCACCGTGCAGTCATACCGGGGCGGCTATCTTCCCAACGAGAGGCGCGCCATAGAAAAGGGACTCAGGGACGGCAGCATCCAGGGCGTGGTATCCACCAACGCCCTGGAGCTGGGAATCGACATTGGCGGCCTGGATGCCTCGGTTCTGGCGGGATTTCCCGGGACCATCGCCTCCTCCTGGCAGCAGGCGGGAAGGGCAGGGCGCCGCGCAACGGTTTCGTTGTCCATTCTCGTGGCTTCCTCATCTCCCACCGACCAGTTCGTGATCCAGCATCCCGAATACTTCTTCTCCCGGTCCCCCGAGAACGGGTACATCGATCCCGACAACATCTTCATCCAGACAGACCAGCTGAAGTGCGCGGTGTTCGAGCTGCCGTTCACGGACGGGGAGCGCTTCGGCGAGGGTGGGCAGGACCTGCTGGAGTACCTCTGCGGGGAGGGAGTGATACGCCACGCAGGGGGCAAATGGTACTGGGCGGACCGCTCCTACCCGGCGGAGAACGTGTCGCTCAGAACATCCACCCCGGAAAACGTGGTGATCGTGGACACCACGAAGGGGAGGGACGAGGTCATTGGCGAAATGGATCTCGTTTCCGCAAAGCTGCTGGTCTTCGATCACGCAATCTACATCCACCTCGGGGACCAGTTCGTGGTGACGCGTCTGGATCTCGAGAACCGCCGCTGCTTCGTGGAGTCCACGGACACCGATTACTGGACGGATTCGATTGTCAAGAGCGACATCAAGGTCCTGGCGCAGGATGAGGAGAAGGCGCAGGCGGGCGTGCGCACCGTGCTTGGCGACATCCTGGTGCGCACGCAGGCCACGAAGTTCAAAAAGCTGAAATACCACACGAATGAAAACGTGGGATACGGCGACATTTCCCTTCCCCCGGATGAGATGCACACCCGTTCCACGGTCCTCCTTTTCGACCCGGGAAGCCCGGCGGGCAGGCTGTTCGGCGCGCTGGGTGAATCGGCAAAAGGGATCGTGATCCAGCGCCTCGGTGTCCTCCTTCGCACCGTGGCTCCGGTCTTCCTTTTGTGTGATCCGCGCGACATCGGCGTTTCTGAAAGGGTGCGTGATCCGCACTTCGAAGCGCCGTGCCTGTACGTGTATGACCAGTACCCCGGCGGCATCGGCCTTTCGGAGGGCTTCCTGCGCGACCTTCCCCGCATTGCCCGCGGTGCCAGGGAGGTGGTCGAGCGCTGTCCCTGCGAACGCGGCTGTCCTTCCTGCATTGGAGCGCCCGACGCGGAGCAGGGGAGCCTGGACGCCAAGGCAGAAGTGCGCAGGTTCCTGGCGGGTTGGACTGATTCCATGGAGGGCTGATGTCCGACGAGATGCCGCGAACCAGAAGGCGGATCGATTACCTGAGAAAGGGCGGGGAGCCTGCCGGGCCCGGCGCCGGGCTCGACGCACCTTCCGCGTTTGCCTCTTCCCTGGATCCCAGGTTCCCCGGCTGGGTGAGGGAAGGGGAGTTCCTGTATCGCCGCAGGCTTGCCTTTCCCGGGCTCGCGGTGCAGCTGTGGGACCCGGCATTCTCCCCCGAGGCCGGCTCCGCCGACCAGCTTGTCTTCTATGACACGGAAACAACCGGCCTGTCCGGCGGGGCGGGGAGCGTGATCTTTCTTCTGGGCGCGGCGTGGTGCGAAGGGCATGACTTGAGGTTCGAGCAGCTGTTCCTGTCCGATTTTCCCGGAGAGCCTCAGTTCCTGGAAGCCGTGTCGCAGCTGTTCCGGCCGTTTGCTGCCTGGGTCTCATACAATGGCAAGACCTTCGACAGCCACCTGCTTCGAAGCAGGTTCCTGATGAACGGGATGAGCTTCGAGCCCGGGCCGCAAGTCGACCTTCTCCACCACGCGCGGCGGCTGTGGCGCTCCATCACCAGGGACTGCAGCCTCAAGGCCATCGAGACGGGGATCCTCGGAATCAATCGGGAGATGGATGTGGCAGGGGAAGACATACCGCTGGTTTGGCTGGAGTTCCTGCGGAGCGGAGCGCCGGGGATCCTTCCCGTTGTGTTCCAGCACAACATGACGGACATAACCTCGGTGGCGCGCCTGTACGGGATCATCGGGGGGTTTTTACGCGGCGACCTTGAGTCAGCGCCCGTCGATCAGAGGGCCCTCGGAGGCTGGATGCTGACGCGTTCGCCGGCAAGCGGGGCGGCTGTGCTCCAGGACGCGTTTCAGAGGGGGGATCTCGATGCAGGGGTTGCCCTCAGCCTTCATCACAAGAGGCAGAAGGATTGGAAAAGCGCAGTGGCGATATGGGAAACCCTCCTTGAACGTTCCAAGAGCATCTTCGCTGCCGTGGAGCTTGCCAAGCACCTGGAGCACAGGGCGCGGGACATCAAGCGGGCGCTGGATGTGGTGGAGATGATTGCCGCGTGGCAGCTGCCTTTGGGCAGCCGTGATCGGGATGAGGTCAGACGCCGTCGAGATCGGCTGGTGAGGAAGCTTTCAAGCCGCCAGGCCTAGCCCAGCACCACTTCGACTTCGTGATCCGCGCCATCTGAAAAAGCAGGAATCACTGCGCCGCGAAGCTCTTTCGAATCAACCGTCAATGATTTTACACCTCGGCACACATGGGAAGGGTTGCTGACCTTGATGAGGTATCGAGCGCCTCGGAACAGGCGCGTGGCCTCAAACCCGTCCCATGCGGCCGGAATGCACGGATCGATCATCAGCCCGGCATACTCAGGCCGGATGCCAAGGATGTGCTTGACGGCTGCCTGGTAGACCCAGGAGGCGGTACCGGAGAGCCAGGAGTTCCGGGCGAGGCCGAACTGGGGATGCTCGTCACCCAGGATATTCTGCGGGTAAACCCATGGCTCGCATTCGAAGCGCTCGATCTCGTCATTGCTCAGCGCCGGATTGATCTGGCGATAATACTGCCACGCAAGATCCCCGTTGCCCACCAGGGTCTGGGCAATCATGGCCCAGGGGTTGGTGTGAAGGAAGATGCCGCAGTTTTCCTTTGCCCCGGGGGGATACGTCGTGACCCCGCCCTTGGCAGGGTCGAAACCGTTGAAGCCTGGCGCGGATTTCTTGATTCCATGCCGCGTGTTCAGCCGGCTGTGGAGGGATTGGAGGGCTGCCTGCGCCCTCTCCGGGGTCGCAAAACCAGAGATCACCGGCCAAGACTGGGCGTTTATGTAGATCTGCCCCTGGGGGTTGCACTTCGAGCCCAAGGGCGCGCCATCCGCGTCGAAGTAGCGGACGTACCAGGCGCCATCCCACGCGTGCTGGTTGAAAAGGGCCTTCATTTCGTCATACCAGCCGTCGTATTCCGCCGCCTCTCCGCCGTCCCCTATTCGCCAGCAAGAGACCTGACATCTCGCGGAGGGCCTTTCCGTACAGGCAGGCCGTGAAGATGGATTCTGCTCCCAGGGGCAGGTTCACCGTGTCATTCCAATCCGCAAAGCCCAGGAGCGGAAGACCGTGGCGTCCCACGTTCCCATGGGTGAAGGCCAGGGCGCGCTCGAGGTGCTCCAGGACAGGGGCGCTCTCCAGGGGCTTCCCGGACGCCGTTTTGTCGTAAAAGGGTGATTCGGCGGCAAGGAGCTCGAAGTCGCCTGTTTCCTTCAGGTATTCGCACACCGCCAGGACGATCCAGAGCGCATCATCGCTGTAATACTGGGGGCGATCCTCTCTCTCCCTGGCGTCCCCCATGGTCGCTTCCATTGTCGCCGGGTTGAACTGATGCATTGCGTGCCCCGCGCGCGCCTGCACGCTCAGGAGGCTGAGGATGAGCTTCCGAGCCTCGTCGGGCGCATTCGGGAGCACGCCCATCACGTCCTGTGACGAGTCTCGGAAGCCGATGCCCCGGGCGCCGTAGCCCAGCTGGTAGAGGGATAGATAGCGGGACCAGGTCAAAGTCACGTAGCACTGCCTGGGATTGTGGATGTTGAGCATCCTGTCCGCGTCAGGGTCCGGTGTATGCACGTGCTGCCGGTCCAGGTAGGCCTCCCAGAATGTGCGCAGATCAGAGACCGCCTCTTCGACGCGCGCCGGCTCCCTGAAGCGACGGATCCCCGGCATGGCTTCGTCAAGGCTTTGATCCTGCCCGATCTGCACGATGAGCCGCTTCTCCTGGCCCGGGTCCATGCCCCCCACGTGATGCATGAGCGCGCCGATATTGTCGCCCCTGCTGGCCTGGTTGTTGCCGAGCTCTTTCCCGCCGAGGCTCGCGGGCCGCGCCCACGTTCCGTATTCATTATCTCCCAGGAACGTTCTGCGATCGGTCTCGAACGAGGAGGCGGGCAGGCTGGATGCCATGTAGTTGATCCGGGTGTCCCTCATCATGAACGCATACTGCGAAAGCACGACGCTGCCGTCCTGCTCCCGCGCGGCCCTGCTCTGCATTGTCTGGGGAACCCAATCGGCATTCGTGAGCTGCTTCAGGGCATCGAAATGGGTGTACTCGACAACCGGAATGGCGTCCACATTCAGGGTCTCTGCGCCAACGTTCGCCAGGCGAATGTCGATGATCAACCTGAAGTCTTCCAGCGGAACAAAGAAAGTAGCCGTGGTCTTGAGCCCTCCGGACGCGGAGACAATCCGGGTATATCCAAGGCCGATATGGCATTCAAACAGGTCCAGGGGCTGAAGCACCGGGACGTAGAAAGGGGAGGACACGGCATACCGTCCCTCCGAGCCGGTCCTCAGATAGAGTGTCGTTCCCTTGAAGTCGGATGCCGGCTGCAAGGCCAGGTAGCGCGTGATCCGATTGGTGGCCGGGTCCCCTTTGCACAGCAGCGCGCCGCCAGTGTGGTCGACAAACCCCCCGAAAGCCAGGGTACCGACATAATTGATCCATTTCACCGGGGTCCGCGGGTCGGTGATGACATACTCCCTGGCCTGGTCGTCAAAATAGCCGCACCTCATGGGACTGCAACGCTCCTTGCCGTGACCTCCTCGATCTCGGGGAGCGAGAATATCCGTTCCAGGAACATGGCGGCAGCGCCGTACGCAACAACCAGCTCACCCATCTCGGAAAGCTCTATCTGCAAAGCTTTCTTCCCATAGGGCCAGTTCTTCTGAACCTCCTCATCAATGATGGGGATCAACAGGGAGCGGTATTTCTCCACACTGCCACCGATGAACACGTGGGACAGGTCCAGAGTGTTGACCAGGAGCGCAACGTTGCGCCCGATTTCCCGGGCCACTTCCCGAAAAGCAGGCTCGTCCCGCGCTGCGACCCGCATGGTTTCGTCCGGTATCGAAAACTGGCTCTTTGTCTCGGTGGTGCGGAATACGCTGCGAAACTCGCCCGCAGAGCAGTTTGCGCCGAGATGGACCCGGCCGCCGATGACGAGCCCCAGACCCACCGACACTCCGCCTCCGTTCACGTCCCCCATTTTCTCCTTGCGGAACTCCCCCAGGAGAAAGAGAAACTCCCGCGGCCTGTTTCCGCGGTTTCGAACAAGCTCCGCCCAGCAGCAGCAATTGGCGTCATTGTCGATGCTCAAGGGCTTTCCAATGAGCCGGGCCGCGGAACCGTAGAACTCCATGGGAGCCGCTATTCCCAGGGGAAGGGACTGCTGGATCACCCCTCTGGCGGAATCCACTATCCCGGAGACTCCCACGCCGATCCCGAGGACCTCCAGCTGGCGGCTTTCCAGATCCAGGGATACTTCGCTCATGATGTCGAGGAAGACGGAGGGAATGGGCTTCCCGTCGGCTTTCATCGGCTCCGACCGCGAGTACAGGACCTTGCCTTCCAGATCCAGGGCCACCGCCGTGTAGCGCTCTGTCTGGATCTCCAGCCCGACGACGCAGCCGAAATCCCCCCGTACGCTGAGAAAGACAGGCTTTCGCCCTCCTCTCTCGCTTGCCTCCCCTTCCGCGGATTCAACGACGACCTCTTTTTGGAGCAGGTCAGCCACAATTTTGGTGACGGTGGACTTGTCCAGCCTGAGGCCCTTTGACAGCGCGCTTCTGCTGATCCCTGGAGAAGCCCAGACCGCCCTCAGAACTCTGTGGAAGTTGACCGGGTTCGAGTTCTTATTCAGTAAAAAGCTGATATCCTTCATGGTAAGTTTCTTCTATCAACCGAAGATATCAGGCTTTGTAACGACAATCAATAGTCTATTACTCAAGATTTTTATTGACAAATAGAGTTCCCCATGATCAAATATAGTTGGTTGGATGAAGCAATCAACTTCTGATTGGGAGTAGAAACCTTGGCTGACGTCCTGGTAGAAGCAGTTCCCAAAGCCCGCACGCTTGCAAGACCTTCAAGGAGGCGAACGAACCTCGGCCTCCTGAGCATGGTGATTCCCGGCACAATCGCCCTCATCCTCTTCAGCTACATCCCCATGGCCGGTGTCATCATCGCTTTCAAGGACATCAACTATACCAAGGGTATCCTGGGAAGCTCGTGGATCGGTTTCAAGAACTTCGAGTTCTTCCTGAAAACCCCGGATGCCTGGATAACAACAAGAAACTCCGTTCTGTATAACGCGGCTTTCATCGTCCTTGGAACAATTGCCGCCGTGGGGGCCGCGGTTGCCCTTGATGGGCTGAGGGCAAAGAGGACCTCGCGCCTGTACCAGGGCGTCATGTTTCTTCCCTACTTTTTTTCCTGGATCGTCATCAGCACGCTCGTTTTCTCTTTCCTGTCCACTGATCTGGGCTTTTTTAACAAGCAGCTCTTCCCGGCTCTCGGCATCGAGCCCGTCAACTGGTATATCGAGCCTGTCTACTGGCCGTTCATCCTCATATTCACGAACCTGTGGAAATACACGGGCTACTGCAGCGTGATCTACCTTGCGGCCCTGTCGGGCATCGACCAGAACTGCCTGGAGGCAGCGGCGCTGGATGGGGCAAGCAGGTGGCAGACCATCATGAGGATCATGATCCCCCTGATTTCCTACGTCATCATCATCCAGGTGCTCCTGTCCATAGGGCGGTTGTTCTATTCCGATTTCGGCCTTTTCTACCAGGTCCCGCAGAACATGGGGCCCCTGTTCGACACGACAAACGTGATCGACACGTACGTGTACAGGACGCTGGTCAATGTGGGGGATATCGGCATGTCTGCCGCCGCGGGGCTCTACCAGTCCGGCGTCGGATTCATCCTTGTCCTTGTGTCCAACCTGATCGTTCGAAAGATCGATCCCGAGAAGAGCCTGTTCTGAGGGTCCAATGAAGAGCGAAGCCAGTTCCGTTACCATGAGTCTTCTCGGGCCCGGCAAGGTGGGCCAGGTTTTGACACACGTCGTCTTCGTCGTTGTCTGCATCATCTGCCTCTATCCCCTTGCCCTGGTGATCGGGATCTCCTTCTCGGATGAGTCGGCCATTGCCATCCACGGCTTCAAGCTGCTGCCCACAAAGTCCAGTCTCGTCGCCTACGACTTCGTCTTGAAGCAAAGCGACGCCATAGCGCGAGCCTATGTCATCACCATCATCGTGACGGTTTTGGGCACGGTCCTGAGCACTCTTGTGATCGCCCTGTACGCGTATCCCCTTTCCCGCAAGGACTTCGCGCAGAGGAAGTTCTTCTCCTTTATCGCGTTCTTCACGATGCTGTTTTCCGGCGGCCTGGTGCCGTGGTACATGGTCTGCGTTTTCGTCCTCCACCTGAGGAACAACCTCTGGGCGCTGTTCCTTCCCTATACGATGAACGCGTGGTACGTGCTCATCATGAGGACCTTTTACAAGACGAACGTCCCGGACTCCATCATCGAGTCCGCAAGGATCGATGGCGCGGGGGAGTACACGATCTTCTTCCGCATCATCGTCAGCCTGGCCAAGCCTGGCCTTGCAACCATAGCGCTGTTCAACACGATCGTGTTCTGGAACGACTGGTGGCTGCCCCTTATGCTGGTGAACGACCCTGCCTGGTTCAACCTTCAGTACCTCATGTACCGGGTCCAGGTCAACATCCAGTACCTGTCCAGCATGGCGGGGAACACGAATGTCGCCGGGGAGATCCTGCGCCGGCTTCCCTCACGCACCGCCCAGATGGCCATGTGCGTCCTGTCCATCGGACCCATCGTGCTGGCGTACCCGTTCTTCCAGAAGTACTTCGTCAAGGGAATCACCATCGGTTCGCTCAAGGAGTAGGCAGCTGGACCGGCCCGTGGGGCCGGACCATATATCACAAGAGGAGGATTTCGAGATGAAGAGAGTTATTGTGTTCTCTCTCCTGGTGGTCATGGCCATCGTCCTTGTCTCCTGCGGCAAGGCAAAGGGAGAGAAGGCGGAGCTCACCTGGTACTTCATCGGCAACGGCCCGCAGAAGGACGTTGACAAGGTGGAGGCCGCGGTGGACAAGTACATCCAGGGCAAGGGCCTGAACGCCACCGTGAAGCTGGTGTGCTTCGACTGGGGTGCCTATGACACCAAGATGCAGACCATCATCGCAAGCGGTGAGCCGTTTGACATCGCATTCACCGCGGTGTGGACGAACAACTACAGGAACAACGCCGGTCGCGGCGCGTTCGTCCCGCTCAACGACCTGCTCACCAAGTACGCTCCCAAGACCAAGGCGGCCCTTGGAGCGGACTTCCTGGCCGGGTCCGCAATCGACGGTGTGAGCTATGGCATCCCGGCGAACAAGGAAAAGGCCCACAACTGGGGCTTCATCGTCCGCAAGGACCTTGTCGCCAAGTACAAGATGGACCTCTCGGGAGTCAAGAAGCTCGAGGACATGGAGCCTTTCCTCAAGACAATCAAGGACAAAGAGCCCGGGATGTATCCCCTGGAAGCGTGCGTGGGAGAATCCCCCCGTTTCTTCCTTGATTTCGACAAGCTCGTCGATGATGACATCCCCGTTTCCCTCTATTCGGACAACCGCGACTCGAAGGTGGTCTTCGAGCTCGAGGCCCCGGAGACCATGGCCCTGTACGAGACCATGCACAAGTTCTACAAGGCCGGCTACGTCCGCAAGGACGCCGCCACCATCACCGACTTCAACGCCGACGAGAAGGCAGGGCTGATCTTCGCGGCCGCCAAGTCGCTGAAGCCCGGCAAAGACGCCGAGATGACAAACCAGACCGGCCAGCAGTGGATGCAGATCGACATCACCCCGCCGGTCATGTCCAACCGCGAGACAACCGGGTCCATGCAGGCCATCTCCCGCACCTCCAAGCACCCCGAAGTGGCAATGCAGTTCCTCGAGATGTTCAATACCGACAAGTACCTGAACAACCTCATCAACTTCGGCATCGAGGGCAGCCACTACGTCAAGGTGAGCGACAATGTGATCAAGGCCGGACCTCAGAACGACCAGTACAATCCGCAGACGGGCTGGATGTTCGGCAACCAGTTCATCAACTACCTCTGGTCGAACGAAGACCCCCAGAAGTGGGACAAGTTCCTTGCGTACAACAAGGCAGCGCTCCCCCTGAAGAGCCTCGGGTTCTCATTCGACCCCACGCCGGTGAAGACCCAGATCGCCACGGCGAAGAACCTCTGGAAAGAGTTCACCCCGTCCCTGGAAACGGGCACGGTGGACCCGGAAAAAGTCATTCCCCAGGCAATTGCCAAGTACAAGGCCGTCGGCATCAACGACGTCAAGGCCGAAGTGCAGAAGCAGTACGACGCCTGGCTCGCAAAGCACAAGGGCTGAAAGTTCATGTTTTCCTGTCCCCCGCCTCGGCGGGGGACCTCTTTCATTGAATGTCACGGCATTTACTGGCGTGCCTAATTTTCCGCTCTCTCTGGAGGAGGAGATGGTCTACGGACACTTCGACGACGCTGCGCGTGAATACGTCATTACCAGGCCGGATACCCCCTGGCCGTGGATCAACTATCTGGGAACGGAGGACTTCTTCTCCATCGTCTCCAACGCCGGCGGCGGCTACTCCTTCTACAAGGACGCGCGGCTTCGGCGGCTGACCCGTTACCGCTATAACGAGGTTCCCCAGGATTCCAACGGTCGCTTTTTCTACATCAAGGACGGGGAGTCCCTGTGGAACCCCGGCTGGCGGCCGACGCGCACGCCGCTTGATTCCTACGAATGCAGGCACGGCCTGGGGTACACTCGGATCAGCTCCCTGCGCAACGGGGTGGCCGCGGACCTGCTCCTCTTTGTCCCGCCCGGCGCGGACTGCGAGGTCCAGCGCCTTGTCGTGAAGAACGTCTCCCGTGGCCCGAAGACCCTGGACTTGTTCGCGCTCACGGAGTTTTGCCTCTGGAACGCCCTGGACGACATGACGAACTTCCAGCGCAACCTTTCCACGGGGGAGGTCGAGGTGGAAGACGGTGTTGTCTATCACCGTACGGAATACCGGGAGCGTCGAAACCATTTTGCGTTCTATTCAGTCAACGCCCCCGTGGCGGGCTTCGAGACCGACAGGGAGCAGTTCACGGGGCGCTATGGCGGGTTCGACAGGCCTGAGGCGGTGGAGCGCGGGCAGCTCCC
Source organism: uncultured Spirochaetota bacterium (assembly GCA_963710335.1). GTDB lineage: Bacteria > Spirochaetota > Spirochaetia > SZUA-6 > Fen-1364 > Fen-1364. The sequence continues at coordinate 41,526 of CAVQAA010000019.1, forward strand.
CGGCACGGTGGCCAGCGGTTGGTCGCCCATCGCGGCGTTCCACCTGAAGCTCTCACTCCAGCCGGGTGAGTCCCGAAGCCTTGTCTTTCTCCTTGGTTACGTTGAGAATCCCGACGCCGAGAAATGGTCGAAGCCCGGCATCATCAATAAAACCCGGGCCCATGCCCTGCGGTCCCGGTTCGACAACGACCACAAGGTCGATGCGGCTTTCCAGGAGCTTTGCGAATCCTGGCACGGCCTTACCTCCAATTACAAAGTCTCCTCGGGAGACCCGAGACTGGACCGGATGGTGAACGTCTGGAACCAGTACCAGTGCATGACCACGTACAACATGGCCCGCAGCGCAAGCTACTTCGAGAGCGGCATTGGCCGCGGCATCGGCTTTCGCGACACCAGCCAGGACCTCCTTGGGTGCGTGCACCAGATCCCGGCGCGCGCCCGCCAGCGCCTCCTGGACGTGGCGGCCACGCAGTTCCCCGACGGCGGGGCCTACCACCAGTACCAGCCGCTCACCAAGCAGGGAAACAGGGACGTGGGCGGTGATTTCAACGATGACCCCCTCTGGCTCATCCTTGGCGTTGCCGGCTACATCAAGGAAACCGGCGACTGGGGGATCCTGGAGGAAGCTGTCCCGTTCGACAACAATTCGGACACGACGGCAACGATGTTCGAGCATCTTCGCAGGTCATTCAACCATGTCGTGGAGAACCTGGGCCCTCACCGGCTTCCGCTGATCGGTCACGCGGATTGGAACGACTGCCTCAACCTCAACTGCTTCTCCGCTGACCCCGACGAATCATTCCAGACCGCCGTCTCCCGCGACGGGAGGACAGCGGAGTCGGTGATGATAGCGGCAATGTTCATTCTCATTGGAGGGGATTTCGTCCAGATCTGCAGAAGGACGGGCCATGAAGCGGCGGCCCGGGATGCGCAGTCCAGGATCGAAGAGATGCGCCATGCCGTGCTTGCCCACGGCTGGGACGGAGAGTGGTTTCTGCGGGCGTACGACAGCTTCGGAAAGAAAGTCGGCTCTCGTGAGAACACCGACGGTCAGATCTACGTGGAGGCCAACGCCTGGTGCTCCATGGCGGCCGTTGGCGCGGATACAGGCTACCCATGCAAAGCCCTGGACGCGGTCAGGGAGCGCCTGGGGACAAAATACGGCATCGTGATTCTGGATCCTCCCTACCAGGAGTACCACCTGGAGCTCGGGGAGGTGTCATCGTACCCGCCGGGCTACAAGGAGAACGGCGGGGTGTTCTGTCACAACAACCCGTGGGTCATGATTGCCGAGTGCGTTGCCGGTCGCGCAGATCAGGCGTTCGACTACTACACGAGGATCTGTCCGGCGTACCTGGAAAACGTCCAGGAGCTTCACAAGACCGAGCCGTACGTGTACTCGCAGATGGTGGCGGGCAAGGCCGCGTCCCGGCACGGGGAGGCCAAGAACTCCTGGCTCACGGGCACCGCGGCGTGGAATTTCGTCGCAATCTCGCAGTGGATCCTCGGGGTCCGTCCCGAGTTCGACGGTCTGAGGATCGACCCCTGCCTGCCCGCAAGCCTGCGGGAGGTGGAGCTGAGCCGGACCTTCCGCGGATGCCGATATCGAATCCGCGTGATGAACTCAGGCAAGCCGGCGCGGGAACGGAAGATCCTTGTCAACGGCAAGCCCGCGCAATCGAACGTGGTCCCCCCGGGAGCGCAGGGCTCGGAGATCCTTGTCGACGTGGTCGGGTAGGCGAAGCCTGACTGCCTTCGGGCTTTCAGACGCCGTAGTAGCTGATCACGTAATCCGTCACGGGAGCAAAACCCAGCCTCTCGTACAGGGAAATAGCGGGCCGATTCTTCTTCTTCACGAAAAGGCAAGCGCCTTCTTTTTCCCGTAGAACCCTCTTGAGAAGCTCGGAGACCACGAGCCGGCCCAGCCCTTTGCCGCGGAGGTCCGGCGCCGTGAAAACGCCCCCGATCTGGTCCACGGTGAAACCCCTTGCATTGGTGGCAGCCTTGGCCAGCGGGACCCCGTCTTTCTCCGCGACGAAAACCAGCTCTTCCCTCAGGGTCCTCCTCAATAGCTTGTAACACTGAGCTTCGTTGAAGTGGCGCGGGTCCACGACCACCTCCTCCAGCTCATAGGCTCTCTGCAGCGGAAACAGCGCATCCGTGTCCGTTTCGTCGGCCAGGCGCACTATCACCCGGCGGTCCGAAAACGGGAGCGTTGGCAGCGCCTCGCCGCGGGAAACGCTCATCAGGAAGTACTCTATGCGGGCTGTCGGGACAACGGGCATCAGCGCCTCAACCGCGACCGCCGAACGGCCCGTTCCCATGATGGAGTGCACCGGCGGATGCAGATCCCGCAGCAGCCTGGACAGATCCGGTCCGGGAGAGGCGTCGTCCGCAAGGAGCGGAAGGAGCAGGCCGGATGACGTGATGAGGAGGCTGCCGGTGACACAGCCGCGGGCGTCATGGCCGACGTAGACGGTTTGGCCCCGGCTTGCCGTCCGCAAGCGGGCGGTGAAGGGGACGCAGAGGGTCTCATCGCGAAGGAGGAACGAGAGAACCGCGTCCATGTCGTTGCGCACGGCCGCACGCCACGTCATTTCGCGCCGTTTTGGCTGGCGGGAAGGAAATGAACGGGAAGCGTGCCGGTGGGCTTGAAGTCCCCCGCCAGCGCAGCGAATCCCGCGCGGAAAGAATCCTTCCCGTCTCCGTAGACCGCGATGACCGTGTCCACCCAGGGGACCTCTTCGAGGTACACCGGGCTCAACGCGGAGATCACGATGACTTTTCCTGTTGCGGCCTGGAGCTCTTTGAGCACGTCGAGGCTGTTGAAATTGGCAAGGCAGAAAATGATTGTATCGTATCCACCGGCCATGGAGCGCATGGCCGCGCGGTCCTCCTGGCGGGCGGCGTAGAACGGCATGAAAGGAAAGAGAAAGGTTTGCGCGCCGGGATATCTGCGAAGCCCTTCGCTGAGGAACTCGGGAAACTGCCCGGCAAGGAGGATCCTGCGGCCTTGCTGCGGGCGAAACGGCATCTGTGCTGAGGCAAGGACCGTGACTGCCCGCGTGGCGCTCTGTGTGAAGAAGTCCTTGGCGCCCGCCGCCGGCACAAGGGACCCGACCATGGCGGGATCCGGGATCTGGGGCCCCTGACCGTCACGAAAGAAGCGCAGCTTGGTCTCCAGGATGCGCCGGACCGACCCTTTCACCGCGGCTTTGAACGCGGGGTCCTGGCGCATCACGCTGATGAGCTCGTCCCAGGTCCTGGTCTGGGTGGCCGGGGTGTGGGAAATGAGCACCATGTCATTTCCCGCCTCCAGCGCGCGGCGGCACGCCATCGGGGTGTCCAGGCCACCCGTGAGCACGCCGTCCATCTCCATGTCGTCCGTAATGATGATGCCACGGAAACCCAGCCGGTCGCGCAGCACGCTTTGCAGGAAGAACGGCGAGAGCGAGGCGGGGGTAAGGTTGCCCAGGATCCGCGGGAACGCGAGGTGCCCGGTCATGATGGCCGGAATGCCTTCTGAAATGAGGATTCGATAGGGCACGAGGTCCCGGTCCAGCAGCTGCGAAAGCGAAACATCGATGCTGGGAAGCCTGCCGTGGGAGTCCTTGTCCGCCGACCCGTGCCCGGGGAAGTGCTTGGCCGTGGTTATGACCCCGGCCCTCTGCATCCCGCGGGCGAATGCGGCGGACAGGAGGCCCGTTTCTGACGGGTCGGACCCGAAAGAGCGGGGACCAATGACGCTTGCCTCGGGGTTGGAATACACGTCGGCGGTGGGGGCGAAATCCATGTTGATGCCAAGCGCGGTGAGCTCTTTGCCCAGGTAGTAGCCGGTCAGGTAGGAGTCCTGCGGGGCTCCGACAGCGCCCAGGGCAAGGTTTCCAGCGGAGATGGAGGTCTCATCCTTGATCTGGCGCACCCAGCCGCCCTCCTGGTCCGTTGCAACGAACAGGGGGATGCGAAACCTTCCGCCCGCGGCCAGCCCCTGCATGAGCGCCACGTCCCTGGCAAGGGACGTGAGATCAGAGACGTTGCGGGGGAAAAGCTTCACACCGCCGATATGATGGTCCGCGATCCAGCGCCGGATTTCCGGAGAGGGCCCCACTCCCTGGTAGCCCAGGAAGAACACTTGTCCCAGGAGCTCGTCATCCGTCATTGCCTCGGCAATACGGGACGCAAGCGACGCCGGCGAGCCCGGATCGAAAAACCCGAGGCCCCACGACCCTCCGGCGGAAGCGGCCAGCAGGACGGCCGCGGCCACGCCTCTCAGTGCGCGAGGTTCCATGTGTCGCTCGAAAACTTTTCAGCAAGGATCCGCTCCGCCATTTCCTGCTCCCGTGGGAGCAGGCTCGACTCTTCCGTGGGCAGGCTCCGGCGGAAAGCGTCGGCAAAGCACGCCTCCACTTCCTCGAACCCCAGGCAACGTCCGGCCTGCTCGTTCAGGGACGAAGGGTCATGCGAATCTGCGGGCTCCTCAGCGGCAAGGTAGCGGAACACTCGCCGGCCCGGGTTGCTCAATGGGATGGAGCCATGCTGCAAAATGGCGCTCCGGGTTGTCATTTGAGCGCTGCCAATGAGCTTCCTGCCGTCATCCCCCGTTATCTCGAACTCCCCGGAGGACCGGAAGCAGTCCGGGTTTCGAAGATCTCCCTGGCGGGAGGCGTTGATCCTCCCCTGGATGCCCAACTGCGCAAGCCCGGCCAGGAGAATCCGGGCGATGAAATCATACACGGTCCGTTTTCTGGAATCGCCGAGCTGCAAAGCGATCTCGGCCTTGGACAGGATGACCGAGTAGGTAAGCTCGTCGTCGTGAAGCACCGCGTGGCCACCGGTGGGCCTGCGCACCAGCGTCACGCCGTCTTGCGCCAGCCTTTCGGGGTGGTACATGCCCTTGATCCTCTGGAACCTGCCCAGGGACAGGGTGGGCGGAGAAAAGCCGTACAAACGGACCACCTGCGCGGAGCGGCCTGCGCCCACGGCATCCGCAAGCGCCTCGTCGATGGCCATGTCGAGCCTGCCCTCCATGCGCGGCTGCACGATGAGGCGAAAAGGTGCCTGCCCGGCGCTCACGAATACTTTTCCCCCCGTGTCTCGTCGATGTATTGCCCGGCTGCATGGGCGGCCACCGCGCCTTCCCCCGCTGCCACGACGAGCTGCCGGAAGGGGCTGGCGCGAACGTCTCCCACTGCGTAGAGCCCGGCCACGGGAGTCTCCATGCGCTGGTTGGTCTCGATGTACCCCCCGTCGTCCAGCGGCATGTTCATTCCTTTCACCAGGTCGGTGCGCGGGTCCGAGCCAATGAACACGAACACCGCCGCGACGTCTTCCTCGCATTCCTTCTTTGTAAGGTTGTCGACCAGCCTGACTTTCTTCACCACCTTTTCGCCCTCGATCCCGAGAAGCTCCGTATTGAACCGCACGGTGATTTTCGGGTTGGCGAGCACCCTCGCCGCAACGGCCTTCTGGGCGCGGAACCTGTCACGCCTGTGGATCATGAGGATGGAACCTGCGAGATGGGACAGGTAGGTTGCCTCATCGCAGGCGGCGTCTCCCCCGCCCACAACGAGCATTCGCTTCCCCTTGAAGAAGGGTCCGTCGCAGGTTGCGCAGTAGGAGACCCCCTTTCCGGAAAGCTCGGCCTCACCCGGGACTCCGAGGGTGCGGTGCTTGGCCCCTGTTGCCAGGATGACGGTCAGGGAGGTGATGGGGCCCCGGTCGGTTTCCACCACGAAGATCCCGTCCTCCCTCCTTACCGCGGAGACTGCCGCGTTCTCGATCTGGGCGCCGAACTTCCTTGCCTGCTCTTCCATTTTCTGGGTGAAGTCGAAACCGCTCACCGCGTCGGGAAAGCCCGGGTAGTTCTCCAGCGTATCGATCAGGAGGGCCTGCCCCCCTGAAGAGAGCTCTTCCAGCAGGAGCGTCCGGAGGTTGCCTCGGGCGCCGTATTGGGCGGCCGAGAGCCCGGCTCCCCCTGCTCCAATGATGATGAGGTCCTGGTCGGTCTTCATTTGTAATTCTCCCGGCGAAAAGATACCAGATTGCCGCGCTCATGGGAAGGAAAGTTCTTCCGACATTGAAGGAAGAAAGAGGAGCAGAAGACGTGGATCAGCAGACGACTGTCCTGGTGGAGACCCTCAAGGGGCAGATGGAGCGGGAGTCCGATCTTTTCCTCGCAATGGGGCGGGAAATGGAGCGCCTCAGGGACTCCGTGATCTTGAAGAAGTGGACCGCCGGCCTGGCCATTGCCCAGGACCTGGAGCGCTTTGCCCACGGGATCGAGGAAGCAGACGCCGCCCGTGATCAGACCTTCACGTCTCTGTGTGTTTCCCTGGGCCTGCCCCCGGAATCCGTCTTTTCTTCCCTGCTCCCGCATGTGGAGACGGAGCAGCGCATCCCGCTGGAGGGGAGCTGGCGGAACCTCCGCACGTCGGTTGTGAAGCTTGGCACGGCCACGAACCGGATGCGCTATTTTTCGGAGGCCCTGGCGGGCACGCTGGGCAAGGTTCTGGAGGAGGTCTTCCCCCATCGAAGGGGCAAGATCTATTCCCGCCGCGGCACGGCGACCAGCGTCAACGACGCTCTCCTGGTCGATCGAAAGCTTTAGGAGGTCAGCGTGCAATCCACCTTTGCCCCCATTGAGCTCGGCAAGCGCGGCCTGGTGGCCACGACACAGGGAATCCAGACCGTCGGTCACAACCTTTCCAACGCGTCCGTGGAAGGATACAGCAGGCAGCGAGTTGAAATGACCGCAAGCCCGCCGCTCTATGAGCCTCAGCTGAACCGCGAGCTCACGCCCGGCCAGATCGGCCAGGGCGTGGAAGTCTCCCGCATCGAGCGGATCAAGGACATGCTGCTGGAGGGGAGGATCGTCTCGGAACAGAACCTCCAGGGATACTGGGACGCGCGTGACAAGTACATCCTGATGATGGAGCAGGTCTACAACGAGCCCACCGACCACTCGGTGAGGACCCTCATGGACAAGTTCTGGGAGTCCTGGCAGGAGCTGTCCATCAATCCGACGGACATGGCCGCCCGGCGGTCCGTGCTGGAGAGGGGCAAGGCGCTCATTGACGGGATCCACGACAGGTACCAGCGCCTTCGAGGCATCCGCGACATGCTGGATGACGACGTGCGGGGGACGGTCAAGCAGGTCAACGAGTACACCACGGAGATCGCCGGCCTGAACAAGCAGATCCAGAAAATCCAGGCCCTGGGGGACAACCCCAATGACCTCAAGGACCGCAGGGACCTGCTGGTGGGCAAGCTGTCCGACCTGGTCAACATCACGGTGACCTACAACGATCCCACCGGGGAGCTGGTTGTTGCCACGGGCGGCATGCACATCGTGCAAGGCGCCCATCACGAGCCGATTGCCCTGGACCCTGACAAGGCGGATGAAGGCTATTCGAAGCTGGTGTGGGACGATACCCGCGGGCCCATCGACCTGAAGGGGGGCAAGCTGGCCTCCCTGGTCCAGCTTCGTGACGGTGACGCCAGGTCGGAGATTCAGAGCCTGGACAACATGACGGTGAACTTCATCGACCTCGTGAACGAGATCCATCGCAAGGGCTTCGGCCTGAACGGCGCCACCGGCACGGACTTCTTCGTCGAGAGGCCTTTCGTCTTCGATGTGGCGGGTAACTACGACAGGGCCGGCAAAGGAACGTTCGATTCGAGCTGGGTCTTCCGAGTCACGGGCGCCAATTCCCTGAAACCCAAGGACCTCATCGGCCTGGCCGGCACCATCACGCTCCCGGGCCGCCAGGGGGACGTCACGGTGGACTACCATCCCACCGACACGGTCGAGGACCTCATTACACGGATCAACCTCTCCGGCTCCGAGGTCGTGGCTCGCCTGAACTCCGATGGGAAGCTGTCCCTGAAGGGCGTGCCGACCGCCGATTCGCAAAACCCTGATTTCGTCCTGCGTGGCATCCAGGACTCGGGGCAGTTCCTCGTGGGTTACAGCGGCATCCTGCGGCAGCCCGGCGCGGCCGGGGCTTATGCCTGGAACCAGGCGAACGCGGTGCTGGCGCTCCGCACGGATGCTCAGTTCGCCGTTGCGCCGCTTGCGCACCCGGCCGGCTGGATCGAGGTGAATCCGCAGGTGGCCGCGGACCCCGGGACAATAGCCGCGGCATCGGGGACGGCCGGCGCATCGAACGGGATCGGGGACGGAACGGCCGCGCTGGCCATAGCGCAGCTACGGACCACGCCGGTCATGGTGGGGGCCACGTCCACATTTGACAGCTACTTCGCCGACAGGGTGGCCGGTATCGGCCTCAAGGGGGATGAAGCCTCGCGGAGCATGGACACAACGAGGCTGGTGATGAAGGAGCTGACGGACATGCGGGAGTCCCTCTCCGGCGTCAACCAGGACGAGGAGCTCACGAAGATGATCACCTACCAGAATGCGTATGGGGCCATCGCCAGGTTCGTGACAACTTTTGACCAGATGCTGCAGGTCATCATCAACAGGATGGCGGTCTAGTGGCCGTCGAAGGGGACTGAATGAAACGGATAAGCTCGCAGCTGCCGACAAACGACAGCAGCTATTACACTCGCCTGCGCGAGTTTGACATGAACGAGATGTACGGCAAGATCGGCGGGCAGACGCGCATCAACAAGCTGCGTGATGATCCGATGGCCGCGTCGCGCTCCACGCGCCTTCAATCGGAAATCATGCGAAACGACCGCTATGAGAAGAATGCTCAAAGCGTGCGAAGCACCATCGCCACCGCCGAAGGGGACCTGCGCAGCGCCATGGACATCCTGCAGCGCATCCGGGAGATCGGCGTGCAGGGGGCAAACGGCACGTTCGACAAGGCGCAGATGGGATACATGGGCCAGGAAGTGGACCAGCTCCTGGGAGAGCTCGTGACCATCGCCAACACGAAGGATCAGAACGGCAACTACCTCTTTTCAGGGACGCTGTCGCGCACCACTCCCTTCAGGCTCACCATGGGCCGCGTTTCGGGCGGGGACGGGGACAAGGTGGTGGCGGTCGACTACATGGGGAACATCGGGCGCAACGCGGCCGAGGTTTCCGAAGGCGCGGAAGTCGGGATCAACCTGCCGGGCAACGTGGCGTTCTGGGCCGAGCAGCAGCAGATCTATTCCACCGTGGACGGCAGCCAGTACCGGGTGCCGAGGGACCAGTCAATCCGAATCGATGGGACCGAGATACATCTTGCCACGGGTGACACCTTGAGCGCCGTGGCCGCAAAGATCAACGACGCAAGCATTCCCGTCCGCGCGCGCATAGATCCCGTGGCGGGCGCCCTGGTGCTCGAATCCACCGTGCCTCACCAGATATGGGCCGAGGACCTCGGGGACGGCACCGCGCTGCAGGACCTGGGGATCCTTGCCCCGGGCGGGAGCCATCCCCCCCTCAACACGGCCCATAGCGCGCGCGTGTTCGGCGGATCGATCTTCGACATGGTGATGGGCTTGCGGAATGCCCTCTATGAGGGCTCCACGGAAAAAGTGAGCTCGGCCGGTCTCAGGGGCCTGGAGAGCTCCATCACGAACCTTGCCGGGGTCCTGGGAGACATCGGCGCCCGCGATGCGCGCCTGGAAACAACGGCAAAGAGGCTGGAGTACCAGAAGCCGGTGCTCGTGGGCTTCGATTCACAGGAACGGGACCTGGACATGGCGGACGCCATCACGCAGCTGAAGACGCTGGAGTACACCCAGGAGGCGGCTCTCTCCGCCACCGCGCGGGCCTTGAACCGCCCGAAGCTCCTCGATTTCCTGAGGTAGCAGATGACGATGAAGATCCGCACCAAACCATACGGCGAGATGGAGATTTCAGACCGGCAGAGGCTCATTTTCCCCCGGGGCATCTTCGGTTTTGAGGAGCTTCGGGAGTTCGCTTTGCTGGACGCGGCACAACCCCCGTTCTACTGGCTGCAGTCCCTGCAAAGGGTGGAGATAGCGTTTGTCCTCATTGATCCGCACTTTTTCCGCCCCGATTACGCTCCGGATGTCGATCCGGCCGAGCTCCAGGAAATTGAGATCAAGACCCCCGAAGACATGCTGGTGTTCGCCATCGTGACGATCCCCGAGGATTCTTCCCGCATGACGGCCAACCTTCAGGGGCCCCTTCTGATCAACCGGCGGACCGGCATGGGACGCCAGTCCATCAGCACGAACCCGCTCTGGGGTGTGCGCCACACCATCCTCGAGGAGCTGGCGCTGGCGCGACGGGGAGCCTGATGCTGATCCTTGCGCGAAGAATCGGTGAAAGCATCATGATTGGGGACCAGGTGGAGATCTCCGTGGTCGATATCAAGGGCGACCAGGTGAAGCTCGGCATCAACGCGCCGCCGCAGGTGAAGGTGTACAGGCGCGAGGTCTACGCGGCAATCCAGGAGGAAAACCGCGCCGCCGCGGCTGCCGCTCCGAAGAGCCTGCCACACATCGAGGGGCTGCTGGAGAAAAAGCAGGGTCCAAGCGGCCCTTAGCGGGAATCCACCAGGCCGTTGAAGATCTCGTCGAAGCGATCCGCAATCCCGAGGAACCTGTCCGTGACAAATGGATCGAAGTGCGTTTCCCGCTCGGAGCGTATAGTCTCGACGGCTTTCACGTGGGAAAAAGCTTCCTTGTAGGGCCGACGCATGCGCAGCGCGTCGTAGACGTCCGCCACCGCGACAATACGGGCTGACAGCGGGATCAGGTCCTCGTTCAGGCCGTGAGGATAGCCGGTGCCGTCCCACCGTTCGTGGTGGCGGAGGGCAATCTCGCTGGCCATCGGGTTTGGGTACGTGCTGAGGATGTAGGCGCCGTTTTTCGTGTGCTCCTTCATTACTTCCCATTCCCAGCTTTCCAGGGGACCTGCCTTGTTGAGGATGTCGTCAGGGGTCCCGATCTTGCCCATGTCATGCAGGGCCGCCACCTGGGCAATGCTTTCCACGAACTGCTGGTCCACCTCCGGCGCGTCGGACCTTCCATGGAGGTCTTCCGTCAGCGCGCGCGCATAGAGGTTCACCCTCTCGACGTGGAATCCGGTGTCGTTGTCTTTCAGACGAGCAGCCTGCAGGAGGCTGGCGAACGTGTTCTGGAGGAGCTGTCGGTACTCCGTGGATATGTCCAGACATACCGCGCAGAAAGCGCTGGGCTGCCGCGCAATCGCCTGGACCGCGATGTTTCCGAGCTGGACGGTGGATGAGGCCGGCAGAACCCATACCTTGGAGACATTGAGCAGCTGGTCTATCCCGGTCTTCTCCACCCGCCCGTTCCACATGAATCCCGTTGCCGGAGAGAGGATTGAGCGGAAGAGCTCGCTGCTCCTCTTTTCGTCGAAATAGGAGCCATAGAAATGGGTGAAGTACTGGCCGAAGATCTCGTCTCCGCACCCGAACATCCGGCAAAAGCTCTGGTTGGCCTCGAGGATCTTCAGGCTCCGGTCCAGGAAGAGGCTCGGGATCCTGTCGGTGAGGAATCCGGACTTCCATTGAGCGAACTCGGGTGTCTCCAGGAGCGCGGCTCTTTCCGTCTCCCCGGGGGAGCTGTCTTCCAGGGCCTCAACATCCATGGCCTGCTCCGTTACAGGCTCGTCGTGTCTGTCATCCATGGCTCACATGCCGCTCGCAATCTCCGCCTCGCTTTTTCTCAGGTACAACGGGCGGAGGGGCAGCGGATCAGCCCCTTCCTTTTCGAACTTTGCCTTGCCCAGGCGCACAAAGGCCAGCGGATCCAGGAGCTCCACGCACGGGATCTCCCCAGCTTCTTTGCCCAGAAGCGCTCGAATCCGGCGGGCATCCGGGCCCGCGAGCAACGGGTGCTTCGCGGCGCCGATCCGCTCAGCCAATCCGGCCGGAGTGAGATCCAGGTAGTCCCCCTGGCGTTCGCTTCCGGTGAAAAGCGCAGTGTAGATCCTGCCTTTGCGGGCGTCGATCACAGGATACACCTCTCCCGCATGAGATTGCCAGGGCTCGGCAATGGCTTCCAACGTGGAGATCCCGACCACGGGAATCCCCCTGGCGCCCGAAATTCCGAGAGTCGTGGCCAGCCCGATGCGAATGCCCGTGAAGGAGCCAGGCCCGAGTGAGCAGACAAGCAGGTCCAGTCCGGAAGCGGTGAGGCCCAGCCGGGTAAGGAGAGAATCCACCAGCGGGAGAAGGGAAGGGGAGTGCTGCAGGCCCTGCCTCAGCGCAAGAGAAACCCATGCCCCGGACCGCTCAATGCCGACGGCAAGCACCTCCGTCGAGGTGTCCACGGCAAGAACATTGTCGACGGGAGCGTTCACTGTCCGCGCTCCGTGGCCGCAGAGAGGGCGCCTACGCACTCCTCCACCAGGATGTCACGCCCGCCGTCCGCGCCTATGCCCAGGGTGACGCGCGTGCGGGGGATGTCCAGCCACGGCTCCATCTTTTCTCCCCACTCAACGACAACGATGGAGTCATCGCGGAGCAGGTCTTCCAGGCCCAGGTTCTCCAGCTGGTCTCTGCCTTCGATCCGATACAGGTCGACGTGGTACAAGAAGGACCCCTCCCATCTGTATTCCGAGACAATGGTGTAGGTGGGGCTCGAGATTTCTTCACGGATCCCCAGCCCGCGCGCAAGTCCTTTTGCAAGGACGGTCTTGCCGGCCCCCAGGGGGCCCATCAGCAGGACCACGGCCCCCGCAGAGAGCCCCGCGCCAAGGCGTTCGCCCAATGCCAGTGTGTCACTCGTTTCCGCGCAATGATGCCGCTCGGAGGAAACTATTCTCATCGTGGGGAGCGTAGTGAAAACCGGCCGGGCGGTCAACGCCGGCGGCCTTTCTGAGCCTTTCCGCACCGACCTTTCGGCGCCGGTCTCAGCGCGTGAGGGGGCGCGCCTGGCCGGTTCCGGGGATTGACCGGCGGATCTGTTGCCTGGCCTGAGCTACAGTCCGGGCCTGCTGAAATCGTAGACGAATTCGCTGATGCGGTTCAGGTGCTGGCGCGTCACATTGGTGAACATGACGTGCATGGAGCCGCCGCGCCCTTTCTGCCGGCGCACGCTCATCACCTTTCCGAACGCCCGTACGGGGGCCTTCTTGTCGATGTCGAACTCGACCATGATGAGCTTCCCCTTCTCGAAGGGGTTCATGGTCTCGATGGCGCATCCGCCCGCGGAGAGATCGATCACCGTCCCCAGCGCGCGCATGCTTCTTTCCACGCTGGCCTTTCTCTGCACCGTGCGGCCTTGCGGGACCTCGGTGATGCGGATGGGATAGTAGAAGCACGCTCGCATGATCTCCCGGCGCCTGTTCCGCCGGCGCTGCTCGCGGCGAAGCGTCCGGGAATGCTGGATCAGCACGCAGGAGACTCCCTTCAGCGTGTCATAGCCCAGGACCTTGGATTGAAATGAATAGCCGGCATCGTTCTCCCGCCAGAGGTAGACGGAGAGCGTCGTGCCCCTCATCCATCGCGTGTCCGCCCCGGCCACGGCCTGGGGAGTGGAGACGGTCAGGAAGTCCTTCATGTTGGAGACAAGCCTGCTTGCAAAGGGGCTCCCGCCTTGCGGCGTTATCGTCAGGAGCTGTCCGGGCTTCAAGAGGACGGTGGACTTCAAGGAAACCCCGCGGTGCGCGTTGCGCTCTATGATCTGCTTGATCTGGAAAATGACGGTCGCGCGCTTCTCCCGCTCCTCTTCCGAGATCCCCCGGTCGTTCTGGAGGGAATACAGGCCTTTCTTCAGCGTATCATCCAGAAGGCCCGCGCTCGTGAACACCAGGGTGGGTTGCTTCACTTTGCAGGCGTTCACCAGGCCATCCAGGATGTCGATGTGGGCCGGCGGAAGTCCGAAGGATTTCGCGGTACGCCTGAAGGAGGCGCTGGAAAAGCGCTGCTCGTCCTCGGCCGTTCTGGGCCTGTTCCTGCGGTTGATGATTGCCGCAATCAGGATGAGCACCGCGACGCCGGCAATGACGGCCGCGAACGAAATGACGATGGTAGAGGACGACCCTCCCGGACCTCCAAGGAACTTGTAGGCGGTCTGGAGCGTTATCACGCGCCGGCCTCCAGGAGCGGCATGAGCCGCGTGACACGGGGGGCCACTTCGTATTCCAGCAGGTCGCCGATGAGCACGGAGTCCTTTGCATCGAAGGCCGCCACCAGGTCACGCAGGATCGGCGTCAAGTCGGCAATCATGCGGCCCCTTTCGGCGTCAGGGGGCAGGAACGGGACGAGGGCCAGAACCGAGTTCACCGAATCGGTGAACTCGATGACGGTTTCCATGGCCGTCTTGTCCTTCCCCGTCTGGAGCAGGACAGACACATCGGGGAGTTGCGAAACGCGAGCGCGCAGGTCCGACACGCATCGGGCAAGCGCTTCCCGCGGCTGCGTTGCGTCCGCTATCCGGCGGCCAAGCTCGCCGCGGAGCGCATGGATCAGGCCCGTCGCTTCCTGTCTCAGCTCGGGCGACCAGCGGCGCATTTCGTCGATGCGCCGGCCTTCGAACATGCGGGTGAACTTTTCAAGGGCGTCCGCGCCAGGCGGCAGAAACGGGTTTGTCTTTATTCCCCCGATGGTTTCGGGGAGGCTGGCGAGGAGCTCTTCCAGGACCGGACCGGGGGCCCTCACCTCGTCTGCAAGCATCCCCAGCCATACGTCCAGGGTCTGCCAGTGATCCACCTTCATGTCGGCCGTGTTCAAGGCCTGGATGTCGATCTCGTGGATGGAATCCACGGCGGTTTTCCCCCAGATCCCCGTGGGCACGCTCAGGAGATCCTGCCCGTCCGCCCGTACGCCCGTGATGACGAATCCGGCCCCGCCCAGCCAGGACTGCACGCCGCTCATGACCTCGGCCAGGGTCTTCTCCTTCTCCAGCGAAAAGCTGACCTGTTCACCGTTTATCTTCAGCTGCACGAAGGGCCCCTTTTCGTCCCCGCATTACTGGTTCTGCTTGTTGAAGTTCTGGAGGGACTGCGAGTTTTTCTGGAGCGCGTCCAGCGAGCTCTGCATCTGCCCGTATTTCCTTTTCAATTCCGCGAGGTAGTCGTCCAGCTTCGCCTTGTAGTCATCGATGGAACGGGAGTTCCTGGCAATCTGGGCGTCCAGGTTCGTGACGCGCTGCGGATAGATGCCGGTGGTCTCGACGTACGGCCGCAGCTGCGTGTCCAGGGAAAAGGCGGCCCCGGAATTGATGACGAGCCCCCCGGTGGTGTCGTTGCCGAAAAGCTGTTTCACTGCCTCCGGATGCTGCTCTATGGCCGCGGTGAGCTTTGCTTCGTCGATCTCCAGGTACCCTCGCAGCTTCGTCCTGTCCAGCGTGACAGCGCCGGGGGCTCGTGCGTCCGTGGAGATGCCGATTTGCGCAAGCAGGCGCATATCCCGTCCCAGCGACGTGGAGTAAGGGTTCATCATGATGTTCTGCAGGGAGTTCTTCAGCTGCATGAGGGAGATCTCCCCCATGAGCAGGCCCATGTCTTCCTGCGCCTTTTTCTTCTCCTCATCGGTGAGATAGGAAGCATCCTCGATGACCTGTGGGTCCTTGCGCGTGAGGACGTCGATCTGGGTGATGGTGCGGTTGTACGCGCCCACCAGGTCCATGACCTGTTTCTTGATCCCCTCCACGTCGTGCTTCACCGTGAGGGTGACAGGGGAGTCGCTGGGCGCTTTGAGGTTCAACGTGACCCCCGGAAGAACGTCGTCGATCGCATTGGAAGGACGCGTGACATCGATTCCATCAACGGACATCACGGCGTCCCCGGCCTGATCAAGCGCCTTCTTTGGAACATAGTCGCCTCGCTGGGTCTTGTCGTACAGCGAGATGTCCTTCACCGAAAGGCGGCGATAGGTGTTCCTGTTGCGCAGATCGATGGCGCTCAGGCTGGAGGCCTGCTCTCCCACGGGGATCTGTATCTTCTGGAAATCGGCGGTGTCCGACAGCGGAGGCAGGGGAACCACCTGTCCGTCGGCTTCCATGAACAGCATCTGCAGGTCATCGACTTTCTCAGGCGGCTTCGGCGGATTCCAGGGGGGAAGCGGCGTCCTTGAGGGCTCGCTCTCTATCCTGATTCCCTGGAAATCGATGCCGCCGGTCGAGGGGACGCTGGGTCCCGACGGCGGCTGGACCTGGGCCGCCGGCGTCTCGGGCAGATGTTCCACCTTCACCGACAGCTCGAGGATCATGTTCTTGTTGAGCGTTGCGGACGGGCTGACCGGCACCTTGATCTCGGAGCCGGGATTGAGCGTGATGGTGCCGTTCTGGATCTGGATGGCGCCGGCCGAGGGAGGAGTGGTCCACGTGCTGACCGCTTTGTCATTCAATTGCACCTGGCGGCTGGCTGTCGGAGACCTTTCCAGCATCCCGGCCTTCACTCCAAGGTCAGCCGCTGCGCCCAGGAGCGTGAGACGGTTTTTCGCTCCGGTGACTTTGGACTCGATGAGCAGCACCTGGGTGCTCGGTGTGTCGTTGACGACCGACGCCGAAAGGAGGTCACCACCCTTGGCGTTCACGGCGTCCACGAAAGATTTCAGTGAGCCGCCCTTCCAGGAGAGACGGACTTCCTTGTCTCCGACGCGAAATACATAATCCCCCGGGTCCACGACGAAATCCCGGGGGAGTGACTGCGAGAGAAACCGGTCCGCGGTAGCCACCTTCTTTACGAGGATCTGCTTCGTTTCCTCGATGGCCTGCCGGGTGGCCGTTGCAACGAGCGTTTTTTCGTCCGATGACGCGGCAACACGGTCGTTGAAAGGGTTCTGAAAGCCGTACAGAGCGCGCGAGCTGTCTCGAAGGGTCACAAGCCGGCGTGAGACGTCCAGCCAGGAGCCCTTCTGCTGCTTCTCGAGGTCCACCTCCTTCTGCATGCGCTTCAGGGGCTCCCTCTTCGCCTCCATGAGGGCGTCGATTATCTTCTGGGTGTTGTATTTGTCATTGACGCCTGGGATGGCAAAATCGGACATTGTGCTGCCGTTTTTCCCTCCCCATCCGGCCTAGTCAGATCTTCTCGTCGACCAAGAGCCCGATGGTCTCCTTAATCCGAGCGATAAGATGCTGGATTTCCTCAGGGGGGATCTCCTTGATTACCTTATCGGTTTCCCCGTCAACCACCTTGATGATCACCTGGTTGATCTCATCGTTGACGGACAGCTTCACGCGCCGGTTGAACGCGAGAAAGGTCCTTTCCAGCGCCTTCGCCTGCGCTTCGATCTCCGAGCGCGACAACTGGGCATCCGGCTGCGGACGCGGCTGACGCTCGGGCGCTGCCCGGGGCTCTTTCATGAGCACATCCGGGACGGGATTCGATTTCAGAATCCCTGGTATCTCCATGCTCATCATTGTACCTCCATGTACTGCAATATCACGGCTCCTGCACCTGGGGTGCCGGACCGCGACGCCATCCGCCAGCCGCCCCTGGAAAGCGACAAGGGATGTTCCTGAGGCATCTCCGTTGCCTCCTCCCATGGCTCCGCCATGAGAGAGATGGGCGGGAGGGCGCGACCTCCCGCTCCCATCCGATCCACCGGAAAAGGTGACGTCCAGTAACCTCTTCCGTCGGGAACGGTCCGAGCTGAGGCAGCCCTTGAGCAGAGCGCGCGAAGCGCTATGCCAGCAACTGCAGCACAGACCTCGTCTTGAGGTTGGCCTGCGCCAGCATTGCCGTGCTGGACTGCATCAACATCTGATTCTTCACATAATCAACCATCTGTGAGGCCATGTCCGTGTCGCGAATCTGGGACTCAGCTGCCTGCATGTTCTCAGCTGCAACGGCAACCCCCTTTGCCGCCATCTCGAACCTGTTCTGATAGGCTCCGAGATCGGCGCGCTGCCGGGAGACCCGTCTCATGGCGTTGTCCACCGCGCCAATGACGCTGTTGGCCTTGTCGGGCGTGGAGATGGAAACCGATTGTCCACCTGCCTGCAGCCCAAGGGCTACTGCGGTCATGGTTCCGATGAACACCTGCTTTCGCTGGTCCATGTTCGCCCCGACCTGGAAGAACATCTGCCGAGGCACAATCCCTCCGCCTGACGGGTTTGCGAATGCGCCTGTCAACATGTTCATTCCGTTGAACTGGGCATGGGACGCGATCCTGTTGACCTCGTCCACCAGCTGGGAGACTTCCACCTGAATCTGCATCCGGTCTTCATCCGAGTAGATGCCGTTCGCCGACTGGACAGCCAGCTCACGGATCCGGTGCATGATGTCATGCGTCTCCGCCAGGTAGCCCTCGGTGGTCTGGATAAAGGACACCGCGTTCTCGATGTTCCTCTCCGCCTGATTGAGCCCGCGGATCTGGGAGCGGAGCTTTTCCGACACGGCCAGACCGGACGCGTCGTCTCCCGCCCTGTTGATCCGCAACCCTGAGGACAGCTTCTCGATGTCCTTGTTCAGGTCCACCTCATTGAACTTCACCGTTCGATTCGCGAACAGAGCGCTCATGTTGTGGTTTATGATCATGAAACCCTCCTTGACTTGATATGGAGGCATCCGTGCCTCCCTCAGTACCTGCCGTGTGTGCCGCCGGGGCTTTTTCACGGGAAGGAGTCGCGCTTTCCTTCCCACCGTTCCCATTTCCCCCGACTTAACAGGGAAACGCGCCTTTGCGCCGCAACGCGAAACATTGCGGCGCTTTTGGCATGTGCTTCCCTTTTCCCGACACACTTCAAAGAGGGTTTTTCTGTCAAAGATCAGAACGGAAACTTCCGCGGGCCTCTGGAGCAGCCGTACCACAGCGAAGCTGTGGGAAGGCTGCGCGGAGCGCCCTCTTTACAATGTACTCTCCTACTGGAGCAACTGCAAGACCGTCCGCGGCTTGGCGTTCGCCTGCGCAAGCATTGCCGTGGCTGACTGCGTGATGATGGCGTTCTTCGTGTACTCCACCATCTCGGAGGCCATGTCGGCGTCGCGGATCCGCGACTCGGCCGCCTGCATGTTCTCCGCCCCGACGTCCAGGCCTTTTACGGCGTACTCGAGCCTGTTCTGGTAGGCCCCGAGGTCCGCCCTCTGCTTGTTGATCAGCTTCAACCCTGCGTCCAGCTGCCCGATGGCCCGGTTGGCGCCGTCCGGAGTGGACATGGAGATGATCTGCCGGGTGCCGAACTGCCGAATCCCCAGGGCTTCAGAGGTCATGGTGCCGATGAACACCCGCACGCGCTGATCCATGTTTGCGCCGATCTGGAGCCACATGGAGGCGGTGATGAGGTTCTCACCGACCGGCCGCGCAAAGCGCCCGGTGAGCATGTTCATCCCATTGAACTGGGCATGCGAGGCGATGCGGTCAACCTCGTTGACGAGAGCGGATACCTCGACCTGGATCTGCATCCTGTCCTCGTCCGTGTAGATCCCGTTCGCCGACTGCACCGAGAGCTCCCTCAGCCTCTGGATGATGTCCTGGCTCTCCTGGAGATACCCCTCCGTGGTCTGGATGAAGGAGATGCCGTTCGACGCGTTTGTGCTTGCCTGGCGGAGACCGCGGATCTGTGACCGCAGCTTTTCCGACACGGCAAGGCCGGACGCATCGTCGCCCGCGCGCGTTATCCTGCTTCCCGACGAGAGCTTTTCAAGGCTCTTGTCGAGCGCAAGCCCGTTCACGTTCAATTGGCGTTCCGCGAACAGCGCGCTCATGTTGTGATTGATGATCATTGTTTCCTCCCTGAAACTCTCGTAGTACTCCGCGCATCCTTGCCCGGAGTCGCTTTCCCTGGGAGCGCCACCCTTTTCTCGGGCAACGTCCTCCCTCCGATTTCCCTTGACCGGCATTCCAGGTATGCCGATACGCAGAATAGCGGAAGGAGGGCAAGCGCCCCCGAAGTCGGCCGGAGCTTCCCTCAGTCCTTTTTTCGACAGGGGGGAGTTTAAAGATTAGGCGTTTTTTTATTTTTTTTCTGCGAGGGATTCCAGGTACCGGGCGGCAATGCGGTCTTCAGGGTCGATCTCCAGGACGGTTCGGAAAAAGCCCAGGGCATCCTCCCTGTTGCCCCCTTTCAGGGCGACGATTCCGAGATTCGAGATGACTTTGGTGTTTTCAGGCTCGAGCTCCAGGGCTTCCAGGAGACGTTTCTGGCTTTCTGCCAGCTCTCCCATCTCCATGAGGCAGATTGCCAGCTCGTTCAGGAGGTCAGCGTGCGGAGCGCCCAGCGCAAGCGCCTTGAGAAACGCCTCTTTGCCCTGCGCGAACTGACCCAGGCGCCGGTGCGCCCACCCCAGGAGGAACCATGCGTTCTGGAAATCAGGGCGGGAGGCGATGAACTGCTGGATGGACTCTATGCCTTCCTTCTCTTTGCCCATTCGTATCGAATCGAACGCCTTCTGAAACAACCCGTCGATCAACCCCTGTGTCTCGATTTCCTTGATGATGCGCCGCGCCTCGGAGAGCCGCTTTTCGTCGCTCCCTGTCCTGGCAAAGACCTGAAGGTGCTCCCGCGCTTTTTCGAATGAACGCTGGTGAAGGTAGAAGAAGGCAAGGTTATAGTGGATGGTGGGCTCCGAGGGGTCGGCGGCAAGCGCCCTCTTGTAGGCCTCGAAGGCCAGCCCCTGGTACTCTTCCGCTCCCGCCTCGTTCTCCCGCTTCTCATGCTGCCGCGCCCGTTCCTCGTAGACGAGGGCCAGGTTCAGGAGAGTGGCTGCATCGTCGGGGAAAAGTCCTTCCAGGGCCCTGAATACCTCGATTGCAAGCTCCGCGTCCCCGTCCCGTGCCTTCAGGATTCCGAGGTGCGTGAACTCCTCCATGATATCCGGCTTGACCGCCAGGACGAACCGTCGATAGTAGTCCGTATGCGGGTTGGAAGGATCCCACGCGAGCACCTTGAGCGCTCCGGCAACGATTGCCTCCCAGCTCAGCTCCGCGCTGGAAACCGCTGGCGCGCCCTGCGGCATGTCGACGGGAAGCAGTATCTCGGGGTCCAGGGTAAAGGAACCGATCTGTCTCTGGTTTGTCCCGGCGATTGAGACAAACGCGACGGTGGAGAGCCGGGCTTTCTCATTCATCGCCGCGGCTGCTCCCTTCGGCGCCTTCCGCGGGCTCCTCCTCCGGGAAGGATGCGTCGGCGTCCGGCGCGGGCGTCGGGGAAGGGCTCCTGGCGGGAAGCTCCGTGCTGGCCTTGCGCTGTGAAGTGATGTAGGAGTTGACGAGGAGCTTGTAGCTCATGGGAGGGTCACGCGGATATTCGACGGCAACGACAACGATGTCCTTCCTCCCTCCCACCTCGTCCACTCTTCGGATGACGCCCAGGAGCAGCAACTCACCTCCCTGTTCGCCTTTTGCGATCCTCAGGGTGACGGTGCTGCCCACGCTGGTTGCCGTGACGGCCGACGTCAGAATCTTTGCGCCTCCGAAGGACAGATCGCGAAGCACGCCGCGATGCGCAGTGCCATTGAGTGAAAGGATTGCCTCCCGCGTCTCCAATCCGAGCTTCTTCATGCTCTCCGGCGTCACCGGAATCCGCTCCGTCTTCCGCCGCTGGGAGTTTGCGTTGGCGTCAAGCAGGCTGCCCAGGATGGCAATCAGGTCGTCAGGCGGCCGCTGCGTGAACTCCAGGGTGAGCAGCTGCACCTCCTGGTTCTGCGGATCGTAAGGCGTGAAGCCGCCGGCGTGGCAGGAAACGAAGAAGGTGATTGGCTCAGGCTTCTCCGCGAGCTTGAAGCACCAGCGCAGCGCCAGCCTGTTGTTTGCCTTGGCCAGGGCGATCTGGAAGGCATTTTTCACCGTCACAATCACGCGAGAGGTGGCCATGGAGCTTGAAAAAACAACGCACGGCCACTGCCTGTCGAGAACCTTCAGGTAGACGTTTTTTGCGACGAGCCCGGTTGCGCTGAGCACCTGCCTGTTGAAGGTGACCTCTGTCTTGGCGAATTGCTCGAAAAACTTTGTCAGCTGCTGGGTTGTAACGATGGACATCGGGGCAACGCTCCCTTACTATTAGCCACCAATATAAAGAAGGGCATTGGCGCTGTCAATTCAGATTGGCGGGAGGCGGACGTTGTATTCAGTGTTCGGTGTTGAGAATCCTCTGATGGACATCATTGCGCACGTCGACTATGACTTTCTCCGGCGCTTCGACAAGCAACCCGGATCCATGCACCTCGTGGATCATTCGGAAATAGAGACCCTGATGGCGGAGCTGCCGTCATTTCGCACGCTGCCGGGCGGCAGCGCGGCCAACACCGCCCGAGGCTTGGCGTGGCTGGGAAGCCCCGCGGGGCAGGCGTTCCTGGCGCCCATTGCGGGCCTGGCCAGGGCGGGAGACGGTAAACTGCCGCCCGTCTTCAACGGCGCGGTCGGCAGGGACGCAATTGGGGATCAGTTCGTTGAGCTCATTTCGGCTGCGGGAGTTACAGCATCCATCGTCCGCAAGGAAACGCCGACAGGCAGGTCGGTCATCCTGGTGACTCCTGACGGCGAGCGCACCATGAACACCTACCTGGGAGCCTGCAGGGATTTCGGGCCGGAGGACCTCGATCTCCAGAAGCTTGCCCGGTCGCGCATTCTCTACCTCACCGGATACCTCTGGGACACGGCGCATCAGGACGCGGCTGCCCGAAAGGCCGCGGAGTCAGGCAAAGCGGTCGTTGCGTTCGATCTGGCAGATTCCTTCGCCGTACGCCGCTCAGGGGATGCGTTTCGATCGTGGATTCCCGGGCACGTGGACGTGCTGTTCGGAAACAGGGACGAGATCGCAATCCTCACGGGGGCCTCCTGTGATGAGGACTGCGTGGCGGAGGCGCAGAAGTTCGCTCCGCTGATTGTCATGAAGATCGGGGAAAAGGGTTGCGCCCTCGGGCAGAACGGGAAATACGAGGTAGTGCCCGGGGTCCCGGTGAAAATGGTTGATACGACAGGGGCCGGGGATGCGTTTGCGGCTGGCTTTCTCTACGGGACGCTGCAAGGCGCGGAACCGATTGCGTGCGCCCGGCTGGCAAACGCAATTGCCTCGCGCATCTCGGCCGGGAGGGGTGCACTTACGACTGAGGGGGAGCCTCGCCCTCTCCCTCGCCATCCATGGCCAGGGGATTATGAGTCAGGAGATCGTCATCGATGCGGCTGATGAGGCGTTCGGCGACACTATCGATCTCCGAAGACTCCGCGGGCTCCCTGCCGTCCCTGATCTTGTACATCTCATCTGCGATATTGAGAGCAGCGAGCACCGCGACCGTCAGCGGCTCGGCAAAGGGGTAGCGCTTTCTGACGTCTTCGATCCGTGATTTCACGAGTGCGGAGAGACGGTTGAGATGCTCGGTGCTTTCATCCGACTGGATGACGAAGGAAGATCCAAGGACATCTATCTTGAGCTGACGTTTCTCCATGAGGCTTAGAAGATGTCCAGCTCTTCCTTTGTCGGTCCCGGCGGAGAAGCGCTGGGGGCGGAGGCCGGCTCTTCCGGGGCCTGACGCTTGCCGTTATGCTCCGGCTTCTTCGTTGTCCCCGCGGCCTCTTCCAGCTCATCCAGATGCTGGAGCGTGCGAACGATGACCGACTCGATCTCCCGCTGGTCCGTCTTGAAGCCGTCAACGAGCATCTCCAGCTCCTTCATGCGCTTCTGGGCGGACTCCAACCCCTTGCGGAGCGTCGAGTTTTCATCTTTCAGCACCCGGATGAGTTCAATAGCTCGAGTGATCTTGCCTTCCAACAGCCTGATCTGCTCGAGAGTGATCATTTTACGGCCGCTCCCGCTGCCGCCGCTGCCGGCAGGGCTTCCCTGGCCTTGGCTATGAGTGCCTTGAAGGCGGTCGGATCCTCGATTGCCATGTTGGAAAGCGCTTTGCGATTGAGGACGACATTGGCTTCCCGCAGCCCATGCATGAATTGCGAGTAGGTGAGTCCTTCCGGGCGGACCGCCGCGGAGATACGCGTGATCCACAGCCTGCGAAACTCGCCTTTCCTGCGTTTCCTGTCACGATATGAGGAAGCCAGCCCCTTCATGACCGCTTCTTTGGCGGTCTTGAAGAGCCTGCTCCGGCCTCCCCAATAGCCCTTGGCGAGCCTCATTATCTTGCGTCGGCGTTCGCGCCTCCGCGTACCGTTTTTCGACCTCGGCATGGATCAGATTCTCCTCTTCAATACTTGCCGGCATACGGCATGAGCTTTCTGACACGCTTCTGCTCGACGGAGCTCAGCGTTGCGGGAAGGCGCAAGCGCCTCTTCCTCTTGGCGTTCTTCTTGGTAAGTATATGGCGCAGGCCCTGTTTCTTGTAGCGCACCTTTCCCGTGGCGGTGACGTGGTAGCGCTTGGACGCCGCTTTCTTCGTCTTCATCTTGGGCATTGTCTATCCTTTCTTGGCCTTGGTTCCCTTTGGATTCAGGAGGATCGACATCGTGCGACCTTCCATCTGGGCCGGCTTCTCCACGAGGAAGGAGTCTCCGAGCATCTCGAGGATCTTGTCGAGCACGTCCTTGCCGAGCTCCGTGTGCGCCAGCTCCCGGCCGCGGAAGCGTACCGTTACTTTGACCTTGTTCCCCTCATCCAGGAACTCGCGCACATGTCGCGTCTTGAACTCAAGGTCATGCTCATCGATCTTCGGCTGCATCCGGATCTCTTTGATCCGGATCTGCTTCTGGTGCTTCTTTGACTCCCGGCTCTTCTTCTCGAGTTCGAACTTGTATTTCCCGTAATCGAGGAGCTTGCATACCGGCGGTTGGGCTTGCGGGGCCACCTCTACGAGATCCAGCCCGCCTTCCCTTGCCATCTGGAGCGCTTCGAAAGTCGGCACGATACCTTTCTGGTTCCCATCCGCGTCAATCAATCGCACTTCGCGGACCCGAATGCCTTCATTGATCCTGAGATCCTTTTCGGCCAATATACCTCCTTCCCAGTAATGGGATTTCGCCGACTATATCACCACGCCCGAAAAAGGTCAAACGGCCGGCTGTCGGGCATGCGCGCGGCAACCCTGGGCGGGCTTACAGGCTTTCGATCAGGGAGTTCCACCTGTCTTGAAGGTACTTCTTGAAGTCGTACTCGTCGCGATAGTCCACCGCTACCTCCTCGACGGCCTGCGACAGGTAGGAAAACACCGTCTGGAGATGCGACATCAGCTTGGCGTGCTCGTTCCTGCCCTGGGGAGGCTGGAAGCTCGGGACGAACATCGACTCCTTGAGTTTTTCAAGGGATGGGTCGCGAAGAGAACCTTTTTCCCTGGCTTGCGCGCCGACGGCATCCGTGACGGCGTTCACGTCGGCGGTGACTTCTTTCGCGTAGTACACCATGATGGGCTCCTGGATGCCCTTGACCTGGACCCTGCCTCCGGGCGTGCATCGAGCCAGTTCCTTGATTTCTTCGAACGTCGGCTGCGTGAGAACGACCTCTCCTTTCTCCGCCACCCCTTGCATCCTGGATGCCACATTGACGACTTCGCCGAAAATATCGTTGTCCCGCTGGATGACGGGACCCGTGTTCAGGCCGACCCTCGCCTGGAACTTTTCCTGCTCGACGCGGACCGCGCTGTAGTCCCGGATTTTTTTCTGCACCTCGAGGGCGGCCTTCACGGCATTCAGGGGGTGCTTGAAGATTGCAAGGATTCCGTCCCCCATCTTCTTGACGATCGAGCCGCGGTTTTCAGTGATTGTCGAGGTCACGATCTCCTCGAACGCCTTGATGATCTTGAGGAGGATCGACATATCGACCATTGTGGATTTTTGTGTGTAGCCGGCGATGTCGATGAAAAAGACAGTGAGAATCCGCGTATGTTCGCGTTTGAACTTGAACTCGACCTTGTCCTGGTTGAGAGCGCTCTCCATCGGCGCGGCGAGGGTCACGGCGGCCGCCTCGGACTGTACCTGCCCGCCCGGAATTGCTGTGAGGGCTGCCACGAGTTGTTGACGAATCTCCTCGGCAAATCCTCCCTGGCTGAGATCCGGGAGGAGCTTGCGAAGCTCTTCCTGGACGGCAGCGTTATCCAGCCGGATGCACTCCAGGACTATTGCGAAGGTCTCCCGTGAGGGCGGCCGAGAGATGCCGGCCAGGACATCCGCAACAACCTGGCTGTCTCCTGCCACCACGAAGTCCTTCAGGACCTGCGCCGCATAGTCGTCCCCGATTGCCAGGAGCGCCAGGAGCGCTTCCACGCGCACGCTCATGTCCGGGTCCTCGAGGAGCCGGTAGAGGCGGCCCGTCACCTCGTCCGAGATCGCGCCTTCGCTTTGCATGCTGACGGCCTTCAAAAGCCGGATGCCGGCCTTTCTTCCCGCCGCTGTTGCATGGCTGGTCAGGTCCATGGCCTGGTGCCCGATGGAGGGATCGATGTTCCGGCACAGAATGTCCGCGACCCTGAGTTTCAGCACCTCATCGACTTCCTTGACGTCCATGACCTTGAGAAGGGGAGGCAGGAGCTTCTTCGACTCGACGAGTCCGGACCTCTTTGCACCCCCGTCTTCCATGCGTTCCAGCGTCTCGATCACGAGCGCCCTGGACTGCGGGTTCAGGGACGGCACCAGGAGCACCTGCGTGAGCGGACCGATCATGATCCTGGGCGGGATGAATCGGGCGCCGCGTATATAGCCGTTCAGGGACCGGATGTTCTTCCCCGGCTCTTTGAAATACTCACGGGACTGCTCGATGATGGAGCGCGTGAGGAACTGGCAAAGGGTCACGACGCTTGTTTCCTCGAGGAAGTGGATGCGCTCGGTCCGGGCGAAGTCCAGGACGTCCTGGATCCGCTTGGAAGCTGAGCGAATTTCAAGCGCGCCTGCCACGCGAATCAGCCTGTTGAGCCTCCGCAAATAGAACGGCCTGTTCAGGTCCACCTTGGAAAGCTGCGACAGCACGAGGAGCTTGTCTTTCTTCTCGGTGTAGGCAAAAAGCGGGATGCAAGCCTCGAACCTGTTCAGCTCCTCTTTGGGCGCGGTTGACAGGAGGCTGCGAATCTGGGCCACCGGCGGCGTTCTGGCCGTGAGCTTGTCATCTTTGAAAAAGGCCACGATATCGGCCAGCAGGGGCGGCGTGGCATACTTCTCCATGAGCGTGGAAAGGACGGTGGCCAGGAGGACTTCCCTGTTGGTTATTCCTTTGAGGGAGATGTAATTCTTTCGGATCTTCGTAAAAACGTTGTCCAGGTGGGCAGAGGCGACAACGGAGAACTCGCTCAACAGGTGGGGCGAAGCCTCTTTGACCTCAACGACAACTTTCTTCAGGAAATCCCCGATCATGGCTTCCGTTTCCGCATCGAGGTAGGGACAGATGAGAAGCAGGCGGAAAACGCGGGTGGGGAACCTCAGGCGGCCCTGGAATTGAGAGAGACAGGAGAGGAACGAATGGACGGTCTGACGTGACGCCCTCTGCAGGGTCTCAAGAACCAGGTTTGCCTGGAGATTCTTCGATTTCAGCGTCTGCAGGCACAGATAGGCGCCAAGGGCAACCGGGGAAAGGGACCGCTCTTCGAGATTGAAGACCTCCTGGCTGCCTGACTGAAGCATCTTCTGGAGGGCGGCATTCTGGATCCCGGCGGACAGCTTTGGAAGAGTCTCCTTGAGAAGGGCGAACTTTTCCGTCTCCACCAGGGATTCGGAAGCGACCTGCCTCACCACGTCGGCCTGCTTTGCATCGGAATAGATTGCCTGGTTGAGCTCCAGCACCTGGAGTCCCGAAGGAGCGATGGTGTTGATGGCCCGCAGGACCTCGCAGCGCACCTCTTCCTCGGGGAAGTGGTTGAAATATTTGATCAGCATTCCCACGGAGGAAGGGGCGCGGATGCCGGCAAGCGCCTGTATGGCGGCGATGCGCTGGGTCTTTTCCCCGCGCTCGATGATCTGGTAGAGATGGGGGATTGCGATTTCGTTTCCCAGGGATCCCGAGGCGCCGATTGCAGCCTCGCTCACGCCCAGGTCGGAGTTGTAGAACTCCTTGACGAGTAGCGTGAAGATCTGGTCATCGTAGAAGCTTTTGAGCAGCCTCAACGCCGTGATCTTGCCCTCACGGCCGAGCCCGCCGGAAGTCTTTTTTGCACCAGGTTTTTGCATCATTCCGGACACGATCGCTCTTTCCGCGACATTCCCTGTCGACATCCATCGTACAGCGCGCAGACGCCAAAGTCAATTGAAACCGTTGTCACCACCCGGCTTTCATCATATAGTCTCGGGAATGAGACTCTTGCGTGCCATGACTGCGGCCCCTGTCCTGTGCGCGGCCCTGCTCATGGCAGCCTGCGTCACATCTCAGGGCGGCAAGCAGATCGCCTCGGACTACTATAACATCGGGAACGCTTTCTTCGATCTCGGTCAGTACGAGAAGGCAATCCAGTATTACCAGGACGCGCTGCGCGCGGACCCCAGCATGGTCAAGGCAGACTACAACCTTGCGTTGACCCTTGTGCGCATGAAGCGCGGTGATGAAGCGGTGACCATCCTGAAGAGGCTTCTCACCAGCGACCAGAAGAACACGACCCTCATGGCAGCACTGGGATGGGCATATCACCAGCTGGGCAAGGACAAGGAGGCGCTCGCGCAGTACGACGCTCTCATTGCTCTTTCTCCAGCGGACCAGAACGCACTGTATAACAGCGGCATCATCCTCTGGAGGCTTTCGAGGAAGGATGAGGCGCTGGAGCGCTTTCGCAAGGTCCTCGTCATCGCACCGGA
Organism: uncultured Spirochaetota bacterium; assembly: GCA_963710335.1. Lineage (GTDB taxonomy): Bacteria > Spirochaetota > Spirochaetia > SZUA-6 > Fen-1364 > Fen-1364. Next base: position 70,016 of record CAVQAA010000019.1, read on the forward strand.
TGATACGGACGCGCTCTTTGGCGCAGGGTCGATTCTTCTCTCCCTCGATCAGGCCTCCGATGCAGGGGACATGCTTTCCCGGTACGTGGAAAAAAAGCCTGATGACGTGGACGCGTGGTATCTGATCGCCGCGGGGGCCGAAAGGCTTCAAAAATACTCGCGGGCGCTGGAAGCGTACGACAAGATCATCGCCATCGACGCGAAGCAGTCAAACGCTTGGTTCGGTGAGGCGCGCCTCCTCCTGACTGTCGTGGAGGATCCGCAGAAAGGTCTGGACGCTCTGGACAAGGCGCTTTCTTCGGGCTTCAAAGACAAGGAAGCTGCAACGGTGTTGCTTGCTTCCCCGCAACTTCTTGAGAAGGGCAAGGTAGAGGAGGCGTTCAAGGAGCATGACCTTTTGCCGCCGGCGGAGCAGCCCAAGACACAGCCGTCAGACCAGACCAAGCCTCAACAATCGGGGACGCAGCCCCCGGCCGCCCAGCCGCCGACCGCTCAGCCGGGGACGCAGACGAAACCCGGCCAATAGCAGGACGCCGTTATTTCTTCTTTCCGATTGCCTTGCGGATCTGGACCAGAGTGTCCTCGGGTGATTTCGAAGAATCGATGTCCCGGAGGAGTTTTTTCTTTCTATAGTAATCTATGAGGGGCTCGGTCTGCTTCTTGTAGACGTCAAGCCTGTTTGTGATCGACTCCAAGGTATCATCGGGACGGGTATACAGCGTGCCGCCGCACTTGTCACACACCCCCTTGACCCGGGAAGGCATGTTCTTGACGTGATAGATGGCGCCACAGGACTTGCAAACCTCGCGTCCTGACAGCCGTCCGATCACGATGTCGTCGCTGATTTTGAAGTTGACAACCGCGTCCATGGCCTGGAACTCTCCCAGCGCAGCTGCCTGCGGAATGGTCCGGGGGAAGCCGTCCAGGATGTAGCCGCCTCCCGCGTCAGGCTGGGCAAGGCGCTCGCGGACCAGGCTGACGGTCAGCTCGTCGGGAACAAGATCGCCCTTTCCGACGATCTCCTTCACTTTTTTCCCGAGCTCCGTCTCGCGCTTGATTGCGTCACGGAATATGTCCCCCGTGGAAATCTGGGGAATGCCGTATTCCTTGCTTGCCAGGCCTGCCAGGGTGCCTTTGCCCGCACCGGGAGGGCCGAGAAAGATCAGCTTCATTCTGTTTATCCCTCTGTCACGACGGTCACCGGTTCCGGGCCGTATTTCCTGAGTATCTGATACTTGGTGGTGCAATCCTTTGAACAGTGCTCGGGGTCAAAACCCTTGCCGCGCAGAAAATACTTCCCGCAATTGATGCAGGATGAGTAGAGCCGGGTGCACTCCTCGGTGCAGTATCCGCGCGCCACGGCGCTGCCCATGTCCCGGTACGTCCCGCATGTCCGGCAGACAATGAAACGCGTCACGTTCCGCTCGCAAAATCCCTGAGATAGGCAACCTGCGCCGGGGTGAGCGTGTCGATCTTCGTGCCCATGGTTTCCAGCTTCACGGAGGCGATCTGGCAATCCTGAGCCCTGTCTATGGTATGCACCTTTTTTTCCATCGAGCGGCCTTCCTTGGCAAGCCGAACGAGAGACAGGAACTGGTTGGCGAAGGACATGTCCATGACCTCCGAAGGATGCCCCTCCGCGGCTGCCAGGTTGACCAGCCTTCCCTTGGCCAGCAGGTAGACCTTGCGGTTGTCCTTCAGCGTGTATTCCTCATTGTTTGCCCGGACCTCGCGCACTGACTTCGCCTGGGCCGCCAGATCAGGGATGTTGATCTCGCAATCGTAGTGGCCCGTGTTGCAGATAACCGCGCCGTCTTTCATCCGCTCGAAATGCCCCTTGGTGATGACGTCCTTGACTCCCGTGGCGGTGATGAACACGTCTCCCACCGCGGCAGCCATGTCCATGGGCATGACGTCGAAGCCGTCCATGGTGGCCCGAAGCGCCACCACCGGATCAACCTCGCACACAATGACGTGCGCGCCCATTCCCCTGGCGCGAGAGGCCACGCCCCTGCCGCAGTGGCCGTAGCCTGCGACGACGAAGCTCTTGCCTGCCAGCAGAATGGAGGTGGCTCGAAGGATGCCGTCAATGGATGACTGGCCTGTGCCATAGACATTGTCGAAATCAGACTTCGTTTCTGCGTCGTTGACGGCGATAACGGGGTACAGCAGCTTGCCTGCGTCCCCCATGGCACGAAGTCGATGCACGCCCGTTGTGGTTTCCTCTGTCCCGCCGAGGATGCCTCTTGCCAGGTCGGTGCGGGTGCTGTGCACCCGAAAGATGAGATCAGCGCCGTCATCCAGCGTCAGGGTCGGCTTCAGCTCCAGGGTCTTGTCGATGGCCCAGTAGAACTCTTCCCTCGACTGTCCGTGCCAGGCGTAGATGGACAAGCCTTCCGAGGCAAGGGCAGCCGCCACGTCGTCCTGGGTTGACAGGGGATTGCAGCCAGACCAGGAGATTTCCGCCCCGGCGGCGACAAGGGTCTTTATCAGGACTGCCGTCTCCTTGGTGACGTGAAGGCATCCGGCCACGCGCATTCCCTTGAGGGACTTTGTGCTGCTGTGTTTCTCCCTGAGGGCCATGAGCACCGGCATGCGGGACTCCGCCCATTCGATCCTCATTTTCCCAGCTGACGCAAGGCCCAGATCCTTGACTTTACTGTTCTCCATCCCCGCTCCTTTTCATCTAGGGATAGTAGTGACCGCAATGAGGCGAGTCAAGGAGAGCCACCGGTGAAGCGCCGATCGGAATTCTGCATGGACTATTGACACGTTTTTGAAATGGGTATAAAACCCTTTTTGCCTCAAGGGAGATCGGCACAAAGTCCTGGACAGGGCGCAAGCCCCGAGGGGCTTTGCCGTCCCAAGCCCTTGAGTGGCGCCGCAAGGCGCCGGCTGGTTTTTGACAGTTAAGGGAAGGGGAGAAAGAGGTCAGCTCCTTCTGTGCTTTGGGCATGGGAGGTAGTGAGAGCGGGTCAAGACTCTCGCTTCGGCGAGGGATTAGATGGATAAAAAACCTGCCCGCAAGGGTGGGTTGTATATCATGGAGAGTTTGATCCTGGCTCAGAACGAACGCTGGCGGCGCGTTTTAAGCATGCAAGTCGGACGGTAAGGCTGGTAGCAATATCGGCCCAAGAGTGGCGAACGGGTGAGTAACACGTAGGTGATCTGCCTCTGGATGGGGGATAGCCCGTGGAAACACGGGGTAATACCGCATGAGGCCCATGGTGTAAAGGCCGTGGGTGAAAGGTGCAATTGCATCGTCTGGGGATGAGCCTGCGGTCCATTAGGTAGTTGGCGGGGTAAGAGCCCACCAAGCCGACGATGGATAGCCGGCCTGAGAGGGTGTACGGCCACACTGGAACTGAGACACGGTCCAGACTCCTACGGGAGGCAGCAGCTAAGAATCTTCCGCAATGGGGGAAACCCTGACGGAGCGACGCCGCGTGGATGATGAAGGCCGTAAGGTTGTAAAATCCTTTTGTCGGTGAAGAATAAGCGTGGGAGTGGAAAGCCCACGTGATGACGTTAGCCGATGAATAAGCCCCGGCTAATTACGTGCCAGCAGCCGCGGTAATACGTATGGGGCAAGCGTTGTTCGGAGTTATTGGGCGTAAAGGGCGTGTAGGCGGCTCATCAAGTCTGGTGTGAAAATGCAGGGCTTAACCCTGCAGATGCGCTGGAAACTGGTGGGCTTGAGTTCTTGAGGGGAAGCTGGAATTCCAGGTGTAGGGGTGAAATCTGTAGATATCTGGAAGAACACCGGTGGCGAAGGCGAGCTTCTATCAGAGGACTGACGCTGAGGCGCGAAAGCGTGGGGAGCAAACAGGATTAGATACCCTGGTAGTCCACGCTGTAAACGATGTGCACTAGGCGTGGGGCCCGTACGGGTTCTGTGCCGTAGCTAACGCGATAAGTGCACCGCCTGGGGAGTATGCTCGCAAGGGTGAAACTCAAAGGAATTGACGGGGGCCCGCACAAGCGGTGGAGCATGTGGTTTAATTCGATGGTACACGAGGAACCTTACCAGGGCTTGACATGTGCGTGGATGTTCACGAGAGTGGGCAGCTCCGCAAGGGGCGCGCACACAGGTGCTGCATGGCTGTCGTCAGCTCGTGTCGTGAGATGTTGGGTTAAGTCCCGCAACGAGCGCAACCCTTACCGTCTGTTGCAAACAGGTTGTGCTGTGCACTCGGACGGAACTGCCGGTGACAAACCGGAGGAAGGTGGGGATGACGTCAAGTCATCATGGCCCTTATGTCCTGGGCTACACACGTGCTACAATGGTCGGTACAAAGCGAAGCGAAACGGCGACGTCGAGCAAATCGCAGAAAGCCGGTCTCAGTGCGGATTGGAGTCTGAAACCCGACTCCATGAAGTTGGAATCGCTAGTAATCGCGCATCAGCATGGCGCGGTGAATACGTTCCCGGGCCTTGTACACACCGCCCGTCACACCACCCGAGTTGGGGGTACCCGAAGTCAGTTGCCTAACCGCAAGGGGGGCGCTGCCGAAGGTATGCCTGGTGAGGGGGGTGAAGTCGTAACAAGGTAGCCGTACCGGAAGGTGCGGCTGGATCACCTCCTTTCTAAGAGTAATGCCGTTGCGCTGACGCGCGCGGCTATCAGATCGCTCTCCCTCTACTCTCCTCCCTTTTCTGTTTATGCGCCCTGCATCGTGGCGACACGGTGCGCGGCGAAGACTCTCCAACACTTGGGCCTGTAGCTCAGATGGTTAGAGCGCACGCCTGATAAGCGTGAGGTGGTTAGTTCAACTCTAACCAGGCCCACGAGCGGCGATTTTTCCGTCCAAGCGTGCGGACAGCGCGGTGGCGGCGTGAACTGACGGAGTGCCGTGAGAGCCTCACGAGTTCTGTGAGAGAACCTCACGGGGATACTGTCGGAGTGTCGACAAGCACTTCGTGCTTATCGACCTACGGATCTTTGACAACGCAAGGGAAGGGAGAACGAAGAGGCGTGGAGTCTGTCCATTTGGCACCGGAAAGACGAAGCGCGAGCGAGCGTGGCGCTATGTGCCTGAGCATGGGGCTGCGCGAGCAAAAGCATGTCGTGTGCGCGAGGCGGGAGCCTCTCGCTGTTTGCTCTCTCACGCTATTGCGTGAGGTTGGCAAACAGCTGTCGGATTTCGCATATCGCTTTGCGATATGCTAGAGGGAAAATATGGTCAAGCGAGAAAGGGTTCATGGTGGATGCCTAGGAGCTACTGTACGAAGAAGGCCGTGGTAAGCTGCGAGAAGCCGCGGGGAGGAGCACACATCCCGAGATCCGCGGATAGCCGAATGGGGTAACCCGACGCGTTCAACTACGCGCCATCGTTGAGTGAATCCATAGCTTAACGAAGGGAGACCCAGGGAACTGAACCATCTCAGTACCTGGAGGAAAAGAAATCAAGTCAGAGATTCCCCAAGTAGCGGCGAGCGAACGGGGAAGAGCCTAAACCCGCGCCGTGCCAAGGCGTGAACCGTTGCGGAGCGGGAGTTGCAGGGCCTGTTCGGAGAGCTTTCACGAGCTTTCGCGAAGTCAAAAACCTTTTTCATAGCCGAACGCCACTGGGAAGGGCGACCAGAGGGGGTGAAAGTCCCGTAGGCGAAATGGGAAAGGCTTCGTGGGGCAGGTACCTGAGTACCGTGGGGCTCGAGAAACCCTGCGGGAATCTGGGAGGACCACCTTCCAAGGCTAAATACGCAAGTAGCTACCGATAGTGCAGAAGTACCGTGAGGGAAAGGTGAAAAGGACCCCGAGAGGGGAGTGAAAGAGAATCTGAAACCGTGAACCTACAAGCGATCAAAGGACAACCGCAAGGTGTCTGATGGTGTGCCTATTGCATAATGAACCGGCGAGTTACTGTACGCAGCGAGGTTAAGGCATTGAAATGCCGCAGCCGCAGGGAAACCGAGTCTTAAAGGGGCGATTCAGTTGCGTGCAGTAGACCCGAAGCTGAGTGATCTATCCATGGCCAGGCTGAAACGCGGGTAACACCTCGTGGAGGGCCGAACGGTAGTCCGTTGAAAAGGGCACTGATGAGCTGTGGATAGGAGTGAAAGGCTAAACAAACTCAGAGATAGCTGGTACTCCCCGAAATAGCTTTAGGGTTAGCCTCGTGTTGAGTGTCGCGGAGGTAGAGCACTGGATGGACTAGGGGTCTTTACGGGCTACCAAACCCAACCAAACTCCGAATGCCGCGACATGGTGCACGGGAGTGAGACTGCGGGCGATAAAGTTCGTGGTCGAGAGGGGAACAGCCCAGACCGTTGGCTAAGGTCTCAGAAGTCGAGCTAAGTGGAAAAGGAAGTGCGACGGCCCAGACAGCCAGGAGGTTGGCTTAGAAGCAGCCATGCCTTGAAAGAGTGCGTAACAGCTCACTGGTCGAGTCGTCGTGCGCTGATAATACACCGAGGCTGAAGCTCGAAACCGAAGCCACGGCTTCCCACGGATTACGGTGGGAGGGGTAGGGGAGCATTCCGTATGCCGAAGAAGGGGCAGCTGTGAGGCGCTCTGGAGGTGGCGGAAGGGAGGATGCCGGTATGAGTAACGAAAAGACAGGTGAAAAACCTGTCCGCCGAAAGCCTAAGGTTTCCTGGGTAAAGGTAATCTGCCCAGGGTTAGTCGGCCCCTAAGGCGAGGCCGAAAGGCGTAGTCGATGGGAAACGGGTTCATATTCCCGTACCTCTGACGATTTCGAAGGGATGACGCGTGAGGCAAGACCCGGCGGGAGAATGGTAGTTCCCGTCCAAGGAGCGAGCTTTTGAGGGTGGGAGGAAAAACCCCCACCTGAGGCAAGCTTCTAAGGCGAGCGTAGCGGGAGCGAGGCGAAGCGGGTGGAGTCAAGGCGCTGAAAAACAATCTCTAAGGAGTAATCGTTGGGGACCGTACTGGAAACCGACACAGGTGGGCGAGAAGAATATTCTCAGGCGCTCGAGTGATTCCGCGTCAAGGAACTCGGCAATCTACACACGTAACTTCGGGAGAAGTGTGGCCCTTGAGGGGTACGCAAGTGCTTCGAGGGGGTTGCAGTGAAAGGGCCCAAACGACTGTTTAACAAAAACACAGGTCTCTGCGAATCTCCAAAGAGATGTATAGGGACTGACACCTGCCCGGTGCTGGAAGGTTAAAAGGAGGGGTTAGTTTTCGCAAGAGAACGAAGCTCTGAATTGAAGCCCCAGTAAACGGCGGCCGTAACTATAACGGTCCTAAGGTAGCGAAATTCCTTGTCGGGTAAGTTCCGACCTGCACGAAAGGTGTAACGAGTTGGGCGCTGTCTCGACGTGGAGCTCGGTGAAATTGTAGTATCGGGGAAGGTGCCGATTACCCATGGTTAGACGGAAAGACCCTGTGAACCTTTACTGTAACCTGGCATGGGGACTTGATTTTTCATGTGTAGGATAGGTGGGAGACTGTGAGGGCGGGGCGTCAGCTTCGTCGGAGTCGTTGGTGAAATACCACCCTTGAAAAATTAGGTTTCTAACTCCACTGGTGAAGCCCGGTGGTGGACAGTGTCAGGCGGGCGGTTTGACTGGGGCGGTCGCCTCCCAAAAGGTAACGGAGGTGCGCGAAGGTTTCCTCGCGCTGGTTGGAAATCAGCGTACGAGTGTAAAGGCATAAGGGAGCCTGACTGTGAGACTGACAAGTCGAGCAGGCGCGAAAGCGGGTCTTAGTGATCTGGCGGTGGTGAGTGGAAGCGCCGTCACTTAACGGATAAAAGGTACTCCGGGGATAACAGGCTGATCTTGCCCAAGAGTTCACATCGACGGCAAGGTTTGGCACCTCGATGTCGGCTCATCGCATCCTGGGGCTGGAGCAGGTCCCAAGGGTTTGGCTGTTCGCCAATTAAAGCGGTACGTGAGCTGGGTTCAGAACGTCGCGAGACAGTTCGGTCCCTATCTGCCATGGGCGTTGGTTGCTTGCGAGGAGCTGTTCCTAGTACGAGAGGACCGGAATGGACGAACCTCTGGTGTACCTGTTATCCTGCCAAGGGTAGGCGCAGGGTAGCCAAGTTCGGAAGGGATAACCGCTGAAAGCATCTAAGTGGGAAACCCGCCTCAAGATGAAGCAACCCTGGGAGTTTAACTCCCCTGAAGGTACCTGGGAGAGAACCAGGTCGATAGGCTGGAGGTCTACGTGCGGCAACGCATTCAGCCGACCAGTACTAATTTACCGTGAGGCTTGACCATATTTTCTCTCCCACAATTTCCGCAGGCGAATTGTGGGCAGGCGAATGCGGCAGCTGCTGGAGCCCCGAAGGGGCGAAGCGGCGAGAGCGCTACGCCCACGCTCTTACGATCGCTCTTCGTTCTTCGTTCACTTCTCTTGCGACTGTTGATTATTGCCTGGTGACTATGGCGCAGGGGACCCACCCGTTCCCATCCCGAACACGGAAGTTAAGCCCTGCCGCGCCGATGGTACTGCCGCTTGACGGTGGGAGAGTAGGTCGTTGCCAGGCTTTTTTA
>CAVQAA010000020.1:0-130480 GCA_963710335.1 uncultured Spirochaetota bacterium
GCTTTTCGCTCTGTTGGCTTCCTCCGCGACTCTATTCGCCGCTTGCAGCTCCACGGTCCGCTCCTCCACCCGCTTCTCCAGATCCGCGTTGAGTTTTTGAATTTCCTCCTCTTTGTGCTTCCGCTCGGATATATCGCGCGCAATTACAGAGACAGCAGCGACCTCCCCCTTGGAGTCCCTAATCGGAGATAGCGTGATCGAAACATCCAGTCTTGTGCCGTCTTTTTTTATGCGGATCGTGTCAGTGGGTTCGATGCGTTGACCTCGATTGATCCGCTCCCGGATCTCCGGAATCTCTTCATAATGATCTGGCGGAAAGAGAAAAGAGTTGAAACGTCCGATGACCTCTTCAGCGGAGTATCCGTACAATCTCTCGGCGCCTGCGTTCCAGCTTGTAATGATTCCGGCGGGCGTCGTTCTGATAATTGCTTCTTCGGCCGACTCGACGATAGCGGCCAGATTCGCCAATGCTTCCTCCGCGCGATTCTGCTCGGTGATATCCTGTAGCAGCGACAAGATGACTTTTTCCCCACCCACCTCGATCACCTCCGCCGAGAGGCGTGCAGTCCAAATCTCACCAGACTTCTTCTGGAATTGCGCTACCCTGTTTGGAACCTTGCCCTGCTTGCTTAATTGGGTGACGAAACCGTCTCGATCCTCAGGCAAAGCCCACGCCCGCAGCTGGGGCGCTGTTTTACCGATGACCTCATCGCGCAAGTAGCCCATGAGGCGCAGGAATTCCTCATTGACATCGATGTAACGTCCATCGGCGAAACGCGTGATCGCCATGCCGATCGGACTGGCGTGAAAGATTGTGGAAAAACGATCTTCGCTTTCGCGCAATGACAACTCTTTTTCGTACTGCCCGACTCTCTGCCGCGCGCGGTGCAAGAGAGCAGGAACAATACTCATGAACACACCCGTGGCCGCAAAAAGAGCCAGCCCCAGGATGTCGGCAGCCTTGACAATCGCACCAGAACCTTGCCAGGGGAGCACCCAGAAGGCAGCGATGAAAGAAGCGACAGCAGTTGCCAGAATCCCTGGCCCCATGCCTGCCAGTAGAGCCACGATCATAACGGCGGGATAGAAGAGAATGAAAGGCGGCAGACCGGGACCTACGACAAGGGACAAGGCATCGCGAATCAAAAAAGTTGCCGCCACCGCCATCGCGGCGCTGCCGTAGCGAAGAAGTAGCCTGAGATAGGAGTCCTTCGAGGCTTTTATGCTGCCGAGGCTGGCGTATCTCATTTCTGCCTCCCGGGGGAGCTGCCCGGCGCGGCAACATTATTCTCATTGATCACTGGCCCGCTGGGTAAGGTAGTGCGGTTGGAGGATGAGTCCATCATGAATGACATACGCAGGGATAGAGCGCTGAGTCGTCTACTCGTTTTGGTCGAAACGGGACGAGTAGGATCTGAAAACCAGGCTTTCAAGAATTTGCTAGCGTTGACTCCGGTTGGGTACGGCATATGTAAAAGGGCTTGCGCTGACCAGCTGGTAACTCTATTCCCGTGAAATGTTGAGGAGTGAAAGCGAAAAGACAGGGACTATAGACAAAATTCAACCTATCCATATTGCTTCCCTGCCACGATATATTAAGTTTATACATTACTAACGGAGATTTCCAGAAAATGTTCCTTATATTAGAGACCACCGCGGTGATGGGACGCGAAGAAAGGCGGATATGGAAAGCAAACCTCCGAAAGCACGGATCCTCATTGTTGACGATGAACCAGGCAACATAACTATTCTACGAGAAATTTTGCAATCGCGTTACACAGTTCTCGCGGCCACAACGGGACAGAATGCTGTGTCCCTTGCGGCATCAAATCCCTTGCCGGACCTCATCCTTCTGGATATCAAGATGCCGAAGATGGACGGCTACGATGTGCTGAAAACGCTGAAGACAAGTCAAAGGACCCGAAACATAAAGATCGTTTTCGTCACCGCGAAGGATGCAATTGAGGATAAAATGACAGCCTACCAGAAAGGAGTCGAGGATTACATAACAAAGCCGATTGATCCCGATTTCGTCTTAAAGACCGTCGAGCGGCTCACCAATAAGCGATCCGAAACCGGGGGATGATTCCTGGGCTATATCCGGGAACCAAAGCCGACAAGAGACGCGGAAACAAATTCCAAACTCGAAGTAGGCTGAAAAGCCTTCCACATCCATCTCCGCCTTAAGACCAAGTTTTGCCTCAGACCTCCGAAGGACTGGAAAACCACTCTTCAGAGCGATGCACGCAGACAGCCCTCCGTGCGATTAATCGGATGAACAAAGTTCAGGAGGTATATGAAAGATATGCAAACAATGGCTGTCTCTTCCCCATCCGCAAATTTTCTGCAAGGAATTAAAAAAATCTATTGACACTTAATAAAATCAATACTATCATTCAACATGGATAGCGGAACAAGAGACCGAATGAAGTTTCTGCAATCCAGGTGGAAAATGGCAGGAAACAAGATCGATGCAAACATCAGGTGCCCTTCGTGCAACGGACAGCTCTACCCGAGGGTCCTTGTCTGTGATTCGTGCGGACTGAAGGTGGAAGGCGACTTCGTACTGAACGAGTTCGACTCCCTCAGCCCTGACGAGCTGCACTTCCTGAGGGTCTTCGTCCAGTGCGAGGGCAGGATCAGGGACATGGAGGCGGCGCTGGGTGTGAGCTACCCCACGGTCAAAGGGCTCCTGGCGTCCATCAAAGACAAGTTGAGCCAGAGGAGCCCGCGCTTCGCGGCCACAGCGCCGCGCCGGGAAGGCGATGCTGCGGACGCTGCTGACGCGGCCGGCCCCGATGCCGGAGGGACCTCGAATGACGCTTCGGCTGACGAGATCCTGGACCAGCTGGAAAGCGGGCAGCTCAGCTACAAAGAGGCTGTGCGACTACTGCGCACGGCCAGGAAGAAGGAGAAACGGAATGGGTGATTCACGCGAGGAGAAGATCCGCGCAATGCAGGAGAAGGGCACCATCACGAAGGAGCAGGCCGACGAGCTGATAGCTGCGCTTCGTGAGGAGCCAGACGAAGAGCCTCGGGAGGAACGCCGGGAGGGATCCGGCGATGAGCCCGCATATGACAGGCGCAACCGTCGCGGCCGGCACCGCAGGCGTGACTGGGAGTGGAGCCGCGAAAGCACAGAGCCGCACTCGGGCGCCTACGAGTACCGCTACCACTACCGCTGGGACCCTACCTGGTGGAGCGGGGAGAACGCGCAGAACTTCTCCCGTGTCGAGCAACCGCAGGGAGAGAGCTTCGAGTTCAAGGATAACCGGGTCACGTTCAGCAAGATCAGGGACCTGAGGCTGGTGCGCTCAAAGGCAAACGACAACTCCTTTTCCGCGTCTTCGGTGCATGACGTGAACCTGACGGACAGCCAGATGATCAACAACTCCCTGGCCGGAGCATCGTTTCAGGATGTTCGCATGGAGAAAGCCGAGATGAAGGGAAACTCACTTGCAGGCACCAAGCTCCATGACCTGTCCATCCTGGGAGACTCCGCGCTGCGCAGCTCCGACCTCTCGGGGTCGAACATCTCCGACATCTCGCTGGCCGCAGGGAGCACCATTGAGGACACCCGGCTTTCCGGCGCGGTCCTGCATGACGTGTCCCTGGACAACGGGTCGAAAATCTCCGGGCAGCGGGCTCAGCGGATCGAGGCTTTCCGACGTGACTCTTGCATCGTCGCAGATCAGCAATACGGAGATGTCGGGGAGCGTCTTGCACAAGGTGAGCTTTGTAGGGTCCGAGCTGAAAGGCTGCTCGTTCACGGGAGTGCGCTTTCACAAGTGCGATATCCAGGGAGCCAAGATCGAGGGATCACGCCTCAAGGCCGTGGGTTTCGATGACCTTCAGATCCAGAACAGCGTGATGAAAAACGTGGAGATCCGAGGGGATTTCGATCATTTCCGCCGGCAGGCTCAAGAGCTCACCATCCGTGATGCAAACCTGGAGAACGTCGTTTTCGTGAACTGCACTCTCAGGGGAACGACCATCAAAGGCATAAGCGCGTCAAACCTTAGCATCACAGGGAAGAATCTTTCAGGAATGACAATCGACAACCTCGAAGCGCTGCAAGGGCTTGCAAAGAGCTGAGATAAATCAATGCAAGCCTTGCGGTCAAGCTTTGTCCTTATCGTCATTAATTTGAAATTAAGATTCTGAATGTTTTGAGTGCAAAGCAGGCGTGATTATTCCTGTCTGCTTGAAAAATGACCCCTGAAAGGGGAAAGGAGATATCGCATGGCGATTATCAGTGTCCAGGGTCTCAGAAAAAGCTACAAGTCGAAGGGAAAGAAGAGGGGCGGGCTCGTCGAGGCGGTCAAAGGGATCGATCTGACCGTCCAGAAAGGCGAGATTTTCGGGTTCCTTGGTCCCAACGGCGCGGGCAAGAGCACCACGCTGAAGATGCTCTCCACCTTGCTGGCGCCGGACGGCGGGAAGGCGACTATCGCCGGTTTCGACTTGCTGGCGCATCCGGCCAGGGTCAGGCGGCAGATCGGATACGTGAGCCAGGCTGGAGGGGCGGACGGGTCGGCAACAGGCCGCGAGGACCTGATGCTCCAGGCCCAGCTGTTCGGCCTGTCCAACGAGAAAGCGCGCAGCCGGTCCGATGAGCTCATCAAAGCGCTGGAGCTGGAGTCATTCGTGGACAGGTTTTCCCGGACCTACTCAGGGGGGCAGCGCAGGAAGCTGGACATCGCGCTGGGCATGGTCCACCAGCCGGCAGTTCTTTTCCTGGATGAGCCCACGACGGGCCTGGACCCGGTGAGCCGGGCGCAGCTGTGGAACCAGATCAGGTTGCTGCGTAACCAGGGAACAACCGTTTTTCTTACCACTCACTACATGGATGAAGCGGATGCCCTGTGCGAGCGGATTGCCATCATCGACAAAGGCAAGATCGTCGCGGAGGACTCCCCCATGGCGCTGAAGCGAAGCATCTCGGGAGACATCCTTTCCCTCACCGTCAACCACGTGGACAACGCGGCGGCGGTCTCTCAGGAAGCGCTTCGGGAGCTGGACTTTGTCCGCGAGATGACCGCGGATGGGGCCAACCTCAAGCTCGTGGTGACTCACGGCGGAGAAGCTATCCCGGTTGTCCTTCGACTTCTGGAGGGCCGGGGAGTCGGCGTTGCCGATATCTCTCTTTCCCGCCCGTCCCTTGATGACGTGTTTCTTCGCATGACCGGCCATTCCCTTGCAAAGGAGCAATAGCATGAAATTCTTCAGCGATTTTCGACATCTTTTTGTCCGCAGCGTCAAAGGATCGCTGCGCAATCCGGTCTGGTTGTTTCTGGGACTCTTCCAGCCGGCCCTTTATCTTCTTTTGTTTGCCCCGCTCCTGCAGGGCCTTGGAAACATCCCCGGGTTCCCCGCAGGCGGAGCGTACGCGGTGTTCACGCCTGGGCTGCTCGTGATGATTGCGCTCTTCGGGACCGCGTACGCGGGGTTCGGGCTGGTGGAGCACATCCGGGCGGGAGTGGTTGAGCGGCTCCTGGTGACGCCAGCCAGCCGGCTGGCAATCCTTTTGGGCTACGTGGCGCGCGACGTGGTGGTGCTGCTTGTGCAGTCGCTTGTCATCATTGGCATTGCGCTGCCGATGGGGCTCAACGTGAGCCTGCCGGGCCTGCTGGTGACTTTCGCCATGATGGTGCTGACCGGCACCCTGATGGCTTCCTGCTCCTACGCGCTGGCCTTGATCCTGAAGCGGGAGGATTCCCTGGCGTCCGTGCTCAACACGGTCGCTACGCCCCTGCTTCTCCTGTCGGGGATCACGCTGCCGCTGACTCTGGCGCCGAAGATCATCCGTTCCCTGGCGTCGGTGAATCCGTTTGCGTACGAGGTCACGGCATCCAGGTCTCTCTTCCTGGGCAACTTCGCTGATTCCGCAATCAAGGTGGGGATTGTGTTCCTGGGAAGCCTTGCAGTCCTTGCGTTCATCTGGGCCGCGCGATCGTTCCGCAAGGGAACCGCTTAGGGGGTGCGTCATGAAGGCATACAAAGGCATCGCCATGGAGGGGTTCATTGCGACCCATTATGCAAAGATGACCCTCCCCGACATGGAGGACTACCGAAGCCTTGCCAGGACAATTGCCGCGAGGGTGCGCCCCCGTGCCAGCATCCTGGAGGTGGCGCCGGGCCCTGGCTACACCGCAATCGAGCTTGCCAATCTGGGCGCGTTCAAGGTCACGGGAATGGACATCAGCGCTACGTTCGTCGAGATCGCGCAGAAGAACGCCCGGCAGGCGGGGGTACAGGCGGAGTTTTGCGTCGGTGACGCCGCATCCATGCCGTTTGCGGATGCTTCATTTGACTTCCTGGTCTGCCGCGCGGCTTTCAAAAACTTCACGCGGCCGCAGCACGCGCTTCTGGAAATGCACAGGGTGCTGAAGCGGGGCGGGACGGCGTTGATCATCGATCTGCGGCCCGACGTCGGTGCGCAGACGATCGACGAATACAATCGCAAGGCGCATCGCGAAGGGATCTCCGGCCTTTTCATGAAGTGGACATTCCTCAGCTTCCTGCGGAAGAACGCGCACTCCAAGGCGGAGCTGGAGGGAATGATCCGGCTGACGGGCTTTGACCGGCGCGAGATCAAGGAAGACCCGATGGGCTACGAGGTCTGGCTCTGGAAGGATTGATCCGGGAGGGGAATGACAGGCAGCGTGCCGGTCATTCCCCACGGACTTCGGCGGCGCTCCGCTATGAAGGGGCGTCGCCGTTTTCTTGGCGGGGCAAGGGGACTGGGGACGGCCGCCCTCAGGCGGCTGCGCCGCTTGATGTCTCCAGGCGGCGCTTTGCCTCCCGGTCCTCCGGCCGGACCCTGAAGGCCAGCACCGAGACCAGCGTGGCTGCCTGCGCGGCAACCAGGACGACAAGCACCAACCTCATCGCCGAGATGCCCATGGCGCCCTGCAGGCTCGGGCTCCAGATGATCGTCGCAATTGTCGGGCCCAGAGCGAATCCGAGGAACCTGCCGGTATTGAGGATGCCGCCGCCGACTCCCAGATGGTCCCTGGGGGTTGCTGCCATGATGGCGACGTTGCTGGGCGGGATGTAGAAGCCGAATCCCAGGCCAATCACTGCAAGGCGAATGGCGACATCCGCCATGCTCCAGGTGCCGTTCAGCGGGAGACACAGGGCCACGCCCAGGAGGGCCATGGCGGCTCCAAGCGCGGCGGGAAGCTGCGGACGGAACCGGTCTGAGAGCCTGCCCCCGATCTGGGAAGCCGTGGCAATCCCAAGGGGAAGGAAAAGGAGGGTCAACCCGGCTCTCTCAGGACCCATGCGCAGCGTGTTTTCAAGGAAAAACGGAAGCATGAAGCCGAGCCCTGATGCGCTGAGCGTGCTCATCATGAGCCCCGCCAGCGGGATGGAAAAGTTCCTGCGCTTCACCAGAGACAAAGGCAGAAGCGGGTTCCTGGCCCGGCGCTCAATCACCGCAAACGTGGCAACGGCCGCAATGCAGCCCGCAAGAAGCAGGAAGTCAGTGGTGGTCAGCCTGCCGTTCGACGGGGAAAGACCAAGGATCAAGAACACGAGTGAGGCCGTGAAAAGCGCCGCTCCCCATCCGTCGAATGACTGGATCCGCTTTGTTGCGTCCGCGGGAAGAAGCCGGGCAATCAGGATAAAGGCGATGGCGCCGAAGGGAACGTTGATATAGAAAATCGCCGGCCAGCTGAAGGCGCCTATGAGCAGTCCGCCGACGCTGGGACCCACGACGCCTCCCAGCGGCACGATCAAGGCGATGACCGCCATGGCCCTGCCCCTTTCTTCAGGGGCAAAGTTGGCAGTGGCGATGGCCAGGATGGCGGATCCAAGGCAGGCTCCGCCGAGCCCCTGGATGATGCGGTAGAAGACCATCTGCACAAGGGACTGCGCCGTCCCGCACAGGATGCTGCCAGCCACGAACAGCACGACTCCCGCAAGGGTGATTCTCTTTCGTCCAATGACGTCGGAAAGGGCGCCGAAGGCGCCAAGGAGCGCGGTTGTGGGAAGGATATAGCTCAGCACCACCCATCGGATGTCTCCGCTCACGTGAAACGTGCGGGCCATGATGGGGAGCGCGACGTTGACGACGTTGCCGTCGAGGGCCGCCATGAAAACGGCCAGGGATGCACCAGCGAGCCCCCACCATCGGAAGCGGTACTCTCTGGGAGAAACAAGAATATCGGAAGGGCCTGGCATCCGGGATGCCTCCTCTCTCATGCTTTATACTTAGAGTTCTAAGTAAAAGTTGGATACGATGCGTCAATTTACTTAGAGGTCAAACTAAAAGTCAAGGAAAATCAGCGGCGCGGGGAGGGCTTTATTTCAGGCTTTCCACGAGGGTGCGCAGGAGGCTTTTCAGTGATTCGCGCTCGCTGTCCGTGAGAGCTGCCGCCATCCGCCGCTCTATGGGCTCGGTGGCCTTGCGCAGGCTTTCAATGAGCCGCCTGCCCCTGGGCGTGAGGAACAAGCGCTTCACGCGCGCGTCCGTTTCCGACCTTTCGCGCTTGAGCCAGCCCTTACGCTCCATGCCGTTCACCAGGCTGGTGAGGCTGGGAGGCTCGATGCCCATGTGATCCACCAGCTCGGAGTGCGTCAGGCCGGGCATGTGGTACAGGACGCCGAGGGCCTGCCACTGCGTGGTGGTGATGCCGGCCTTGCGGACAGAGGCGTCCATCTCCCGGCGCATCGCGATGTAGGCAAGCTTCACCAGGTGCCCGACGGTGCCGCCGTGCTTCTCCCAGGGGACCTGGGTTGTCCGCTGATCATGTGTAAGAGCGCCCATACCTGTCGATCAAAGCCTAATAGCCGCGGGGCGCGCAGTCAAGATTTTACGGACAAGGCCTGCGTTGCCCGTGCCGGCAGTTTTCCTCTCTCATTGGACCTGTACAGGAAGCCTGCCGCGATGTACAGGCCTGCTGAGCAGGCCAGAACGACGGCAAATCCGGCTGACACGGAGATCACCCGGGTCAGGACGGACCCTGTCACGGAGAGAGCGCCGTTCATTCCC
This sequence comes from uncultured Spirochaetota bacterium, assembly GCA_963710335.1. Lineage (GTDB taxonomy): Bacteria > Spirochaetota > Spirochaetia > SZUA-6 > Fen-1364 > Fen-1364. The sequence continues at coordinate 8,999 of CAVQAA010000020.1, forward strand.
CATGCCCACGGCAGGATTTCCTGCCGGCTCGCAGACAGCGCGGAAAGCCCCGTGGGGAACGGGACGCCCATGCACAACCCCAGGGGGGTCACGATGATGATGGCGGCAAGCGCCTTGATCAAAAGCGGAAGGCCCAGCAGGAGGCGCAAGAGCGCGGGGAGGCCGAGGAGGCAGGCAAAGATGAGGACCGCCAGCGCGCTGGTGGCATAGCGGACAAGAGTGGCCCGGGGGATTCTGGCCTTTGCGCCCAGGAGGCTCCCGGTGCCGGAAGAGATGAGGAGCGCCGTGATGACGATGGCGTTCGCGTACACGGGGTCAGCCAGGAAATACACGAAACGCTGGATGAGGAATATCTCGATCATCATATAGCCCAGCCCCAGGCACGCGTAATAAAGGATGATCGGAAAGGTTCCCGTCCTCCCTGCAAACAGCTCCTGGCGCCGGAATACCAGAGGCAGGGCGATGATCACACAGGCGAAGAGCAGGGACTGCAGGAGCGTGCCGATGAGCAGGAGGTAGCCCCATTCCTCCGAAATCCCTCCCAGCCTTGCCAGCAAAACGGGTATGGTGCGCGGCTTGATGTAGCCGGCGTAGTAAGGCCTGTCATCGGTGGCCGGGCGGATGTCGAAAAAGTATCGGGAGAAAAGCTCATCCTGTCGGAAATCGGAGAACCACTGGAGGCACAGCCTGTAGAAATCCCCCGGGCGCAGGTTTTGCTGCTGGTCGCTCTGCGACTGGTCGTCCGGCTGCTGGCCGGCTTGTGACTGCCCTGTTTGTGCCTGGCGGGACGCGTACAGCGCGGCGTATCCCTCCAGCATGGAATCGAGACTCTTCGGGCTGTCAGGCATGTCGGGATAGTAGTCCACGTCAAATGACATCCGCTTGCAGTAGTCGTTCAGGATGGCCGTCTCCTGGGGCAGGAAATCAGATTTCTTCACCAGGATTGTCGCGGTGGAGAGCAGAAGGTTGAACGCGAAGACGCGCTTCTGAGGGCTCTCATCATAGCTTCCCCGGATGGCCTCCGCCACCGAGGCAAGAAGCTTCGGGACGTTGCGCGGCGGGCTGAGCCGATCCCAGACGGTGATGGAGAGGATCCCCGATGGGGCCAGGCATTTCAGGTAGTCGCGGATTGCCTCCATGGTGTAGAGGTAGTTTTCTTCCACGGAATAGCCGCCGGCCTGGGACAGGCCGATGGAATCCACGAGCCCTATCTCCACCAGGTCGAACTTTTCCCTGGTGGTGCCGGCATATGCGCGCGCTTCCGCGTTGAGGACTTTCACGCGGCTGTCCTGGAGCACGCCGCCGGTATACGCGCGAAAGTACGGGACGTCCCTCATCATGTGGATGAGATCGGGATCAGGCTCAATGACCCTTACTTCGCGAGCCCCGTTGTGCAGGGCCGTATGAATGCCCGCCCCTCCGCCCAGCCTGAGGATCAGGACTTTCGGCTTGTCCAGCAGGAGATAGGGAGCGGACATGGGCAGGTAATCGATGTACTGCTCTTCGTTCGGGCCGAGCTTCCTCATGACGCCGACAGGACCGTTCCCGTCCGTAAAAAGACCAAGGAAGGCATTCTGCGGCATCTGGCTGATCACAAGGCTGGCGTTGTCGCTCAGGCCCGGGGCGAAATGAAAGTAGGAGCTCGAATACACTTTCATCTGGCCCCGGGGGCTGGATGCGCTGTACACCTCAGCGACATCGGGGTACTTGCGCGCATAGCTGATGGGCTTGAAATCCGAAACGGCAAGCGCCCCATAGCGCCCCAGGAGGAGGAAGCATAGACCGGTGAGCACGAGATAGAGGATTGCCTCCTGGGACCTCACGCGGAACCTGCTTTCCACGGGAGACCACCACACGCAGCACAGAAGCGCGGGGACCGCGCCAAGGGCCACCAGGGGATAGATCAGGGATTCAGGGGGAAGCGCGAACATCAGGCCCAGGATCAGAAGCCCGCCCAGCCCGGAGCCGAGCATGTTCCAGAAATACAGCCGATGGGTCTGGCTGGACAGCGCCGTGAAGGAAACGCCGATGAAAAGCCCGCCGGCAAAAAACGGAATGGAGTAGATGAGGTAGTACGCTCCGATCCAGACGAGCTGCGTCGCGTCGGAGGTGATGAGCACGGGGTTGAACGGAACGCGCTGGGCAAGCACGTGCGCCACGGCCATGGAGGGCCCCAGGGCAAAGCTGGAGGAAAAAAGCCAGATCTCGGGTCGGCGGCGCACGCGCGCGGACAGGAACGTGAGAAGAGTCCCCGCCAGGCCGAACCCCAGAAGAGCGATGCTGATCACCATGGCGCCGAAATTGGACCAGCTGGCAACGGAAAAGGCGCGCATGACCTCGATCTCGAAAGCGAGCACGCACACCGAGACGAAGAACAGCGCCGCAAGGCGCAGGTGGAAAAGCTTCATCCCTTACTCCGTGTGCAGGCCGCTCTTGCTGGTGAATGGCACAAAGATGATGGTTGTCTGTCCGTGGTAGATGTCCTCTCGCTCCAGGCCCACGCTTCCGTCAGCGGCCACGTGCTTCACGATCTTCAGTATCGTCTGGCCGGACGGCGGGCCAACGGGGATCACCATGATCCCTTCGGGGGCAAGCTCCCGCAGCAGCTCGGGCGGAATGTGGTCTATGCCGCAGGTGACGATGATCCTGTCGAACGGGGCATATTGCGGCCAGCCGTAGTACCCGTCGTCGATCTTGCGCTTGACGTTATGGTACTCGGGGTACGTGTCCCAGAGGCGTCGATAGATCTGGTCGGTTTCGCGGGCCAGGGCTTCCACGATCTCGATGGAGAACACGCGGCTTGAAAGCTCGGAAAGAAGGGCGGACTGGTAACCGGAGCCGGTCCCGACCTCCAGCACGCGCTGATCAGGCTGGGGATTGAGGGCATCCGTCATGCGCGCCACCAGGTAGGGCCCGGAAATGGTCTGGCCGTACCCGATGGGCATGGCGGCGTTTTCGTACGCCCGCTGCGGGCTTCTGCAGAACTCCTCCCGCGGCGTGAGAAGGAAACCTTCCAGGACCCGCGTGTTTCTGATCTGCCCCAGGGCAAGGATCTCCTGGCCGCATTCCCACCGGGCGGAAAGGTAGGCGTCCGGCTGCGAAGTATTCTTGCGCATCCAGTCCAGGTACGCGGCGCTGTCGGAAAGAGGGGGATGGAGGTTCCGTGCCGCAATGTCCACGGCGGGGCGCTCCAGAAAGTCCCCCAGAGGGCCGCTGGGAGTAAGGACGATGGCGCGGGAGAACCGGGTCCCTTGTCCTTCCTGGCCGACCCCGGCCTGAGCCTGCGGCGGGGCTTTTGCGGCCTGCTTCGGGGCTGCCGCGGGGTTCGGGGCAGCGGCCGCGGGTCCACCGCGTCGTGTATGGGGAAGATCGATTGCTACGAACAGCACGGCCGTCAGAACGACAATGCCGACTGAATACAGAAGAGGGACCCAGGAGACGGGTGAGTAGCGGTGCGTGCCTGAGAGGTCTCTCATGGGGTCGTAGCCGCACGCTCCGCAGACCTCTCCCGGGCTCAAATCAAAACCACATTCCGGACAGATCCTGTCAGGAGGAAGCCGGATCCTCCGATGAGCAGGCCCGGGCATCCCAACCATTTCGGCCTCCACCTGAGATTGTAGTTCCTGCGGGCTCAGCCTTTCCAGAGACCTTCCTGGAGGCTGCCGCCATGCTGCCGGTAGAGCTCCTGGTTGGCCAGGCGGTGATTCACTTCTTTCAGGATCGCTTTGGCAGCCGCTTCCAGCGTTTTCTGTCCGAACTCCGCCGTGGAGTCCTGCGGGGCCATGGTTCCCATGATCCCCGTCAGCGGCTTTCCTTTTGGCGGAAGGGTGGACAGGTCCACGGTTCCCGGGTGAAGCGCCATCAGGTGAGAGGTCTCCCATCCCGCCGCGTGATCTCCCGAATCAGGGTATTCCTGGCGAACCAGCAGGTAGTCCACACATGCCCATGCCAGCATGCCGTGATACTTGCTGTAGCGGCGCTTGTTGAAAAGCAGCGCGGCCGATCGTGCGTGATCGATCAGGGGATAGTGCCCCGCCACCAGCACCCCGAGCTTGAATCCAAGGGTCTCCGCCTCCGTGAGAACATGAAGAAGGAGCCGCTGATAGCCAAGGACCTGCTCCGTGGGGGAGAAGGGCTGGCGCTCGGGAAGGAAATTGTCCGGCGGCAGGCCCATGGCCTGGGCAATCTTCTCCCGGTCATCCGCATTCGCCTCCATGAGAGACTCGCTTCGACTCTCTCCATACCAGAGGGGAGGGAAGACCACGCCGCCGCCTTTCCTGGCGCACATCAATGCAAGGCCATCGGCCTGGAGGGTGTCGGCGCCCAGGGGGTTCTGGGGGCCGTGCCACTCGATTGTCCCGATGGGTATGTAGACCACGGGGCATTCTTCCCGGCGGGCGCGCGCCTGCGCCGGGCGACACATATGATAGCGAACCTCGGCATCCATGGGCCGGCATTCTCTCACGCAGCCTGCCGGCTCGTCTACGCTCTTGCCCTACGCTCTTGCCGCTCCTCTTGCGCCCCGCGGGAAATCCGTTCAGGATGTGCGGCCATGCTGGAACTGACGGTTGTCCGCTACCTGGCAATCATCCTGGGCACCGTGTTGTGGGACGTCGGCGCAATACTGCAGAAGAAGGCGGTCAGCCGGATGCCGGCCGGCAGCCTCCCTGTCATGTCGCTCCTTGGCTCCGGTGCATGGATGCTGGGCCTTCTGGTCACAGCCGTGGGGTGGGGCGTGTTCGTCTTCGGCCTGGACCGCGTGCCCATCTCCGCCGCGCGCTCCATCACGGCCGGCAGCTATGTCGTTCTGGCGGTATTCTCCACGGTCTTTTTGCGAACGCCGCTTTCCGTGTCCGAGTGGGCGGCGCTTGCCTGCGTCACCGCGGGGATCGTGTTCCTGGGCCTGCAGGAGGGTCCCGGCGCCGCTCCTGTGGCTCCACCTGTCGGCGGGGTCCTTCTGGGAGTGGCCTGCATCGCGCTTCTCTCCCTCCCCGTGTTTTTCGTGCCGCGATTTCTCAAAGGCGCGAAAGTCGCGGTGATCTCTCTCTTCGCCTTTGCCGCGCTTTCAGGACTGCTGGGAAGCGTGGGGGACCTCCTGACCAAGGTCTTTCTTGCCCTTGTTCAAGGAGCGCCTCGAGCTCCCGTGGCTTTGCTTATCCTGACAGCCGCCGGATTCATCACGTTTTACCTGACGGGATTCTACATGCTTTCCCGGGCCTACCAGACGGGGACCGTGGTGGGGGGAGTCGTGGTCTCGGATTTTTTCGGCAGGGCCGGAGCGATGTTCCTCGGCTCCCTTGCGCTCGCTGAGCCGTTGGGAGGTCCGGGCCACGGGGGGGTTGGGCGAGCCATCGGTTTTCTGCTTGTGATGGGAGGCTCGTTGTTCCTGGGACGCTTCGCGGCCACCGCCGGGGCCAAAGCCCCGGCGGAGCCCCAAGCCGCACCGCGCAATCTGCGCTAGCGCGAAGCCTTGAATCCCGGCGACACCATTTTCTCATCCACCATGACGGGCACATCGGGCCCCGGGAACTCATACTTGCCGACCGCGCCGGCGTCGATGTGAAGCATCGCGAACAGGATGGCGGTGGCCTTTGAAGCGTCGATCTTCACTTTCAGCCCCCGGGTGAGCCCGTCAGGCACTCCCGCGTACCCGATCACGGGCCCCGGTTCTCCCTTTGCGTCGGCATGGATCACGAGCCAGCCCGGCCCATTGCTCAAAACCTCGTCGATCACAACGGTGGAGCCGCTGATTTTCTGATTTTTCACGATGACGCGGGGATCGATATCGCTCACCATGAACGACGGTGAGACCATCTCTCCGTTCAGCATGACGGGAACATCCGGTCCGGGGAACTCATACGTGCCGACTTTCCCCGCATCTATGTGCAGCATGGCGAACAGCTTCGGCGTGGCGCTGTAGGAATCTATCTTCACCACCACGTCCTTGTTGACGCCGCTCTTGACCGCCGCGTACCCCACAACTCCTCCCGGACCTCCTCCTTCCTCCTTGTGGATCACGATCCAGCCGGGGCCGTCGCTTGCAACCTGAGCCACCGTGACAGTGTCATCCTTGTCCGCCTGGTCTGAAACCGAGACAGACGGTGCGGCCCAGGCCGAGGCCGCAGCCAGGAAGAATCCGAAGAGAAAAACACCGGAAGCGTTTTTCAGCGCTTTCATGCATGTCTCCTTCGCTGTGTGTATACGCGAAGGAGCATTGCCCGGATGGAAAGTCCTAGAGTCCGCCTGTCAGGATGGGGCTGCCGCGAGGGGTATCACTGCCGGCAGCGGGCTCCACGGAGATGCTGAACGCATTGAAGCCTCTGAAGCCTCCGGGAAGCTTGATCAGGAGGGAGCCGTAGCCGTCTTCATTGACCGCGAAGAGCCCTCCGCTTCGGACCTCGCCGTCCTTTCTCAGCCACAGCTGATAGCTCGAGTCAGAAGCCAGCTTCTTGAGTCCTCGAACGGCAAGAACGCCTTCGCTGTCCTGCGGGTCCACAACGATGGTCCCGTAGGCTTCCCTGTTGTCGCCCGTGCCGATCAGGGCCACGGTCTCCAGCCCCTTTGTCCGCGCCGGGAACTGCGGTGAGCGGACCCATTGCGCCACGTTCCCCGCCGCCAGGGCAAGTATCAACACCGCGGCCGCGGCCGCGAAGCCCGGATTCCAGATCCGCGCCGTCTTCATCTTCCTTGCCATTTGCCGCGGCCTCATCAGGGAAGCCTCCCGGAGGATCTTCGCCTCCAGGCCGGAGGGCGGCTCCGCCTCGGACGCGCTCAAGGCAATCCCGTCTGTCAGATGCAGGCAGGCGTCCAGCTCCCGTCTGCAGGCCGCGCACCCGGGAAGGTGCTCCTGCACCAGGGCGGATTCGTCAGGATCCAGGACATCAAGGGCGTATGCGGGAATCAGCCCTCGGATCTCCTCATGGTCACTCATTGCGCGCCCAATCTCCTCCCACATCTATCTACGTAAAAACGCCCCCGGGGGATTACCACGCGTCCGCTTCGCTTTGCAACAGCTCCCGAAGCCTCAGCATGGCGCTGCGGATCCGCGACTTGATGGTCCCCAGGGGCTCTCCCGTGGTTTCGGCTATCTGGCGATGCGTCTGGCCCTGAAAGAACGCAAGGGAAAGGGCGGATCTCTGCTCCTGGGAGAGGGAAAGAATTGCGCGGGAAATACGGGCGCGCATGTCTTCGTCCTCCAAAGAAGGGCCCGGCCCGGCGCTCGTCTCCAGGGCGGCGCTTTTCATTTCCTCCCAGGCGTCCCGCGCGCGCGCCTCACGTGAGCCTTTCCGCCGAAGCACGTCAATGGCGCGGTTACGCGCTATTCGCGCCAGCCACGTCCTCACCTGGGCCTTCTCCAGCCGATACGTGTCAGCCTTTTCCCATGCGCGCAGAAAGACGTCCTGGCAGACCTCCTCCGCGGCTTCCTGGTCCCCGACGATGCGCAGGGCAAGCCCATAGACCAGCCGTCCGTGCCTGGCGTACAGCTCCCGCAGGGCCTGGGTCTCTCCGCGGGTCATGCGACGTATGAGCTCGGCATCCTCCGTCACCCCGTTCGGCATGATGCGAATATAGCACGCGCACCCGCCGTCGAACACCAGACGTTGACATGCGACGCATTCACGTTGAAATTCATGACACGCATGGAGAAGAGCGAAAAGCTCGGGCCTGAGATTCACTTTCTCGGAAAGCTCCTGGGTGAGGTCATCCGTGAGCAGGCCGGACTCCCCCTGTACGAGCTGGAGGAGGAGATCCGCCTGGGAGCAAGGGCGCGCAGGGAAGCACGGCCGGGCGCTGAGAGCGCCCTGCTTGCGCGCGTGCACTCCGTCTCCAATGAACAGGCGCGTCTTGTTGTGCGGGCGTTCACCGTCTTCTTCGACCTTGCAAACCTTGCGGAGGACAGGGAACGCGTTCGCGTGCTGCGGGACAGGGAGCGCCGCCGGCATCCCGAGCCCCGCAGTGAGTCCATGGAGGATGCGGTGCTGATCATGCGCCGCGCGGATTTCTCACCCGAAAAGGCCCAGGCGCTGATCGATCTTCTTTCCATAGAGCTTGTATTCACCGCTCACCCCACGGAGGCAAAAAGGCGCTCCGTGCGGGGACTGGTACGGCGCATGCGCCAGGTGCTGGCGCAGATGGATGACGCTGAGCTGCTTCCCCGTGATCGTGACCGGCTTGTCGCCCTGCTGCGTTCCTCCCTCACCAGCCTCTGGCAGACGGAGCTTGTCAGACCGCGCCGCCCCAGCGTTTCAGAGGAAGTCGAGGTCGGGTTGTCCTTTGCCTCCACGCTGTGGGAGGCGGTGCCTCGCATCTACCGTGACCTGCAGGGCGCGCTGCAGAGGAGCTACCCGGGGTTCCCGTTCCGCATTCCGCCTTTCCTTCGCTTCGGATCCTGGATCGGCGGGGATCGCGACGGCAACCCGAACGTGACCGCCGACGTGACGGCAAGCACGCTCCTCACCATGAGAAAAACGGCAGCGGAAGCCCACCTGGGGCAATGCAGGAAGCTTTTCGACGTCCTGACCAGCTCCAGCCTGGAAACGCCCGTCAGCCCGGAGATCCGCGCAGCCCTGGACGCACGGCTCCGCCGGCACCCGCAGCTTGGCGCGCTCCTGGAGCCCATTTCTGAGCATGAGATCTATCGCCGCTTCCTCAAGACAATCGAATGGCGCCTGGAGCGCACTCGGGAAGTGAAAGACATGACCCAGCTGCCCGCCGGGTCATACGGCGGAGCACAGGAGCTTTCCGCGGACCTGGGGCTCATCAGGGACAGTCTCCTGGCCAACGGCGGAAAGCGGATCATGGAGGGAGAGGTGCAGGACTGGCTGTGGCAGGCCGAAGTATTCGGCCTGCATGTCGCGCGGCTGGACATCCGCCAGGAGTCGGCGTGGAACCTCCGTGTCATGACGGAGCTGCTGGCCTCCGCGGGTCTTGCCCGGGACTATGCCTTGCTCTCCGAAGATCAAAAACGGAACCTCCTGCATTCTTCAATGTCGTATTCAGGACGAATTGGCATGCGTCGGCTGGGAAGCGAAGCGCGGGAAGCGGCGCAGCTTTTCTCTGCTCTTGCCCTGGCCTCGGCGCGCCTCGGCGGGGAGGCCCTGGGCGGGTATATCATCAGCATGACTCACTCCCTGAGCGACATGCTTGCCGTCCTCTGGCTCTGCAGGTGCCGTTCGCTGTGCGGCGCCGCGGGGGACCTCGGGTTGAGCATCGATATCATCCCGCTGTTTGAAACCATCCGTGATCTGGAAAACGCGCCGCGGATACTCGCCGAGATGCTCGATGATCCGATCTACCGCGAGCATCTCTCTCGAAGGCACGACGTGCAGACCGTCATGATCGGGTACTCTGACAGCACGAAAGACGGGGGCTACCTGGCTGCCTGCTGGGCCCTGTACGAGGCGCAAAGCACGCTCCACAACGTGGCGCAAAGCCGCGGCGTTCGCGTCATCTTTTTCCACGGTCGGGGAGGCTCCCTGGGCCGTGGCGGTGGCCCCGCTGCCCGCAGCATCCTCTCCCTCCCCCGGGAATCCCTCACCGCCGGGCTTCGCATGACGGAGCAGGGCGAGGTCCTTGCCGACAGGTACGATGACCCCCGGATTGCCGGCCGGCACCTGGAGCAGGTGGTCTGGGCCACTTTGATGAGCTCCACGCAGCCCCTGTCTCCGCCCCGGCCGGTCTGGCAGGAGGCCATGACGGAGCTTTCCGAGGACTCCCTCTCCTGCTACCGCGCCCTCATCGACGAGCCGGGCTTCCTCACCTACTTTGAGCAGTCCACGCCCATCGGGGAGATCGAGTCCCTTCCCATTGCCTCGCGGCCCGCTCATCGCCACGGCGGCAGGTCCCTGGCCGACCTGCGCTCCATCCCGTGGGTGTTCGCGTGGACGCAAAGCCGCTGCCTCATTCCCGCGTGGTACGGCATCGGCGCCGCGTTCACCAGCTTCGCCGCCCGGCATGCCGACGGCTGGGAAAGGCTGCGCGAGATGTACGGGAGCTGGGCTTTTTTCCGGGCCACCATCGACAATGCGGCCCTTGCGCTGGCCAAGGCGGACCAGGGAATAGCGTGCCTCTACGCCGCCCTGGTGGAAGACCCGGAAATCAGGGACAGAATCTGGCAGCGAATTGCAACCGAGTACGCCCTGAGCAGGGACGCCGTCCTGCGGACGCAGGGGCAGACGGAGCTGCTGGGAGAGATCCCCTGGCTGAGGAGATCCATCACCGTGAGGAATCCCAACACGGATCCTCTCAACCTGATCCAGGTGGAGTGGCTGCGGAGACTGCGGGAATGCGAGCAGCGCGGAGACCTGGAAAGCGAGGCAGCCTGCCGGGACCTGCTTCGGCTCACCATCGAAGGCGTTGCAACCGGCATGCGCACCACGGGATAGAGCCATGTACCCCCGCTTTGGCGTATTGCTTGTGCGGCGCTTTGGGGGTAAATTTGACGTGAGGCGCATATGGCCATAGAACCTGTTTCTTCCTATTCCAGCAGCGTTGTCGCACGGCGGCCCCCTGATCCTGCCCCTGACGCCCGGGACGCCGTGGAGCAGCAGAACGACGCCCGTCGGATTGCGGAAGCGGACCGCGGCGCAAGCCCGCAGTACGTGAGCGCGCCCCAGCAAACTGACGCGGGGGGCGGAGGCCGGGTGGACGCCGGCGCCGTGGTCAATGACCCCGAGGGCTCGATCCAGAGGGCTCAGACCCTGATCCAGAACGTGAACTCCAACGGCGCCCCGTCGGAAGCGGAGACCCGGAGGGCCGCGGAGGCCTACCAGGCGGCATCCACGGCGCAGAGCGAGCTGGCTCGCCAGCAGCAAGGGGAGGGCGCGCGAACCATGGACGTCCTTGCCTGACCAGGCGCTGAGCCTGCCCTGAGAGCCGATATGGACAGACTGCTCGAGCTTTATGCCGGCATCCTGGAGGCGCCGGGAATCGACCTGGTGCAGAGGGTGCAGGAATGCGCGCGGGCTTCAGCTGCCGTCGGCGTGCCCCCCGCGGACCTGGAGGAGTTCAGCCGGTTCGTGGAAAACGCCTCGCCGGAAAGGATTGCGGAGCTGTACCGGGTGGCAAGCCCCACTATGGGGCAGGAGCTGTACGGCGAAGGGTACGGCCGCAGCATGCTGCTTCTGGATCTGCAGAAAAGATACAAGAGCCACGGCTTCGAAGCCGGGGACGAGCCGGCGGACAGCCTGGCTGTCCTCCTGAGGTTTCTCTCCGAGTGTGACGATGCCGCGGAGCGGGAAGAGCTTGTCCGCGAAGTATTGGTTCCCGGCCTGGAGGCAAGCATTGTCGCGGGCGGCGGTGAGGGATCGCCGGCTGGCGCAGCTTTCGTGCCACTGCTTCGCGCCCTGAGCGCTGCTCTCAGGGAGCAGGTGGGAAGCTGATTCCCCCTGCCTTTCGAAACTCATCCGGATCATTGACGTTCTGAAGCTCGAAGGAGCGCTCCGGCTCCACCAGACGGATGGGAACGTCGCGAAGGAGCATGAGGCTGTAGCGTTTTTTCGCCTTCGCTTCCCGGAGGACAGGCAGAATCCTTGGCTCGTAAATGGCGCAGACCGGCTCGGCCGGTCCGTTTCGGGGTTCCTGAAGGCGGTGGCAAACACCGACGGATCACGGCATTCAACCAGATGGCGGAGCGTCTCCAGCGTAAGGAAAGGCATGTCGACGGCCACGGCAAGCCATGCGCACTGCGCGGCCTCCCGGAAGGCCGAGAGCAGGCCCTCCAGGGGGCCGATGCCTTCGTCACTGTCCTGCAGGAGGCGCATGCCCGCGAAGGCCGCCCCGCCGGGATGCCCGCGGCGAACGGAGGCGTACACGGGCGGCGCAACCTGCTCCAGCATTGCGACAACCCTCTGGATCTGCGGCGATGTGCCGAAGCTCAGCAGGGCCTTGTCCGCGCCCATCCGTGTGCTTGCTCCCCCGGCAAGAACCAGGGAGCGGAGCGTTGGCGCCGCCGCCTGGCCGTGGCTCATCGCAGGCCGAACTTCTTCTTGATGTCTTCCAGCTCCTGCTGGCCGATGCGCTGGACGCTGCCAAGCTTGGCCGCGTTGAGAATGGCATTCGCGCTGAACTCCGCCACCTCGAGCCTGTCGTAGGCTTCCGTCAGGTTTTTACCGGTGGTGAGAATGGCGTCGTTTTGCAGCAGCACCACCGGAGTCCTCTGCGAGATCTCGCCGGCCAGTCCTTTTTCATCGGTGAATTGCCGGCCGAATGCGATCAAGGGCATGTCGCGCAGCTCAATGTAGCTTTCCGGGATGATTGCGCTCTCAAGCGCGGTGTTCGTCACCGTGAACGCCGTGACGGCCGGGGACTGGGCGCTGATGATGGCGCGGATCCCGGGGTTGGCCCGGTAGATCTCGTTATGCATGATCACGGCCCTGCTGGGGATGAGGCCGCGCTCTCGCTTCTGGCCCCTGATGAGGACGAAATCAGATTCGTCCAGGTAGCTGCGGTCCAGCCCGTACGGGCTGATGAGGAACGAGTCTTCATCCAGGCGCACCGAGACGGTCCCCTCCGTGCTGGTCATGAGGCGCTGGCGGTAGGCCCTGTGCACGAACTCCCGCATCTCGCGCCGTATGGCCAGCTCCGTGGAGGTCCGGGCCGTCACATCGAACTCCGGCATCTGACGGTTCTTGCCGAGGTTGAAAAGCGCAATCTGGTCCGGCCCCAGGCCGCGGACGTTGCCCAGCACGCCGGCGTTGATGAGGGTCCGCGCGCAGAAGTCCAGCGTCTCGAACCGCTGGAACGCTTCCAGCAGGTTGTGCCCGCCCGCGGCCACGCCGTGGTTCTCCAGGAGCACCGTGTCGAATCCCTTGCCGAATGCAGCGGCGATATTGCGCCCCAGCTCCTCGGAGCCGGGAATTGCATACGCCGCGTACCCCACCTCGCCGCACACCGCGTGCGCCTGCGGAATGATGCTGGTGTCGGGGATTTTCCGCACCAGGCTGAAAGCCACCAGGGCGGCCGGATGCGCGTGCAGCACCGCGTGGATGTCGGGCCTGGCCTCGTAGATGGCGCGATGGAACGGCAGCTCGGAGGACGGCGGATGCACTCCCTCTATGACCTGCTCCCCCCGCACACGCACGATGTCGGCTTCCGTCATTGTGCCCTTGTCCGTGCCCCCGGGGGTTATCCAGATGTCACCCGATTCATCCTTGACGGATATGTTCCCGCCGGAAGTGGTGGTCATGCCGTAGCCGTACACGCGGCTCATGATCGTGACCAGCTCCTCCCGCGGGTGCATGTATTCATGCTTCACGCGCGGCTCCTTTCGGCGAGTGTACAGCAAACCGCGGGAAAAGGGAGGCAAGCGCATCGTAGCTTTCGTTGAACAGCTTCTTCGCTTCAGCGTAGACCTCGGCGTGCGCGGCGTCGGGCTTCGTCCTGTCCACGGTCTGGATGAACCTGTCCGCCACATCGAAGCTCTTGAACGCTCCGCAGCCCACTCCGCCAATGATGGCCGCCCCCATGGATGTGGCTTCCTCCAGGAAGTTGGGGCGGATGATGTCCGCCTGGTAGACGTCAGCCATGATGCGGCGCCACACCTCGCCTTTTGCCCCGCCGCCGATCACCGTTATCTCCCGGATGGGGGTCTGGGTCCGGAAGATATCCAGAATGATGCTCAAGTTGAGGGTGACGCCCTCCATGACAGCTCGCAGGATGTCAGCGCGCTTGTGCTGGAGCGTAAGGCCAAGGAAAGCCCCCTTTGCGTCCGGGTTCCAGCGCGGAGTGCGCTCTCCCAGGAGGTAGGGGAGGAATATGACCCCATTCGCTCCCGGGGGCGACTTTTCGATCTCACTGTTGATCAGCTCGTAGGGGCTCAGTCCCATCTCCGAGCCGAATGCTTTCTCCAGGGTGCAGACCTCGTTTTTCAGCCACGCCAGCGAGCTTCCTGCCGTCTGCATTGTGCCGCAGGGGTGCACGTAGCCGGGCACGGCATGCGCCCAGACGAACGTGCGCATGGAATCGTCGAAAATCGGCTTTTCCGTCGTGGTGGCGATCCACGACGATGAGCCGAGGTAGTTGTACGTGGTGCCCGGTTTCACCGATCCCACGCCCACTCCGGCGCACACTCCGTCCCCCCCACCGGCAACCACGGGGATCCCGGGCAAAAGGCCAATTGCCTTTGCGGCTTCCGCGGTGAGCTCCCCCACCACGTCGGTGGAGGCCTTCAGGTCGGGCAGCTTCTCACCGTCGATCCCCGTGATCTTCACGAGCTTCTGCGACCAGCAGCGGCTGCTCAGGTCCATCACGTTCGTGCCGGAGCCGTCCGAGTACTCGGATGCCATGACGCCGGTGAGGCGGAAGTTCAGGTAGTCCTTTGCGTGGAGCATCTTGTACGTCTTCGCGTAGATCTCGGGCTCGTGGGCCTTGATCCACATGAGCTTTTCCACGGAGTACGAGGCGCTTGCCCTGTGGCCGGTGATCCGGTAGAAATCCACGGGGTCGATCTGCCGCAGGATGGAAGCGCACTCCGCCGTGGCACGCTGGTCGCTGTACAGGATGGCAGGGCGAAGGGGGCGTCCGGCCCGGTCAACGCAGAGGCAGCCCATCATCTGCCCGCTGAAGGCAATGACCGCGACCTCCCGCGAGTCAATGCCGGCTGCAAGGGAGCGCGTAGACGCGCAGACCGCTTTCCACCAGTCCTCGGGGTCCTGCTCCGACCAGTTCGTGTTGAAGTACCGGGTGCCATAGGGAACGGTGGCGCTGGCCACCAGCTTCCCGTCCGTCGTGAAGAGCGTGGCCTTGTTGCCGGACGTGCCAAGGTCATGGGCCAGCAGGTAGCGTTTCATGATATGGTCTTCAGCCATCCGCCGTCCACATAGTAGCTTGAACCGACGGAGTAGCTCGATCGAGGAGAGCACAGGAAGACGTAGAAGTGGGCCAGCTCCTCGGGCGTCGCGAACCTGCCTATGGGGGCGTTGTCCCTGGCAATCTTGTCCAGGTACTGGTCCACCGTGGTTCCCGTCCCCTGCGTCAGCTTGCCGGCCGTGTTCTTCCAGTCCGGCGTGAGGATCAGCCCGGGATTCACCGTGTTCACCCTGATGTTCTCCTTGATGAGCTCATTGGCAAGGCACTTTGAGAACATCACGAGCGCTGCCTTGGTGGTGTTGTAGATGGGCTCATAACCCAGGGGCTGTGTCGCGCAGATCGAGGCGGTGTTCAGGATCACCCCTCCGCCCCGCTTTCTCATGAGAGGGACGGTGGCGCGGGAGCACCTGACCGCGGCCATGACATGCAGGTCCCAGAAGTACTGCCACTTGTCGTCCGCCGCATCCATGATCGTCTCCGAGGTCCCCATGCCGGCGTTGTTGATGAGGATATCCACGCCATCGAAAGCTCCCGCGACGCGCGTGATTGCCGTCTCTATGTCTTTTGCCCGGGAAACGTCCGCGGAGATCCCTAAAGCGCGTACGCCGTGAGCACGGCCGATCTCGCTTGCCTCATTCTCCACGCGCTCCTTGTTGCGGGCAAGGATTGCGACCTCCACTCCCTCGGCGGCAAGGCCGTGCGCCACGGCCAGCCCTATTCCGACACTTCCGCCGGTTATTATTGCTCGTTTTCCCTTTAATTCGAGGTTCATGGTATCCCCCGAGCCACATCATACTCTTCCTTTTGCATCTGTCAATTAGAATAGGTTGTTAGACAATTATGTTATAAAATACCCTTGACATATAGACAAAATGCGGCATACTGAGAAAAGTAAGGATCATCACGGAGGCTCGTATCAAAGCCCTCAAGCAGAATAATATCCGCGCCGCGCTCGACCTGATTCGCCGTCGGGATATTTTCTGCGTCGCGGACATCTCTCATGCCATAAGGCTCAGCAAAACGACCGTGAAGAAGACCATCGATCTCCTGGCCTCCATGGGCCTGGTGGCGTCCGCGGGCAAGGGAGAGTCCACGGAGGACGGCGGGAAAAAACCCGAGCTCTATCGCTTCAATAAAGGCTACGGCTATGTCATCAGCCTGCACATCACCCCGGATTCCATCCTTGGTGTCACCACGGACCTTTCAGCCGATGTCACAAGCCGCAGGCAGATGGGGGTGACGGCTGAAAGGGACCTGTCGTTCATCCTGGGCAAGCTGGCGGAGATGATCGGCGATTTCACGGCCGGGAAAGCGGGCACCGGGGAGAACCTCGTTGGAATTGTGATCGCCCTTCCCGGGCTTGCCGACTCCCCCATGGGCGTCTCCATTTATTCGCCCCACTACCCCTCCTGGGGCAGGAACGTCCCTTTTCGCGAGATGCTGCGCCAGCGCCTGGGCACGGGGCATGACGTTCCGATATTCATCGACAACGTCAACCGCTACCAGGCCGTCGCGGAGCAGGAGAAGGGTGAAGCCGCCGGGATCACGAACTTCATCATCATCGATGCGCTGCCCGAAGGGCTGGGCTCGGGGATCGTGACCCACGGGGAGCTGATGCGGGGGACTCAGGGCCTCTCAGGTGAGATTGGCCACATGACGGTGAACCCCATCGACGGTCCGCCGTGCATCTGCGGAAACAGGGGCTGCTTCGAAGCCATGGTGTCCGCGAAAAGGCTCAGGGAGCTGATCAAAGAGGCGCGCGCCAACGGCGTGAAATCGGCGCTTTTCCGTGACGGCATGCCTGACGCATCCATCCTCGATGTGGTGTGGGAGCTTGCGGCTGCCGGTGACCAGTTCTGCCTTTCTCTCATCGACGACGTGGCCAGATGGTTCGTCGTGGGCCTGGGGAACATCATTATGGTGAATGATCCCGAGCTGATCGTCATTCAGGGCCAGTACGTGAAGGCGGGGCAGCGCTTCATGGACAGGCTTCAGGAGGGAATCAAGCGCATCGGCCTGCCGGACGTCGAAAAGCGGGTCAAGATCACCTACTCGAGCCTGGGAGAGGAGCGCGGGGTCATTGGCGGCGCGGCTTTCGTGATTTCAGATTTCTTTGGGCGGCGTCTTGTCTTTCGCGCTGACATACCATCCCAGGCACGGTAGAATATCGGTTTGCAAAAGGGGGTTTTTTGATTATGGAGAGTTTCACTTTCGTCAACACAACAAAGATCATCTTCGGAAAAGCAGCCGAGGACGGCGTGGGCAAGGAAATCAAGCCTTTTTCCTCGAAAGTCCTTCTGCACTACGGGAAGGAGAGCGTCAAGAAATCAGGCCTTCTGGACCGGGTCTTCCGCTCCCTGGACAAAGAGGGAATTCACCACGTCGAGCTGGGCGGGGTATCGCCCAACCCCAGGCTCTCCCTGGCGCGGGAGGGAATAAAGATCTGCCGGGAGAAAAAGCTGGACTTCATTCTTGCCGTCGGCGGCGGGAGCGTGATCGACTCCGCCAAGGCCATTGCGGCCGGCGTTCCCTACACGGGGGACGTCTGGGACTTCTATACCAGAAAGGCGGCAATAGCTTCCATGCTGCCCGTCGGTGTCGTTCTCACCATCCCGGCGGCCGGAAGCGAGAGCAGCAATGGATCCGTCATCACGAACGAAGAAGGCTGGTACAAGAAGGACGCGGGGTCAGAGCTCATGCGGCCCCGGTTTGCAATCATGAATCCCGAGCTCACGTTCACGCTTCCCCCGTATCAGACCGCCTGCGGCGCCGCGGACATCATGGCGCACGTCATGGAGAGGTATTTCACGAACGCCAGGGCGGTTGAGTTCACGGACCGGCTGTGCGAGGCCACGCTGAAGACCATGATCAACCACGTGCCCCGCGTGCTGGCTGATCCGAAGAGCTACGACTCGCGCGCGGAGATCATGTGGGCGGGAACAATTGCGCACAACGACCTTCTCTCCACGGGGCGCATCGGGGACTGGGGGTCGCACATGATAGAGCACGAGCTGAGCGGCATCTATGACGTGGCCCACGGCGCCGGGCTGGCCGTTGTCTTTCCCGCGTGGATGAAGAAGGTGTACACGCACGACGTGGCTCGGTTTGCCCAGTTTGCCCACCGGGTGTGGAACGTGGACTACAACTTCGCGGACCCCGCAAGCACGGCACGGGAAGGCATCCGGCGGCTGGAGGTCTTCTTCCATGAGATCGGGTTGCCTGTCACGCTGAAAGAGCTCGGCGTCAAGGACGACCGGCTGCAGGAAATGGCGGGCAAGTGCACGGAGCGCGGGCCGGTGGGCAACTTCGTGAAACTGGGCCGCAACGAAGTCTTCGAGGTCTTCAAGCTGGCGGTGTGAACGAAAACAGCATGGGGAGGGGCACGGCATGAGGAAGACGGCTTTCCTGACCGCGGTAATTGCCATGCTTGGCGCGCTCTCATTGGTGGGCCTTTTCGCGGGTGGCCGCAAAGAGTCTGAAGTGCCCATCTCCCTTGCCATTTCCATCCCGTCCCCTGCCAGTCCCTGGCAGCCCATGTACAAGCCAGGCGCGGAGGCGTATTCCAAGATCGCGGGGCTCTCACTGGATGTCCTCTCCGCGGACCTGGACAGCCAGAAGCAGCTTGCGGACATCAAGGCCGAAATTGCGCGGACCGGCGGCTATGTCGTGTTCTTCGTGGATCCCGTCCATGCAGCGGATATAGTCCCCATTGCCCGGATGATGGAAGAGGCGGGAGTGTACTGGGTGTCGGGGCGGAGCAAGCCCGTCGAGGTGAAAGTCTGGGATTACCCTCACTGGATTGCCCACATGGCGTTTGACGGGTTTGCCGCGGGGGCTTTCACGGCAACCGAGCTGCTGAAGTCTTTCAAGACCCCGGGACAAGGCACGATCATCGCCCTCCAGGGCGCGCTTGACGACCCGTCCGGCGCGGAACGGTGGCAGGGGCTTCAGAAGGTCCTGACCGACAACCCCGGTGTGCAGATCCTCCAGACGGAGTCCGCCCTGGGGGACACGACAAAGGCACATGAAGCCGCCCGGTCAATGCTTGCGGCGCACCCCGACGTTGACGGCATATGGGCGGAGAACGACGACATGGCCACGGGCGCCATCCAGGCCTTGAAGGAAGCAGGGCTGGCTGGAAAGGTGACGGTGGTGGGATCCGGCGGGGCCGGGGAGATAGTGGATGCCATCAAGGGCGGCCTCGCCGCGGCAGCCGTCTTCGACGACGGCAAGTACCAGGCCGAGCTCTCCCTGGCCATGGCCCTTGCGGCAAGGCAGGGAAAGCTGAACGTCGCCTCCATGCCGCACAAGTACCGCATGTTCGAGATTTCAGCAACGAACGTCACCAGGGAAAACGCGGGCCAGATCGAGCAGGATTTCATCGAAAGCACTCCCGCGTACGATCTGAGTAATTTCTTCGCCCGCTGGTCGGTGGCCCTTGAGTAGGACCCTGGAAGGAGGACAGATGCCGACAATGACGCAACGCCTTTTCGGCCGCACACGGGATGGAGACGAGGTGGTCCAGTACACCCTCCAGGCCGGCCCGGTGACCGTTCATCTCATCAGCTACGGCGCCACTCTTTCCTCGGTGCGGATCCCCGACAGGAAAGGCGCGGTGGACGAGGTTACGCTGGGATTCGACACGCTGGAAGGGTACCTCAACCCCCACCCGTATTTCGGCAGCACGCTGGGAAGGGTGGCAAACAGGATTGCGCGGGGCAGGTTCACGCTGGACGGAAAGACTTACACGCTTTTCTGCAACGATGGAAGGAACCACCTGCACGGTGGGAAGAAGGGTTTTGACAGGGCCGTGTGGGCGGGCGCCGCAGCAGAGCGTCCCGGCGCGGCCGTGGTGTCCTTCAGCCACTCCAGCCCGGACGGGGATGAGGGATACCCGGGCAACCTCGATGTCCGCGTCACGTATGCCCTGGATGACGCCGGCGCGCTGGAAGTGGCCTGGGAGGCAAGGACGGACCGGCCCACCATCGTCAACCTTTCCAACCATGCGTATTGGAACCTGAAGGGCGCGGGACAGGGCGATATCAAGGACCATGAGGTGACCATTGAGGCAGAGCGCTACGTGCCCTCCGACAAGGAGCTCATTCCCACGGGAGAGATCCGCGATGTCGCCGGCACGCCCTATGATTTCCGAAAGCCGAAGTTGATCGGGAAAGACATTGAGAAGGCGGGCGGCGGCTACGATTCGTGCTTCGTGCTGGGAAACCCTGCCGCCGGCTGGCGGAAAGTGGGAAGCGTGGTGGATCCGTCAACGGGCCGGGGCCTGGAGATGTTTGCCACACAGCCGGGAGTGCATTTCTACTCAGGGCACATGCTGAAGCCAATCACCGGCCGGGGAGGGAAGAGCTTTCCCGTGCACGGAGGGTTCGCGCTGGAGACGGAGGCTTTCCCTGACGCGATCAACCAGAAGGGATTCCCCAGCGTCGTCCTGAGGCCAGGGGAAACGTATTCGGAAAAAATGAAGATCCGATTTTTTACTGCATGAAAGGCGGAGAGCATGTACCAGACATTGAACCTTTCCCACGCCGAGGCGCAGGCCATGATTGCCGTTGTGCAGAAGAGGCTGGAGGCCGAGAAAAAAGCCGCGGCCATCGCCGTGACGGATTCCCATGGGGAGCTTCTGGCCTTTCTCCGCGCGGACGGGTGCCGCCTGCCCTCCGTGTACATCGCCATCAACAAGGCCTTCACCGCCGCCAGGGAGGAGAAGCCTTCCGGGGACGTGGGTGAATCTTCCCGGCGCAGGCCCTTCCCCATGACGAACTTCGGCACCCTGCGCTACACGGCCTGGGCAGGCGGTGTCCCTGTCATGCACCAGGGCGCGGTCATCGGCGCCGTCGGGGTCAGCGGCTTGACCGAGGAGGAGGACGCCGAGCTGGCGCGCCTCGCGGTTTCGGTGGTGAAGTAGAGCGCTTCGCAGCGCTGCGGGCGTGCTAGGCTTGACCTCTCTTCCCTAAAACTCGTACCGTCAGGCCATGCGGCTGCCGCCTTTCACGCTGGAGCGATACTTTTCGGAGAATGAGTTCAGCGTCGAGCTCAACCTCTGCGCCTCTGACTGCGAGTCCCTTGCCGTCCAGGAGCTTCTGGCGCTGGAGCCGGGCTCCCAGGAGCAGCTCCTGGGGCTGCGCCTCGGATATACCGAAACGCAGGGGAGCCCGTCTCTGCGCGGCCAGGTGAGCCGACTTTATTCCCGCACGGGCCCGGAGAGCATCCTGATCCACAACGGCGCCCAGGAGGGGATCCTTCTTTTCATGTCCGCCATGCTGGAGCGGGGAGATCACCTGATTGTCCACTGGCCCTGTTACCAGTCCCTTCACGAGATTGCGCGCGGCATTGGCTGCCGGCTCACGCAGTGGAACGCGAAGGAAGAAGAGGGATGGGCCCTGGACCCCAAGGAGCTGGAGCGCCACATCAGGCACGACACGCGGTGCATCGTCATCAACACTCCGCACAACCCGACCGGCTACCACATGCCGCGAGACGTGTTCCAGGAGGTGGTCAGCATCGCGGACAAGCACGGCGTCATCCTTTTCTCGGACGAGGTCTACCGCGGCCTGGAGTACAGGGAGACTGACCGCCTTCCCGCCGCCTGTGATGCAAGCGAGCGCGCCGTGTCCCTGGGTGTGATGTCAAAGGCCTACGGCCTGGCCGGGCTGCGCATCGGCTGGATCGCCACGCGAAACCAGGAGGTGCTCTCCCGGGTCCAGGGACTCAAGGACTACACCACCATCTGCGCAAGCGCGCCCAGCGAGCTTCTGGCGGACCTTGCCCTGCGGCACGCGGATGAGCTGGCCGCGCGCAGCAGGGGCATCATCGGCGAAAACCTGGCGCTCCTTTCCCAGTTCTTCGCCAGGCACACGGAGCGCTTCTCGTGGCAGGCCCCGAAAGCGGGCCCCATCGCCTTCCCCCGGCTCATCGGTGGTGAGGCCGGCAACTTCTGCCAGACCCTGGCAAGGAAGAGCGGCGTCCTTCTCCTGCCGGGGTCTGTGTATGACGACAGCGGCAACCATTTCCGCATCGGGTTCGGCCGCCGCAACATGCGGGAGGCAATGGCCCGGTTGGAGGCGTTCGTGCAGCGCGACGCGGTGATCGCCTGAAGTCGTCGTTTAGAGCCTTTGTGCCTTTGGTGATTTAACGAACGCGACGAACAGAACCGAGCCGGCAAGCCTTCCCACGCTGCTCACAATGAAGGCGGCGTGATAGCCCGTGGTGGCGATCAGGAGGCCGCCAACCAGCGGCCCCAGAACGGCGCTGGCCGAAACCATGCTCTGATAGAAAGCCACCCCGGCCTCCCTTTCCTCCAGGGGGCTCAGCTCGAGAAGCAAGTTGAAGCTGGCAAGGTTGTATCCGGCCCAGAGGATTCCCGCGGCCGTGTTGATGATGTAGACATGGTACGGCTCACGGGCAAAAACCCACCCCAGCGGCAGGAGCGGGATGAGGATGCCGGTCAGCACCAGCACGGCCCGGTTGCCCCGCCTGTCGCTCAGCTTGCCGAAGAGCGCCTGGCCGGCAAGACCGGTCAGAGCCATGACGCCCGTGGCAATCCCGACGTTTGCCGATGTCCCGTGCAGCCCGGTGACGAGGTACACGTTGAAAAACGGTGAAGCAACATTGAGGGAGAAGCCCCACACGAAGCTGCTGGCAGCCAGCCAGGCGAACGTGGGATTTCTCCGCAGCAGGTCAAGGACGCTCCTGGTGCGCCTGCGAAGCCTGACGGGGACGCCGATGGGCGGCTCGGGGATGCGGGAAAAGGAATACGTGGACCCCATTCCGCAGAGGAAAGCCAGGAGGAGAGTCACCTGGTAGCCCAGCATGTCGTGCGACGCCCTGGTGTTGACGGTCCGCACGATCCAGCCGGCCAGCGGAGAGGTTGCAAGCGCAACGACTCCCATTGCCACGTTGCGGCTGGCAAAATACCTGCCCCGGGATTCCGAAGGGACGAGGTCCGCGGCCATGGAGGCCCAGGGGGGGTTGCCGAGGCTTCCGAACATGAGGCGAAGAGCGTTGAATGCAATGATCAACGAAACGAGGAGGAAGCCGTGTCCTGTGACAAGGGGCAGGAGTGCGAGAAAAAGGACCATGAGCCGGCTTGCCACGCCTCCCGCCGCCAGAACGAACGGCTTTCGCTGCCGAAGCCGCCACGCCACCCCCGCACCCGAGAGGTAGCCGGCAATGCTGACCAGGTTCCCCACTGCGGCAAGAATCCCGATGCTCCCCGCTGAAGCACCGGCGGCAAGCGCGAAAAGAGGTATGTAATCGGTAGAGCTGGAGTCCTGGGCCTGGCTGAAAGCACCGTCCAGCCAGAACCACTTCAGGCCTGCAAGCCGGCGTAGCCCGAAAGGCCCGCATATGCGGTCCAGATGCCGCGCCAGGGGGCTCATGCTGGGGACAGTTGGCACGATCCAACAATACCAAAAAACCGTGCCTTGGGCATCGGCCGCCCTTGGGCAGGAAGTTGGATTTTCTGCTATAATCCGTTGAAAAGAATGTCGCCAAAAATCAATATCGTCGATATCCAGAGGGCTGTTCACAACTCGATCCCGCTGGTCTTCAGGCTCACCAGCCTTCCTCCGGAATCATTCCCTCTGATCGACAGGATACTGGAGCTGTACCTCGCCGAGTTCGGCCAGGAGAAGCTTCTTGAGCCCCTGTCCTACTGCGTGAAGGAGCTCATCTCCAACGCCCAGAAGGCCAATGCGAAGCGCATCTATTTCGAGGAGCACGGCCTGCAGATCTCCAGCAGGGAAGATTATGAGCTGGGCATGCAATCCTTCATCAGCGAGATGTCGGCGAACCTGGCTCACTTCATCCAGCAGCTTCGCGAAAGGCACCTCGCAATCGACGTGGTCTTCCATGCAACGGGGGACTCCTTCACGATCTCCGTGAGCAACAGCACCGCGCTTACCCCCGTCGAGCAAAAGCGCATCAACGACAGGATAGTCCGCGCGCGGGCCTTCCATTCATTCTTCGAGGCCCTCGAGGCATCCTTCGACAGCACGGAGGGCGCGGGCCTGGGCATCATGATCCTCATCCAGTTTCTGAAACGCATCGGCCTGGGCGAGGATGCCCTCTCCATCAGGACGGAGGGGGGAAAGACCGTGGCCTCCATCGCAATCCCGATTCCTGACGTGCACCTGGAGCAGATCAGGGTGCTGACGGACGTCATTGTGCGGGACATCGAGTCTCTCCCCCATTTCCCCGAGAACATCCAGGAGCTGATACGGCTCACGGATGACCCGGGCGCGCAGGTGACGGTTGTTGCAGACCGCATTTCCCGTGACCCCACGCTGACCGCCGAGCTGCTGAAGCACGTGAACTCCGCGTACTACGGGCTTCCCTCCCGGACAAACAGCATCCTCCAGGCCGTGAAATTCGTGGGCATGAGGAGCCTTCATCACCTCCTGTATTCGTTCGGCTTCCAGACGATCTTCGGCCGCCACGCAGGCATGCAGGACCTGTGGGAGCATTCCTTCAGGACCGCTTTTTACGCATTCCACCTTGCCAGGGACCTGAAGCATGCGCGGGAAATCCTGGATGACGTGTATGTGGCGGGGATCCTTCACGATCTGGGATTCATTGTCGTCACGTCCCTGCATCCCAGGACCCAGCAGAAGATGCGCAAGTTCTCCAAAGAGAAGAACATCCCGGCGCGGATATTGGAGCGGTTTTCCTTCGGCCTGAACCACGCCGACATCGGTGCCTTGATTGCCCAGAAGTGGAACTTCCCCGACCAGCTGGTTGAAGGGATTAAATACCACCATGATCCCCTCCTTGCCAGCCAGAAATGCAAGGACATCGTCTTCTGCGTCTACCTTGCCAATGCCGTCTGCGACCTGGAGCGCGGGTTGATCTCCTATGAGCAGATCGAGAAACCGGTGCTTGGGGAGTTCGGGATCCGGACCAAGGCGCAGTTCCTGGATCTTGCGGCCCAGCTCAGCAAGCTTTTCGAGGCGCAACGCACGCAGCCCTTGAGTACCATGGTATCCAAAAGTGGATACTGAGGTATCCAATAGGGTGTTTGACGAAAATCCCTCAGGAAAGATCATAGATGTATTTACTTATAGAGTAGATAAATATAAATTGTACCGTCGCGCCCTCTCTGGCACGGCTCTTGCAGCTACCATATCCGGTTGTCAACCACTCTCTCAATAATACAGGAGGTTCCTATGAAGAGATCTCTCCTCATCGCTCTGGCCGTGGCGCTTGTCGCCCTCATGGCAGTGCCCGTCTTTGCCGGTCCCCAGAAGGAAGCGGCGAACAAGACCGTCACCATCGCCTTCATGCCCGGCGTCGCTGATCCTTTCTATTACACAATGGAGCGCGGGATCAGGGCAAAAGCAAAAGAGCTCGGCGTCAACATCGTCGTCGGCGACTATCCTGCCACCTGGGGTCCCGAGGTTCAGACCCCGAACCTGCAGGCCCTCATGGCGAAGGGCGGCATCGACCTTCTGCTCATTGCCCCCACGTCCACCACAGCCCTCGTGGCCCCGCTGAAGGCCATCTCTGACAAGGGCATCCCGGTCATCACCGTTGATACATACCTGGGCGACGGCGACTACTCCAAGACAAGCGACTACAGCTTCCCCCTGGCCTACATCGGGACCGACAACAAACTGGGCGGCAAGCAGGTGGCCGAGCACCTGGCCAAGCTGGTCGGTGAGAAGGGCAAAGTGTACGTCGTGAACACGAACCCCGACGTCTCCTCCGTCATCGACCGCGGAAACGGCTTCAAGGAAGGAATCGCGGAGTTCCCCAATATCCAGCTGGTCGGCATGGACTACTGCATGGATAACCAGCAGAAGGCAATGGAACAGACCACCGCTGCTCTGCAGAAGAACCCCGACATCGTGGGGATCTTCGGCGTCAACGTGTTCAGCGCGCAGGGGGCGGCCCAGGCAGTGAAGAACGCAGGGCTCGTCGGCGCGGTGAAGGTGGCATCATGGGACGCCACGCAGACCTTGATTGACGCGCTGAAAGCGGGAGACATCGACCTGGTCCTGGCCCAGCTTCCCGCGGAGATCGGCTCTCTGGGAGTGGACTCTGGCTACAAGTATCTGACCCAGAAAATAGCTCCGCAGAAGAAGATCATCCCGGGGTTCCAGTTCTTCACCAAGGACAACGTGAACTCCCCGGACATGCAGCAGTACGTCTACTCGAAGTAAGGCTTTTTCTCTCGGGGCCGGCGCCGCGCGGCGCCGGCCTTTTCGTGATCGGCATCCAATCGGCATCATTGTTGCTTTTGCATCGACGTTGTACTATCCGGCCATACAAAGGGGTGATCGTGCATGGGAGATAGAGCTCTCGGAATGAACAAGGGCAAGGCCCCCTCAGTCGCACTATCGGTCCTGGGCCGCAACTGGGCGTTCTTCTTCCTGCTGCTCTCCCTGGTGGTGTTCTCCTTCACGGGGAAGAACTTCTTTGCCCTCAACAACTTCCAGAACATCATCAACCTGGCCACCACCTCGTTCCTGCTGGCATGCGCGGAAACCTTCGTCATCATCACGGGTGGAATCGACCTTTCGGTGGGCTTCGTCCTGGGCCTGTCCGCGGTCTCGGCCTCAAGCACCATGCAGGTCCTGTACGCAGCCCACTGGTCGGCGGCCGCCAGCATCCTCACGGGGATCGGCGTGGGGCTTGCCTCCAGCCTGGCCTGCGGCCTTGCCGCCGGAATCCTTGTTTCGCGTTACCGGGTCCCTCCGTTCATCGCAACCCTGGGCACCCAGGGAATCGCCATTGGGGTGACCTACCACATCTGCGGAGGGTTTCCGGTGTGGTATCTTCCGCCCGGCCTCACGGACATCGGAAACGCCTACCTGCTCTACATCCATCCCGCAACCGGGGCGTGGAGCTTTTTCTCCCGCCCTGCCGGCATCGCGGCGTCCCAGATCAAGGAGCTGGTGCGCGTTTTCCCCGTCTCTTTCTTTTTGATCATCGTCTTCCTTGTGCTGCTCTGGCACCTGCTGAAAAACACCCGGTTCGGCCAGCATACGTACGCCATCGGAGGCAGCATGGACGCGTCTGTGCGCGCCGGGATCAACACGCGGCAGCACCTCACGCTCATCTACGTGCTGTCCGCCTTCCTGGCAGGGATTGCGGGCATCGTTGACCTGTTCCAGACAGGTACGGGCAACTTCACCACTTTCGGCGCGCAGCTGGAGCTGTTCGCAATCGCCGCGGTGATCATTGGCGGGGCAAGCCTCATGGGCGGCAAGGGACGCGTGATGGCCTCCGCGGTGGGAGTGCTGTTGCTGAAGGTGCTGGAGAACGGCCTGAACCTCTCCGGGGTCGAGCCGTTTTACCGTTACATAGCGGTGGGGTTGATCCTCATCGTGGCGGTCGTCATCGACCAGCTCTTCCCGGATCTCTTTTAGGCGGAAAGGAACGGCACATGACGAGGCGGTCGGGATTCACGTCGTTCATCGGTCAGCGCTGGGCAGTTGCTTTCCTCATCATAGAGCTCGTGTTCTTCAGCTCCCTGGCCGGTGGCTTCTTCGCGCTCAACGGCGTGCAGATCGTTCTGTTCTACAGCACCACCCTGGCGCTCCTGGCAACCGCGGAGACCCTGGTCATCGTCACCGGCGGGATCGACCTCTCCGTGGGATTCGTGATGGGTTTTGCCTCGGTGGTCTCCGCAAAGCTGGTGGGCGGGTTCACTGACCGCGGTCTCCCGCCGGACGTGGCCCTCCTCCTTGCAATCCTCATCACGCTGGCCATCGGCCTTGCCCCCGGGCTTGTGAACGGGCTTCTTGTGGCGCGCCTGAAGGTGCCTCCGTTCCTTGCCACTTTTTCAGTCCAGGGCATCACGTACGGCATCTCGCTTCTGCTGACGCAGGGATCGGCCGCCGTCAATGTGCCCAACCTGGCCAACATGATCGGTAACGGGTATTTCATCTACCTGGTCCCCGGGCATGGGATCTCCTTTTTCACGCGGCCGCAGGTTGCACCGGGCACGGCCGTCATTGACATCATCCCCACGATGGTCGTCGTGACCGTGGTGTTCATCGCGATTGTCGCCTTCCTGCTCAAAAGGACGAAGTTCGGACAGCACACGTACGCAATCGGCGGCAACATCGATGCGGCGGTCAGGGCCGGCATCAACGCCAGCCGGCACCTCGTGGTCATCTACGTCATCTCTTCATTCCTTGCCACGCTTTCCGGCATCATCTACATGCTGGAATACGTGACGGGCAAATCGGATGCCGGTTCCTCCTTCATGCTGGACTCCATAGTCGCGGTGGTCATTGGAGGCGCCAGCCTCTTCGGCGGCGTGGGGACCGTCTGGAGGTCCATTCTCGGGGTGCTCATCCTTTCCGTTCTGGAGATGGGGCTGAAGATGATGGGGGTGCAGACGTTCGACAAGTACATTGCCGTCGGCGTCATTCTCATATTCGCCGTCTTGATCGACCAGTTCTTCCCTGAGTTGATACACAAGGAGGATTAGCCAGATGGGGTACCTGCTCGAAGTCCGGAACATCACCAAGCGCTTCGGGGGCCTCGTGGCCGTGAACAATGTGAGCATGGGGGTGAACACCGGCGAAGTGGTCGGTCTGCTCGGCGACAACGGGGCAGGCAAGTCGACCCTTATCAAGGTAATTTCCGGTGTGTACCCCGCGGATGAAGGGACAATCCTCTTCCAGGGAAACGAGGTGCACATCTCCAGCCCCATGGACGCGCTGGCCATGGGGATAGAGACCATTTACCAGGATCTTGCGCTGGCGGAAAACCTCAACACTCCTTCCAACATTTTCCTGGGCCGGGAGAAAATGAAGAAGATCCTCGGGGTCCTCAACGTCCTGGATCACGAATACATGCAGCAGGAGAGCCGCAAGATCCTGGAAAAGCTGGACATCCTGATCCCGTCCCTGCGCAACCGCATCCGGGCCCTGTCCGGCGGCCAGAGGCAGGCGGTTGCCATCTCCCGCTCCATCTACTGGGACGCCAAGTTCCTGATCATGGACGAGCCCACGGCCGCCCTGGGCGTGGCGGAGCAGAAGAAGGTCATCGACACGATCAACCGTCTGAAGTCCCACGGCATCGGGATCGTCGTCATCAGCCACCAGATGCACGACGTCTTCCAGGTTGCCGACCGGCTGATCATCATGCGGCGCGGTGAGAAGGTGGCGGAGCGGATCACCCGCCAGACCAACGCGGATGAGGTGGTGAGCCTCATCGTCGGGGCGGAGACCGTGACGCAGAACCCGGGGCGGGCCGCGGCGCCGTGAGCAGAGGGAAATGAGGCTTTTCCGCAAGACGCTTCTGTTTTTCATCGGCGTGATCGTTTTTCAGTCCGCGCTCACGATTCCCCTCATCACGAACCTTGTCCACAGGATCAACCTCTCCGAGGCCCAGCTGGAGCTGGAAGGCGAGTCGACCATCCTTTATGACAGCTTCAACTCCTGGAAGCGGCAGATCTGGATGAGCCTGATCCAGCACGGCACGGGCACGGATCTCAACTCCCTGCGGGAGCTGCTCCTTTCCACCAAGGTGGATGCCATTGTGCTGAAGGATGCCCGGGGAAGGATTTTTGCAATGGCCCAGGGCGTGCCGGGCTCCTTCATGATGACGGACCTGGAAGGGCTGTCCAACGTCAAGATGCACCCGTACCTGGAGCTCACACGGATCCGCGGGACGTTCTGCCTGGTCGGCGTGACTTCCATTGCCGGCCCGCCCGGCGCGGGTCCGTCCGGGCGGGCCGGGACCTGTTTCTGATCAAGCGGATCGACCAGGAGTTCTGCTCCCAGCTGACGCTGAACCGGCGATCCCTGGTGGCGTTCCTGCTGGACCGGGAAGTCCTCTCCGGCTCCCTATCACCGGGCATGACCGGGCCTTTTTTCGATCCCGGCAGGCTGTCGACTTCCTACCAGGAGAGCTACGGCCAGCGCGTCGGCCTGGGACGGTTCAACATCGCAATCCAGAGAATGGGCACGCTGGAACAGAGCGTTCCGAGCGACGAGCTTTTCTTTGCCACCTTCCTCTCCAGCGACCCCTATGACCAGCGCATCCTCCTGGTAAGCAGGGCGCTCCTGCTGGTGACCGCCCTGGCCGCGCTGCTCACCATCGTGGTGAGCCTTTTTCTCTCACGCAACATCACGCACCCCATCGCCGACCTCCTGAGAGGAATGGAGCGGATCAAGACCGGAGCATGGGATACCCGCGTGCCCATCCGCGGGGGCTACGAGATCAGCAGGCTTTTCACCGGGTTCAACGAGATGACGCGGGAGCTGGAGCAGAACCGCGCTGCCATGCATGACTCCATGCGCCAGACGCTGCTGCTGAAGGAGTACAATGAGACCATCGTCAACTCCATCAGGGCCGGGATAGCAATCGTCAACTGCGACCTGGTGGTGGAGAAGGCAAACAGCTGGTTCCTGCAGTCCTTCGGCCTCGAGGCCCGGCGCGTGATCGGCGCCCCGCTCACCTGGCTGGACATCGACATCGTGGACGAATCCGTGGTGGAGAAGGTCTTCTCCGTCTTCCGCCGGGAAAAGGATTTCGTCTCCGAGGTGAAGCGCTCCCGAAGCGGCCGGGTCTACGAGATCCGTCTCTACCCTTTCTTCAGCCCCGAGCGGGAAGCAAGCGAGGCCGCCGGGTGCGTTTTCATGACGGATGACATCTCCGCCAAGACGGAGCTGGAGGAGAAGATCTTCCAGGCGGAGAAGCTGGCTTCCATCAGCATGCTTTCCGCCGGCATGGCCCATGAGATCAACAACCCCCTGTCCTCCATCCTCACGAACGTGCAGAACCTGATGGATGAGGAGAAGAACGCCGAACGCTCCGTCTCTCTCAAGTGGATCGAGCAGGAGACCCGCCGGATAGCCCGGATTGTCCAGGAGCTTCTGAACTTCGCCGCCAGCGATTCGGCGCACGCTCCCGGGAGCGACGTGAACGACGTCGTGGAAGAAGTGGTTCGCATGATCGGGCGCTCGCTTTCCCGGGAAAGCCGCATCCGCATTGACACGCGCCTGGACAAGAGGCTGCCGCCTTCCGTGGTGAGCACGGATGAGCTGAAGCAGGTTGTGATCAACCTGCTCACCAACTCCGTGCAGGCCATCGAAGGGCCGGGCAGGGTGCTTGTGTGCACGCGCATGTCGGCCGGGAGCGTCTCTCTGGTGGTCTCAGACACCGGCCAGGGCATCCCGAAGGAGATCATCCCCAGGATCTTCGACCCGTTTTTCACGACAAAGGGAAACGGGGAAGGGACGGGCCTGGGATTGTCCGTGGTCTATGGGATCGTCACGAAGTACAATGGGGGCATTGACGTGAAAAGCAGGAATCAGCGCGGCACCAGGATCTCCCTCAGGCTCCCCTGCCTTTCCGGCGGGAGCGCGGCGTGAGGGGGCCCTCTGTCCTCATCGTCGACGACGAGGAGGGAATCCGCCACGGGCTGGAGAACCTTTTCCGCCGGGAGGGCTTCACGGTCCACAGCGCGGCCGGCTACGAGGCTGCCGTCGCCACGGCCTCCGGGCACCCCCTGGACGTGGCCCTGGTGGACATCCGCCTGAAGGGGGGGAAGAGCGGGCTGGATTTGTTGAAGGAGCTCAAGCGGGTGGAACCGGACCTGGTGGTCATTGTCATTACCGGCTTCGGCAGCATCGACACCGCGGTCTCCTCCCTGAAAGGCGGGGCCGCGGATTACTTCCTCAAGCCCATCGACAACACGAAGCTTCTTGACGCGGTTCGCAAAGGCCTGCAGATGCGCGCCCTTGCCACGGAAAACAGGTACCTGCGGGATGAGCTGAACCGGCGGTCCCTGCCCCACCAGTTCCTGACAAGTGACGCGGCCGTGAAAGAGCTGATCTCCACCGCGGACAAGGTGAAGGACACTCCCGTCACCGTCCTTATCACCGGGGAAAGCGGCACCGGCAAGGAGGTGCTGGCAAGGCACATCCACTACACGGGCGCTCGCCGGGACGGCACGTTTGTGTCCATCAACTGCGCCGCCCTCAGCGAGAGCCTTCTCCTGAGCGAGCTGTTCGGCCATGAGCGCGGCGCGTTCACCGGGGCCGTGGAGAGGAAGCGGGGCAAGTTCGAGCTGGCGGACGGAGGGACCCTCTTCCTGGACGAGATCGGGGACATGTCGCTGGAGGTGCAGGCCAAGGTCCTGCGGGTCATCGAGGAGTCCACCTTCGAGAGGCTGGGCGGGACGAAGAGAATCACGGTGGACACGCGCATCATCGCCGCGACAAACAAGGACCTTGCGGCGGACATTCGCGAAGGGAAGTTCCGTGAGGACCTGTTCTACCGAATCAACGTGGTGTCCATCCGCCTGCCCCCGCTGCGGGAACGGCGGGGAGACATCCTCCTGCTCACGGATCACTTCATAGAGAAGTACAGCGAGCGCTACACACGGCCTCCCGTTCGCCTGAGCGCGGAGACGCGGGCGGCGCTCCAGACATGGGACTGGCCGGGCAATGTGCGGGAGCTGGAAAACACCGTCAACCAGATCGTGCTGCTGGGAGAGAAAAGCTTCCTGGCCCCGGGCAGGCCGGGAGCGCCCCGCGACCCCATTCCCGCTGCTGCACCGCCCTTACCGCGCCCCCGGGGATCACTGAAGCAGGCCGCGGGGACGGCGAACGAGCTCTACGAAAGCAAGCTGATTGCGGAGAGCCTGGCGCGGAACGCCGGGAACAAGTCCAGGACCGCCAGGGAGCTGGCCATCACTCGGAAGACTTTAGCTCGGAAGATCGCGAAATATGGGTTGTCGCAATGAAGCGGGCGGTGGCCTCCGCGGCCACGGTTCCCTCCTCATCGTAGATCCACCCCCGCGTGGTCAGGACGCGCCCGCGCGCTTCCTGCACCTTGCCCACGGCCCTGATGCGGGACCCGATCTCCACGGTCTTCTGGAACCGCACCGTCATCTCCGCGGTCACCGCCCTCTGCGAGATCCCGACGCACGCGTGCGCCATGATCTCGTCCAGGATTGTGGCAAGGAAGCCGCCGTGGGTCATCTTCTTCCAGCCGGAGAAATAGCCCGGGATCTCCAGGCTTGTCTCCGCGGAGCCTTTCTCGGGATATGTAATGCCGAGGTGCAGGCCTTTTTCGTTGTCAGTGCCGCAGCAGAAGCACTGCCCGTCCGTTTCGACCTTCGCGTCCATGCGGCATAAGATAACGAAAAGCGGCATACGTGTCAGCGCGGAAGGAAGGGCATGACCACGACGAATGCAATGCGGATCCTGCGGTCTCTCGGCGTTCCCTTCGAGGTGGCGGCATATCCGGTGGGGGAGGAGCACGTGGACGCGGTGAGCGCGGCCCGGGAGCTCGGCGTTCCGGCTGAGATCGTGTTCAAGACCCTTGTTGCCCGCAATGAAAAAGGCGAGCCCCTGGTGTTCTGCATTCCCGGTCCGTCGGAGCTGGACCTGAAGAAAGCGGCCCGGGCCGCCGCTTGCCGCAAAGTGGAGCTTGTCCCTCTCAGGGATCTCACCCCGCTCACCGGATACGTCCGGGGAGGGTGCTCTCCCATCGGCATGAAAAAGAAGTTCCCGACCTGGATCGACGAAATCGCGATGGCCTATGACCGGATCTACGTGAACGCGGGCGCAAAAGGCTTCCAGATGGTGGTTCCCCCCGATGAGCTGTGCAGGGCCGCGCAGGCCGAGCTGGCCGATCTTGTGTAGTGGGGATGCGGCCGCGCTCCACGCGGTCCAGCCCAGGTGAAAAAAAAGCCCCGGCTCGTTGCCGGGGCATCTCATGCTCAGGAGCGATTTACCAGATCTTCAGCAGCGTGCCTGCCCGGGAGAGATACCAGACGAAGATCACGGCGGTCACGCCTCCGACGCTGAAGAACCAGACGTACAAGGCGCCGCCTTCTTCCCGGCTCGAGACGCCTATCATGATGGCTATGACGAGCGAGGAGACAAAACCGACGATGGCCAGAATGCCCGCCACGAGGTTCTCATTGTAGATGGCGATGTAACAGAAAAGGAATGTGAAGACCAGAAGAAGGAAGAGCCCGAAGAAGAAAATCAGATAGTTTCTTGCCATGCCGCGCTCCTTTTATTCGTTTTCCTAGGTCGCTATTCCAAACACTATCGTACTCCATTTTTCGCGAAAATCAAGACACGCTGGTGCCCGCGCCCCGCCGCGCTCGAGCTTGCGTGACGGCACCTATTCATCCGTTAAGCCTTCCGTGCGGGCAAGCTCTTCCGCCCGGGAGACCATTTCCGCAAGCAGGTCCAGACCCCGCTGCCAGAAATCCGCCGCGGTCAGGTCCACGCCCAGCGGCTTGACCAGCTCGGGGGGCCACTCCGAGCCGCCCGCGGCAAGCATCTGCAGGTAAAGCTCGGGGAAGTCCGCGCCCGCCTGGCGGTAGCGGGCATAGAGGGCCCGGACCAGAAGGTCGCCGAACGCATACGCGTAGACATATCCCGGAGTGTGGATGAAATGGGGGATGTAGCTCCACCAGATTCCGTAATCCTCCGTCAGGGTGACGCTGTCACCGAACATGGCCCTCTGGGTGGAAAGCCACATCTCGCAGAGGCGCTCCGTCGTCAGCTCCCCGTTCGCACGGGCGCGATGGGCCGCGTCCTCGAACCTGTTCATGGCGACCTGCCGGAAAACCGTGGCAAAGGAGCTTTCGATCCGGCGCACAAGCATGCCCAGGACCGCCGTGCCGTCCTTTTCATCAGTCATGAGGTCCTGGAAAACGAGGGTCTCGCCGAAGATGGAGGCCGTCTCCGCGGTGGTGAGCGGCGTGCTCCAGGACAGGACGCCCTGCGGGCGGGAGAGGTATTGGTGCACGCCGTGGCCAAGCTCGTGGGCCAGGGTCATGACATCGTCGGGCTTTCCCTGGAAATTGAGCATGACATAGGGGTGCAGGGATGGGACAGTGGCGGCGCAGAAAGCGCCTCCGCGCTTGCCGGAATGGACCGACGCATCGATCCAGCCCTGCTCGAAGAAAAGTGACGCGGTCTCCGCCATCCGAGGGTGGAACTTCCCGTATGCCCGGATGACGGTCTCCCTGGCTTCCTGCCAGCTGTAGCGCCTTTCCTCCCCCGAAAGCGGAGCGTAGCGGTCATAGTCGAACAGCTCGGGCAGGCCGAGCAGTCTTTTCTTCAACCGGTAGTAGCGCGCAACAAGGTCATACCGCGAGCAGACCGCATTCACCAGGGCGTCCACGACGGCGTCATCGACCTGGTTGTCCATGTTGCGCGAAGATATCCAGCTGGGATACCTGCGCAGCCTGTTCTCCGACGCCAGGTCGGCGAAGATCGTGTTGGCGATGAAAGTGGTGGAGCGCTGGATGCCCTTGAGGCCCCGCGTCAGGCTGGCCGCGGCTTTTTGCCGGACCTCACGGTCCGCGGAGTACAGCCGGGTAAGCAGGGTCTGCTGGGGCACGCTTTCGCCGTCCCCGTCGTACAGGGTCGCGGAATGGACCTCGTCGAAAAACCGGGACCAGGCCTGCCGCCCGGTCACGGATTTCTCCCGCAAGACCCTTTCCTCGGGCTCGCTGAGGAGGTACGGGCGGTAGCGCCGTGAGAGGACAAGCCAGTGTCGCCAGCGCGCAAGCCGCGGGTCATTGATGAGCCTGAGAGCCGAGGCCTCCGAGGCTTCCGCCCACTCGATGTCGATGAACACGAGATTCTGGGAAAGGCGCGACTCGACCTCCATCTGCTTCTGCAAAAGAGCGCCGCGCGCGGGGTCGTCGCTCTGCACGGCCCACGAAAGCTGGGCATAGCTGGCGGCTTTTCCCATGCGCTCGGCAAGCTCTTCGTAGCGGGTGAGGAGCTGGCTCATCTCTTCGACGGCCAGGCTGGCCACCCTTCCGCGATAGCGCGCCGCAAACGAGTCCACGTCCTGCTCCAGCGCCGACATGTCCGAATCCATCCGTTCGCCGACCGGCTCCCGGTAGAGGTCCGCCAGGTTCCAGGTGACCGTTTCCGCACCGGTGGCGTGGCTGTTTTCGACGCTGTTCTCTTTGTTGCTGCTCATGCGCGCTGAAGCCTTTTTTCCGCGGCTTCGAGCGCGGCAATCCTCTCCGCCAGCGTGGGATGCGAATAATGGAAGAAACTGTACAGGGGATGGGGGGTCAGGTTGCTCAGGTTTTCGCGGCTGAGCCTGAGCAGGGCCGAGATCATCCCCGCGGCGGATCCCACACCCTGCACGGCGAACCTGTCCGCCTCATACTCGTGACGTCGCGACCAGAGGGAAGAGAGGGGCTGGAGGAAGAAGGTGAACGGCCCTGAGCAGAATGCCAGGAGGATCAGGATGGCGTGATAGCCGGGCACGTGGAAGCCGAAAGCCTGGTACAGCGGGAGATACGGGAGGAGAAGGCTGATGATCCAGAATCCCGCCAGGGACATCGCCAGGGAGACCGCGATTCCCTTTTTCACGTGGTTCTTCTTTTCATGTCCGATTTCATGCGCAAGCACGGAAAGGATCTCCTCCTTGGAGGAGGACGCGACAAGCGTGTCGAAGAGCACGATGCGCTTGGCTCGCCCCAGCCCGGTGAAATACGCGTTCGAATGGCTGGAGCGCTTGCTGGAGTCCACCACGAAGATGCCCCGTGTCCGGAAGCCGAGCTTCCCGGCCAGGGCCATGATGGCGTCCCTCAACTCCCCATCGGCCAGCGGGGTGAACTTGTTGAAAAGCGGCGCTATGACAAGCGGCCCAAGGATGCTCATCACGACTTGGAAGACGCTCATGGCTCCGAACGCCCATATCCACCAGAACCTGCCCGTCTTGTCCATGAACCAGAACAGCCCCAGGAGGACCGGGATCCCAATCACGGCCGAGACGGCGAACCCTTTCATCGTGTCCACCAGGTAAAGGACCGGGGTGGTCCTGTTGAAACCGAACCTCGCCTCGATGGAAAAGGTGGAGTACAGGGAGAACGGCAGGGCAAGAACCCAGAACACCAGGGATACGCATGCAATGACAAGGATGCCCTGGAAGTAGGGATGGATTGGCAGCGTGCGGACCGCGTCATCCAGGAAGCCCAGGGAACCGGAAAGAATGATGGCCAGCAGGAAAGCCGCGGAGAACGCCCCGGCCGCCAGGCCGAACCTTCCCCGGGTCAGCGTGTAGGAGACCGATTTGCCGTAGGTCTGCGTGTCGATCACTCCGGCAAAAGCGTCCGGGACCGCGGACGCGTTCTTCCGCACGTGCGCGAGGTTGAGAAGGCTCAGGCTCAGCTCCCAGAAATATTCCAGAAAGAAAAAAAACAGGTACAGGATCAGGATTGATTGTGCGCTCACATTTCGACCTCTGACAACAAAGTAATCGGCATGCCGGGCCAAGGCAATCAATCCTGGCGCCCTGCCAGGAGCGCTCCGATGAACGCCTCAACGGTCCTGATGTGCACCGCCACTCTCGCCTCCAACTGGTCCGCAACGGGAGTCTCCACCGTGTACGCGTGACGGGTCCCGTGCAGCCGCGCGTACTGCTCCAGGGAGAGCCTGTGCGCCAGGGAGATCCAGGGAAGCACCAGGGGGGAGATGTGCAGGACCCCATCCCTGGCCTGGAACGGACCCTCTCGGTAGCTTGCCTCTCGCTTCCTGCCCATGGATGACAGAAGCTTTCCATACTCCGCTCCCAGCCCCTCCTTTGCTGGAAGGTACTGGTAAAGGAAATAGCCGGATTTCTTCGACTCATGGAGGTCCATGAACAAGTCATAGGGACCTGACCTGTCAATGAAATCCCGAAGAACCGCCGCTTCCTGCGTGCGGGCGGATGAGAAGTCCCTGTTCACGTCTTCGCCGATTCCGTCGTAGCGGTAGCCGTACACCCATGCCCACGGATTGGCAACCGGCACCAGGGTCATGTCCACATCCGGGTGGGTCGATGGACGATGGGCCATCCGCTCTGCAATCTGGAGAGCAGCCTCCACCCCGGCCGTTTCCGTTCCATGGACGCCGCTGATGATGAGCACCTTCAGGGCCGGGCGCCCGGTGGGAAGAAAGCGGAGGCAGTGGACGGGCAGCGTGCCCTGGCGGTAATGCGCCACACCGAGGACGCTCCGGGAAAGGCGGCTGGACGCAGGCAGAGACCCGATCCTTGCTTCAATGGTCCTCCAGCTTCTCTCAGGCCAGAATGAGTACGACCCAGCGGGCCAGAGGGAAGCCTCATGGGGGATGGAAAGCGCAACGGCAACGACAGCGCCGGCGTTGGCGGCGACGACTGCGGATGCGGCTATGGCGCAGATGCGGATGATGATGCGGCGCTTCACGATGGATCTTTCCCAGGGGATGCGGACAGTATGCCGCCGCGACGACGGGGTTTGCAAGGGGTGGACCACCGCGAAATTTCCTTTGAAATGCCGGCCGACCTGCATTACAATCAGCCTATCAAGGAGGGCGCAATGAAGTTGACGATCACCCATCAAGAAAAGTATTCCCGGGGCCAGCTCATCCTTCGCACGTTGTTCGGCTGGCTCTACATCGCGATACCGCACCTCGTTCTTCTCGCGATTGTCGGTATCTGGTCCGCCATCGTTTCCTTCCTGACTTTCTGGGTCGTCCTTTTCACGGGCAGGTTCCCGGAGAGCTTCTTCAATTTCCAGATCGGGTATCATAACTGGAGCCTCCGGATCAGCGCATCCCTTGGCAACCTCGTGGACGGCTACCCCGCTTTCTTTCCGGGCATCAAAGGGGACAGCGTGAAGCTGGAAGTTCCCCGGCCGGAGCGCGTCAGCCGCGGGCTCGTGATCCTTCGCCTTCTTTTCGGGTTCATCTACGTCGGAATTCCCCATGGCATCTGCCTGCTCTTCCGGGAGATCGCCTCGGGCGTTCTGGGCTTCCTGGCCTGGTTTGCCCTTCTTTTCGCGGGACGCTACCCCGCCACGTGGCACTCCTTCAACGTCGGCACGTATCGGTGGCTTACCCGCGTCGCTCTCTACCTGGGCTACTTCACTGACGAATACCCCAGGTTCAGCGGCAAGGAATAGGTTTTCTACGGCGTCCGGATGCCTCGGCATCCGGACACCCCTTCCATCATGAGCACAAACGACACCACACAGACGCTTCAGCTTCCCCAGCCCGAACAGATCACCGAACGCGAAAGGGACGACGCGATGGGGGCCTACCTCATGATGTTCGCCTCCCTGGCCATCGGGCTCCCCATTCCGCTCCTGAACCTCATAGCGTCGGTGATTTATTTCCTGGTAAACAGAAAGACGTCCCCCTTCGTCGCTTTTCACGCCTTGCAGGCTCTTCTCACCCACATCCCGGTCGTTCTCCTGAACGCCGGTGTGGTGGCGTGGATCATTGCAAACGTGGCGACACACGCTCCTTCCTGGGCGTGGTTCTTCTGGTACCTGTTCTTCACCATCCTGATCAACCTGACCTATATCATCTGGTCCATCATTGCCCTGATCAACGCCAACAAGGGGCGGTTTTTCTACATGCCGGTGTTCGGACGGATCAGCTTCGCCCATTACTACGGCCCGAAGGCGGACCGTGCCAAGCCAGCCCCCCGCGCGTGGGAAAACAAGCCTCCGGAGGGTTTTTGACCAATCGCTCTCGACTCATCAGGGAGCTTGCCGTGCTTGCGGGAGTTGTCGTGGCCCTGGGGGTCGTGGCTTTTGCCGCGCAGAAGTTCCTCCTCACTCCGCGAACGGTGACCGCCGACATTGCCCGGTCGATGGATGACGCCCTGGGCCCCCTGATCCTCAGACAGGTCGAGCTCTCGCAAAGCGAGGTTTCGAATCCTGAGGTGGACAAGGCTTTCGTTGTGATCATGGACAGGCTGCGTCCCGCCTTGGATCAACTTGCCCCGGGATCGCCGAAAATCAGGATCGTCGTCATCGACACCCCCACCGTCAATGCATTCGCCCTGCCTGGCGGGATCATCTGCGTGGATACCGGCCTGATGCGCAGCCTGGATTCAGCAGAGCAGATGGCCGCCATCCTGGGCCACGAGCTTTCCCACGTGGCGCACAAGGACCCCCTGACGCTCATGGCGCGGCAGGTCGGGGTTTCCGCCCTGGCAGGCATTCTGACCGGCGGCCGCGGAGGAGATCTGGCCAGGACCCTGGCGCAGACCCTGGTGAACGTTCACTACGGCAGGGAGGCCGAGGATCGCGCGGATGCGTTTGCGGTCCAGCTCCTGGCCCGGGCGGATATCGCGCCGTCGTCATTCGAGCAGGCCCTCCGGCGGATCAGCAAGCGCGAGCCGAAGGACCCGAAGCTTCTAGCCTGGATCGACACGCATTCCCCGATCGAAGAGAGGATTGCGCGGGCGGCGCAGGAGGCGGGGAAGCTCTCCGTGACGCCGCGCGCAATCGGCGTGAGCTGGCGCAGGCTCATCACGAGGCTTCCGAAGTCCTAAAGGAATGAGCGGGCAAGCCCAGGGCGTCCTGTCACTCTTCCATCCTCTCCTTGCCCAGTGGTTCACGCAGGCGGTGGGCCAGCCGACCGAGGTCCAGCAGAAGGCATGGCCCGAGATTGCCGGGGGAGCCCATGTGCTGGTCAGCGCCCCCACGGGCACGGGCAAGACGCTTGCCGCTTTCCTGTGGGGGATCGACAGGCTCATCACCGGCGGCTGGCCGGTGGGCAAGGTTCGGATCCTCTACGTCTCCCCTTTGAAGGCGCTCAACAACGACATCCAGAGGAACCTCCTGGCGCCGCTTGCGGGCCTGTCGGATTTCTTTTCCCGGGCCGGCAGCGGATTCCCCGAAATCAGGGTCCTGACACGGAGCGGAGACACGCCGACCTCCGAGAGGCGGCGGATGTTCGCCCATCCCCCCGAGATCCTCATCACCACGCCGGAGAGCCTGAACCTCATCCTCTCTTCGCCCAACGGTCGATTGCTGCTTGACGGCCTGGCCACGGTGATCCTGGATGAGATCCACGCCGTGGCTGCCACCAAGAGAGGGACGCATCTTGTGACGGCCGTGGAGCGCCTGGTGCGCCTCTCCGGGGAAGTCCAGCGGATTGCCCTCTCGGCAACAGTGCGCCC
Organism: uncultured Spirochaetota bacterium; assembly: GCA_963710335.1. GTDB lineage: Bacteria > Spirochaetota > Spirochaetia > SZUA-6 > Fen-1364 > Fen-1364. The sequence continues at coordinate 49,715 of CAVQAA010000020.1, forward strand.
CCTTTCCGTGGTTGCCGATCTTGTAGGCGGCTACCGGGTCATTCCCGGAGGAGGCGAAGCCGCATTCGAGAAGCGGAAAGTCCGGATCGTCAATTGCCCCATGTCCAAGCGCTATGACCTCTCCGTCTCCTTCCCCGTGGCGGGGCTGGCTGCTTCCCCCGACGAAAAACCGATGTGGGACGCGCTTGCGCGGGAATGCCGGCAGATCATCGGGTCAGGAAGGTCGACGCTTTTTTTCGTGAACTCCCGGCGGCATGCGGAGAAGCTCAGCAGGTTCATCAACGAGGGGCTTCCCGAGCCCCTTGCCTGGTCTCACCACGGGTCCCTTTCCCGGGAGCTGCGCCTGGTTGTGGAGCAGCGGTTGAAGAAGGGGGAGCTCAAGGCCATTGTCGCCACAAGCTCCCTGGAGCTGGGAATCGACATCGGGGCGCTGGACAGGGTGATCCTGGTGCAGTGCCCGTTCACGGTAGCCTCAACGGTGCAGCGCCTCGGGAGGGCCGGGCACAAGGTGGGCCAGCCGAGCAGCGGGATTCTCTTCCCCCTCCACGGAAAGGACATCGTGGACGCCGCCGTCATGGCGCGCTGCGTGCAGGAGCAGGACATCGAGGAGATGACGCCCGTGCTGTGTCCCCTCGATGTCCTTGCCCAGCTGATCGTATCCATGACATCGGCGGAAACCTGGAACGTCGAGGAGCTGTTCGACTGGGTCAGGGCCAGCCATCCGTACCGCATGCTTCCCAGGCGTCACTTCGACCTTGTCCTGGACATGCTGGCGGGACGGTACGAGGAGACGCGTGTCCGCGAGCTCTCCCCCATGGTGTCCTTCGACAGGCTGTCCGGCCAGGTGAGCGCGCGCGGGTCCGCCCGCTTTCGTCTGGCCATGGGCGGGGGAACCATACCTGACAGGGGATACTTCGCGCTTCGGACGGCGGACTCGAAGGCGCTCCTTGGGGAGCTGGATGAGGAGTTCGTCTGGGAAAGGGCCATCGGGGACAGCTTCATCATGGGCACCCAGGGATGGCGGATCCAGAAGATAGATCACCAGAGCGTGGAAGTGGTCCCCGTGGAAGCGCGCACCGCCATGTCCCCTTTCTGGAAGGCGGAGGAGCGCAACAGGACGTTTCACCTGTCCGACAGGATTGCACGGGCGCTCGAGGGCTGGAATGACCGGCTCAGGGACGCGACCCTTCCCGGGGAGCTCGCGGAAAGACATGGCCTGGATCAAGCCGCTGCCCGGGCCATGATCGATTTCCTGGCCCGACAGCGGGAAGTGACGGGGAAGGACCTTCCCCATCGGCACCATCTCCTTGTGGAGCACACGCGGGACCCCCAGGGCAGGGGGCAGGAAACGAGGATCGTCCTCCATACCCTGTGGGGCGGAAGGGTGAACAGGCCGTACGGCCTTGCGCTCTCCGCCGCATGGGAGGAGAAGCTTGGCTATCGGCCCCAGATGTTCCAGGATGACGACACAATCCTGCTCATGGTTCCCGAGGAGATTTCCGGGACTGAAATTCTCTCCCTTGTCACGGCGGGAAACATGGAGAGGCTCCTGCGCGCCCGGCTGGAGGGAAGCGGCTTTTTCGGGGCCCGGTTTCGGGAGGCGGCCGGCCGCGCGCTTCTTCTTCCCCGGGCCTCCGCCAGGGGGAGAACGCCGCTGTGGGTGACGCGCCTGCGCGCGAAGAGCCTGCTTGCAGCCGTGACCCGGCATGAGGACTTCCCCATTGTTCTGGAGGCCTGGCGGACGTGCCTCCAGGAGGAGTTCGACCTGCCCAGCCTCTCGATGGTCCTGGGTGAGCTTGCCGCGGGGGAAATTGCGGTTGATGAGGCCATCACCCCGGCCCCGTCACCTTTCTGCAGCAGCATCGCGTGGAAGCAGACCAACACGCTCATGTACGCGGACGACACTCCCGCTGCCGGCGAGGGAAAGGCCCAGACGCATCTGCGCGCCGACCTGGTGCGGGAGCTGGCGTTGTCCGCCGAGCTTCGACCCAGGGTTTCACCGGACCTTGCGCGCGGCTTTCAGGCCAAGCTGCAAAGGACGGCGGAGGGCTACGCGCCCCGCGACGCCCGCGAGGTCCTGGACTGGCTGAAAGACAGGGTGGTTGTCCCGACGGCGGAATGGCAGCAGCTGCTTTCAGCCAGCGCGCGGGACGCGGGCAGCGCGGCAGAAGGAGAGGGCGCTGAGGCCCGGCTCCGTGAGGCGCTTGCGCCCAAGATCAGCGAGCAGGCTTTCGGCGACGTGCAGGTGGTGATAGCCAGGGAGATCGAGCCCCGGCTGAGAAAGGCGCGCGAGGCGGGGGACGATCAGATCATGGGAGAGCTGGTTGCGCAATGGCTGAGGTATTACGGCCCCGTGGATCCATCCTTCGTCTCCGTCTTCTTCGGATTGGACAAGGAGCGCGCGGACGCGCTGCTGGATGACCTTGTCCAGGAGGAAGCCGTCGTCGTGGACCGACTCCTTGCCGGCAGCGAACAGCTTCAGGTTTGCGACAGGGAAAACCTGGAGGCCCTGCTGAGGATCTCCCGCGCCCAGGCGCGCCCCGCTTTCCAGCCTCTTCCCGCGGAGAGGATGCCGTGGTTCGTTGCCGCGCACCAGGGCCTGGTGCGCCGTGGAGCAGGCCTGGAGGACATGAAAGACAGGTGGGAGCGCCTGTTCGGGCTCTGCCTCCCCGCGCGGCTCTGGGAGGAGGAAGTGTTCCCTGCCCGGCTGGACGGTTATTCGCCGCGCTGGCTCGACACCCTTTTTGCTGAAGCGGGGCTTCTCTGGTTCGCCGCGGGAAAAGAGCGCGTCGGCTTCTGTTTCGGCCCGGATGCCGAGCTGTACGTGGAAGGGACCGTGAAAGATTCCGCGGCGGAAACCATTTTCCCCGGGAGGTCCGGAAAGTTCGGGTTCTGGGACCTTGCGGATTCTTCCTTGCTGGGCTCGGGAAAGCTTGCCCAGGCCCTCTGGGACCTGGCATGGAAGGGAGAGGTTTCCGCTGATTCCTTCCAGCCGGTGCGCAAGGGGATTGCCGGGGGCTTCAAGCCGGAAGAAGCCGCGGGGGAGGGCAGGGGAGCCCGAGGGAGCTTTGCCAGGTGGCAGTCTTCCCGCCCCGCGGCAGGGTCCTGGTTCCGGGTGCCGCGCCGGGAAGCCGCTGAGCTTGATGCCCTGGACCAGGAGGAGAGCTCGCGGGAGCGCATCCGCCAGGTGCTGCAGCGCTATGGGGTCATCTTTCGCGAGATACTGGAGGAAGAGCTTCCGTCCCTGAGATGGGGGCGCCTGTTTCGGAGCCTGCGGCTCATGGAGTTCTCGGGAGAAGTGGTTGCCGGAAGGTTTTTCGACGGCGTGCGCGGCCTCCAGTTTGCATCACCCTCGGTGCTGAAGTCACTGGCCGCCGACCCTGTGGATGATGCGGTGTTCTGGATGAACGCCGCGGACCCCGCCTCCCTGTGCGGAGTGGACATCGAGGCGCTCAAGGCGATTCTCCCCTCGCGGCTTTCGACGACCCACCTGGTGTTCCACGGCGCAAGGATCGTGCTTGTCTCCCGCAGGACGGGGCGGGACCTGGAGTTCCGCGTTCCGCCCGAGGAGCCGCGGATCCCCGACTACATGGGCTTCGTGAAGACGTTGACCGGCCGGGATCAGAGGCCTCTGCAGGCCGTGCATGTCGTGAACGTCAACGGCCAGCCGGTGGGCAGGAGCCCGTATCGACAAGCGCTGATGGATGCCGGCTTTGTGGATGACTATAAGCGCCTGACCTTTCGGGCGCGCGGTTAAGCCGCTAGTACTGCATTTTCATTCCGACGCCCAGCGACCCGTCCATGAGATCAAGGGTGGGCTGGAAAGTCACCTTTCCCTCCACGATGTTTTTCCGCGCCGTCCTTGCCGCGTTGTCCGCTGAGACGTAGCGAAGCACGGTCTCCAGTATCATGCCTCCCGCCAGCACGCCGGCCAGGGGAAGGTACGAGGCAAGGCTGTTCGATGCCCATGCGGTGTGAATGGCGGACAAAGGGGAGTTGAGATAGTCCAGGGAGCCGAACTGGACGTTTGCCGGCAGCACGAAGTATGCGCTCAAAAGCGTTCCCGCCAGCACTGTCACGTCCCATGCAACAAAGAGCCATCCCCCCAGATTGTCTCCGGCAATGAACTGCCCCACGCCCGGGAGGACGAAGGAGGCGTGGCGGACCCTCTGCACGTAGCGTTCCTTCTGCACTGCAATGGCAAGGTGAGCGGTGATCTTCTCGATATCTTCAACGGTCATGCTCCCGACCTGCCCGGAGGACAGCTCGGAGGCCGCTGCCCCCAGCTCCTGCTCCAGGAAGGAAGGCGCGCTTGCTGCCGGGTTGGCTGGGGCGGCCTGCGCGGCAGCGTCCGGAGCACCCGGGGCCTGCGCGCCGGCATCGGGAGCGCTGGCGGCAGGAGCGCTGGCTGCGGGAGCGCTGGCGGCAGGAGCGCTGGCGTCAGGGGAGCTTGCAGCGGGGGTACTTGCGCCGGGCGCGGGCTGAGACGGTGCGGACTGCGCGAATGAAGCGCCGCCAATGGCGATAAGGAGCAGCGCAGGTATGATCAGGTTTTTCATCAAACACCTCCCTTGGGGAGGCATGATACCCTGCCGAGCGCGTTTAGGGCAAAGGGTGCGGGCTAAGGGCTAATTTCTGTTCACGGGAAGGGGATACTCGTAGACGTCCTCTCCATCGAGGTAGAGGACCACCGTGTACGTGCCTCGCACCGGGAGGGGCATGTCCCGAAAGGTATCCGTCAGGACCCGCAGCTTCCCGTAGTCTGCGCGGATCTCCTGGGTGGCGGAGGCGGCAATGGGGACTCCCGTGGGATCCAGGATCTCCACCCGTTGCTGGTGATTGCCCTCGCCGGAAAACCAGAGCGTCACCAGCTCGAAGCTGTCACGCGCGGGGAAGCGATGGAAAGAGAAGGTGTCGGAGATCCCTGAGACGAACGCGTTCCCTACCCTGTCCAGGGATCCCCGTGCTGCCGGGACACAGAGGACGAGCTCGGGTGCATCGGGGTAGGAATCATCCACGTTGACGAAGAGCGAGTATTCCGCCGCCAGGTCCCCGTCCAGGGTGACTTCCACGGCATACGTCCCGCCCTCCGGAAAAGTGGCATGCGGGAAGGCCTGGACGAAGGTCGTGATGGAGTCAGGAGAGAAATCGATTTCCTTCATCGCATCCGACACGGTCTCATCGGTATCCAGGTTCCAGATGGAAACACCGATCTGGTGCGGTCCGGAACCGGTCCAGCGCGTGTACACAAAAACGCTCTCTTCATGAGGGAAATTCGTGACCTGGGAAACATGATGAATGCCGTCCAGAACGAGATTCCCTTCGGCATCGCGGTCCACTGAATGCGCCACGGCAAGGCCCAGGAACTGGGCATCAGCCGCGGCCCGCGCCGAAACGCCCGCAAGCGTGAAGGCGGCGATAAGAAGAACGCTCACGCCGGGAGCGGCGCCGGCGCAGGGAATCCATTCTCATCGTCCCCCCTTGCCCCCCCTCCCCAAAAGTAGAGACAGGGGGAGCCGGGGTCAAGCCGGCCTTTTGGGAATTCGCAGGATGAACCGGCTGCCCTTTCCCGGTTCGCTCTCCACCGATATGGAGCCTCCGTGCGCCCGGGCAATGCTCTTGACGATTGCAAGGCCAAGACCCGCTCCCTCGGACTGCGCGCCCCGTCCACGGTAGAACCGCTCGAACACCAGGGGGAGATCCTCGGCGCTGATCCCCGGACCGTCATCGATGACGTCGAAGCGCGCCATTGAACCCTCCGGAGTGACGCTGACGCGCACCGTCCCGCCCTTGTCGCAAAACTTCACCGCGTTGCCGATGAGGTTCGAAATGGCCATCTCCACCCGGTTTCGATCGCAGGAAAGCGCAAGAGACGCCCCGGGTTTTTCCACCTGCAGGGCTACGCCCTTGTCCCGCGCACGGGCGCGCAGGCCCGCGGCCGCCGATTGCACGATATCGGATGCGTCGTGGTCCGCCATCGTGAGGGAAGCGATGCCCGCGTCCAGGCGGGAGAGATCCAGGAGATTGGCCGTGATCCAGTGCAGCTTCGCGATCTGCGCCTGGCTCTCCTGGAGAAACTCCTGGCGCGCGCCGGGGTCCGTGGCCGCGCTTCCCAGGAGAAGCTCATTGAAAGTTGCCAGGGCAGTGACGGGAGTGCGCAGCTCATGGGATGCGTCGGCGATGAACCTCTTGAGCGCATCACGCTCGGCGCGCAGGTCCAGGAAGCTCTTTTCCAGATTGGCCGCCATCGTATTGAACTGGCCGGCCAGGGCGCCGATCTCGTCCCGGCGGCCCACGGCGGCCCGGGCGGCCAGGTCGCCGTCCGACATTCGCCCGGCCGTGGATGCCAGGCTGCGCAGGGGGTCGGAGAGGGTCTTGCCCATGAACAGGCCGAACGCCACGGCGAAGAGCAAGGATCCCAGGCCGGAGAAAAGCACGGCGCTTCTCATGGTGCCGATTGCCTGCGCGCTCAGGCTGAGAGGGGTGGACATCTGAACGAAGCCCAGGGGAGCCTGCGCGTCACCGATGGGCAAGGTCACCGTGAGCAGATGACTGGCAACGGGAGCGGCGCCACCGGTTCTCTCTCTTCGTCCTGTTCGAAGACGAACCGTCTTCCCCAGGGAGTGAGCATCCTTCGCGCGAACATGTGCGAGGTTCCCAGGGGAAGGTCGCGGAACATCGGCAGGAGCTCCCGCGGGCTGATCGAGCGTGTGGCGTCGCCGCCCCGGGGCATGGGAAAGATGAACGGCGCCGGCGCGCGGGGGCGCGTATCTATCTCCGCCAGGCCGGAAGGTATCAGCCAGAGAAACTCGTCCGGACGGCCCGGGTCTCCGGAGTCCGCGTACGGCGTGCGGTCGACCGCCAGGATCCGCACCCGGGCGTCCCCCAGGAACGCAGAGGTGGAAGCCAGGTTCTGCAGCGCCACCCGGCGCAGCTGGGGCTCCAGGAAACGTTGCGCCTGCTCGGCGACCGCTTTCGCGTTCGCCCGCAGGTAGTCACCCTCCTGACTCGCCACGTAGCGCTGCACGAAGTACAGGGCCAGCGCCCCCATGAGAGTCACGGAAAGCAGGATCAGGAGCGCGTAGCTCCCGGCCAGCTTCCACCGGAGGGTGGCGGTCATCAGAGCACGGGCTCCCGAGCGCCGGGCCTGCTCAGCTCAGCGGCGGGGAGTCCCTGCATGTATTCCACGCCCAGCCAGGGCTTCTTCTTGTCAGGCGTGCTTCCCAGGGTCACCTTGAGCTCTCGAGGAGCCTTGTCCGCCGGCTCCGTGCGGGCCTTCACGCCAAGGGTCACCGTGTCGCCGATCTTCTTGTCCTGGATCAGCGCGTTGAGGCCGTGATCCCCGTCCACCGGGATCCCGTCCACTGAAACGATGACATCGCCTCTCTTGACGCCCGCCTTGTCCGCCGGGCCGCCCGCGGCCACGCGCGCTACAAACGCACCGCCGGAGAATGCCCAGGGGGCAGTGTGATCCTCAAAGCGCCGCATTCCAAGGGGAAAGCTCTCCGCGGGAAACAGGAGGACTCCCATGAAGACGCTGCCGTTCTTCTCTTCGAGCGCAACGGAGAGGGTTTTCTGGTCGTCGCCGTGGCGCACTTTCACGGAGACGGTGTCCCCTTGCTTGTGGGAGGCAATTGCCTTCCTGACGTCGCCCTGGGTGTTCACCGCGGTGCCGTTGATCTCCATGATGATGTCTCCCCGGACAACGCCGGCCTTTTCAGCCGGGCTTCCGGACTGGACAGTCAAGACAAGGGCCCCAAGCTCGGACGGGTGGCCGGGATTGGTATTCGACGCGCTCTGGGAGAATCCCAAGGTTGCCGTTGCCGCAAGGAGCGCCGCCGTCATGGGAAGCACGCGGCGCGCGAACGTTGATAGTGCCATGTTTCACATACCTCCGGCTTGTAAGCTATACCCCCCGGGTTACCGCAGCTTTAAAGCCAGATTAAACTTCGTTAACATTGCGCTTCTGGGAAAACATGTACCCTGTCCCTCGCACGGTGACAAGCCATCGCGGGTTCGCGGGATCCTCTTCCAGCTTCTCCCGCAAGTGGCGCATGTGAACGTCCACCGTGCGCTGCGAATCCACGGAGTTCTCATACCCCCAGACCAGCTCCAGGAGCGAATCCCTGCTGAAGACCTGCTCTGGATGGGTCACGAGATGGCGGAGGAGCCGGTATTCGGTGGGCGTCAGCGGCACCCCGTGATCTCCCCGCTCCACGCGCATGCCCTTGAGGTCCACGCGCACGTCGCCGAAGGCAACCTTCTCCGCGCCGGTGGCGGAAGCCAGCTCCCCGTATGCCCGGCGAAGCGCCGCGCGCACGCGGGAGAGAAGCTCGCGGAAGCTGAAGGGCTTGACAATGTAGTCATCCGCGCCGAGCTCCAGGCCGACAATCTTGTCCACCTCCTCGTCGCGCGCGGTCACCATCAGGATGGGCAGTGTCCGGCCTTCCTCACGCAGGGTCTTGCAGACGTCGAAGCCGCTCATGTCGGGAAGCCGCACATCCAGGAGGATGAGCTGGGGAAGCTCCCGCGGGTTTTTCCCCCGCGCCACCTCCAGGGCGCGTTTCCCGTTCGGGGCAATCACGACGGTGAATCCCTCCGCCTTGAGCCCGTACTCGAGGCCCCGCGCCACGGAAGGCTCATCCTCGACAACGAGAATTGTTTCGCCGGACATCGCGTTGATACTAACATGCCGGGGAGACCTTGAGAAAGCGGTGGAGGCGGCGGCTTTACATGCCCGCCCGCCGTTCATACACTTGGAAACGGGGTGTGGAATGCGAAAAATCATGGCTTGCGCGTTCGTGCTTCTTGCGGTGGGAGCGGTTTGCTTTGCGCAGACGGGAAAGGCCGGCAGCCAGGTTCCCACGGTCAGCTATCTCGAAGGCTCCGTCACCATCGACGGGGCGAACGCTCAAATCGGTGACGCCGTGCCCCTGGGCGCCGTGGTCACCACCGCCTCTGCGTCCCTGGTCGAGATCGAGTTCAGCACGAGGAACGCGATCAGGCTTTCGGAGAACACCACTCTCGTTTTCAACCCCCGCAACCTCCAGACGGGGAGCGAGCTGCGCCAGGGCGCCCTGACCATGGTGTTGAAGCGGATCTCCACGGGCGCGAACGGGGAAGGCTTCGTGGTGAGGACCCCGAGCGCGGTGGCGGGCGTGCGCGGCACAAGCTTCTTCCTGAAGGTGGAAAGCCCGACCAGCACGTACGTGTGCGCGTGCAACGGAGTTGTCCAGGTGCTTGGCCCTGACGGCAGCCAGCTCAAGGAGCTTGTGGGGAATCATCATGCCGGGGCGCGGATCCAGAGCGCCGGGGGCGCGCCGCAGCTCTCAGACGCCCCACTCCTGTATCACACGGACGCCGACCTGGAGAAAGTTGCGGCCGACGTCGGGTACACGATCGACTGGAACGCCGTGGACCGCTGAGGCGGCGCCGGGTGTCCGCCGCTACCGCGGGACCACCGTGTTGCCTGAGGCCTTCGGGGTGAGGCCCGTCTTCGCGCCCCCGGCAAGGCCGGCAGAACCAAAGGCCAGGTAGATTCCGATGTCCGTTGCCGGATCGAAGGAGTCCGGGGATGAGGTATTGATCCGCGCCGCCGCGCCCAGCTGGACGGCAAACGGGATTGCGTTGAAGACCATCTGGAACGTCAAATCTCCTCCCGTGTACAGGAACGGCTGAACGCTGAAACTCTGGAACCCGCCGCTCCACCGGGTGATGCCTTCCGCATGGACTGCAAGCCTGGCTCCCGTTGAGGCAAGGCTGAACACCAGGGGCTGGTCGAAAAGGCCTATCGGGATGGCGTAATCGATGCTTGCCATGGCCTGCCCGGGAACGTTTCTCACATCAGGGCCGGGGAATCCCCGGGGAACCGCAAAAGAATCCGAGTACTGGCTGAACGGGCCGCCCTCCACGTCGCTTGACTTCACCCCGAGAATAATCACCTGGTGCGCGATGGGGGAAGGAATGTCCAGGCCTGCCTGGAGCGTGAAAGTGCTTTCCGGGACCGGTGAATAGAGGACGGGCAGCCGCGTGCCGTTCTGCAGAGCCACGCTGACCGCAAGAGGGGAATCCATGTCGACAGGCCCGCCGCTTCGCTCCCACTGCCACGAGAATCCCGCTCGTGACAAAGAAGCTGTTCTGCCAGCCCCCTGCAAGCGGCCCTGCCGCCTGCGCGAACGTGAAAGGCACGCTGGAGTCAAGCTCCGCGAGGTTTCGGAGCCCAAGGGACACGGAGAGCGCCCGAGCGGTGTCGAAGCGCGAGTCGTTGATGACGGGAAGGCTCAACGAGACGCTTGAGTCCACGGTCTGGGTATAGGTGTCGGTGTATTGATAGCCAAGCTGACTTGAAAGGCCGGCTTGAAACGGCCCCAGCGCAGTGGTGAGGGACAGGCCCGCAAATGGCTGCTGGGACGCGAAAGACCAACCTGCGTTGGCAAGCCACGTCGTGGTTCCCAGGAGCGACGCCCCATAGGCGGCCGCGCCCAGGCCTATCTCCACGCCCGGGGAGCCCGGTCCGGTCCTCGTTATTGTGGGATAAGGAAGCCAGAGAAGGGGGGCGGGCCAGTCCGTGTACCCACGGGATGGCGCCGATGCGCCGGTCCACGTGTATGCCTCCGGGTACTCCTCCGTTTTCGTCTGGTCCTGCGGAATCTGCTCCGATTGCAGGCTGGAAAGAGCTACTGCCTTCAGGCACCGCCCGCTGCTGGAATAGCTTGAATAGATCAGCGAATCTCCATCCACAACGCCGGAGATGGCCGCAACCGGGTCATCGAGGACCTTGACCACCTCTCCGGTGGCAAGGCTGGCGCGATACAGGGACAGGCTCCCTCCCCGGTCTGACGAGAAAAGGACATTGTCGTCATCAACGAAGGAAGGGAAGTACTCTCCGAAAGGATCCGGTCCCAGGACCGGCTTTGCCGCTTCCCGGTTGACGTCCCCGACGGGAGATCGATTGTCCGGCAGGATCCCGGAAGCCTGGACAAGGGCCTGGTAGTCCGCAACGTACACATCCTGGAAGCCGCGCAGGTTGAGCGTGAATGCCAGGCGCCGCCCATCCGGAGAAAAGGCGGGCGTGTATACGTTCCCTTCGGCCCAGGAGATCAGCACGCGCAGGGCTCCCGTGGCGGTGTCCACGGAAACCAGCCGTGAATACGGCCCGAAACCCTGCACCGCAACGAGCTGCGTTCCGTCCGGCGAAACGCAGGGCTGCCACAGGTGAGCCCCTCGCGTGATCTGCTCCACGGTACCGGTTGTCACGTCCTGCCTGTACAGATCAGAGACGATCTGCGCGTCCACGGGGTCCGGCCAGGTCTGGGTCAGCGAGGAAAAAAACAAGGTCTTTCCGTCCCGCGTCGCGGTGAATGAAAGGCCTTCGTTGACCACCGTGTGGATGACTTCCTCTTTCCCGCTTGCAGGATCGTACCGTACGATTGCGGGAAAGTGATCCAGAGAGGTTCGAAACACGTAGAGCCCCCTGTCCGTGACCAGGGGGTGGACCCAGTCTCCCGGCCTTTGCGGGGTGACCAGCTTGCCCGTTTGGATGGAGAGTGACGCCTGATACTTGTCTTCCAGGTGTCTTTTCAGATCCGCAAACACTTCCGAAGCGCTCTTCCCGGTGACCTTTCGGATGGCCGCCCACGGTCCGAAGAAGGGAAATCCCAGGTACTGATCCATGATTCGCTGGAACGTGTCCTCACCATACGTGGACAGCAGGAAGTTCACGAGCGTGTAGCCGCCCACGTAGATCCGCCCGGACGGGGGGAACGCGGAGCCGTACGCCGCCTGCTCCAGGCTGAAGAGCTTCCCCTCCTCGACGGGCGCCTTGTAAGACATCTCGAACAGGGGGTTCCTTCCCCGGCCCCCGGCGGTGAAGATGGTCTCCGTATTGGTGCTGGGTCCTTCGATCATCCAGCCGGGAAGGAATGCGAAATGCGCGCCCGCCGCATCAGCGCCGAACACTCGTGAAAGCACGTAGAAGAATCCCCTGTCCATGGAAGCGTGCACGTAATGGGTCAGCTCGTGTGTCAGGAGGATCTTCAGCCAGCTCTCGGTGCGCGCTCCAAGAAAGTGATCCGTTGGCGCGGTCAGGTACAGCTCGATGTGCATCGGCAGGAACGTGCTGAAGCCGTTGGCCTCATCGATTCGCCCGCGGATGATGACACGGACTTTCTTCGGATAGGAATGGAAAAAACCCGTGATCCGCTGGTAGACGGGCTCGGCGAAAGTGAGAAGCTCGTTCACGGAAGCGCGATCCCTGGGCTCGAAGATGAACAGGAAGTGCTCGGTCTCCGCCTGCTCCCATTTCAAGGGTTGCGCGATGATGGGCAAGGGCCGTACCCATCCGGCGCCTGTGCAGAGCGCAATGGCAATCACGACGGAGGGCCTGACATGTTTCATGCGTGGATCCTTTCGTAATCAACGAACCTGTGCACTGGCGCCCCGGTCTGGTCCGGCCGACCGATCTCTTCTTTCGTTACCCGCCATTCCTCCCATCGGACCCTGGGGAAATATGTGTCCCCGGGAAAGTTTCCCTCGACGTGGGTCAGGTACATGCGCCCGGCAACGGGCAGGAAAAGCTCGTAGATGGAGGCTCCGCCGATGACAAAAAGCTCCTGATCTCCGGCTGCCATGGCAATGGCCTGCTCGCGGGAGCGCGCCATCTGGCAGCCGGGCAGGCTGAGGCGCGCATTCCGGGTAAGCACGATGTTCAGCCTGCCGGAGAGCGGCTTGCCCATCGACTGGAAGGTTGAGCGGCCCATGACCACGGGGTGCCCCATTGTGAGCCGCTTGAACCTGGCAAGGTCATCCGGGAGCCGCCATGGGAGCTTCCCCGCGTCGCCGATCACAAGATTCGCCGCAACCGCCGCGATAACGGAGACCGGCATGGTGTGCGGGCCTCAGACGGCAATTGCTCCGCGCAGAGGCGGATGCGGCTGGTAGCCTTCTATCTTTATGTCATCGAAGCGGAAGTCGAAGATCCCCTTCACCGACGGATCGAGGGTGAGGCGGGGAAGGGGGCGCGGTTCCCGGGTGAGCTGGGTTTCCACCTGGGAGAAGTGGTTCCTGTAGATATGCGCATCCCCGAAGGTGTGCACGAACTCATGCGCCTGGAGGCCGCAGGCCTGCGCCACCATGTGCGTGAGCAGGCTGTAGGATGCGATGTTGAACGGCACGCCCAGGAAAACGTCGGCGCTTCGCTGGTAGAGCTGGCAGGAGAGCCGGTTGTCCGCGACGTAGAACTGGAAAAGGCAATGGCACGGGGCCAGCGCCATCTTGTCGATTTCCGCTACGTTCCATGCAGACACGATGTGACGGCGTGACCAGGGCTCCTTGCGAAGCCCCTCCACCACGGCGGAGATCTGGTCAATGGCGCCGCCGTCGGGAGCGGGCCACGACCTCCACTGATGGCCGTACACGGGACCCAGGTCACCGTCCGGGCCCGCCCACTCGTCCCAGATGTGGACGCCGACCTCGTTCAAGGACCTGACGTTCGTGTCTCCCTTCAGGAACCAGAGAAGCTCGTGGATGATGGCCCGGGTGTTGAGCTTCTTCGTGGTCAGGAGGGGGAACCCTTCCCGGAGGTCGAAACGCATCTGCCAGCCGAAGATGCTGCGCGTCCCCGTGCCGGTCCTGTCCGCTTTGTCGGCGCCCGTCTCCAGAATCTTTCTGCACAGCTCCAGGTACTGCTTCACGGCCTCACCTCAAATCGCGTCTTCGCGGTTGACCACCTTGTTCAGGGGATACTCGATGATTCCGGTGGCCCCTTTCTCGATGAGCCGCGGGACCAGCTCCCTCACCACCGATTCACGGATCACGATCTCCATGGAGAACCATGCCGAATCATGGAGCTTTGCCACGGTGGGCGACGTGATGCTGGGAAGGAGCCCGATGACATCCTCGAAGCTCGACTCCGGGACGTTCATCTTGATGCCCACAAGGTTCTCCGCTGCAAGGGCGCCGCGAAGGAGGAGCGCGATGTGCTGGATCTTGCGGCGCTTGGCGGCGTCCTTCATGGCGGCCTTGTTGGCAATGAGCTTCGTGTTGGTCTCCAGGAGCGTATGCACGATCTTCAGGCCATTGGCCCTGAGGGTGGTGCCCGTCTCCGTCACTTCGACGATCGCGTCCACCAGGCCGTCCACCGCTTTGGCCTCCGTGGCCCCCCAGGAGAACTCCACCTTCACGTTGATTCCGCGCTCCGCGAAGTAGCGCCTGGTGTAGCCGACCAGCTCCGTGGAGATGGTCTTCCCCGCGCAGTCCTCCAGGCGCGTGATGGGGGAGGAGGCGGGACACGCAAGCACCCACTTCGCCTTGCTGGTGCTGGCCTTTGAATAGATGAGGTCCGTGACGATCTCCACGTCCGCCTCATTCTCCAGAATCCAGTCCAGCCCCGTGAGCCCGACGTCCAGGACGCCGTTCTCCACGTACCGGGCCATCTCCTGGGCGCGCACGAGGTTGCAGGTGATCTCCGGATCATCGATGGAGGGGAAGTACGATCTTTCCGAGGTCGTGATCTTCCATCCCGCCTTCTGGAACAGCTCGATGGTTGCCCGCTCCAGGCTGCCCTTGGGGACTCCGAGCTTGATGATATGGTCTTTCATTTCTTCTCTCCGTACACGTCCTTGGGGTCGAAGACCTTCACCCCGTCCACCCGTTCGCCGCCCTTCTCCACCACGCGGTAGAAGCAGCTGCGGTAGCCGGTGTGGCACGCGGCGTCACCGATCTGGCGCACCCGGGCAAGGACGCAGTCGGAGTCGCAGTCGATGCGAAGCTCCTTCACCTCCTGCACGTTGCCCGAGCTTTCCCCTTTTTTCCAGAGCTTGCTTCGGGACCTGCTCCAGTAATGCATGATCCCCGTCGACTGGGTCAGCTCCCAGGACTCGCGGTTCATGAATGCGACCATGAGGACCTCGCCGGTCTGCCAGTCCTGCGCAATCGCGGGGACCAGCCCGTCGAGCTTGCTGAAATCGAGCTCTACCATGGAAGAAACCCCTTTCATAGCGAGACGTCGGTCTGCCGCCGCCTGAAACCGACCTCCCGGCCGAAGATGAGGCCGTAAGCGTCGATGGCGATCTGCAGCTCCTCGTTCGTGGGCACCACAAGGATGGCGATGGGCGAATAGGGGGCGGAGACAATCCCCTCCTCGGAGCCCAGCGACGTGTTCCCTGCGTAGTCCATGAATATACCGAGGTTCTCGAGGCGGTGGCAAATCCTTTCCCGCATCCTCACGCCGTTCTGGCCGATGCCCCCGGTGAACACGAGCGCGTCCACTTTGACCAGGTTGGCCACGTAAGCGCCGATGTACTTGCGCACTCGATACGCGTAGACCTCCAGGGCCTGCGTGGCCCTCTGGTTGCCCTTTGTTGCCTCCGACTCGAGGTCTCGAAGGTCGTTGGAGATGCCGGAGAGCCCCAGGAGGCCGCTTTTCTTGTTGAGAAGGGAATTGACCTCCGCCGAGCTGTATCCTCTGCGCTCCAGGAAGTCCACGATGGCGGGGTCGATATCTCCGCTTCTCGTTCCCATCATGAGGCCTTCCAGGGGCGTGAAGCCCATGGAGGTGTCCACCGATTTCCCGTGCTCGATGGCGGTCACCGAGGCGCCGTTTCCCAGGTGGCAGGTGATGATGTTCGTGTTCTCCGGGAAGCGCCGTAAAAGCTCCAGCGCGCGGGAAGCGACGTATCGATGGCTTGTGCCGTGGAATCCGTAACGGCGGATCTTGTATTTCTCATACAGCTCGTACGGCAGCCCGTAGAGGTACGCGGCGGGCGGCATGGTCTGATGGAAAGCCGTGTCGAAGACCGCAACGTGCTGCACGCCGGGCAGAATGGATTGCGCCTCCCGGATGCCTATCAGGTTGGGCGGGTTGTGCAGGGGAGCAAGCTCCGCGTTCTTCTCCACGGCGGCAATCACCGCGTCATCAATGACGACGGAGCTGGAGTACTGCTCTCCACCGTGCACCACCCGGTGCCCCACGCCCGCGATGTCCTCCATGCGTGAGAGCATCCCGCGCTCCGGGTCCGTGAGCGCTTCCCGCACCAGCTCCATGGCCGCCTTGTGGTGGGGCACCTGCACCTCGCGAAGGTAGTCTCCCTTGGCGGTCTTCTGGGAGATCCTTCCCTTGAGCTCGCCAATTCTTTCCACGATGCCGCGGCCAAGGCTGACGCGCTGGGGCATTTGCCAGACTTCGTACTTCAGGGACGAGCTTCCGCAGTTGATGACCAGTATTTTATTGTCCGATTCTGCCTGCATGGTGAGCCTCCGCGCTGTTTGAGAACTCTTCCATTGTTACCAGAAACCGGGCAAGTGTGCTACCTTTTTTTCGGAGTATGGCGCTTTCCCTGATTTATCACGCAGGAGCTCTCGGGGATTACCTCACCACGCTTCCCGCCATGGAAGCCTGGCGGCGCCTTCATGGGGCCGACCAGGTGGTCCTGTTGGGGAAAGGCCGGCACGCGGGCCTTGCGCCGAGCGGCCTTTTCGATGAGGTGTGGGAGGCGGAGTCCTCACGGTTTTCTCCCCTGTTCAGCGGCAACCTCGATGCCGCTTCCGCGCTCGACGCGCGGATCCGGGCCTTCCAGTCGGCGCTGCTGTTCTGCTCCCCTTCATCAGGGCTTCCCGCCAGCCTGGAGCGCCTGGGAGTGAGGGAGATCGTCCGGCAGGAGCCCTTTCCCGTTGAGAGAGTTCACGTCGTGGACTATCACCTCTCCCTGTTTCCCGGTCTCTTGTTTGCCCCGGAGGACCATCGACCCAGGGTCTTGCCCGGTGCGGATGTCCTTGGCGTGCCTCCCGGGACGGCGGCGCTGCACCCGGGCAGCGGAAACCCCAAGAAGAACTGGCCGTTTGAGAGGTTCTGCAACCTTGCGGAAAACCTGGAACGGGCAGGCCTGGCAGTGCGATGGGTGCTGGGACCGGCGGAAGAAGGGATGAAGCTGCCATCCGGCGCTGAAGCGTGGCGGAACGCCCGGCTCAGCGACCTGGCGGCGGCTTTCGCCGCCTGCAGACTGTTCGTTGGCAATGATTCAGGCGTCACTCACCTTGCCGCGGCCGCCGGATGCCCCACCGTGGCGCTGTTCGGCGCAACAGACCCTGGTGTGTGGGCGCCTCGCGGGCGTTTGGTGAGCGTAGTTGAAGGTGCGGGACGCACGCTTGAAGCACTTGATGAAGAGACGGTACTTTCGGCGTGTCTTGATGTTGCGCGGAGGTGATAACTTCTTGACCCGAATGACGCTACGAGCACCCGCAGTTTGTTCGACTGCGAACTGCTTAGCAGGTGCTGGAAGCGTGAAGAGGCGCGCGCGAGAGAGAAGGGTGAGCCTCACCTCTCGCGCGGTGGAAAGGACCCTACCTCTTCCGGGCGGTCTTCTTAGCGGTCTTCTTGGCCGTCTTCTTCGCCGGCTTCTTGGCAGCCTTCTTGGTGGTCTTCTTAGCTGTCTTCTTTACAGGCATGTTAGCCCCTTTCATCCCATGAGATAAACTTAGCCAAGAGCATAGTGCATGATGCTTGACTTGTCAAGGATTTCTCTACAAGGAAGAGCGGGTGCTTCGAAGCGGTGAGGCATCATCCGGCAAGGCGTTCGGACCGAAAGTTGTAGATACAAACACGTGTTCGACGGTATCGGTCAAGGACCGCCTGTCACTCCGTCCCGGCCCGGGCAACGAACAGCGTCACGTGGTTGTCCAGGACCTCCGCAAGGCCCGGACCCACGCTGACCGTCGTTTCCTGGCCGCCAAGGCTGATGCGCAGCCGGCCCGCGGCCACGCTGGCAACGATTGGCGCATGGTCTGCAAGCACGCCCATCTCCCCCCGCGTGGTGGGAACAACCACGAAGTCACAGTCGCCCTGCGAAACCACTCCGTCCGGAGTCCGCACGGCGAACGTGAATGTGCTCATGTGACGGCCACCTTCTTCGCCTTCTCCCTCACTTCGTCCACCGTGCCGACGTACAGGAACGCCTGCTCAGGAAGTCCGTCGCACGCGCCGCTGATGATCTCCCGGAAGCTCGCCACCGTGTCCGCGCGCTTGACGTAGCGCCCGCCGAAGCCGGTGAACTGTTCGGCGACGAAGAAGGGCTGGCTGAGGAAGCGCTCGATGCGTCGCGCGCGCGCAACGGTTGCCTTGTCCTCCTCCGAAAGCTCGTCGTAGCCAAGGATGGCAATGATGTCCTGAAGGTCGCGATAGCGCTGCAGCACCTGCAGCACGGCCTGGGCCACGGCGTAGTGCTCCTCACCGACGTAGTAGGGATAGAGGATCCTGCTGGTGGACGCCAGCGGATCCACGGCGGGGTAGATTCCCTTCTCCGAGATCTGGCGGGAGAGCACCGTGGTGGCATCCAGGTGAGTGAAGACGGTGGCGGCCGCGGGGTCGGTGATGTCGTCAGCGGGAACGTAGACGGCCTGGATGGAGGTGATGGACCCGTTCTTCGTGGACGTGATCCTCTCCTGGAGCTCCCCCATTTCAGAGGACAGGGTGGGCTGGTAGCCCACCGCTGAAGGCATGCGGCCCAGCAGCGCGGACACTTCGCTTCCGGCCTGCGTGAAGCGGAAGATGTTGTCGACGAACAGCAGGATGTCGAGCCCCTGATCTCGGAAGTGCTCCGCCATGGTCAGGGCGGAAAGAGCCACGCGAAGCCGCGCGCCGGGCGGCTCGTTCATCTGGCCGAACACAAGGCAGGCCTTGGTGAGCACGCCGGAGGCATCCATTTCCTTCCACAGGTCGTTGCCTTCGCGCGTGCGCTCCCCCACCCCGGCAAAGATCGAGTAGCCGCCGTACTGCGTCGCGATGTTGTGGATCAGCTCCTCGATGATCACGGTCTTGCCCACTCCCGCTCCCCCGAACAACCCCGTCTTGCCGCCGCGCACATAGGGGCAGAGGAGGTCGATGACCTTGATCCCCGTTTCGAAGATCTCGGTCTTGGGCTCCAGCTGGCTGAACGGGATGGCCGGCCTGTGGATGGGCCTCCGTTCCTTCACGTCCACGGGCCCTTTGCCGTCCACGGGTTCCCCCAGCAGGTTGAAGACCCTGCCCAGCACTTCGGTCCCGACCGGAACCGTGATCGAGGTGCCCGTATCCACGATGGCGCACCCGCGCGGGATGCCGTCCGTCGAATCCAGGGCCACGGCGCGCACCCTGTTGCCTCCCAGGTGCTGCTGGACTTCGCTCACCAGCCGTGTCTTTTTCCCGCCTGTCTCCCGGTCTGATCGTGAGGGCGTTGCGGATCTCGGGAATCTGCCCCTCCGGAAACTCGGCGTCGAGGATGGATCCAATGACCTGGACCACGGTCCCTTGTGCCCCTGCGCTCATTCCCTGCCCCCTTCGCTTCCGCTGATGATCTCAATCATTTCGCTTGTGATCTGGGCCTGGCGGGCCCTGTTGTACGTGCGCGTGAGCCTCTGCGTCATGGAGTTCGCATTGTCGGACGCGCTTCGCATTGCAAGCGATCTCTGCGCCTGCTCGCCCAGCATGGCTTCCAGAACGGAGCAGAACAGCTCCGCCGCCACCGCCATCGGGACAAGCGCGGAAAGAACATCGCCCCGGGACGGCTCCACCAGGTAGAGCGGCTCAAGCGTTGCCGACAGCGCCGGCGCGGCGCCAGTCCCCATGGGAAACTCGAACGGCAGGAGGCGCACCACGCGCACCTCCTGCGCCACCTTGGTTACATAGCGGGTGCTCACCAGCTCCACTTCGTCCACCGCGTGGGAAGCATAGCGCTCAATGACCTGGTCCAGGGCCCCCTGCAGCTTCAGGAACGGCACGTTTTCATCGAAATCGGCAAGCGCGATCTCCACGGGCTGGTTGTGGTAGCGGAAGAAGGACAGCCCCTTCCTCCCCAGCACCGCAAGTCTGGCTTCCCGTCCTTCACGGGCAAGCTCCCGCACACGATCACGCGTGGCGGCAAGCACCCGGGCGTTGTACCCGCCGCACAACCCGCGGCTGGAGGTGACCACAAAAAGCATGACCCGGGGGCCTTTGGCCCGAGGCGCAACAAGCGGGTGCGCGGTCAGCGCTTCCTGGGCCTGCGTGCTTTCCAGCGCCGCCCCCAGGGCTTCCGGCAGGAGCCGAAGGAGATTCGCGCGGAATGTCTTTGCGTCGGCGAACCGGCCGTTGAGCCTCATGATCTTTGACTGCGCGACTTTCTCCATGGTCCGCGTGATCTTGTTGATGTTGCGGACGCTCGAGATGCGCTTTCGGATCTCCCGGGTCTTTGCCATTCTCTAGAACGTCTTCTTGAAGTTCGTCACGGCGGCGTTCAACACCTCTGTCTCGGAGAGGGTGCCGAGGTTCCGGATGCCGGCAAGGATTTCCGGCTGCTTGTTCCTGAGCCAGGTCAGGAACTTCTGCTCGAACTCCTTCACCCTGGCCACCGGCACATCGTCCAGGAAGCCCCGGGTTGCCGCATATAAGACCATGACCTGCTCTTCGGCGGGCATGGGAGAGTACTGTTGCTGCTTCAGCGCCTCCACCAGGCG
Source organism: uncultured Spirochaetota bacterium (assembly GCA_963710335.1). Classification (GTDB taxonomy): domain Bacteria; phylum Spirochaetota; class Spirochaetia; order SZUA-6; family Fen-1364; genus Fen-1364. The sequence goes on from CAVQAA010000020.1 coordinate 70,178, forward strand.
CGCCCCGCGGGCAAGCTGCGCCTGGGTGGCCTTGTCCAGCTCCGTCCCCATCTGGGAGAACGCTTCCAGCTCCCGGTAGGAGGCCAGGTCGATGCGCAGGGAACCGGCCACCTGCTTCATTGCCTTGATCTGCGCGTTGCCGCCGACGCGTGAGACCGACAGCCCGACGTCGATGGCGGGTCGGATGCCCGCGTTGTACAGGTCCGTGCGCAGGTAGATCTGTCCGTCGGTGATGGAGATGACGTTCGTGGGTATGTAGGCCGAGACCTCGCCCTCCTGCGTCTCGATGAGAGGTATGGCGGTGAGGGAGCCTCCCCCCAGGTCGTCGGAGATCCGCGCCGCGCGCTCCAGCAGACGGGAGTGCAGATAGAACACGTCCCCCGGGTACGCCTCGCGTCCGGGGGGCCGGCGCAGAAGCAGGGAAAGCTGGCGGTACGCGTTGGCCTGCCGGGACAGGTCGTCGTACACCACCAGCGTGTCCTTGTGCTCCTCGTACATGAAGTATTCCGCCATGGCGCAGCCCGCGTACGGCGCTATGTACTGCAGGGACGCCGGCTCTGCGGCCGTGGCAGCCACCACAATGGTGTGCTCCATGGCGCCATGCTCTTTCAGGGCCTCTACGATGCCTGCCACCATTGATGCTTTCTGTCCAATGGCGACATACACGCAGATCACATCCTTGCCCTTCTGGTTCATGATGGCATCGATCGCGATTGCTTCCTTGCCTGCGCCGCGGTCCCCGATGAGAAGCTCGCGCTGCCCCTTGCCAATGGGGACCATGGCGTCGATTGCTTTCACGCCTGTCTGCAGCGGCTCCTTCACGGGTTGGCGCTCGCGGATGCCCGGGGCCTTGAACTCCACCGGCCGCCGGCGCGCGGTCTTGATCTCTCCCGCGTCGTCCACGGGCACTCCCAGCGGGTTGACCACCCTGCCCTTCAGCTCGTGCCCCACCGGTACCTCGAGGACCCGTCCCGTTCTCTTGACCTTGCCGCCCTCGTGCAGGTCGAGGTAATCGCCCAGGATGACGGCGCCCACGGAGTCCTCTTCCAGGTTCAGCGCAAGCCCGTAAACGCCGGTCTCGAACTCCAGCATCTCCATGGCCATGGCCCCGCGCATGCCGTAGATCCGGGCAATGCCGTCCCCCAGCTCCACCACCGTCCCCACCTCGTCCACGGCGATGTTGCGCGAATAGCTTCGGATCTCTTCCCGGATCCGCGTCGATATCTCTTCAAGGTTGATGCGCATTTTCTCTCCTAGCTGGTGCGCGCTTCGGTGCCCGGCCGCGCCAATCTGTCATGCAGGTCCTTGAGCTGGCCTTCCGCGGTGAACTCCATCTCCTGGCCCTCACTCAACGCAAGGATCCCGCTAATCAGGGCCGGGCGGATCTCCACCAAGAGCTCCACGGTGCCCCCGTATCGCTTTTCCAGGGCGGAGCGCACGCGTCTTTTCTCCTCGTCCCCCAGGGGGAAAGCGGACAGGATGGTTGCCCTGCGGACGCCGCGCGCGATGCGCGACAGGCGCTCGAACTCGTTGTCGATCTCCCCGAGCAGACGGGCGCGGCCGCGCTCCGCCACCATGATGAGCAGCGTGAGCACCCGCGGATCCACCTTTCCCTCGAAGGCGGAAAGCACCAGCCGCCGCTTCGTGGACCGGCCAACCACCCGGGAGGCAAGGAAGTCCCGAGCCTCCTTGTCCTCGAACAGGGCCTCGCGCGCGGCGCGCAGGTCCGCCTCCACCGCCTGGATTGTCGAGTCCTCGACGGCCAGCTCGAAAATGGCCCGCGCGTAGTTGCGGGCCACGCCGCTGGTCACGGGTTATTTCCCGCCGCCGATCAATCGATCGGCAAACTCTTCGACGAAGGTCCGGTTGTCCGTGGTGTCCGTCTCCCTTTTCAGCACGGCGTCCGCGATGGCGAAGGACATCTCGACGATCTGGCTGCGGATCCCCATCTCTGCGGTCTCGCGGGCCTTCTCGATCTCCTGGACGGCCTTCGCTTTCTGCTCATGCACCTCGGCCCACGACTTGGAGAGCATCTCCTCCCGCAGGCGCGCCGCCTCGGTGCGCGCCTCCTCGATGATCTGGGCGGCTTCCGCCTTCCCGCGCTTGATGGTGGCCGCGTATTCGGCCAGCACCACGGAAGCCTTCTCGCTGGCAAGGCGCCCGGCCTCCAGGTCGGAGGCGATCTTCTGGGACCTCTTGTCCAGGGCGACGGTGATGCGGTCCCAGGCCGTGAAACGGAGGATCAGGAGGATGATGCCGAAAGTGATCCACAGCCAGAGAACCAGGCCGGGATCTACGCGCAAGAGGGCCATGGGGACCTCCGCCTACATGACGATGGCCAGGATGCAGATGACCAGCGCGATGATGCCGACCCCTTCCACCAGGACCGCGGCAAGCAGCATGTTCGTCTGAATCTTTCCCGATGCTTCGGGCTGGCGTGAGATGCCTTCCGCGGCCGCTGCCCCGATGCGGCCAAGGCCAAGCCCGACGCCCAGGACGGCCAGGCCGGCGCCGATGGTTGCTCCGATGAAAGCCCCGAACTTCATGATCGCAGGGGCGAGTGCCGAAATGTCCATGGTGCGAACTCCTTTCAGTGTTTGCGCTGCGCAATTCCTATGAACAGCGCGGAGAGGAATGAGAATATGTAAGCCTGGAGCACCGCGACGAAGAGCTCCAGCGCCATGATGGCAAGGTCGACGATCACGGCCACGGGCCCCAGGGCCAGGGACTGGAACTTCAGGATGAGCAGCAGGATGAGCAGGAGAGCCACGTGGCCGCCGATCATGTTGGCGAAGAGCCTCATCACGAGGGCAATCGTCTTGGAGAGAATTCCGACAAACTCCAGAAGGAGCGTGAAGGGCAGCATCCAGCCCGGCGTTCCGTCAGGGGCCAGTCTCCTCCAGTACCCCAAGGCTCCCTTTGCGCGCATGCCGGAAACATTGAAGACGACGAACGTGATGAGCCCCAGCGCCAGCGTGGTAGCCAGGTTCCCCGTGACAGCGCCGCCCAGCCACACGGCTTCGCTTTCCCCCGGCGGCTTGATGGGCGCAAAAGGCGGGATCATTCCCATCAGGTTCGAGTAGAGGATGAAGATGAAAAGGGTGAAGCACAGGAGGTGGAACCGCCGTCCTTCCGGCCCCAGGACCGGCTCGTAGACCTGCTCCCGCATGTACTGGAGTATCGCCTCGAAAAGGCTTTGCAGCCGGGTGGGAGTCCGAAAAGGGTCCTTCAGCTTGTGCGCAAGGTAGAACATGGTTGCCAGCACAAGGAGCCCGACCAGCGTCATCAGGATGAAATGCTTCGTGATGGAGAAGGCAAGCGTAAAAGAGCCTATCGTGAAGATGGGGATCCGGGCGAAGGGGTGCAGGAAGCTGTCCGTGATCTCCGTGAACAGGGCGGTGGAGAGGTTGAACTCATGCGGGTCCCGCGCCGCTGCCGCGCCCGCGGGGGCCAGAGGGAGCAGAGAAAAGAGAAGGCATGCAAACGCCGCCCGTAAAAGGCGGCCGTACCAGACGCGCTGGATAGGTTCCCTCCTGGACCTGATGGAAAAACGGGGCTTCTCAATTCATGAATCGGGATTTTATGCGCGGTAATGTAGCATAATTTCCCGGCCGTGTCCACCGGAGCATGGGCGGTTTTTTTCCCCATTCCTCAGGAATTCAGTACCTTTCATTCGTAGTAGAGGAGGCGCGCGTTGCAGCTTGCACGGACACTTGGAGAATTGAAGAAGTCAGGATACAAGCCTCGGAGCGTGAAGGAGGAAATGCGGGCCAACGTCGTGCGCATGTTGCGCGCGAAGGAAGAGCTTTTTCCCGGCATCATCGGCTACGAATCCACGGTGATCCCGGGCCTCGTGAATGCTCTCCTGTCCCATCATGACTTCATCCTGCTGGGGCTTCGCGGCCAGGCCAAGACGCGGATACTCCGCAGCCTGGTGCGGCTGCTCGACGAGCATGTGCCCATGATCGCGGGGACGGAGACCAATGATGACCCGTTCAACCCGGTGAGCAGGAAGGGACGGGAGACCGTCGCGGCAAAAGGGGATGATACTCCCATCGAATGGCTGGCCCGGGAGGACCGTTATCGGGAGAAGCTTGCCACACCGGACGTCACGATTGCGGACCTGATTGGCGACATAGATCCCATCAAGGCCGCCACCCGCAAGCTCACGTACGCGGACGAGGAAGTGATCCACTTCGGGATCATCCCCCGGACCAACAGGGGAGTATTCGCCATCAACGAGCTTCCCGACCTTCCCCCCCGGATCCAGGTCGGCTTGCTGAATATCATGGAAGAAAAGGACATCCAGATCAGGGGCTTCCCCATCCGGATGCAGCTCGACATCGTGATGGTCTATTCGGCCAACCCGGAGGACTACACGAACCGGGGGAACATCATCACGCCGTTGAAGGACAGGATAGATTCCCAGATCATCACCCATTATCCCCAGGACCGGCAGGCGGCCATGCGCATCACGGCGCAGGAGGCGTGGACGGCGCGGGACTGCGGGATCGAGCTTGTCATGCCGGACTGGTTCCGAGAGCTCATAGAAGAGGTGGCGTTTGCCGCCCGGGCCAGTGAGTTCGTGAACCAGGCCTCCGGAGTTTCCGCCCGCATGAGCATATCTCTCTTGGAAAACGTGATGAGCAACATGGAGCGGCGGGCAATCATGCATGGAGAGAAGCGGGTCTATCCGCGCATCGGGGACCTTCACTCCGCAGTGACCGCAATCACCGGCAAGGTGGAGCTTGTGTATGAGGGGGAGCAGCAGGGCGCGGCAATCGTAGCGCGCAAGATAATCGGTGAAGCGGTGAAGGAGACGTTCAAGCGCAGGTTCCCGGACCCGACCCCGAAGAAGAAAAAGAAGGACGGGGGTGAGGACCAGCCGGCGCGCACGGAGTCCTCTCCTTTCCACGCCGTTCTCAGCTGGTTCTCCAAGGGCAACACGGTGGAGACCTCGGATGAGATGCCCTATGACGAGTACATGAAGCGCCTGGAGAAGGTGCAGGGCCTGAAAGAGCTTGCCGCCCGGCACCTGGAGCTTTCGGAGGGTGACGGAATCGGCCTGGGCATGGAGTTCGTCCTGGAAGGGCTGCATCAGCATTCCATGGTGTCGAAGCGGGAGGAAGGCGTGAAAGTGGCCTACCGCGACATGCTCAAGGCCATGTTCGACCACATGGCGCAGAGCGAGGATTAGAAAGAAGGCTTCGCGATGCTCTGGGAATATTCGGAGTGGGATCAGACTCTCCAGGACCTTCTGAAGAGCTTCCAGGACCTGATGAGCCTCTTCAACTACCTTCTCCTGATGGCCGGAGGGGACGTGGACAAGGTATTCAAATGGATGGAATACCTCCAGGAGAGGGGCAGCATCGATCCCGATGTGGACCTCGAGGAGTTCCGCCGCAAGCTGGAGGAAAACCGGATCGTGGAGAGGCTGAAAGAGGGCGGGTACAGCCTGACTGCCAAGGGGGAGCAGGTCATCCGCAAGGATTCGCTGAACCAGATCTTTTCCAACCTGCAGAAATCAGGTTTCGGCCAGCACCGCGTGCCCTCGACGGGAAACGGGGAGGAAAGGCTGACGGAAACCAGGGCGTGGCGGTTCGGGGACCCCGTCACCCAGATCGACGCCCTGGGAACCATCTCCAACGCGGTCAAGCGCGGCGGCGTGGATGAGATCTCCCTTGCGGAAGAGGACCTTGAGGTCTACGAAACTGAGCACTTGTCCTCCTGCGCCACCATGCTCCTCATCGACATCAGCCACAGCATGATCCTCTACGGTGAGGACAGGATCACCCCGGCAAAACAGGTGGCCCTGGCCCTTACGGAGCTCATCCTGACGCGCTACCCCAAGGATACCCTGCGGGTGGGAACATTCGGTGACGAAGCGCGTGAGATAGCGATCAGCGACATCCCGTATCTCCAGGTGGGCCCTTTTCATACCAATACGCGGGCAGGGCTGGAGATGGCGCAGACCATCCTGGAAAGCACGCGCCAGGCCAACCGGCAGATCTTCATGGTCACCGACGGAAAGCCAACCGCCATCACGGAGAACGGGGAAGTCTACAAGAACCCCTACGGCTTCGATCCCAAGATCCTGGCCCAGACCCTGGAGGCGGCCGCTGAGTGCAAGAAGGCCGGCATCACCATCACGACGTTCATGCTGGCCACGGATCCCGAGCTGGTGAACTTCGTGGACGAGATGACCAAGCTCAACAGGGGGCGGGCGTACTTTGCCTCGGCGGACAAGCTGGGGGAGTTCCTTTTCGCGGACTACATCAGGAACAAGCGCCGGATGCTCCACTAGTATTTTCGATTCCATGTATACCGTCACAAAGAGAGAGCGCGCATTCACGCTTGCCGGCATCATGGTTGCGCTCTTTCTCGGGGCCCTGGACCAGACCATTGTCGCCACCGCAATGCCCAGGATCCTGCAGGACCTCAACGGGCTGAACCTGTACTCATGGCTGGTCACCGCGTACCTGCTGGCCTCCACGTCCATGATCCCCATCTACGGGAAGCTCTCGGATCTCTACGGCCGCAAGGCGGTGGTCCTCACCGGCGTCATCCTCTTCCTGGCCGGCTCCGTGCTTTCGGGCCAGTCGCGCGGCATGACGGAGCTGATCGTGTTCCGCGCGCTGCAGGGGCTGGGCGCGGCCGGAATCTTCTCTATGGCCTTCACCGTGATAGCAGACCTCTTTCCCCCCGCGGACAGGGGCAGGTACAACGGGCTGTTCGGCGCCGTCTTCGGGACCTCCAGCATCGTCGGGCCGCTTCTGGGAGGCTTTCTGACGGACACCCTTTCCTGGCGGTGGGTGTTCTACGTGAACCTGCCGGTCGGTCTCATTGCGCTGGTGTTCATTGTCCTGCAGATGCCGCCCTTGAAGCCGACGCTGGAGAAGAAAGTCCGCATCGACTGGTGGGGCTCCGCCGCTCTGCTGCTCGGGATCATCCCTGTCCTGCTTGCCTTGAGCATCGGCGGGACGGAAATCCCCTGGGGCTCGTGGCAGATCGCGGGGCTGTTTGCCCTGGGCGCCGCGGGAATCTGCATCTTCATCCTGGTGGAGAGGAAAGCGGAGGAGCCCATCCTCCCCTTTGACCTGTTTCGTAACCGCACGTATGTGCTGGGCAATGGCGCGGCCCTGCTCATGGCGGGAATCGGCTTCTTCGGCGCCATTCTTTTCCTGCCCATCTACATGGTCATGGTGGTCGGAGTCTCGGCCAGCGCCGCAGGTCTCACCGTGATGCCCATGACCCTCGGCATGGTCACCGCCAGCTTCGTCTCAGGGCAGATCGTGGCAAGGCTGGGAAGGTACAAGGTCTTGCTTCTGGCGGGAGCAGGCCTGATGATCGCGGGCTACGCTTCAATGCTCGGGCTGAGCGTGGACATGACGCGCGCCCAGGTGACGTGGAGGATGGTCCTCCTGGGCGTCGGACTGGGCCCCGCGCTGCCCCTGTTCACCCTGGCCATACAGAACTCCGTCAATCCGCGGGAGATCGGCGCGGCCACCAGCAGCAGCCAGTTCTTCCGCCAGGTCGGCTCCACCATCGGGGTCGCCGTTTTCGGAACGCTGATGGCAACCACCCTGGCCGGCCAGCTGCCCCGTTTCATGCCGGCGCACATGAAGATGAACGTGAGCATGGGCCAGCTCCAGTCAGGCAACCTGGGCGCTGTCGGGGACCAGATCAAAGCGGGCATGAACGACGTGTATGAAAAGGTGCAGCTGGTCGTGACGAAAGACGACAAGGCCGCCCTGGCCAGCCTGCTTGCCAACCCGCTGGTTCCCACGGAGCTTGCCCGGCATGCTGCAAATCAGCGCGGCCGATCCTCCGCGAACGGATGAGCAGCGCGGCGCCGCGCTTTCCGCGGCCAAAGCGGCGCTGGACGCGCAGGAGGCAAGCATAAGCGCATCGGTCACGAATGCCTTGAAACAGGCTTTCACCCTGGCCGTGCGCCGCGTCTACTTCCTTGGCCTCTTCTTTATTCTGGCGGGGTTTATCGTGACTTTGTTCCTGCCCGAGCTGGCGCTGCGAAAGACCGTTGGGCACGCTCCTTCCGCCTCCGCGTCGGCTTCCGCAGAAGGGTAGCCCCTCTGGACCCCCGCGGCCTTTACGCAGGGCCGGATTCGATGTAACTTTGCCGTAAACCCGTACCGTACCAGGGAGAATCCACAACCATGGCAACGCACAAATTCCAGGCAGAAGTCAGCCAGCTTCTCACCCTCATCATCCATTCCTTGTATTCGCACCCGGAGATATTTCTTCGCGAGCTTGTGTCCAACGCCTCCGACGCGCTGGACAAGCTCAAGTACCTCACGCTCACCCAGGAAGAATACAAGGGCGTGCCTTTCGTTCCCCGCGTCGACATCAGCTTCGACGCGAAGGACCGCACAACTCTGACCGTGTCCGACACAGGCATCGGGATGAACGACAAGGAGCTGGAAGAAAACCTCGGCACCATTGCCCGCTCCGGCACGAAGCAGTTCCTCCAGGCCATGGCCGCGGACGCAAAGAAAGGCACCGGCCTGATCGGCCAGTTCGGGGTCGGGTTCTATTCATCGTACATGGTCGCGGACAAGGTGGACGTTGTCTCCCGCAAAATAGGGGACGAGAAGGCGTGGAAGTGGACAAGCGACGGCAAGGGGGAGTTCGAAGTCTCCGAAGCAGAGCGCAGCGGCTCGGGCACCACTGTCACGCTGTACCTCAATGAGCAGGGCAGGGAGTTCGCCGACCGCTGGAGGATAGAGGGGATCATCCGCAAGTATTCCAACCACATCGCGTTTCCCATTCATCTCCATTACCAGGAGGAAGGCCAGCACGGCGGAAAGGTGGACAAGGAGTCCCAGGTCAACCTGGCCCTTGCCCTGTGGAAGAGGCCCAAGAACGATCTGAAAGACGAGGACTACAAGGAGTTCTACAAGACGCTCACCCATGACCCGGAGGATCCCCTGCACTGGATCCACCTCTCCGTGGAAGGCGCGCTTGCGTATACGACCCTCTTCTACATCCCTCGCAAAGCCCCGTTCGATCTTTTCCACTATGACTACCAGCCCGGGGTCAAGCTCTACATCAAGCGCGTGTTCATCACGGAAAGCGAGAAGGAGCTTCTGCCCGTCTACATGCGTTTCGTTCGGGGGATCATCGACTCCGAGGACCTTCCCCTGAACATCAGCAGGGAGATTCTCCAGAAAAACCGGGTCATGGAAAACATCCGCTCCTCCTCGGTGCGCAAGATCCTGCAGGAGCTCGGGCAGCTGGCCAAGGAGGCAGCGACCTATGAGACTTTCTGGGTGGAGTTCGGCAGGGTCCTCAAGGAAGGCCTCCTTCAGGACCAGGAGCACAGGGACCAGCTCCTGGAGCTTGTGCGGTACAAGTCCACGGCCGTGGCGGGCTGGACAAGCCTTTCCCAGTATCGCGACAGGATGCAGAAGGACCAGAAGGCGATCTACTACATCACGGGAGGGAAGGAATCCGGGCTTCGCAGCTCTCCCCTGCTGGAGGCGTACAAGGCGCGGGGCCTCGAGGTCCTGATCATGGATGACGAGATAGACGAGATCGTCGCCTCCTCCATCGGCACTTTCATGGAGACCGAGCTCAAGGCCGTGAACCGCTCCGCCGCCGCTTTGGACCTGAAGTCCGAAGGGGACGCGGACAAGGCTGCCGCAATCGAGCCGCTGCTCCAGAAGGTGAAGAAGGCCCTGGGAGACGCGGTAAAGGACGTTCGGGCCTCCACCAGGCTTGCCGGTTCCCCTTCGTGCATCGTGGTGGATGACAAGGACCCGACCATGCAGATGCAGCAGATCCTGAAGCTCATGGGCAACCGTGACTTTCCCGAGGTGAAACCCATCCTGGAGCTCAACCCGTCCCATCCCATTGTGGCAAGGCTGGCCGACGTTCAGGATGAGAGCGTCATCGAGGACGCAAGCCTTCTTCTCCTTGACCAGGCCCTGCTTGTCGAAGGCGGGGAGATCAAGGACCCCGCGGGTTTTGTGAAGAGGTTGAACCGGGCCCTGGAAAAGGCGCTTGGCGGGCCATGACCCTTCATCTCTACGTGGTCCTGCCAATCGTCATGGCGGCCGTGTGCCTGTCCGTGGCCGCCTTCGAGTTCTTCACGTGGGCCAGGGTGAAAAGCGACGGATACAACTTTGCGTTTGCGATCATCTGCCTGGCCGCTGGCGCCTACGACCTCGCGTGCGCGGGTGACTATAACGTCACTTCTTCCGCGGCAAGCGTCATCTGGCTGAAGATCCAGGCCACCACTCTGGAGATGACAATCCTCTCGTTTTTCTGGTACGTCGCAGGCAGGACGCGCATGGTGCCCCGGGGGGCCCTTTTCGCCGCGGCCGGCGTCTTCGCGGTGTTCGTGCTTTTCCAGGCGTTCGCGCCGGGAAACCTCACCTGGGATCTCTCCCGTCCCGTGATTCTCCACGTGCATCTGCCCGTGGGCGACGTCGTATACACCGAGGTCGAGCAGGGACCGCTCACCGACGTGCAGTACTTCGTGGGGATTGCCTTCTTTGCCTATATCGTATGGCTGATCATACGCTACTACCGGGCCGGCAACAGGCGGGAGGCCGTGTCGCTCCTGCTCCTGTGCTTCGTGGTTTTCCTTGCCACGATGAGCGACCTGGCGGTCAACGAAGGGATCTATTCCTTCGTTTTCACCGTGGAGTACGCCTGGCTTGCGATTGTCATCTTTGTCGGCCTCCAGCGGTCCCGCCAGCTCATGGAGGGCGCGGCTGACCGCCGCGCGCTCGTGGAAAGCGAGAAAAGGTACCGTGCCATCTTCGAGTCCCTGCAAGATGTGTACTTCCGCGCCGACTCGGAGGGGATCCTCCGGCTGATCAGCCCCTCGGTGAGGGCGTTCGGGTATGAGCCGTCCCATCTCATCGGGCGTCCCGTATCCTCATTCTCCAGCGACGAGCGCGCCCGGGAAGGGATTGCCGCCGCGCTGGCCAACGAAGGCGCCGTTTCCGACTTCGAGCTCGCCGTCATGTCGGCGAACGCAAAGTCCGTCCACGTGTCCCTGAACGCCCACCGCGTGCTCGACGAAAAGGGAAATCAGGTGGGGATAGAGGGGATCATCCGGGACATCACGGAGAGGAAGCACGCGGAAGAAAGCGTTCTTGCCTCCCTGCAGGAGAAAAGCGTATTGCTGAAGGAGATCCACCACAGGGTGAAGAACAATCTCCAGATCATCTCCAGCCTCCTGTACCTGCAGGAGACCCGAATCCAGGACCCGGCTGCCAGGCTCATCATCCAGGACTGCCGCAACCAGGTATCTTCCATGGCGCAGATTCACGAAGACCTCTACGGCTCGAAGGACTTTCGAAGCGTCGACTTCGGCGCGTATCTGGACAAGCTCGTGAACCGGCTCCTTGTCGCGTATCGCGTGAGTGATGCCGTTGCGTTCGTTCCCGCCGTGCAGAGCATCAGCCTGGGGATCGACAAGGCCATCCCCTGTGGCCTCGTGGCAAACGAGCTGTGCACGAACGCCCTCAAGTATGCCTTTCCTCCGCAGCTGCCGCCTGGCCGCCGCGAGCTGCGGGTGGAGCTTTCCAGGCTCCCGGGGGAAAGGGCACAGCTGGTCATCGCCGACAACGGTGTCGGGCTCCCTGCTGGCTTCGAGCCGTCCCGAACAGAGACGCTCGGAATGCAGATCGTGGAGAGATTGGTGAAACAGCTGGGTGGTAGTCTTTCCCTGGAGAGAGAAGCAGGCACGCGCTGGATCATGTTTTTTCCAATAAGCTGAAAAAGTCTAAAACTGTTGGTATATTCTAACAGGGCTCGGGAGGCCCGAATCAAAATGGATCATGGCCGAATACTCATTGCGGAAGACGAAGAGCTTGTCGCGCTGGCCATCAAGAAGTGCCTGGAGGGCTTCGGGTACGAAGTTCCGTGCGTCGTTTCTTCCGGTGAGGAGGCGGTGCGGAAATCAGAAACGCTGGAAGCGGACCTGGTCCTGATGGACATCCATCTGCAGGGCAAGATGAACGGCATCGACGCGGCGGGCCTCATCAAGGATTCCACGCGCGTCCCCGTGGTCTACCTCACGGCGTACTCGGACGCGGACACCCTGGACAAGGCGAAAATAACGGAGCCTTTCGGCTTCATACTCAAGCCCTTCGAGGAAAAGGCGCTGGAAGCCACTGTGAAGATGGCGCTCAGCCGCTCACGCGCGCAGAAAGAGCTGGCGGGGACGCACGACAGGATGTCGTCGATCCTCCACTCCGTGGGGGACGGGATCGTGGTGACAGAGGCCAGCGGCGTCATCGAGTACGCAAACGCCCGGGCCAGGGCCCTGCTCCAGCTTCCTGATCACCTTCCTCCCTCGAGCTCGATTTTTCCTCACGTTTCGCTCACATACGCCGAGGGCAAAGAGCCGGTTGCCTTGCACCTGGATGAGGTGGTCCTGAACGGCCAGAGCGTGAAACTTGCCCGCCATGTAGTCACCCGGCTGAACACGATGTTCTGCGACGGGCACAGCCAGATGTTCTTCACCATTGCTTACGGAGTGATCGACCGGCATCACATGAAGCTGAGGATGGCGCGCGCCGGGCACCCGTACCCCGTGGTGGTGAAAAAGGACGGCTCCCGGGAAGAGATCCAGGCCGGGGGAAACGCCGTTGGGCTTTCGTCAACGTTTGCCGTGGAGGAATCGGAGACGGCCCTGGCCCCGGGGGACAGGCTGTTCATCTATTCCGACGGGATCACGGAATGCACGGATTCCCGCGGGGCGCAGTTTTCCCGCCCCAGGCTCCTGGACCTGCTGGTCCTGACCCTCGGAGAAGAGCTTCCACAAGCCGTGGCGCGGATCAGGAAAGAAGTAACGACCTGGCGAGGCAGGGAGTCGTTTGATGACGACGTCTCGCTGATGGCCCTCGAAGCGCAGCCCCGCTCATAATGCCGGCGGTTCTCCGCGGCGTTGTCTTTACGGGTTTTTTCAGCTACCGTGGTCTCCCGGGAGCTCACCCCACGTGAAAAAATTACTTGGCATCCTCCTCAAGGCCCTGCTCGTGGTCGTTTCGCTCATCTTGCTGGCCGCGATATTTCTGGTGGGCCGCTGGCTTCTCCGCCACGAGGACCCCCTGGCTTTCCTGCCGGACACGTACGTGGCCTTCATCCAGGTGCCCTCCATCCGCGCGGTGTACGACGACTGGCTGAATCTTGCCGCGGCGGACGTGATCCTTTCACGTCCGGAGCTTGCCTCCTACCGCGGCGCTCTTTCCGACGCGCGCGGGCTTGCCCTGACGCGCTCCCCGATCCTTCGGCGGCTCCTCGACGTCCATGCCGACATCGTCCTGCTGCCTGACAGGCAGCTTCTTGCCGTGCTGGACCTCGGATGGCGCGGCATCCTGTCCCCGCTTGCGCGCATAGCGGGTCCCCTTCTTTCCATCAAGGGGTTCAGCTTCCTGAACGACTCGGGAACGCCCATGTACCGTTTCACCAGCGGAGCCGCCACCATCCAGGCGGCAATCATGGAGAATGTCGCCGTGGTGGCCCTGGATGATGGCGTGGTGAAAGATGCACTGGCGCGCCGCGCCTCGGGCCAGGGCCTGGCGGCGCGGGCAAGCCGGGAGCTGGTGGACAGGCTGCGGCCTCGCAGCAGCAGCGCCATACGGGTGCTGGCGGACACGCAGAGCCTTTCCAATGAGCTCCTGGGCGGAAGCGCGCTGGGTGCCCGGGTCCTCGCTGCCCTGGAGCTTCCCGGCCAGTCCACCCTCACGGCAGAAGCGCACGCGGAAAGCCTCCGGCTCGGCTCCGAGATGCCCATCACGGCGTCCCTGCCCGAGCTGGCGCGCGTGCTGTCCCAGGCGCCCCGACCCGTGGGCGTCCTGCGCTACGTGCCCTCATCCGCCTACCTGCTGAGCGTGGTCAACCTTGCGCCGCTGGGAGATCTGTACCGCCTGGTTGCCGCCTTGCAGGGAGGGAGCGTTCAGGACATCTATAAGAAGGCGGACGACGGTGCCCGGACCGTGCTGGGCGCCGGCATCGATGAGCTGGTTTTCTCCTGGGTCGGCTCGGAAGTCGGGGCCTTCCAGGTCTCCGGCTCCAATGAGCCCGTCTACTTTGCCCGCATCAGCGACGCAAAGGCATTTGCCAGCGCAATCGCCAAGCTCACCGGCTCCATTGTGGCCGGGAAGGACAATTCCCTGGTGCTTGACGGGGTGCGGGTCGACAGGATTTCCATCCCCTGGTATGTGAACCTGGTCCTGGGTGCGTTCGGGGTGAGCGTGCCGGAACCGTATTTTCTCACTCGCGGGGATTTTGTCTTTGCTTCCCTTGATCCAGGCAACCTGGCTTCGGTTGTAAAGACAGCTGACTCCGGGGACAATATCGCCCGCTCCGGCTCTTTCGTGCGGCTCACCGAACGAATACCGGCGGATGCATCCCTCATGGTCTGGTACGACAGCTCGCGCGCCCAGCCGTTTTTTCTTGCGGGCTCAGGAATCCTCCCCGAGGTCCTGCGGCTGTACGGCAGCGGCGTGGTAGTTGCGCGCGCCTCCTCCAGCCGGCTTACCGTGACGCTGCTTGCCGCAAGCGGGGACCGGGGCATGGCGCAGCCCCTCCCCGGCTTTCCGGTGTCCGTGGACGGAGGCGTGGCGGGAGACCTTCTTGCCTTCCGGTTTACGGACGCGGGTCCGGCTCTCCTTGCCTGGATCCGGGACAGGTCAGTCCTCCAGCTGGCGGATGCAAGCGGCGCGCGCATCGCGGAGGCAAAGCTGGAGGCCGACAGCGTCATTGTGCCGGAGCAAATCCGGCCGGGGGTGCTTTCCGCAATCTGGGCGGTGTCGCCAGGAGGCACTGTGTGGCGCTTCGGTCCCCGGTTGGAGCCCGTGGCTCCATTTCCCATCGCCACCGGCATCGCCAGCCTCATGCCTCCGACTCTGATCAACGGAAAGCTGGCCCTTTTCTCCCGCGCCGACTCCGCGCTGGTGATGGTGGGTCCCGACGGCGCGCGAAGCGTATCGGGAGAGAAGCTCGACTCCCCGCTCCTTACCGCCCCTGATTCCTTCGGGAGCCATATCGCTTTTTATCCCAAGAGCTTCGACGCAAGAATCCACCTTCGCGACCTCTCGGGCGCGGAAGCTCCCGGCTGGCCCGTGAGCGCCTCCGGTATTTCCTTCTGCGCCCCTAGATTCGTTCCCGCAGGAGCGTCGTTTCGCGTGACTTTCCTTACGCAGGCAGGTGTGTTGTTTGCCTGGGACTCCTCGGGCGCTCCCGTGCCCGGTTTTCCAACGACGCTGCCGGGAGTTTTCTACGCCACGCCCCAGCCCGTGCAAGTTGACGGCCAGGCCGCGCTGGCCGCGCTGGCTCAGGACGGCAGCCTGAGCCTGGTGGGCATGAACGGCTCGGTGATACGGCAGACGTCCGTGGCAGACCTGGACGGAAAAACTGCCCGCATTCTCGTGGCGGACCTGTACCACGACGGCCGGCAGGAGATCCTGTTGTTCGGCTCGGGAGCGTTCATTGCCGGGTATGATTCCTCCCTGCGCCCGCTTTCCGGGTTCCCCCTCAAAGGGGTGTCGGTCCCGCAATTGCTGGAGCTGAACCGCGACGGCCGGCTGGACCTGGTCACGGCCGGTCTTGATGGGAAGATCTACGCGTACGCCCTGGGGAAAGGGCGCAAATGAAACGCACCGGTGCCACGACCACGAAGCGGCTGGCCGCCGCCTTGCTGTGCGCCGCCTCCGCTGTCCTGGCAATTCTCCTGGTCTCTTGCCAGTCCGGACCGTCGGACCGAATCACCGAAAGCCCGCAGGAACAAGACCTGGCCCGGCTGGATTCGCTCGAGCTTCGGCTCCTGGACCTTCGGCTGACCCCTGATCCTTCGGGCCTCTCGGCCCTGAGGGCGGAGCTGGACCGCACGGCGGCAAAGCTGTCGACGAGCCGCCTGCTTTCCGCGCGGGTGGAAGGGCTGCAGGGAGAGGCTGCGCTGCTGGCCGGGGACCAGCCCGCGGCACGGAGCTTTGCGGATGCCGCCGCGGCGCTTTCGCAGACGGAGGACGGCGTGTGGCTGGTCAGGTCCGGCCTGGAAGCCAACCCGGCAAAGCGACTGGCCCTCCTGGACCAGGGGCTGTCCCTGGCCAGCCGCAAGCCTCGACTTCTGTGCGAGCGCGGGGAGGAGCTTCTGAGGGAGGGCAGGTACGCCGAAGCCGCGCAGGACCTCGACGAAGGATTGCGCGGCCTGGATGATCGCTATCGAGCCTTGTACGGGCAGGATCGGGAGAAAGCCTTGAGCCTTGCCCAGGCGCTCAAGGGAACGGGTTCAACGACCACCGCGCTCAGCGCCGATGCCCTGCAGGCGCCGCTGACGCTGCGGGCAATGGTGGAAAGGGCGTTTTCCGATACGCGCCTTCTGCAGGCGCTCTCCAGCCGTCCCAACCCTTCTTTTGAGGACGCGCGGCCGGCCATCATGGGCGCGGGCCTCATGCTTCAGGCGGACGCGTCACCCGACGCCGCGGCCACGCGCAAGGATGTCGCATACTTCCTCTGGGGGGCTTTTCTGCGCCTCGAGCGCAATCCGAAGCTGGCCGGCAGCTATCGACAGAAGTATGCAACCAGCCCGGTCCCCGACGTTCCCGTGGAGGCAACCTGGTTCGAGGCCGCCCTCGGGGTCGTGGAGCGTGAGATCATGGACCTGCCGGACGGCGTTCATTTCCTCCCTGACGGCGCGGTGAGCGGGGTGGAGTACCTGCAGATGCTGAGCCGGATGCAGAAGCTATTTCCCTGATACCTTAGGCGCCGGAGGCCAGACGTTCCCACGCCATGTGGGCCCCACCCAGGATTCCCGAGTGCGAGCTCCCCGGGGAGCGGAGCACCGACAATCCCTGGTGCGGTGAAGGCTTGCGCACGTGGGATAGGATCAAGCTTTTCAGGGCCTCGAATGGGAAGCCTTCCATCCGGACCACCCCTCCCCCGATCACGATGAAGTCCGGATCCAGGATGTTGATCTCTGTTGCAAGGGGAATGGAAAGCCATTCCAGGAAATCCTGCATGACCGGCTCATTCCCGTGGTCCCGGAACGCCGTCCCGATATCCTCTCCGTGAAAGCTCTCCTGGACTATTTCGTCCAGCCTTTTCCCTGATGCCACCGTCTCGACGCATCCGATGTTTCCGCAGACGCACCTCACGGTGGTTCCCCGGACAGGAACATGACCCAGCTCGCCGGAAACTCCGTTCTTTCCCATGTAGAAAGAGTTGTTCATGAAGATCGAGTTGCCAAGCCCGGTGCCGACGTAGAACCCGAGGATTGTGCCTCTCTTGTCCAGGGATAGCAGCTCGATGTCGTGGCGGAGAAGCAGGTTCACGTCCTTTTCCAGCACAATCGGGACGTGGTAGCGCCGCGTTAAGATGTCCGTAATGTCCACGTTGTCAAAGCCCCGCAGGTTGGGGGTCTGGATTATCGTCCTTCTGTCTTTGGAGATGGTGGAGGGGAAGCCCAGCGCAAAGGCCGCCACGCGGAAATCCTCTTTGCACCAGGCCGTCACCAGGTCATCCAGCAGGCGCATGAGCCGGGCCGGCCCTTCGCGCGGGTCGCTGATCAGCCCGCTGTCCAGTGTTTCCACGGCCAGCAGATCGTAGCGTGAGTCCACCATTCCCAGGCGGAGGTGGGTCCCCCCGATATCGACTCCAATGACGACATCTCGCTTGCTCATAGTGCCTGCAGGAAGCTCTCCTCCATTTTCTCCCATGCCTTCGAGACGTCGGGGTCCAGGCTGAAGAGCCCTGAGTTGCCGACCACAAAGACTTCCGCGCCCGCGTGCGCCAGGTCCCGGAAGGTGCGGGCGTTGCAGGAGCCGTCCACTTCGATCTGAAAGGAGTACTCCTGCTTTTCCTTCAGGCTTCGCAGCAACTCGATTTTCCCCAGCATCGAGGGGATGAACTTCTGGCCGGCAAAGCCCGGGTCAACCGTCATGACGGTGACCTTGGCCGCCGACTCCAGGTAATAGCGGGCAGTGTCGATGTTGGTTTCGGGATTCACGGCAACGCCAAGGCGCACGCCTTTCTCTTCCATCCGCTGGAGCAGCCGGAACGCCTCCGTCATGATGGTCTCCGGGTGACAAACGATGGTGGTGGCCCCCGCTGACATCATCTGGTCTATGAACCGGGCCGGCTCTTCCATCATCAGGTGCGCGTCGATGGGGACGGAGGCAAGCCGCGCCACCTGCGCGATGAAATCAGGAGACAGGGCAAGGGCAGGCACGTAGTGCCCGTCCATGATGTCCACGTGCAGGCAATCCGCCCTCCCGTTGAAGAAACGGATCTGCTCGGGGAACTTCGCGAGGTTCATGCACATAAGGGACGGAGAAAAGCGATAGCCGTGGATCGTAAGGACCCCCTCTCAGAGCCTTTTCCTGGCGAAGAGATTGTCAATGAAGACCGCTCCAATGATGAGCGTTCCGGTGACGATCTGCTGGTAGAAAGTCGGGACCGTCAGTATGTTCAAGCCGTTGTTGATGACCCCGAGTATCAACCCGCCCATGGCAACACCGAAGATCTTGCCCACCCCGCCGAAGAAGCTGGTCCCGCCGATGATGGCGGAGGCGATGGCGTACAGCTCGGAGGAGACCCCGGCCAGCGGCTCGGCGGCGCCCAGCCGGGCAATCGTCACCATGCCCGCCACGCCTGAGGCCAGGCCGGAGATGATGAAGACGATGAGAACGTGCAGCTTGACGTTGATGCCAGAGTAGAATGCTGAGTTCCTGTTTCCTCCGATGGCGTAGAAGTTGCGCCCTATCTTTGTCCGCTGCGTAACGAACGCCATGAGGAGCGCGAACAGCGCTGCAATGATCACGGGGACGGGTATCTTCCAGATCCACCCGGCCACCGCGCCGGTGAAGGATGTGGGAAATCCGAACACCGGCCGGGCGTTGGAGAACACCAGCGTGAAACCGCGGTAAATGGCCTGGGTACCCAGGGTGACGATGAAAGGGTGAAGCCCGGTCCCGTTCACCAGGAGGCCGTTGATGGCCCCCAAAAGCGCGCCCAGGAGCACGGTCCCCGCCAGGATGGCTATCCCCACGGGCACGCCCGCAACCAGGAGTTTCGCTGTCACGAGCCCCGTCAGGGCGATGATGGAGCCGATGGAGAGGTCTATCCCGGCGATCAGGATGGTGAAGAACTCCCCGGTTGCCATCAGGATGGTGATGGAGCTCTGGAGGGCCACCTGGGTGAGGTTCGTTGCAGTCATGAAATACTGCGGGGAGAGAATGCTGAGCAGCACGATGATGAGGAGGAGGATCCCGAAAGTGCCGTAGCGCTGCCAGACGGTGTTCATGGTGAGCTTCATGGGAAAAAAACCTCCTCACGCGGTGGCGACTGTCGCCGCGTATGCGATTTTTTCCTCGGTGGCCTCCGCGTTCGTGAAGACCGCGGTGATCTTCCCCGTGTTGAAGACAATGATACGGTCGCATACGGACAGGAGCTCGGGCAGCTCAGATGACACGACGATGATGGTGATCCCGCTCTGCGCCAGGCGATGCATGATGCCGTAGATTTCCGCCTTGGCCCCCACGTCGATTCCCTTCGTGGGCTCATCGAAGATGATGACCTGGGGCCCGGTGGCCAGCCACTTGCCCACGATGACCTTCTGCTGGTTTCCCCCCGAAAGCTCCGAGATGTTCTGCTCGATGGATGCGCACTTGATGCTCAAGGATTTCACCTGCTGGGTCGCAACATCTTTCTCGAGGGACCTCTTGATCATTCCCCACAGGCCTCCGAGGCCTGAGCTCTTGAGGGACTTCGGTATGACGATGTTTTCCAGTATCCCGAAGTTCCCGAACACGCCCGTTTCCCGGCGGTTTTCCGTCAAGAGCGCAATCCCTTCCCTGAGCGCACCATAGGGGTTTTTGTGGCGCAGGGTCCTGCCCCGGAGGATGAGTTCTCCGGAGTCCACGGGCACTGACCGAAAGATGGCCTCCATCAACTCGGTCCTGCCGGCGCCAACAAGCCCCGCAAAACCGAGGATCTCCCCCTCGTAGGCGTCGAAGCTGACATCGACCACTTTGCGATCGCCTCGCGTGAGGTTCTTCACGGAGAACACGACGTCCCGATGAGAGTAGGCGTGCTTGATCTCCCGCAGGTATTTGCTCTTGAGCTCGCGGCCAACCATCATGGAGATCATCTCTTCCACTTGGATGTCGGCAACGTTACGGGTATCCACCCGGGCGCCGTCCTTGAGGACCGTGACCCTGTCCCCGATCTGCTTGATCTCTTCCAGCTTATGGGAGATATAGATGATCCCGACGCCGTCATCCTTCAACCTTCTGATGATGCTGAAGAGCTTTCGCGTTTCTTCGATTGTGAGCGACGATGTGGGCTCGTCCATGATAAGGATGCGGGCCTTTGCCGACAGGGCCCGCGCAATTTCGATGAGCTGCTTCTCGGAAATCCGAAGCGCGCCCACGATTGTTCGGGGGTCCACCGCCCATCCCAGGTTGCCCAGCGCCTGGGACGTGGCGGCGTTGATCGATTTGAAATCCACCATGGGGAACCCGAGCACGCGCCGCGTGGGAAGGTTCCCTACGAAGAGGTTCTCTCCGATGGAGATCTGGTCCACGAGGCTCAGCTCCTGGTAAATGATCGAGATGCCGAGCTCCCGGGCCAGATGTGGGTCCAGCCCCGAATACGTCTGTCCTTTCACTGTGATTGCACCCGATGTGGGGTGGTACACCCCGCTCAGCACCTTCATGAGGGTCGATTTCCCGGCCCCGTTTTCACCCAGCACAACGTGGACTTCTCCCGCCAGAAGCGTGAGGTCCACGTCCTGCAGCGCAACGACGCCGGGGAAGACCTTTGTGATGGCCTTCATCTCAACCAGAATCTGTCCGTTCATTCCATCCATAAAGCAAGCGTTACCTACCAGACCGATGCTACTTCGTGATCAGCTTGGATTCCACGGACACGAAGACGGGGTCCGCGGAGAGATCCATCTGCTTGCCGCCCGCAACCGCTTTTATGAGCTGGCGAAGCGATTCCGCTCCCACCTCGGCCGGGTCCTGCGCCACCGTTGCGGCCATCTTGCCGTCCTTGACTTCCTGGACAGCCTCAGGGATCCCGTCGGTTCCCACCACGATGATCTGGCCCGCCTTGCCCGCGTTTTCCACGGCCTGCTGGGCGCCCAGTGCCATCGTGTCGTTGGCGCAATAGATCCCTTTCAGGTCCGGGAAACGCTGGATCATGTTCGTTGCCACGTCAAGGGCCTTTGTTCGATCCCAGTCCGCCGGCTGGCTGCCTACAAGGGTGAAGCCCGACGTAGAGGAGAACACTTGGGATGCTCCCTGCTTGCGCGCTTCCCCTGAGGCGTTGCCCGCCTTGCCCTCGATGATCGCCACGTTGCCACCCGATGATCCGATCTGCTGGACCATGAAGGTTGCGCCTTTTGCGCCGACTTTCACGTTGTCCGTTGTGACAAACGCGAAGACGTTCGCGCCGGCTGCCTTCAGCTGTGACATATCAGCTTTCTCATCTATGTTGACGAGGAATATCCCCTTTTTGTATGCCTGCGCAGCGGCGGGAATGAGGTTCACCGGGGAGATAGGAGCGAACGCGATGCCCTTGTAGTTTTTGCCCAGGAGATCCTCGAAGATGTTCAGCTGCCCCTGCAGGTCGTCCTCAGACTGCGCGGCAAGGATGTCGACTTTCACGCCCTGTTTCTGGGCCTCGGCCTCGATCCCCTGCTTCATCGCCACCCAGAAGGGGTTTGCGAGGGTCTTGAGAACGACGGCATACGAGCCGCCCCCCGCTGGTGTGGCTTTCTCGCCTGTCCCGCCGGCGAAAACCAGCCCGACGGCTCCCAGCATCAGCGCCGATGCTAGAAGCAGCCATTTTGCGCACGAGATCCTGTGGATCATAAACAGCCTCCTCTCGAAACTCATCTACCAAGACCTGGTAGGTTAACGCTCATTTCCAGCCGACGGGAGCGTGGTTGCCCTCTCCACGAGCTCCACCGGCACGATCGTGTACTCGGGAATGCTCTTCTTCTCGATGAGGGCCACGGCGTGCTCACCGATGATCGTTCCCAGCTTCTCCATGTCCTGCCGGATGGTGGAGAGGGGAGGATTGAAGAATGCCCCGATTTCGGTTCCGTCGAAGCCGACCACCTGGACCTGCCCCGGGATTTCGACGCCACGTGCCTGCAGGGCGTGCAAGGCGCCGAAGGCAATGGTGTCGCTGGTGCAGAAAAGCGCGTCGAAGCTTCGTTTCGAAAGAATGCGCTCCGTAACGGCCTCCGCCGCATACGACGAGACCTCGGTTTCCTCCACGGACACCGAGAGGCTTTTTCCGCCGCGCTCACGCGTGGCTTTCAGAAAACCGTTCTGGCGCTGTTCCACCCCGTAGAGATGCCGGCTGTCGCGCAGCACCACGATCCTCTGCGCGCCGGAGTTCACCAGACGGCTCCCGGCAAGATAGCCCCCCATGAAGTTGTCGCTTGTCACGCAGGCCCCTGCATGGAACCGGGCCAGGTCCACACGCCTGTCGGCAAACACGATGGGGAGGTCCCGGTGATTGATGTCCGGTGCGGTTTCAGGATGCGATGTCGTGAGGATTATTGCCTCAACCTGGGTGTCACATAGGGATTCCAGGTAGAAGCGCTCTTTTACCTTGTTTTCTTCCGTGTTGCAGAGAAAAAGCCCGTAGCTGTACTTCTGGAGGGTGATCTCGATGTACTTGGCCAGGGTGGCGAAAAACTCGTTGGAGATGTCGGGTATTACCAGGCCAATAAAACCTGATGTTCTTTTTCGCAGGCTGCTGGCGATGCGGTTCTGGCGAAAGCCCAGCCGTTTGACTGCGGTTCGTACCCTTTCCCTGACTGCCTGACTGGCGTAGCCGGAGTTGTTGAGCACGCGGGAGACTGTTGAAATCGAAACCTGAGCTTCCCTGGCAACTTCGCTTATTCGTGCGCCGCGTATCTTTAATTGTGGAATCGATTCCACACTTCTATCAAACACAACAAATAATTTTTACCACACGAAATCAGGTCCTGTCAAGCAATATTTGCTTTCCGAAGACTTTCACGGAAGCGCCTATGATCCCCAGGTCGTCGCCCAGTGTCCAAGGCACCACCTTCACGAGGTCCACCAGCTGGGGTTGCGCATTCTCGCTGAGGCCTTTGCGCGCCGCTTCCAGGATGACGGATTCTATCCTCATAAGCCCGCCGCCAACCACGATCAGCTCCGGGTTGAGGATCTGGAGGATCCATGAGAGCCCGACACCCAGGTAGTAGCCGGCCGTCTCCAGTATTCTCCGGGAGGCCTTGTCTCCCCGACGAGCCAGCTCCGCGACGTCCTCACCCCGAAACCGGCCTCCGTCGGCCGGTATGCGCTCACGCAGGAGCGTCTGTTTCCCCGACTCGATCTCCTCATAGGCCATGCGGGATATTCCGACCGCGCTGGCATATGCCATGAGACAGCCTTTTTTCCCGCACGTGCATTGGCCCCCGTCAATGTGTACCACCGCGTGGCCGATCTCACCCGCGGTTCCCGTGTGCCCCATGTACAGCTCGTTGTCTACGATGATTCCCAGGCCGAGCCCCGTGCTCAGTGTGACGTAGCACATGTTGCGCACGCCTGCTCCCGCTCCGAAACCATGTTCGCCAAGGGCGCAAAGATTCGTGTCGTTCTCCACGACCACGGGGACGCGGATGCGCTCCTGCAGATGATCCCGCAGGGGGAAGTGGTCCCACGCGGGGAGGTTCGAGCTGATGTAGACAGTACCGGTGTGGCCATTGACCGTGCCGCCAAACCCGACGCAAAGCCCCGCAAGCTCTTCCTCGGTGACACCGCTGTCACGCACAAGAGCGCTGTACGCATCAAGGATGCAGGCGATGACGGCGGGAGGATGCTTTTCGGTGTGAGCGTGCGTGACGAGCCGCTTCAGGATCTTGCCTTGCCGGTCGACAAGCCCCGCCGCTATCTTGGTCCCGCCCACGTCGATGCCGATTGCGTACTGTTTCATGAATCCGAATAGTATTGACCGGCTGGCATCGTGGAAATATCCTCGGCCCAGAAGGGGAGGCAGAGTGAAGACACAATATGCGGAGCTCATCGGGCCCCGCCAGGTTGCCTTGAAGGAAGAGGACATCGATTGCGCGGACAACGAAATGCTGGTGCGGGTCACGCATTGCGGGTTATGTCAGTACGACGGCAGCTACTTCAAGGGCATCATCGGGACCATTCCCCAGAGGCTGGGGCATGAGCCTGTCGGAATCATCGAGCGCGTCGGGAAGAAAGTCACCGGATTCAAGCCCGGCGACCGGGTGACCGGCCTCTTTGCGCACTTGAGGGCGTTCGCCACCTATTGCGTCGCTGACCCGAAGCTCGCCGTGCCCGTTGCTGCGACAATCCCCTCCGAGCTGGCCCTGGGGGAGCCGCTGAAATGCATCTCCACGATTGCCCGGGCCGCAAGCCCGCAGTTCGGGGACTCGGTTCTTATCATGGGTGCGGGCTTCATGGGCCTGCTGGTGGCAGCTGCTCTGGCGGGAAGCTCGGCGGGGCTCCTCATCGTCGCGGACATCAACGATGAGAGGCTGAAGCTTGCCCGGGAGATGGGCGCCACGCACGCTCTTCGAAGCGATGCCCCGGGTTTCCTTGACCAGGTGAAGGACCTCACCCGGGGGCATGGCGTCGATGTCGCCGTGGAGGTGGTCGGCCTTCCCGCGCCCGCCGAGCTTGCGGCAAAAACCCTCCGCCGGGGTGGACGGCCGCGCTACGTCCTTGCGGGATGGCACGGCCAGCCCGGCACCTTCACGCTTCGAAACTGGACGACGGTTGGCGCTGAGATCCTTTCCGCTCACCCCTCGTATTCCCTTGACCCCATGGAGGACCTTCGACGCGGGATGTATGCGCTGGAGCGCGGCATTTTCCCCATGCAGAAGCTCGTGACTCATCGCTTTCCGCTGTCGCGAGTCCAGGAAGGGCTTGAGTGCATGGTCGGGAAGACCCCTGGGTACATCAAGGGCGTGATTGAAATGGCGTGAGAAGGGTTGACAGATCCTATTAATCGCAATAAAATCATATTTCACTCGTAAGACTTAGTCCCTGCGGACAAAGAAGATGATTTTCAATATTCAACGATTCTCCACTCACGACGGCGCGGGCATCCGCACGATAGTCTTCTTCAAGGGTTGTTCCATGCGCTGCCCCTGGTGCGAGAATCCCGAAAGCCAATCCCCCCGCCAGGAGATCTCCTGGGACCAGAGGAAGTGCATCGGCTGCCTCGAATGCTTGCGCGCCGCAAGCGACGGCGAGGTGAGTGTCGTGAACGGTGCGCCCGTGTTCCACCGGGAGACGATTCGCGATGTCGGGAAGCTCAGGGACGTCTGTCCCTCCGGAGCACTGGCGGTCGTTGGAGAGGAAAAGAGCATCCAGGAAATCGTGCGGGAGGTCGAGAAAGATCTTCCCTTTTATGCAAGAAGCAATGGCGGCGTTACGCTCTCCGGCGGAGAGCCGTACGACCAGCCTGCGTTCCTGCTCGAGCTGCTCCATGCCCTGGAAGGGATCGGCGTCACGGCCGCTGTGGAGACGACCCTGAATGTCCCCTGGAGCGCCATCGAGCCGAGCCTTCCCCGAGTCCAGGAGTTCCTGGTGGACATCAAGCATGCGGATTCCGCGAAGCTGAAAGCCGGCACTGGCGGAAGTCTTTCGCTCATCATGAAAAACCTCAGAAAGCTTGAAGGCTCCCGCGCCCGCGTGACCGTGCGCGTCCCGCTCATCCCGGGGTTCAACGACACCGTGTCCGAGATCAGCGACATCGTGGACCTGGCATCCGGGCTTTCGAATGTTCAGTCCATTCATTTTCTTCCCTTTCACACGCTGGGTGTCGGCAAATACAGTCTTCTGGGACGAGAGTATCGTTTCCTGACCAAGGCAGAGCCGGCGGGAAACGTTGATGAGTATGTAAGCCTTGCCCGGGGCAGGGGGTTGGAAGCAATCATAGGAGGATGAGGTGGAGGCCATTGAGACAAGGCCCGTTGTGACGGAACGAATTGCCGCTCAAAGAGATCGGCTCTTGAAGACCAGGCCGACAGTGTGCACAGAGCGGGCCAGGATATATACGGAGGTCTACCAGGAAAACCAGGACAAGCCTCTCATCGTCACGCGGGCCCTTGCGCTGGATGCGACGCTGCGCACGATGAGCATTTATATCGACGACGGGGAGCTCGTTGTCGGCAACCAGTCTTCGAGGCCGCGCGCGGCGCCCATCTTCCCCGAGTACGCGGTGGGCTGGATCCTGAACGAGCTGGAAGCCTTTGCCACCCGGCCCGGTGATGCTTTTTATCCGACAGAGCAGGCCAAGGCCGAGCTGCGAAAGATCTGTCCGTGGTGGCAGGGCAGGACCCTTTTCGAAAAAGGGACGGCCTTGCTTCCCCCCCTGATGAAAGAGATCCACGACGCGGAGATCATCCGGGCCGAAGGGAACCTCACGTCCGGTGACGGCCACATCGCCGTGAACTTCCAGAAGATCCTGTCCAAAGGCCTTGCGGGCTACCGCGGCCTCGTTGCGGAGAAGCGCGCGCGGCTGGACCTCTCGGACTGGGCGGACCTCAAGCGGGATCAGTTCTACCGGGCCGTGGAGATCTCACTTGGCGGATTGACTGCCTTCATCCGCCGGTTCCAGGAGCTTGCGCTGCTCATGAGCGGCACCGAGCGTGATCCCGCGCGGAAAGCGGAGCTGGACAGGATTGCATCCAACTGCGGCCTCATTGCCGAGGCTCCCCCGGAGGACTTCTACCAGGCGCTGCAGCTCACTTTTTTCATCCAGCTCGTGCTCCAGATCGAGAGCAACGGGCATTCCGTCTCCCTCGGCCGCGCGGACCAGTACTTGCATCCCTTCTTTGCCCGCGACATTGCGGCCGGGCGGCTCAGCGAGGATTTCACCCGCGAGCTCCTGGAAAGCACCTGGTTGAAGATTTTCTCGATCAACAAGATCAGGTCCTGGTCGCACACCAGGTTCTCCGCCGGCAGCCCGCTGTACCAGAACGTGACCATCGGCGGACAGACGCGGGACGGCAGGGATGCCGTGAACAGGCTCAGCTTCCTCATCCTGGAATCGGTGGGCAACCTGCGCCTGCCCCAGCCGAACCTGTCCGTGCGCTACCACCGGGGGCTGAAGGATGATTTCCTGTCCGCGTGCATCCGTGTCATCGAAAAGGGCTTTGGCATGCCCGCTTTCAAAAACGATGAGATCGTCATCCCTGCCCTGGTGAAGCAGGGCGTCCAGAAAGAGGACGCTTTCGATTATTCGGCCATTGGGTGCATCGAGGTGGCGGTTCCCGGCAAATGGGGCTATCGATGCACGGGCATGAGCTTCCTCAACCTCCCCAGGGTACTGCTTGCCGCGCTCAGTAACGGATATGACAGCACGTCGGGAAAGACATACTGCCCGGGAACGGGCCGCCTGGAAGACTTCGCGACGTTTGAAGAGGTGATGGAAGCCTGGCGCACGCAGGTCCGCTTCTATACCGGGGCCACCGTTGCCATCGATACTGCCGTGGACACTGCGCTGGAGGAAAATGTCCCGGACATCCTGTGCTCCGCGTTCGTGGACGACTGCATTGAACGAGGGAAGACCTTGAAGGAGGGCGGGGCGAAGTACGATTTCATCTCCGGCCTCCAGGTGGGGATTGCCAACCTGGGAAACTCCCTTGCGGCAATCCGCAAGCTGGTCTTCCAGGAGAAGAGGATCGGCAAGGCCGAGCTGATGGAAGCGCTGGCCGGCAACTTCGAGGGCCCGCAGGGAGAGAAGATCCGCCAGCTCCTGCTGAATCATGCGCCCAAATATGGAAACGATGATGACTCGGTGGACCTGCTCCTGCGGGACGCGTACACGGTCTTCATCGACGAGCTTTCCCGGTACCACAACACCCGCTACGGAAGGGGCCCCATCGGCGGCACGTATTACGCGGGGACGTCAAGCATTTCCGCCAACGTGCCTTCGGGCTCGGTGGCGCCCGCGACTCCGGATGGCCGCAAGGCCTTCACGCCCCTGGCGGAGGGGTGCTCTCCGTCCTCGGGGACCGACACCCTGGGGCCGACCGCCGTGTTCAAGTCCGTGGCGAAGCTGCCCACGGAAAGGATCTGCGGCGGGGTGCTCCTGAACCAGAAGCTGTCCCCGGAAGCGCTGCGCACGGAAGCGGACAAGAAAAAGCTGGCCGCCCTGCTTCGGACTTTCTTCGATGATCTCAAGGGCTGGCACGTGCAGTACAACATCGTCTCCCGGCAGACCCTGCTCAATGCCCAGAAAGACCCGGAGAGCTACCGCGACCTGGTGGTGCGGGTGGCAGGCTATTCCGCTCTCTTCACCATGCTGGCGCCGGAGACCCAGAATGACATCATTGCCCGCACGGAGCACCGGCTGTGACGAAAAAGCCGGAGAAGCTTCTTTGCGGAGTCGATCTGGGGGGAACAAAGCTGGCCGCGTGCCTGATGACCACCGAAGGCAAGCTCGTTGACCGTGAGGTGGTCTTCGATCACGCCGGCAAGGACGAGCTGGAAGTGGTGCGCCGGATCCGGGACGTTGTAAGCGCGCTCCTCAAGCGCGGCGGCCTGACGGCAAAGGACATCGAAGGAATCGGATTGGGGTTCGCCGGGCACCTGCGGTTTCGTGACGGCGTCACCATCACCTCATCCAACTACAAGGGCTTCAAGATCAAGAACTTCCCCCTTCGCGGCTCCATCCAGGAATACTTCCCCACGCGCGTGGTCGTGGACAACGATGCAAACGCCCAGGGCCTTGCGGAGTATCGTTTCGGAGCAGGGGCGGGATTCGGAGAATCCATGATTTTCGTGACGCTGAGCACGGGAATCGGCGCCGGCATCGTCCTGAACGGCCGGCTCTACCGGGGGATGACGGGCACAGCCGGCGAAGTGGGACACATGATCGTCAACACGCAGAGCGACCAGGTCTGCGGCTGCGGCAACCACGGTTGCTGGATGGCGCATGCAAGCGGGCTCGCCCTTCCCCAGGTGGTTCGGAAAAAAAGAGAGCAGGGGGTCAGGACGAAGCTTTCGCTTTCCGAGCGCGAATGGGAAGCCATAGACGGAAAGGCGCTGGGGGAAGGGCTCCTGATGGATGACGAGCTCTCCCGTGCAGTCGTTCTGGAATACGCGGACTACACGGGGATAGGGCTGTACAACCTTTTTCAGGTTTTCAACCCCGACGTCTTTGTCCTTGGCGGCGGCCTCATGAGCTGGGGGGCGTTCTTCCTGGACAGGATACGGCAGAAGTTCACCGAAACCGCGCGGGAGATGCTTTTCGACCCGGTGGAGATCGTGCCCTCGAAGCTGGGGCAGGATGCTGGCGTAATCGGGGCAGCCGCGCTACTGTTGGAGAAGCAATGAACAAAAGGCAGCGGCGCATCATAGATTCTTTGAACGGGAACGGCACGACCTCCGTTCGGGACCTGGCCAGGGTCCTGCACGTCTCCGCGGTGACCATCCGGCAGGACCTGACTCACCTCGAGGATGAGGGGTTTCTCAAGCGCGTACACGGGGGCGCCGTTCTGGAGAGCGCTGACGACATCTCCAAGCGCCTCGTGGTCAACTACGAGAAGAAGCAAAGGATTGCGCGGGCTGCCGCGGGGTTCGTCAAGGAAGGGGAGTCCATCCTCATCGAATCCGGGTCCACCAACGCAATCCTGGTCAAGGAGCTGGGCAAGCGGGAAGGGGTCACCATCATCACTTCCAACGTCTTCATTGCCCGGCAGCTGAAGAAAAACGAGCATGCGTCCATCATCCTGCTGGGCGGCCTGTACCAGCACGAAAGCGAAAGCCTTGTCGGGAAGCTGGCAAAGCTCTGCCTTGACAACATCAACTTCACCAAGGCCTTCATCGGCGTGGACGGGTTCACGCGGGAGGCCGGCTTCACCAGCACCGACATGATGCGGGCCGAGATATCCGCGTACATCGTGGAGAAGGGCGCCGAGGTTTTCGTTGTCACGGATTCAAGCAAGTTCGGGAAAGTCCACCTGACCAACCTTTTCCGTCCCAGCGACGTGCGCTTCCTCATAACGGATGATGGAATTCCGCCGGAAGACAAAACCTACCTGGAAGAGAACGGAGTCAGGGTGATTATCGCCTGACTCTGACGGCTTTGCCACGGTATCGGACGCCTACGCGCTTGCCACCTTGACCCACTGGTCAGATTTTGCCGAAGCATATGCCGCGTCCAGCACCAGCTGCGTCCGTAATCCGTCCTCAATGCCCGGCTCGGGCTTTTTCCCGTCCGCCACGGCCCGCAGAAAAGCGTACTGGCATTCGGCATGGGCGCGGGTCCAGCCCAGGATTGAGCGCGCGGGTGGAACAGCAGCTCCTTTGTAGTGCTGCACTGTCTCCAGCCGGGTCCAGCCCCTGTCTCCGCCCAGGAACCCTCCTGACTTCGTGGCGTCGAACCAGTACAGCCAGTTGGCGTCCATCAGGCTGAACTTCAGGGCGCCCTTGCTTCCGTAGATCTCCAGGTTCAAGTCATCCAGGCTTCCCGTTGCATACCGGGAGACCTCGATTGTTCCAAGGCTCCCGCCTGCCAGGCGAACCTCCAGCCATGCCGCGTCATCCACGGTCACCTCTCCCAGGGTTTTCGATCCCGGCTCGATGGGCCTCCGGGGGACATAGATCTTTGTCACCGCTCGCACGGATTCGATCTCAGCCAGCAGGTGGCGGACAAGGTCGATCACATGCGCGCCCAGGTCCACCAGGGCGCCTCCTCCCGAAAGCTCCTGCTTCATCCTCCAGACCAGCGGCCTCTGAGGATCCACGTAACCGCTGTGGAAGTATTCGGCGCGGAAGCTGTAGACCTCTCCCAGCTGCCCGTCGGCAATGATCTGCTTGGCGCGCATGAGGGCGGGGACGAAGCGGAAGTTGAACGTCATTCCAACGGACACGCCCGCCGCAAGCGCTTCCCGCGCAATCTCGCGGGCCTCGGCGCCGTTCAACGCGAGCGGCTTCTCGCAGTAGACATGCTTGCCTGCCGCAAAGGCGGCCAGCAGGGTCTGGCGATGCTGGTGGTTGGGCGTCGAGCAGTCCACAACGGACACGCTCTTGTTGCGAACCAGCTCCCCGACGTCCGTGAACCACGACGCGTATCCGCCTTCCTCCGCCGCGGCGCGCGCCGTTTCGGCGCGCGAGGTGCAGACCGCGGCCAGGGAGAGCGTGGGGAGAGCGCCAGGGTAGTAGAGGGGAAGCTCATGGTAGGAAAGGGTATGGACCCTCCCGATGTACCCGTACCCCACCAACCCGATGCCGAGTGTTTCCATAGCGCTATGAAACCCTACGAGCGGGCCTTCGACAAGTATTCATCGACGCCGGCCTTCCAACCGGGAAGCCGGTGACCGGTGACGAGCTGATAGAGGCGGCAGTCCAGGACCGTGCGCGCCGGCCGGCGGGCAACGCGCGTGAGCTTTCCCGCATCCAGTTTTTCCAGCGGCACGGAGCGGCCGGCCGCCGACAGCACGTAGCGGGCAAACTCCAGGCGCGTGCATGAGCCGATGCTTGTCAGGTTGTACGTGCCATAAGCGCCGGTGGGTATGAGGTCACGGACTGCCTGCGCCAGGTGGATCGTGTATGTCGGGGATTCAAGCTGGTCCTCCGGCATGCGGACCACGCCATCCTTGTCCGCAGCCGTCAGGACGCGGTCCACGTAGTTTTTCGGCCGGTGCCCGAACAGCCACGCCGTTCGAACGATGTACGTCCGGGGCCAGATGCCGGTTGCCAGCTTCTCCCCGGCAAGCTTGGACTTGCCGTACTGGTTGACGGGGTTGGGGGAGGCAAACTCGTCGTAGTCTTCATGCGCAGCGCCGTCGAACACATAGTCGGTGGAGATGAGCAGGTAGTCGCAGCCGATCGCCCGGGCGGCAAGGGCCAGGTTCTGGGACCCGACGGCATTCACTTTCCAGGCGGTGTCGGGCTGCTTTTCGCAGACCTCCACGTCCACAACGGCGGCTGTGTTCAGGATGAAGTCAGGCTTCAGGCTCGAAAGCTTGTCCAGCGTGGCAGCGCGGTTTGTGATGTCGATCTCGTCGATGTCCCAGGGGACCACCTGGTGCGACGGGGAGAGGGCCTGGCACAGCTCGCTCCCCAGCATCCCCTTGGCGCCGATGACAACGACTTTCACTTTGCGCCTTTCCCCGCCGCCTCATCCAACGCGGCGCGGACCCGCTTCACCGCCTTCGTGATGTCCCCCGTGCCTGCCCGATACCTGCCGTCCGGGCCCTTGAAGAACGGGGAGGAGAACTCACCCACGGTCATGCCGACATCCACGAACTGCTTCACGTTTCCCGCGTTGAGCCCGCCGTCTTCCATGAGGTCCACCTTCTTCTCCCGCCCCGCCTCCACCAGCATGTCATGCATTCTCTTGACGGTGGCAACCACGATGGGATCGATGGTGTGCGGGCTCTTGCCCGGCACCGCGGGCTTCCAGAAAGGCGCCCGGCTCTCGTACTCAATGATGTCGACGAACGGGATGTACTGCTCGAAGAACACGGCGGGCAGGCCCTGCCATGCCCAGACTCCGACTTTCAGCTCCAGGGTCTCCTTGATGTAGGTGATGTTCTGGATGAGCATCTCGTTGGTCGTCTCGATGGGCAGGCTGATCAGGTTGGCGCCGGCCTGCTTGAGCATGCGGAACAGCTCCTGGTCCGGCCTCATCATCTGGAGCTGGACTTCTATCTCCAGATCCGTGTGCGGTCGGATCCCCTCCAGGATGTCGATCCCGCCTCGTGGCGCCGAGAAATCCATGTAGACCCCGTCCCGCATTTCCAGGTGGATCCAGTCGACTCCCCCCGCTGTGAGCTCTTTGACCTGCGCCCCCAGCTCGCCGTAATCCGCCCAGAACAGCCCTGCTGCAATCTTGGGCTTGCCGCTGATTATTCCAATGCTTTCCCGCGCCATTGTGGTCCTCCTGGAGATGTCAGAATTCCTTCATATGAAGCTAAAATTAGTTTCGAGTCGAGAATAATGAGCTTGGATATGAAAGTCAAGGGAGATCTGTGGACGATCTATGGAGGGGATGGAACCGAAACCGAACTGGAGCGGATGTGCAATTCCGGGGTGATCTGAAAGACATCTCCGGCAAAAGTGCCGCGGCTCATCCCCTCCATGACCGACGCAAGGACTCTCTCCGCAAGGCGTTCGAATCCGGGATCGATCGATGTCAGCTCTATTGCCCGGGCCAGCGCTGTGTTTCCGCAGCCCACCACGGCGCAGTCGGCGCCGGGGCTCAGCCCGGCTTTGCGCAGGCCGTTGACCGCACCGGCCGCAGTCAGGTCTGACGCGCAGAGAAAAGCGCGGCACCCGGGCTCTTTTGCGGCTATGGTACGGGCGGCCTGGTCGCCGCCTTGCACGCCCGGGGCGCATGATTCCACAAAGCCGGATCCTTCGGGCTGGCCGCCGGCTGACAGCCCGTCGACGAAGCCCTGATGGAACGCCGGGCTCACGTTGGCAGCGCTGAGAAGGGCGATCCTGACATGTCCGAGATCCCGCAGGTAGCGAACCGCCGTCCGAGCGCCTTCCGCCTCATCCACGACCACTTGCGGGCAGGGAGCGCCGCTCACCGTGTTTCGGATGATGATTGTATTCTGAAACGATGTGCCCGACGGTCCCGGGGACTCCATGGATCCCGCGGGCTGGAGGATCACCAGGGCGCCGCTGCCCTGTGCCTCCCGGTACATGCTTTGGGCCAGGAGCACGTCACCATGGTGGCAGGAAAAGCGGACCGGCAGGGGAACTTTTTTAAGCTGAGCCTCCAGGAGCTCAAGGAGAGAAGCGTTCGCTTCGTCCAGGCTTTCGCAGATGACGTGAGCCCAGGGGAAGCTCAGGAGCTTTCGCGGTGAGGAAGGCCGGCCCCGTTCATAGATGACAAGGGTTCCCTTCCCGCTGTACCGCTCGATGTAGCCTTCGAGCACGAGCTTTGCCAGGGCGTTCCTGACCGTCAGGTGCGTGGTCTCGAACCGGTCCTTCAACACCCGCTCTGGCGGAAACCAGTCACCTTTCCTGTACTTGCCGGAAAGTATCTCCTCTTTCAGCTCGCTGTAGATCTGCTCATACAGGTAACGATTGGAATCAACAGGTTCCGTGGACATATGCGTTCCGCCGTGTGCCACTGTAGAACGGGGCACTCTCTGTTTCAAGCTCGGCCTCTTTCCGCCGCGGATCCTGTCTTCATCGTGATCCCTTCATCGCTATATATATTACCAGGATAAATGTCAATATGGCAATATACGCTGTAACTAATTGCATAAAATAAGCTTACAGTAACAAGTTGCGAGCAATGCGCTATATAGCGATACTACTCCCACCGTTTCCGGTCACCCGAGAAAAAACTGAAAATAACTATTGACAAATCGCTCTTCCTATTATATATAGCGCTATATACAGTTGTGTGGAGGGAAATTTCCATGGACCTTGGTCTGAAAGGGAAAGTGGCCATAGTGACGGGGGGCGGGACAGGCATCGGGGCGGGCATCTGCGAAGCCCTGGCGCAGGAAGGCGTCAATGTCGCCGTCAACTGGATCGTCGGGAAAGACGACGTGGCTGCGTTCGCCGCCGAGCTCTCCCGGAAATATGGATCCGACTGCCGCCCGTTCTACGCAGACGTTTCCAAGGCGGAAGACCTCGACGCCATGGTCAAGGACGTGGTTGAGGCGTACGGCCACATCGACATCCTGGTCAATAATGCCGGGATCTGGCCCACCGAGGACATCCTCGATATGCCGGACAGCAACTGGGAGAAGGTCATCAGGATCAACCTCAACGGCCCGTTCCTTCTCTCCAAGCGCGTGGCGAAGCACATGGTGGAGGCGGGGATCAAGGGGAGCATCATCAACCTTTCCTCCAAGTCCGGCCTCACATACAACACCGCGGGACATGCCCACTACGCCTCCGCCAAGGCCGGTATCAACATGATGACAAAGACGCTTGCCCGTGAGCTGCTGCCTCACGGGATCCGGGCGAACGCGATTGCCCCGGGCATGGTCCGCACCCCGATCAACGAGGACAAGTGGACGGACCCCGAGCTGAAGAGGGCGTACGAGGCGCGGATCCCGTCCGGGAGGTTCGCGCAGCCCGTGGAGATAGGGTACACGGTTGCTTTCCTGGCGTCGGAGAAGTCCTTCAACATCATGGGAACCGTGATCGATATCACCGGCGGAATGCTGATATGAGGCGCCGCTGAGGCGCAGGAGGGAACGGCTGTGGGCGTAGATTTGAAAGGAAAAACGTGCGTCGTGACGGGCTCTGCCAAAAGCATTGGCCTTGGCGTGGCTGAGATGTACGCGGGGCTGGGGGCAAAAGTGGCAATGATCGACCTGAACCCCGAGGTGGTGACGCAGGCGCAGCGCCTGGGGAAGGCCGGCCATTGCGTTCGCGGGTACGTGGTGGACATCACCGACCGCGGCGCGGTCATGGCGTGTTTCGACGACATCGCAAAGAACCTCGGTGACATCTTCGCCCTTGCAAACGTCGCCGGGGCCGTGGACCAGCAGCCGTTCACGGAGATCACCCCGGAGCGTCTGGACAAGATGAACAGGATCAACATCAACGGCTCGGTGTGGTGCGCCCAGGCCGCCCTGCTGACCATGAAGAAGCTGAAGGACGGCCGCATCATCAATTTCGCGTCCAAGTCGGGCAAGACCGGATCCGCCATCATGGCCGCCTACTCCGGAGCCAAGGGGGCGGTCATCTCGATCACGCATGCAATGGCGTTCGAGCTGGCCAAGGAAAACATCAAGGTCAACTGCCTGTGCCCCGGCATCGTCGAGAACACCGGGGTGTGGGGATCGGTAAGCAAGGGCTACGTGGAAAACCTCAAAATGGAAGAGCAGGCCGTGGTGAAGCAGTTCACCTCCAAGGTGCCGCTGGGAAGGTTGTGCAGGATCGACGACGTGGTTTCGTTCGTGAAGTTCCTGACCGTTGACGGAGACTACTGCACGGGGCAGGCGTTCAACGTCACCGGCGGCCGTGAGATGCATTAGTCGGCATGAGAAGGGAGAAAGAATGGAAAGCCATGAACGACACCTCAGCACGGAGGCCGCGAATAGCGCGGGGGCCGCGCTGGGCATGATCGAGACGCGGGGGTTCAGCGCGATGGTGGAAGCTGCCGACGCGATGGTGAAGGCGGCCAAGGTGGAGCTGATCGGGTTCGAGAAGATCGGCGGCGGGTACGTGACGGCAATCGTGCGCGGGGACGTGGCGGCCTGTCGGGCCGCCGTTGAGGCGGGAAGCCGCGCGGCGGAGAAGGTGGGAGAGATCGTGAGCACGCACGTGATCCCGCGTCCGCACCAGGGCGTGGATGCGGCGCTGCCGTTGGGCCGCGGGGAAAGGAAGGCGTAGGCCATGGCAGTCGACCTGAGGAGCTACGTGTTTCTGGATTCGCTGCAGCTGCAGAACGCTTCCTTCATCGCCACGGTGTCCAAGGGCTATTACCCTATTGGCGGGCAGGCCTGCTGCGTGATCGAGATTGCCCCGGGCATCGAAATCAACCGGCTGACCGACATTGCGCTGAAGGCGACGAACGTCACCCCCGGGCTGCAGATCGTGGAGCGTGCCTACGGGCTGCTGGAAGTCCACTCGGACAGCCAGGGCGATGCGCGCATGGCGGGAGAAGCGGTGCTGAAGGAGCTGAAGAAAAGCGAGGCGGACCGGCTGAAGCCGCGGGTAATGACCAGCCAGCTGATCAAGAACATCTCCGACCACCATGCGCAGCTGATCAACAAGGTGCGCCACGGCAACATGGTGCTTCGCGGTGACACGCTGTACGTGCTGGAGGTGGAGCCGGCCGGCTACGCGTACTACGCGGCCAACGAGGCGGAGAAGACGGCCAGGGTCAACATCATCGAGGTGCTTGGCTTCGGAGCGTTCGGCCGGGTGTACATAGCCGGAGAAGAGGCGGAGGTCATCGAGGCGCGCAAGGTCGTGGAGTCACGGCTGGGCGGCCTGAGCGGTCGAGAGATTGCCGCGAATGCGGCCCGGATATAAGGAAGGAACAGCATGGCGGAAAACCAGAACGACACCTACAGCGCAGGGGCCGCGAATAGCGCGGGGGCCGCGCTGGGCATGATCGAGACGCGGGGGTTCAGCGCGATGGTGGAAGCTGCCGACGCGATGGTGAAGGCGGCCAAGGTGGAGCTGATCGGGTTCGAGAAGATCGGCGGCGGGTACGTGACGGCAATCGTGCGCGGGGACGTGGCGGCCTGTCGGGCCGCCGTTGAGGCGGGAAGTCGCGCGGCGGAGAAGGTGGGAGAGATCGTGAGCACGCACGTGATCCCGCGGCCGCATGAAGGCGTGGATGCGGCGCTGCCCCTGGGACGGCAGCCCGCGGCGCGGAAACCTGCACCGGCCAGGCAGGAAGTAGGGAGCCGGCCCCATGGTCCTGGCGCGAGTGAAGGGCACCGTGGTCTCGACGCACAAGCCTGACTCGATGGAAGGGCTTCGCCTGCTCCTGCTGGAGAAAGTGGACGCGGTCAGCCTGAAAGGCAAAGGCGACTACGTTGTCTGCATTGACGGCGTGGGGGCCAACGCGGGTGAGATCGTATTCTACGTCACAGGGTCCAGCGCGCGCATGACGGACACAACCAAAGGCAAGCCGTCCGATGCAACGATCATTGCCATCGTCGACGTCATAGAGAAAGACGGGGCCGTCACCTATCGAAAAGCGGAAGAGGCAACCTGATGAACCTGGCGCGGGTCAGCGGAACAGTGGTTGCCACCAGGAGGGCGGACGGTGTCCCGGGGGCCACATGGCTCCTGGTGGAGGAGTGCGACCCGCGGGGCACGGGAAGAGGTGAATGCCTGGTGGCCCTGGACATGGTGGGGGCGGACAGGGGGCAGATGGTTTTGCTCACGCAAGGAAGCTCCTGCCGCTGGACCATGCGCACCGAGGACCGGCCCATGGACACGCTGGTGGTGGCCATCGTGGACCACGTGGACCAGCGCGGCAGGAAGGACTAGGGGATGGCTGCGACGGAGGAGATACGGCGGATCGTGGAGGAGGTGCTGAGAGGCGCCGATATCCCGGCGCTGCTGGGCTGCGGCGTCTTTGCTGACGTGGACATCGCGGTAAAGGCAGCCGCGGCGGCCCAGCGTGAGCTGGTTGCGCTTCCCCTTGATACACGCTCGCGAATCATCGACGCGATGCGGCGGGCGGTCCTCTCCAACAACGAGTCGCTTTCCCGTGACGCGGTGTCCGAGACCGGGCTGGGCAACCTGCGCGACAAGCAGGTGAAGAACGCGCTGGCAGCCGGCAAGACCCCCGGGCTCGAGGATGTGCAGCCCTCCGCGTTCTCCGACGAGCACGGGCTGACAATCACCGAACGGGCCCCGTTCGGCGTGATCGGAGCCATCACCCCGGTGACCAACCCGATTGCCACGATTACAAGCAATTCCATTGGTATGATTGCGGCGGGCAATTCGGTTGTCTTCAACGTGCATCCGAATGCCAAGAGGATTTCCAACCGGCTGGTGGCGCTTCTCAACGAAGCAATCGCGGGCGCGGGCGGGCCGCAGAACCTCCTGTGCGCCGTGGCGGACCCCACGATCCAAAGCGCGGGTGCGCTGATGAAGCATCCCGGAGTGGCCATCCTGGTGGTCACGGGCGGGCCGGGCGTGGTGAAGGCGGCCATGGGCAGCGGCAGGAAGGCCATCTGCGCCGGCCCGGGCAATCCGCCGTGCGTCGTCGATCAGACGGCGGACATGGCAAAGGCGGGCCGCGACATCGTGGCGGGAGCCGGCTTCGACAACAACGTCGTGTGCATCTGCGAAAAAGAGGTCCTGGCCGTTGAAAGCATTGCCGGGCGCCTGAAGCAGGAGATGTGCGCAAACGGAGCTTTCGAGCTCTCAGGACCGCAGATCCAGGCGGTCACCCGGCTGGTGGTACCCGAGTTTCGGGGCCCGGGGCTGGAAAGCGCGCCGAACAAGGAAATGGTGGGCAGGGACGCCGCGCGAATCGCGGGGCTGGCGGGGATCGAGGTGCCGGCGGACACTCGCCTTCTGCTCATGGAGGTGGACAGGAATCATCCCCTGGTTTGGACGGAACAGCTGATGCCCGTGCTGCCGCTGGTCCGGATGAAAAGCGCGGATGAGGCAATCGACTTTGCCGTGCAGGTGGAGCATGGCTTTCGGCACACGGCCATGATCCACTCCCACGACATCGAAAAGCTGTCCCGGATGGCCAAGGTGATGAACTGCTCCCTGTTCGTGAAGAACGGGCCGTGCTACGCGGGGCTGGGGCAGGGTGGAGCAGGGTTCACCTCCTTCACCATCGCCAGCCCCACGGGGGAAGGAATAACCCGCGCGCGGACTTTCACCCGGGAGAGGCGCTGCACGCTCGTGGATTATTTCAGGATCATATGAAGCTGGGACGCGTGATCGGCACAGTGATCTGCACGCAGAAAATGGAGTGCTTCGAGGGGTTGAAGCTCCTCCTGGTGCAGCCGGTGGATGAAACCGGGCAGGGACGCCGGTCCCGCGCTTGTTGCCTTTGACACGGTGCGCGCAGGGGAAGGGGACCTGGTGTTCTTCGAAGCGGGCAAGGAAGCCGCGCAGGCCAACCCGAACGGATGGTTCAACCCCGCGGATGCCGCCATCATCGGGATTGTCGACGCGCTGAGCGGAGGAGTCGGCACATGACGCTTGCACGGGTGACGGCGAACGTGGTTGCCACTGAGAAGCATCCGCACTACCGGGGTCAGAAGATCCTGGTGGTGCAGCCGGTGGACCCGGAAGGGAAACCCCGGGGCAGAAGCCTGCTGGCCGTGGACGGCGTGCAGGCTGGAATCGGGGACCTGGTCCTTGTGGTGGATGAGGGAGGCTCCGCGCGGACGGTCATTGGTGATGAGTCGGCGGTGACCATCCGCACGGCCATCTGCGGGATCGTTGACAGAGTGGACACGGGGGACGGGAAATGAACGGGACCGAAGTGCGCAGCGTGGCCATCGGGTCCGACCATGGCGCGGTTGCCCAGAAGGAAACACTCAAGGCATACCTGCAGACCGCGGGCTACCGGGTCGTGGACGCGGGTTGTTTCGGATCCGACAGGGTGGACTACCCCGACATCGCCCTGGCGGTGTGCCGCAGGGTGGTGAACGGCGACTGCGAGCGGGGAATCCTGCTGGACGGCGCCGGCATTGGATCATGTATTGCGGCGAACAAGATCAAGGGGATCCGCGCCGCCATGTGTTATGATATCCGTACCGTCATCAACAGCCGGGAGCACAACAACGCGAACGTGCTGACTCTTGGCGGGCCGCTGCACGACGCCGGCCAGCTCTGCGACATGGCAAAGACGTGGCTTTCCACCCGGTTTGCAGGCGGCAGGCACATGGTGCGGGTGAACAAGATCATGGCAATCGAGCGAGGAGGCTCTGCAGAGTAATGGAACAGAATCAGCTGATCGAAAAGATCGTGGCAGAGGTGGTGGCGCGCATGGGCTCCTCCGGCCCGGGCGTGCAGGCGGGGGCGTCAAGCGCCGCTGCCGTGCCGGCGCTGGCCCCTTCCGACATCGCTCGGTACATCGACCACACCATGCTGCGTCCCGAGGCCTCCACGGCGGCGTTTGAAAAGCTCTGCCAGGAGGCCCTGCAGTACAAGTTTTTCAGCGTGTGCGTGAACTCAAGCCGGGTCGCCTACGTTGCCCGCAAGCTCCAGGGCTCGAGCGTCAAGGTCTGCTCCGTGGTGGGATTCCCGCTGGGCGCCATGACCAGCCGTTCAAAGGCGTTCGAAACCCGTGAAGCCATTTCGGATGGGGCCTCGGAGATCGACATGGTGATCAACGTCGGGCTCTTGAAATCCGGCGACTACCACGGAGTGGAGGAGGACATCCGCGCCGTGCGCAGGGCAACGCGCGGGAACACCCTGCTCAAGGTGATCATCGAGACCGTGCTGCTGACGCAGGATGAGAAGGTCATGGCCTGCGAGCTTTCGAAAAAGGCCGGAGCGGACTTCGTGAAGACCTGCACGGGGTTCCTTGGCGGCGGCGCAACGGTGGAGGACCTGAGCCTGATGCGGCGCGTCGTAGGGCGCGATATGGGAGTCAAGGCCAGCGGCGGGGTGCGTACCTACAAGACCGCCCTCTCCTTTATCGGGGCCGGGGCCAGCAGGCTGGGATGCGTTTCCAGCGTTGCGATCGTGACCGGCGCTGAAGGGGCCGGCAGTTACTGAATGATCGCCCCTTCCATCCTTTCCGCAGACTTCACCCGCCTGGGTGACGAGCTTTCCGCCGTGGAGAAAGCAGGCGCTGACTGGATCCACGTCGACGTGATGGACGGGCACTTCGTTCCCAACCTCACCATGGGGCCCATGACCGTGGCGGCCGTCCGTCGCGTGACCGATCTGCCCATCGATGCCCACCTGATGATCGAAAACCCTGACCAGTTCATAGAAGAGTTCGCCGAAGCCGGGGCCACCCACATCAGCGTGCACGCGGAATCCGTGCGGCACCTGAACCGGTCCCTGCAGCTGGTGAGAAGCTGCGGCGCTCATCCCGGCATTGCCCTGGGGCCGTCCGCGCCGCTCTCCCTTCTGGACTGGTCCCTCGACTTCGCGGACTACGTTCTCCTTGTCGCGGTGAACCCGGGGTTCGGCGGGCAGGAGCTTCAGCCGGCGGTGCTGGACAAGATCCGCGCCCTGCGCGCGCTGCTTTCGCGCCGCGGGCTTTCCACGTTGCTGCAGTCTGACGGGGGAATCAACGTCCTCACGATCTCCGATTTCGCGGCGGCCGGGGCTGATGTCTTTGTGGTGGGCTCAGCGCTCTTTGGCGCCGGGGATTACCCCGGGACAATTGCCCGGCTGCGAAGCGAGGTGGAGCGCGGACAAAAGGTGGCTTTGCATTGATCACCATCCGCAATGGCCTGTGGGGCGCCAGGATTTCCGAAACGGGAGCGGAGCTGAAAAGCCTTTGTCGGCTGGAAACCGGCCAGGAGCATATCTGGAACGGCGACCCCGCGTGGTGGACGGGCTCCGCGCCCGTGCTGTTTCCCATCATCGGCGGCCTGAAGAACGGGGAGTATTCCTGGGAAGGCAGGAAGTACACGCTGCCGTCCCACGGGTTCGCCAGGGTGAGCGAGTTCGCCGTAACACGGACGGGGGAAGACTCCGCGGAGCTGACCCTGACCTCGAGCCCGAAGACCCGGGAGGCGTATCCCTTCGATTTCAGCCTGACGGTCTCCTTTTTTCTGGACCGATCAGGGATCGCGGTCCGCTATGACGTGGCGAACACGGGCACCGGCCGCATGTACTTTTCCATCGGCTCCCATCCCGCCTTTGTCGTTCCGTTTGCGGGCGGCGTTCTGGAGAACTACTACGTGCTTTTCGAGCAGGAGGAGAGCCTGGAGCGCTGGTTCTTCAAAGACGGCGTGATAGAGGCCGGAAAGACGGAGGAAGCCTTCGAGAACAGCAGGGTCATCAGCCTTTCCCGGACGGTCTTCGACCGCGGGATCATGATCTTCAAGCATCCGGCATCGCGCCAGTTCGCCATTGCCAACAGCCAGAACTCCCGCGCGGTGAAGGTGATCACTGACGGTGTTCCGTACGTCGGGGTCTGGTCAAAGCCGGGACGCGCCCCGTTTCTCTGCATCGAGCCCTGGCACGGGATCCCGGACATGAGTGACACTTCCGGAAACATCGTCGACAAGGAAGGCATCATCAGCCTGGAGCCGCGCTCCGCATTCTCCACCGGCTACCGCGTGGAGATCTGCTGAAAGAGGCGCCTGAAGGGAGCCGCGGCTTCCCGGCACGTTGACTCCCGAAGCGCTCTGCGCATACAGTTTCCCGCGTGCAGGGAGGCAGCGGCCATGGCAACCACGAAAACGAGATTTGAGCAGCAGGTGGAGGAAGTCCTTTCGACCTTTGATTTCGATCGAGTCCACCGGGTGATGGAATCCCTTGCATGGACGTGGGCCAACCTGGACCGCGTCCCGACACATGACGAGCTCACCGCTGAGGGAAGGCGGCTGCTGACGGAGCTTGATGGCAGGCCCGGCGTGCTGGGCAGCGGCGGGCTTCGCGCCAGCTACAAGGAGGACGGGACGCTCAGCCTGAAGTTCATCCTCTGCGAGAGCTGGTCCGACCTCAACGAGGACACCGGGCAGGGGACGCCTTGACTCTTTGACCGGTAGAATGTAATTTTCCAAACAGGATCCGCTCAATGAAAGACCGCACACGCATCAAGACCCCCATCCGCACATATTCCGCACCGGCCGTGGACAGGACGCTGGACATCATCGAGTTCATGGCGCTTCATCCCCGGCCCTACGGCGCAACGGAGCTCTCCCGGTGCTTGAACATCCCCATCAACTCGGTGTTCCGGATTCTCAAGCGGCTGACGGACAGGGAGTATACCATCCAGGATCCTCTTTCCAGCGGGTACCAGCTCAGCACCAAGGTTTTTTCCCTGGGGATGAGCCTGTATACCAGGTTCGAGCTGCGCCAGCGCGCCCGGCCGCACATCGAGTGGCTGAGCAGGGAAACGGAAGAGACCTGCCAGCTGCAGATACCCCAGGGACGGATGATGCTGGTGCTGGATACGGTCAGCCCCGAGGTTTCCTACTACCTGCGCATCGTGCCCGGTGCGCTCGTGCACTATCATCCCAACGCGTACGGCAAGGTCGTCCTGGCCTTCTTTCCGGAAGACGAGGTAAAAAAGATCATCCAGCCCCGGCTCCCGTCGCTGACGCCGAACACCATCGTGCTCCGCACGGAGCTGTTGAAGCAGCTGGAAGAAGTCCGGAAGACCGGCCTGGGCTACGACAATGAGGAATACAACGAAGGGATCCGATGCATCGGGGCGCCGGTATTCAATGTGGAGGGCAAGGTCATTGCCGGCCTTGGCGTCTCAGGGCTTGTGAGCACGTTCCGCGGCGGTCGGAAGGCTATTTTCGAGCAGCTCGTCCTGGAATGCGCCTACCGGGTGTCCAAGGACGTCGGGTATTCGGGGGACTACTTCGCGGACAAGCTCTCCCACCCGGTCACCAACCAGCTGCGCAAGGCCGCCATCTAGTAGCTGCCATGCTCCCGGAGCGTGCTCAGCATGGCCATGTAGTTCTCCGGCTTCACCGACGAATGGATGGAATTGCTGGAGGATAGAATATAACCCCCGCCCGGAGCTCCGACGGAAAGGGCTTCCCGGGTTGCAGCCGCAACCTGCTGCGGGGAGCCGAGGGTCATGAGGTGTGAGCAGTCCACGTTGCCCTTCAGGGCGATACGGCTGCCGTATGCCCGCTTTACCTTGCCCAGGTCCATGCCGGCAATCGGGTCCAGCGGATCCAGGCAGTCGATGCCGGAGTCCACGATCATGTCGATGATGGGCCAGATCATTCCGTCCGTGTGCTTGATCACCAGCAGTCCCAGGTTCTTGTATCCCCTCATGACGCGGCACAGACCGGGGTAGAAAAGCCGGCGAAAATGCTCCGGCGACATGAGCGGGCCCGTGTCACCGGCAAAATCGTCGCCCGTGTACACGATCTTCACCCCGCGCGCCGCCATCTCTTTTGCCATTTCGAGGTTCACGCTCACTGAGATCTCCACGAGCGCGGATACAAGCTCGGGCTCCGCGGCAATGGCCATGAGCAGGTTTTCATAACCCAGCAGGGCGCGCGGGATGGAGAATACGTCGTTCAAATGCACGATGACAGCGTGTGTCCTGCCGTAGTCCGCCAGAGTCTTTTCAATGGTTGCATACCGCCCGGCGGCATGTGGATCAGGGGGTATGTACCGCGTGGCCTCCTCCAGGGTGCCGATGGGAGATGCCACCTCGACTGCGTGCTCCTCAGCCGACTCCTGGACAGTGTAGCCCCATTCGGTCAGCCAACGGCCTTCGGCGACCTTTTCTTTCGAGAAGTCCGGTTCAGCCAGAACGGCGTCCAGGCCCATTTTCACGGCAAACTCGTTCAGCGTCCGGCACCCTGGCAGCAGCGCTTCCCGCACCCGGCGGTCGATGCTCCACTCGAAATGAGGCACACGGTCCGGCACCTGGCGATTGAGCGCCAGCTCGACGCGCTGCTTTC
Source organism: uncultured Spirochaetota bacterium (assembly GCA_963710335.1). Classification (GTDB taxonomy): domain Bacteria; phylum Spirochaetota; class Spirochaetia; order SZUA-6; family Fen-1364; genus Fen-1364. The sequence goes on from CAVQAA010000020.1 coordinate 115,167, forward strand.
CAGTCATCACCGCCATTCTCGGACCTCCTGACCTGCTACGTTAATTCTTCCAGTAGAACGGCAATATGATATTTAAAATTCTATTTGACAAATACCATTTTATATGTCATAGTGTCAAGCACTATAAGCGTTCCTATCAAATGAAGAGCATGGAGGTGCGTGAATGAGCGAATCGTTGGAAGGAAAAGTAGCAGTCATTTCCGGTGTCGGCTCCGGGTTCGCCAAGGCCACCGCGGAGCTGTTTGCGAAAAAAGACAAGGCAAGCCTGGTGATGTTCGACATCAATGAGGCCGCCCTTTCCGCCACCGCCGCGGCGTGCAAAGCCGCGGGGTCCCGCGTGGTGTCATTCAAGGCGGACGCGACGAAGCCGGAGACCTTTGCGCGCGCCTTGAAGGAATGCGTTGATGGCTTCGGCCGGGTGGATTTCCTCATCAACTATGCCGGCGGCGCGGTCAAGGTGGCCCCGATAGAAGAGATGGATGACACGATCAACCGCAAGATCATCGATTTGAACCTGATGAGCACCATCATGAGCTGCCGCACCTTCACCCCGCAATTCAAGAAGCAGGGGTACGGCAAGATCATCAACGTCTCCAGCGCCTGCGACCGCAGATCCTGGCCGGGCTGGGCCGTGTATTCCGCCGCAAAGGCCGGCGTCAACGCTTTCACGAAGTGTCTCTATACCGAGCTGCGGCCGCACGGGATCGCGGTGACGCTCCTTGTTCCGGGAGGCTCGAACACTGGCTTTCAAAAGGCGGCGCAGGGAGTGGCGAAGTTCGAGTGGGACGAAAACCTTGCCGTGCGTCCTGAGCATTTCGCCGACATGGTGTACCAGACCTGCGCGCTCTCCCGTGGCGGCTGCGTGCCTGAGATGCTGGTCTACGGCCTGGCGCAGGACGTGAGCGGGTTCTGAGATGAAGCAGGTAGCCTGGAAGAAGCTGAGCGTTGAAGGGTTCGCGAAGTACGGGGCCTACGCGAACATGGTGAGCCCCACGGGGCCAAGGATCGGCGCGGAGCCCATCGAGTTCTACCGCGACATGGTGCAGTCCAGCCTCGGGGTCACAACAGTGGCATCCTTCGGGGTCTGCCGGGTGGTGAAGCGGCCGTTCGTCGTGGACGTATCGGAATACCACAACGGATGCTGTGAGATCGTCCTTCCCCTGGAAGGGGATGTCCTGATGCACGTTGCCCCCGCCGTGCCGGAAAAGGAGTTTCCGTTCGACCAGGTGGAGGTTTTTCTTGTGCCCCGGGGCACCATCTGCTGCCTGAGGCCCGGCGTCTGGCACCACGCCCCGTTCGCCCTTGGAGCCGACGCGGTGAGCTGCCTTATCACGCTGCCCGAACGCACCTACATGAACGATTGCACGGTGTACACGTTCCCCGAAGAAAAGCACGTGAAGATAGCAGTTCCAGGGGTGTGAGATTTGAAGCATTTGATATGTAGAAAAACATTTTTCTTGACAACTGCCGGACGGGGGTTCAGAATGCGAATGCGCATGAACCCCGCGGAAAGCAAAAATGAGAGGAGGGACAGGACGGGAGAGCAGAGGGAAAAAAGCAAAAAGGGAAAGTCGGGATGAAAAATGTGCTTTCCAGGGTTCACCAAAAATCACAGAGGAGGGAATTGAGAATGAAAAAGGCAATTATTCTGCTGGCCGCCCTTGCGCTGATCGTTCCCCTGGCATTCGGGAACGGCAACGGTGAGAAGCCCCACCAGGTCAAGAAGATCGCGTTTTTCGTGTCCGACCTGAGCAACGTGTTCCACCAGGCGCAGTTCACCGAGGCGAAGAAGTACGCCAAGGAAAAGTACGGCGTCGACGTGTACGCGTTCGATGGGAAGTCCGACAGCGCTACCATGACGGCGAATATCGACCAGGTCGTGGCGCAGGGCATGGACGCCGCCACGCTGCACATCTGGGACGAGGAAGCGGCTACCCCGGGCATCAATGCCGCCCTGAAGAAGGGGATCATCATGACCTCGTTCTTCAACCCGATAGCGAATACCGGCATCCCGACCGCCCGAAGCGATGAAGCAGGCGTCGGCTTCGCCATGGGCGTGGAGATGGCCAAGCAGTGGAAGGCCGCTCATCCCGATAAGCCGATCGTCATGGTGCAGCTCGGATGGCCGAACCACGTCCAGGTGAAGTCGGGACGCACCGACCCCTTCGTAAAGGGCGTGCTGTCAATCGATCCCAAGGCCACGAACCTCGGCTGCCAGGACGCCAGCAAGGGCGCTGACGTCGCCAAGCAGATCGTCCTCGACCTCGTCACCCAGCACCCCGATGTGAACCTCATCTATTCCGAGGCGTCCAACCTGACGGTCGGAACGATGGCGGCGCTCACGCAGGCGGGCCGCGGCAAGATGGAAAACGGCAAGCCGCTGACCGAGATCGTCTGCAGCGTCGACTTCGACGAAGTCGAAATGAAGGAAGTCTATGATCCGAACAGCTCGCTGAAGCTGTCCATGGGCCTTCCGCCCAAGGAGACGGCACGCGGACGCGTCGACCTGATCATGGACGTCTCCAACGGCAAGACGCGCATGACGTCGCAGCCGGCCAAGGAGTTCTTCTACAAGGCGTACGACATCTCCTATTGGACCATGCCTCGCGCCGACGCGGTGACCTGGCTGAACGACCAGTTCGGGACCAACGTCCAGTAACGCGCATTGACGGGGGGAGGCCTTCGGGCGTTCCTCCCGTCGCCTTCAGGGGGAAGGAAGCATGAACCAGGCGGACAACGTGCTGGAGATCCGTGACCTCGTGAAAGACTTCCCCAGCGTGCGGGCAGTCAACAACGTCAGTTTCGACATCAAGAGAAACACCATTCACTGCCTGGTGGGGGAGAACGGGGCGGGCAAGTCCACCCTGATCAAGATCCTCACCGGGGCCCTGCTCAGGTCCGGCGGACGGATCCTCCTGAACGGTGAAGAGTACAACCCCCACAGTCCCAAGGAAGCCAAGGAGAACGGCATCAGCACCCTGTTCCAGGAGCTGAACGTGGTGGACCAGCTCACGGTGGAAGAGAACCTCACCCTGGGGATGGAGGAAACAACGCTTGGCTTCCTGCGCAGGACCGACAAGGTGAACGCCATGGTCAGCGTCATGAACAGCCTGGAGCCTTCCATCAAGCCGCGGCAGCTGGTGTCCTCCTTGAGCGTCGCGAAGAAGCAGATCGTGGAGATTGCCAAGGCCGTTGCGGCGGAATCCGACATCATCATCATGGACGAGCCGACGGCAGCCATATCGGAAAGCGAGATTGCGCGGCTGTTCAAGATCATCAAGGCGCTGCGGGAGAAGAACGTGACGGTCATCTACATCTCCCACCGCCTGGATGAGATTTTCGAGATCGGGGATTTCGTGACGGTCATGCGGGACGGCAGGCACATCGATACCCGGCCGGTGGCGCAGATCAAAGACCGCTCGGAGCTGATCAGGATGATGATCGGCAAGACCGTATTCGAGCAGTACACCCCCAAGGAAGGGGAATGCCGGGATACCATCCTCCAGGTGAAAAACCTCTCCAACCATAAGCTGACCGACATCTCCTTCGATGTTCACGAGGGGGAGATCGTCGGGTTCTACGGCCTGGTGGGCGCGGGAAAGACGGAGCTTGCCCGGGCCATCTACGGGGTGGACGACTACGAGGGAGAGATCCTTTTCAAGGGAAGGAAGCTCCCGCCCTCACCGGACAAGGCAATCCAGGCAGGCATTGCCCTTGTACCGGAGGAAAGAAGATCACAGGGGCTTTTCACCATCCTTACCATCCGCGGCAACGTGCCCGTCATGAACATGAAAAAGATATCCCGCAGGGGCTTCATCAATTCCTCGCAGGAGCGGCGCGTCACGCAGGATTCCATTGACAAGCTGAGGATTGCCACCTCCAGCACGGAGAAGGAAGCGTCCAAGCTCTCCGGGGGAAACCAGCAGAAAGTCGTTTTCGCGAAGTGCCTCTTCGCGGACGCCGACCTTCTCATGCTGGATGAGCCGACGCGCGGCATCGACGTCGGGGCAAAATCCGAGATCTACGGGATCATCCGGCGTCTCTCCCAGGAGGGGAAATCCATCATGATTTTCTCCTCGGAGCTTCCCGAGATCATGAACATCTGCGACACCATCTACCTCCTGTACGACGGGCGGGTGAAGGAAACCTTGCGCAATGGCTGCGATGTGGACAGTGAGAGGATCATCCACGTCGTCACCGGGGGAGAATGAACGTGGAAGACAGATACCCGCGCAAAGAGACGATTGCCAGGAGAATGACCAACGAGTCTTTCATCACCGTGTTCATGATCGGCGTCCTGGTGATCCTGTTCGCCGCGGCCTGCACGGTGGTGCCGAACTTCTACCTGCTGCAGAACATCATCAACCTGTTCACCAACTACTGGTACGTCATCATCCTGGGCATTGGAGTCACGTTCCTCCTCATCACCGGCAACTTCGACATGTCGGTGGGAGGCGTGGTGGCGTTGAGCGGCGTGCTCTCCGTCTATTTCTGCCAGGGGTACAACGTCTCGCAGAACGCCCTGGCCAACGGCCTGGGATTGCCCTATGGGGTCGCGATCTTCCTGGCGCTCCTGGGGGCCATGGGAGTAGGGGCCATCAACGCGTTTTTCATCGCGAGACTGAAAGTTCCTTCCATCATCGTGACCCTGGGAACCATGATGCTTGCGCGCGGACTGGCGCAGATCATCACCCTTGGGGCCCAGCGCAACACCAGCCTCCCCGACGTGTTCGGAATCCTGGGGAACACGACCATCCACGGCACCTCCATCAAGGTGGCGGTCCTGATCATGATTGCCTTCGTCATTGTCGCGTTCATCGTCGAAAAGATGACGGTCACCGGCAGGCGCACCTACCTGATCGGCGCAAACGCCGTGGCGGCGCGGCTGTCGGGGATAAAGGTGGGCAGGCACCTCACCCTTCTCTACGTGACAAGCGCCCTGCTTGCCGGGGTGACGGGAATCCTCCTGGCGTCCGAGTTCAAAGCGGGGTTCTCCAGCAGGGCAACGGGATACGAGTTCGACGCCCTGGTCATTGCCCTCCTGGGGGGCGTCAGCATTGCGGGCGGGTTCGGCTCCGTGCTGGGGATGTTCGTCGGCGCAATCATCCTTGCCGTCGTCACCTCCTCAGCCACCGGGCTTCTGCTCTCCCCCGACTGGCAATTCACCATCAAGGGCGTCGTCACTTTCATTGCCATCCTTGCGCAGCGGTTCGCCCTGGACAAGAGGAAAGGCTAGAGGAGCAGCGGACCATGAAAACCGTGCGGGAAGAGTCACTCCAGATTCAGATGGAACGGTCGAACGCGCTGCGATCCAGCATCAAGAAGCTGTACATCTACGTGGTCCTGGTGTTGATCGTGATCGTCTTCAGCGTGGTGAAGCTGGGCCAGGTGGAGATGTTCGGCCGGGGCCACTTCCTCAGCCCGGACAGCGTCATCAACCTGCTCCGCGCGGCCGTCCCCATCCTGACGCTGAGCGGGGCGTTCACGCTCCTGATGATCTCGGGATACATCGACCTGTCCGTGGGCAGCGCCATGAGCCTGAGCGCGGTGGTGTTCGCCTTGATGATCCTCAACGGGTTCCCGTTCGCGCTGGCGCTGGGCCTCACCATGACCCTGGGGGTGGCGTTCGGATTTCTCAACGGGCTGCTCGTCGTGAAGCTGCGCATCACCCCGGTCATCGCCACGCTGGTGACCTTGAACCTCTTCAAGGGGATTGCGCTCCTGATCGTTCCGGACGGGCTTTCCGCCATCAAGGGGAGCGCGTCCCGGCCCATGCCGGCGTGGATAAACGACTACGCCCGCAAGGAGGTCCTGCTGGGTCTCCCGTGGGCGTTCTACGTGGCCGTGGCCGTCATTGCCATCCTGGTCATCGTTCAGAGGAGGACCGTCCTCGGGAAATACGCCGCGGCAATCGGCGGCAACCGAATTGCGGCGGAGCTTTCCGGGATAAACGCAATCCGATGGGTGTGGCTCCTGTACATCATCGTCGGGCTTTTTGCCGCCCTTGCCGGCCTGGCCCGGGCAAGCTACATGTCCCTGGGGGATCCGCTCTCCGGTGACGGGATGGAGCTGGACTGCATCATCGCCGTCCTGCTGGGAGGGACCGCCTTTTCCGGGGGCGAGGGGTGGGTTTCGAAAACGATCGTCGGCGCGGTCATCATCATGTGCGTCACAACCGGCCTGATGACCGTCATACCGGCATTCTGGCAGACCATGGCCAAGGGCAGCGTGCTCATCATTGCCGTGGTCCTGAACCACCTCCTGGTCAGGGAAAAAGCAACGGCCTAGAAAGAGATAATGGGATGGTCCAGCAAAAGGAGGTCCAGTCGCTGCGGCGGCTTGCGGAGCGCTGGATGGAGCATGCGGCCAATCCCGTGATGGCGCAAAGGCGCCGCCAGTGGAAGGCCGTGAAGGACCTGAAGGCCGAAAAGCCGATGATCCTGGTGGAGACATGCATGCTCCCGGACTACATCGGCCCGGACGAGCTTGTCTGCGTGGACCCTTTTGCCCGCAACATCGAAAAGTCCCTCTACGAAACGGTCCGGCACGCGGACGAGATCGGCGACGACATCGTCGTGGATCCCTGGTTTCGCATTCCCTGGGCCATAGACATCTCCGACTACGGCGTTCCCATCCAGGCGCATCACGCCGTTGCTGCCGACGGAAGCAACGTGGGGTACTCCTTCAACTTCGCGGTTCAGTCGGAGAAGGACGCGCGCAAGCTCCACCAGCGCTCCCGGTGCGTCAACAGGAGGGAGAGCGTCCATCAGAAGGAGCTCCTGGAGGACATCTTCGGCGACATCCTTCCCGTGTTGCTGGGCGGCTGGGACCCGTTCAATCCCGACCCCGGCTACCGGCCCTGGCTGGGCAACCTCTATGCCGGCCTGACCATGGACCTGTTCAAGCTGATCGGCAACGACAACCTGCTCACGTGGGTGTACGACAACCCGGATCTCCTGCACAAAATCATGGCGATCATCCGCGACGACAGGAAGGCGCATTTCAAGTTCATGGAAAAAGAGGGCCTGCTCTATGCGAACACGGACACGTGGATGCCGTGCCCCGGCAGCTACGGGTTCGTTTCGGACCTGCCCGCGGCGGAAAGCAACGGTCGGCAGACCACGCTGCAGGACTGCTGGTGCTGGACCGACTCCCAGGAGAGCGCGCCTATGTCTCCCGCAATGTTCCAGGACTTCTTTCTCCCCTGCATTGCCGAGGTGACCCGGCCTTTCGGCCTGACCTATTACGGCTGCTGCGAAGCGGTGCATGACCGGTTCCCGCTCATCCAGAAAGCCATCCCGAACCTGCGTGCTGTTTCCGTCTCCGGATGGAGCCACCCGGGCAGGATGGGTGAGCTCCTGGGAAAGAAGTACGTCTACTCGCGAAAGCCCACGCCCGCCTACATCAGCGGCGCCAACCCCGACTGGGAGCTGCTGAAGAAAGACGTGCGCGGCACGCTGGAGGCGGCGCGGGACTGCAACCTCGAGTTCTGCTTCCGGGACATCTACACAATAAACGGAGACAGGTCCCGTCTGGCGCGGTGGGTCTCCATGACGCGCGCCATGATGGGGGAGTGATGCCATGGGAAAGATCGCTTACCTCATGGGAATCGACAACGGAGGCACGGTGACAAAGGCGGCGCTGTACGACACGCGAGGCGCCGAGATCGCAATATCCAGCCAGAAAACAGAGATGCTTTTCCCCTGCGCCGGGCACGCGGAAAAGAACATGGACAGCCTCTGGTCAGCCAACGTGCACGTGATCAATGACGTCCTGAAGAAAGCCGGGGTGGACCCCCGGTCAGTGGCGGGAGTGGCGGTGACGGGCCACGGGAACGGCATGTACCTCATCGACGCAGACGGCAGGTCCGCTCATGACGGGATCAACTCCGCCGACAGCAGGGCAGCGCGCTACGTCCAGAAGTGGTATTCGGACGGCACGTTCGACAAGGTCTTTCCCCGCACCTGCCAGTCCATCTGGGCCGCGCAGCCCCCCGCGCTGCTGGCCTGGTTCAGGGACCACGAGCCGCGGACCCTGGAGCGCGCGCGGTGGGTCCTCATGTGCAAGGACTATATCCGCTACCGGCTCACCGGGGAGGCTTTTGCCGAAGTGACGGATTCCTCGGGCACCAACCTCATGAACGTCCACGACCTGCGCTGGGACCCCAAGCTGCTGCAGGCCTTCGGGCTGACGGACCTGGCCGGTAAGCTGCCTTCCGTGCGCGCCTCTTCGGAGATCTGCGGGAGAGTGACACGGGCCGCCGCGGAGGCCACCGGCCTTTCGGAAGGCACGCCGGTTGCCGGCGGGCTTTTCGACATCGACGCATGCGCCGTAGCCTCCGGCCTCACCGACCCGGAGAGGCTCTGCCTGGTTGCCGGCTCCTGGAGCATCAACCAGTACATAAGCCGGCAGCCGGTCCGGGACCGTGACATCTTCATGACCAGCGCCTACTGCGTGCCGGGGTACTGGCTCATCACGGAAGCCAGCGCCACGTCGGCAAGCAATCTCGAATGGGTCGTCTCTGAGCTCATGACGGGGGACCAGGCGGAAGCGCAGGCAAAGGGATGCTCCGTTTTCAGCCTTGTGAACGGGATGGTGGAAGGCGTGCGGCCCGCGGATTCGGATGTCCTTTTCCTGCCCTTCCTCTACGGAAGCAACGAAGGCGCGTCGGCCTCGGCGGGATTTCTTGGCCTGCACGGGTGGCATGGAAAAGCCCATCTGCTTCGGGCGGTGTACGAGGGAGTGGTCTTTTCCCACAAGACGCACATCGACCGGCTCATGAGCCACCGCGGACCGGCGCGCGCCGCCAGGATGGCCGGGGGCGCGGCAAAGTCTGAAGTCTGGGTCAGGATGTTCGCCGACATCCTGCAGCTGCCCATCGAGCTCACCGCGTGCCAGGAGCTGGGAGCCATGGGCGCGGCGCTGTGCGCCGGCGTGGCGGTCGGCATCTTCGGGTCGTTTCCGGAGGCGGTCCAGGCCATGGTGCGCGTTTCACGCACCGTGGAGCCCGCGAAAGAAAACCGGGACGTCTATGCGGACAAGTACGGACGGTACAAAAAATACGTCGAAGCGCTTCGCGGCGCGTGGTAAGGAGGCGCGGGAGATGACGCCTGGCAAGAAAGGACCGTATCTCGCCGGCATCGACCTGGGGTCCACCAGCCTGAAGAGCGTCATCTACGACCTGGCGGGCAGCGTCGTTGCATCCGGATCACGACCCACGCAGAGGGTCCATCCCGACGTTGCGCACCCTTCCTGGACAGTATGGGACCCCGCGCAGATATGGAGCGGGGCCGCGGCCGCGGTGCGTGAGGCGGTGGCGATGATCTATGACCCGGGAGCCATCGCCGCGGTGGCAGTCACGGGCATGGGCATGGACGGGGTTCCCGTGGACGAGCATGGGGCCTGGCTGTACCCGTTCATCAGCTGGCTCTGTCCCAGGACGGAGCCGCAGAGGCAATGGTGGGAAAAGACCATTGGGACGGAGAAGACTTTTTCCATCGGCGGGAACAACCTGTGGGCGTTCAGCACGGCGCTTCGCATTCTCTGGATGGCGGAGCACGAGCCCCAGGTGCTGCGGCGGACGCACAAGTGGCTCCTCATCGAGGACTTCCTCAATTTCATGCTCTGCGGCAGGGAGGCAACCGACTACAGCATGGCTTCCTGCACGCTGCTTTTCGACCAGGCTTCCCGGCGCTGGTCCCGTGAGATGCTCGGGCTTTCCAGCATAGATGGGAGACTGTTATGTGATCCCCTGCCCAGCGGCACGGTGCTTGGGGAAGTGACGCGAGCGGCCGCGGAGGCAACCGGCCTGGCGGAGGGAACGCCCGTGGTGCTTGGCGGCCATGACTATCTCTGCGGCGCTCTGCCTGCCGGCGCGCTTTCCCCCGGCGTCTTCCTTGACGTGAGCGGGACCTGGGAAGTGGTACAGGCAACCATGCCCCGGCCGGTCCTGACTTCAGAGCTGCGAAGCATCGGGGCCACGGTGGAGTGCCACGTGGCGCGCGACATGTACTCCGTCATGGCGGCGGCGGTCTCCTCGGAAATGCTGGAGTGGTACCGCAGGGAGATGGGCTCCGATGCCAGGGCCAAGGCGGCCGCGCGCGGATGCGCGGACTGGGAAACGCTCATGGAAGAGGCCGCCGCTTCGCCCGTGGGAAGCCGGGGCGTGATGTTTTTGCCGCACATGGGAGGCTCCGGATGCCCGGTGGTGGATACGCAGTCCATGGGCGCTTTTGTCGGCCTGAGCGGCGCGGCCACGCGCGGGGACATGCTGCGGGCGCTGGTGGAAGGGCTGGACTTCCAGCTCCTGGACATGATCCAGGAGATGAAGAGGAACGTCGGGTTCGGGATGGACACGCTGGTGGTGGCCGGCGGAGCCGCGCGAAACGGCTTCTGGCTGCAGAACAAGGCGGACGTCATGGGGCAGCCCATCGTTGTTCCTGACGTCGAGGATGCAAGTCCCCTGGGCGCGGCCATGCTGGCCGGCATCGGCGTCGGCCTTTACGGGAGCGAAAAGGACGCGTTCGAGCGCGTGCGCAAGGAGGCCAGGACCGTGGAGCCGGACCGGACGGCTGCCGCCCGGTACGCGGAGCTTTTCCCGATCTACAAATCGCTTTACCCGGCCTTGAGGCAGGTCAGCCACGCGGTGGCCGGCACGCTGCGCGGGTGAGAAGGAGACACGTCGTGCACGAAAAGGAAAAACAACAGATCATCGATGTCGGGATAGCCCTTGACCGCTACCGGCTCATCAGTCTTTCCGGCGGCAACGTGAGCATGAGGATGGACGGCCAGATCCTGGTCACGCCGTCCGGCATGTCCTATGAGACCCTTGTCCCCGCGGACGTGGTGGTCATGGATCCGCGGGGCAAGATCATAGAGGGAGAGCGCCGGCCTTCGGTGGACACAGTCGCGCTCCTGCATATCTTCAACCACATGCCCGGCGTGAACGCCATCATCCACACCCACCAGCCTTACGCCACCGCGGTGGGCCTGGTCATGGATGAGCTTCCCGCTTTCTGCACGACCCTGGTGAACGCGACCCTGGGGTCCGTCATCGTGGCGCCCTACAGCTCGGCCGCAAGCCTGGACATGGGAGTGAGGACCGTGCAGTACATCGGGGACAAGCGGGCCGTCATCCTGAGAAACCACGGGGTCGTCACGGTTGGCCCCACGCTCAAGGACGCGTTGTATGCGGCGGTGTACCTGGAGGATGCCTCGCGCTCCTATTGCGCGGCCAGCGCCATGGGGAAGCCGCGCTGCCTCACCCCGGACCAGGTCGCCGAAGCCGTCGAGTCTTTCCGCCACTACGGGCAAGGGAAGAAATGAAAGAGGCATGGCCGGGCTCCTCCGCGCGGTGGGGGATCTACGAGAAAGCGCTCCCCGAGGCGTCCACGTGGGCCCAGAAGCTATCCTCCGCGGCGCGGGCGGGCTACCAGTTCATCGAGCTTTCAATGGATGAGAGCGACGAGCGGCTTGCCCGCCTGGAATGGACGTGCGGTCCCCGCCGGGAGATGCGCCGCGTGCTGGCGGACTCTCCGGCGTCCATTGATACCATGTGCCTGAGCGCCCACCGCAAGTATGCCCTTGGCAGCCAGTCGGAGCCCGTACGGGAGCGTGGGCTGGCCATCATGCGGAAGGCAATCGACCTTGCGGCGGAGCTCGGGATCCGGGTCATCCAGGTGGCCGGTTATGACGTCTACTACGAAGAGTCCACTGAGCGGACCCGGGCGCTTTATGGGGAAAGCATTGCGCAGTCAGCCGAATGGGCGCGCAGCGCCTGCGTGATGCTGGCCCTGGAGAACGTGGACTGCCCGTTCATCGATTCGATCGAAAAAGGGATATGCTTCGTGCGCAGCGTCGACAGCCCGTGGTTCCAGCTGTATCCCGACATCGGCAACCTGGCGGCCGTTGGGAGGGACGTTCAGAGCGAGCTCAGGGCCGGAGGCAGGCACATCGTCGGTATCCACGTGAAAGACACCCGGGCGCAGGAGTTTCGCAGGGTGCCGCTTGGCGAAGGGTGCGTGGATTTCGAGCTGGCGTTCCGTACGCTCAAGGAGATCGATTTCAGGGGCCCGTTTACCGTGGAGATGTGGAACGAGGCGGCGCCGGACCCGGACGCGGTCATCACTGAGGCGCGTCGCTGGCTTGGCGCCAAGGTGGATTCCATCAGGACCGAACCGCCGCGCGCCGGTGCAGCTTACCCCGCGCAAGCGACGCGAAGATCCCCGCCAGGCACAGGCCGGCAAAGATGAGGAAGGATGTCCGGAAAGCGCCCAGGAATCCGGCCTGGTTCTCCGCGGTGATCTGAACTTTCCCGATGTACAGCGCAATGACCATTCCCGCCGTGGCCATGCTCAGCATCTGGCCTATCAGGCGCATGGCGCTGGTGGTTGCGGAAGCCACCCCGTAATGCTTCCTCTCCACTGACCCCATGATGGCGCTCATATTGGGAGATGAGAAAAGCGCGAACCCCAGGCCGCAGAGCATGAGCACTATCACGATGTGTGCCAGGGACGAGCTGGAATCCAGGAACGACGTAAGAACAAGCCCCACGGTGCTCATGGCCATTCCTAGAGACGCCATCACCCGCGGCTCGATCCGGTCGGAGAGCCTGCCGGCAATGGGAGAGAAGGCAGACATGATGATTGGCTGCGCCAGAAGGACTCCTCCGGCCGCGCGGGGGTCCAGCCCTTTCATGTACTGGAGGTACAGGCTCATGAGAAACGTCAGGGCAAACGTGGCGGCGTAGTTGATGAGCGCTGAAAGGTTCGACATCCCGAACACCATGTTTCCGCGGAAAAGGCCCATGTCCAGGACGGGGTGCGGCGAGCGGCTCTCCCACAGGACGAACCCTGTCAGGCACACAATCCCCGCGGCCATGACAATGGCGCCGGAAAGCTCCGGCAGCAGACGGAACCCGTTCATGATTGCCAGGAGCGTGAGGGAGTACAGCGCCGCGCCCGGCCAGTCCATCTTCTGGCCGGCCGCTTCCGCCCACTCGTCCTTCATCTTCCAGAGGGTCAGGGCAATGACGATGAGGCCAAGCGCCGTGGTGAAGTAAAAGATGCTTCGCCAGCCGAAGAAGTGAGTGATGAACCCGCCGATGAAAGGCCCCAGGGCAAGCCCCGCGTACACCGAGGCAACGTTGACACCAAGGGCCCGGCCTCTTTCCGCGGGGGGATAGACGGACGTGACGATTGCAGTGGCGGTGGCGAACATGAGCGCGTCCGCGGTCCCTTGCAGCGCTCGGAACACAATCAGCATGCCCTCGGATGTCGCCAGGCCGCAGAGAAGGGACACGAAAGTGTAGCCCGCCATCCCGGCCAGGAAGACGCGCCTGCGTCCGTGCAGGTCGGCAAGCCTTCCCACGGGCACCAGGAACATGGCCGCTGCAAGCAGGTATGCCGTCGAGATCCAGCTCAATCCGAAGGCGCCGGCGTTGAACTCCCTGCCGATTGTCGGAAGGGCGATGTTGATGGAAGACCCCATGAACGGGGTCAGGAACGAAGCCATGGACGTTACAAAAAGAACCACGCCCTTGCTGACCCGGGGGGCTGCGTTGCCATGGGCGAGCGGTTGGTCAGGCCTCATGAGCCCTCCCGTTCCCTGGCCAGGATGAAGATCTCCGGCCTGTATTCGAAATGCATGGTATCAAAGAAAAGCCATTTGCCTCCCCACACGAAGCCTTGCTTCTCGAAAGCTTCGACGACGGAGAGGGGAACCATCCAGCGCGCCAGGTACGGCGTGGTCCACCACTGCTGGGTATTCTCCATTACCCATCGCCAGTAAGCGGCTTTCCCGCCATAGCTTCTGGGAATGAGGTCCAGGGCAAGCCCGTAGCCGTGATAGCTGCGCGTGGCCGTGCCGGCAACGTCGCGGTAGTTGAACCCGTCCACCTCGGAAAGGCCGGCAAAGAATGATGCCGCCTCCGGGTCTTTCAGGCGAAGAGCGGCGCACTCCGCGGCCACTCTGGAAAGCGCTTCCGCAATGCGCTGGTGGACCCGGACTGGAAACCCCAGGAAATCCACGGTGACGATGTTGCTCTCTGTCTCCCGACGGGATGCCGCGTTGTACAGGCGCTCCAGGAAATCCTCCGACCTGCGCGGCGGATGCGCCCTGGCTTCTTTCAGCGCTTTCTCCAGCCTGGCCGCGGTCTGCGCGTCAAGCTGGGGCAGGGGAGGAAGGCCGCCCAGGGGATAGGGATAGAAGCGAAACCTGGCGTAGCCTTCCCAGTCCGCGCGCTTGGACTCTGGAAGAATGCGGCCGTGGGCCCAGAAGAACCACTGGCCGTCAAGCTGCACTGCCCAGTCATCGTCACGCTGCACGGCCTGGCCGATGCGATCCGGGTATGCCGTTGCGAATGCCTCCATCTCATGCTGGCCCGTGCTCTCACTGCCGGGAGCCGGGAAGATGGCGGCGCCCTGCGCCCAGGAGCCTGCGGAGACCAGTACCAGGACCGCGGCCAGGCTTGCGGTCAGGCCGGCCAGCGGGCGTGCGGGCAGGCTTGCGGGCGAGCGAGCGGGCGCCGGCGTTCTCAGTTCCATATTCCCGTGATTCTCGCGGCCTGACCGTCTTCCCCGATGTACGGAAGGCCGTAGAAATCCTCGATCAGGCGCAGGACGGAATAATGGGTGATTTCTTGATCTGAGAGGCCTGCGCGTACGCGTGCGCCGACCATGATCGTGGCTATGGGTGTATCCGCGGGCGCCCGCGAGCCCGGCCCCTCGTCAAAGGTGACTATCAAAAGGCTGTTGTGAAGCACCGCCCAGCGGGCGTAGTTTTCCACGTGCGCTCGCAGCCACTGGTCGCCCTGGGCCACTGAGCCGTCGTGCATGTCGTTGCGCAGGTTGGGGACGACAAAGCAAACAGTGGGGAGGTCAGCGAAGCTCCCGACCGGGAAGTCAGACAGCGGCCGGTTCACAGCGTCCGGTACGTTCGTGAAGCTGGCCCACGGGTTATGCTTGCGCACGTAGCCGTTGGCCCGGTCACCGCGAAAGCCCGTCGTTGGCAGGTCCTCGCTGTAGCCGGCAAAAGTGAGCCCTGCCGCGGCGAGGGACATGGCGAGATTGGGTCCAGCAATATCGTGGCGCCAGTCATCGCGAATGTCGTGCGTGGAGCCGCAGAAAAGGGCAATGTAGTTGGGCTGGCTGGGGTGAGCTACGGCGAAGGACCGCGAAAAGACCATTCCCCGGGCCGCAAGGTCGGAGATGTAGGGGGCCTCAGCTACCTCGGCAGCCGAGTGGTTTTCTTCTATTATAATGACAACGTGGTCGTAGCGGGGCTGGGAAAGGTCCGCGGCTGAAAGGGAGGCCGCG